>NZ_CP026031.1:2621666-3277083 GCF_003726095.1 Niallia circulans
ACAAAAAATCCAGCAATCTTATCAACAATTCAAAGGATACAGTAACCAATTTCCATATGGAAACACCACTATTCAGTAAAACCCTCATTTTATCCACCCAAAACGACATCGTTATGGGTGGTATTTTTACACTTTGTCCAGCTTTCTTTATAGCATATGTTTTATTTTTGATTTTGTTTTCTTATCTCATTCATTTTTTTAATTTCTGATACAATTTGAACAATTGTTTGTTTCCCATCAGGGAATTTAGCATTCCAATGCTTTACTAAGCCTGGCATATTTTTGGACATATAAGTATAGAGCATCCATACTTGCACTTTTTCCTTTAATTCCTCATTTTCTTCTCCAAGAAGTAATTCCGTATAATTACTCAACAAGGAGTCAAATTCCTCTTGAAATTTCTCGTCCAATTTTCTTCTCTCCCTTCTATTTTCATTGACAACCTGATGGAATTGTTTTATTATAAGAGTACACCTAATGATAATGATTATCAATATCATTAACTTCCCATAATTAATATTCTTTCCTTTTCTTTCCCCCTCATTTAAAGAATCGAGAAAGAATACACAAAAAGAGGCTGCTTCCCTGTCAGCCTCTTTTTGTCGTTACATAAAAACCGTTATTCATCACTAGAAAACATATATTTTTTATAATGATATCGAATGGAAAAAATCAATCCCATCGAAAGCATATTTCCCATCAAAGAACTACCTCCATAGCTTATAAAAGGAAGTGGTATCCCGGTAATAGGAAGAATCCCTACCGTCATCCCAATATTTTGGAAAACATGGAAACAAAGCATACTAATAATCCCTACACTCATACATGTATAAAAAGTATTTTTTGTTTCTAAGGCCACTTTTGTTATGTGATAAATAAGCAAGAAAAATAAACTAATGATAATACTTGCTCCAATGAAGCCAAATTCCTCGCCGACTACACTAAAAATAAAATCAGTGTGATTTTCTGGAAGCACTACTTCACTTGTGCCAACACCCTTTCCTGTTGTCTGGCCCGAACCAATTGCAAGCAAAGACTGGGTTAAGTGGTAACCCGTTGTACTTTGGTATGTATAGGGATCTAACCAGGAATAAATTCTTCCCATCTGATACTCCTTCACTCCAAAATACATGGTGATCCAATCTGGATGCCAAATAACAAGGTATAGGACAGCTGTTGCAATCACAGCAAAACTAGAAAAAATCGGCGTCAAGATCTTCCACGAAATACCAGATATAAAAATCATCCCCAGCATAATAGCAAGAAAAACTAAGGAGGTTCCCAAATCAGGCTGCTTCATGACAAGAAGAAGCGGAAATGCTGTTACAGCTCCAATTTTAAATAAGAGAAAAAAGTCACTTTGTATCGTCTTTACTATATACTTTTCCTGATGATCTACAATGATTCTCGATAGTGCCAGTACTAAAAATACCTTTACAAACTCAGAAGGCTGCAGAGAAAAACCAGGTAAAGTGAACCAACTTTTTGCACCATTAATTTCTCGGGCAATACTGGGCGGTGCTAATATAAGCAATACCAATAAGAAAAGACCAAAAGCATACAGATACCAGGTCAGTTTCTTCAACTGATCCGAATCTAAACGAATTACTCCAATAATAATACCTATACCAACTACATAATACATAACTTGCTTTAACACATAGGATGAGTTTGCTCCATATATAGCAATAAGGCTAGTTAAACATAGAAGCATTAATATTAGAACAAGTGTATAATCTATTTTCGATGAATTTTTTGGGGACATTTTGTCATTGCTCCTTGTTCAGTAAAACTTTTAACAGGTTATCATTCTTCAATTCATAAATAATCATTTTTTACCATTTTATATTTACCCCCAAATGAATAGGGTCACACACACACATTTACAATTCTCCATTATATTTGTATTTGCATGAAATAACAACTTTCGACAATCATTTTTATAAAATTATTTATTTTGATTTCTAACTTTAACCAAATTAATAAAAAACTGTTTAAAATGTCATATAACTTACTCTTTTTATTTTCCCCCAAAAAAAGAGAATGATCAAAATAGCTCCACTCCTAGAAAAATATTCTGGGATGTTAACTACTACTTTGACCACTCTCTTATTTAAGCTTCTACATGTATCGTTTTCGTCAACTCCACTAAATCGTCTGCGATTTTAGCTAATGATTTAGTAGAAGAAGTAATTTCTTCCATTGCCGCCAATTGTTCCTGAGAGGCTTCTGACACGTTCATTGAATTTTGACTGTTTTCCTTAGCAATGCCACTAACTTGATCCACCGAACCTGCAACCTCAACTATATTCGTAGAAATATTATGTGCAGCCTCTAAAATACTTTCCATTTGCTGACTCATGGATAACATTGATTCCGAAATTATCGTAAACTTTTCTTTAGTATCGTTGGTAATATTAATGCCGTCTTTTACTTCCTCTGTCACTCGTTTCATTGTTTTAACAGAAGATAGAGTATCTTTTTGAATTTCACTCACTAGAACTGCGATTTGCTTAGCGGACTGATTGGACTGTTCTGCCAATTTCCTTACTTCTTCTGCTACTACTGCAAAGCCTTTTCCTGCTTCACCAGCCCTAGCAGCTTCGATGGCTGCATTTAATGCCAATAAATTTGTCTGATCAGCAATTTCTGTTATAACATTTAAGAATTGACCAATCTCCTGGGAACGCTCTTGCAATAATACAATAGAGTCATTCGATTCTTGCACTGAATTTTGAATTAAACTCATTTGCGTTACAGTATTATCAACAACTGCTTGTCCTTCTTTAGCTTTCAATACAGTATTATGGGTGCTTTTCACCATATCTTCTGTATTCTTCGCAATATCTTTAATTTCATTATTCACAACAGCAACCGAATCAACAATGAAATCCATTCCTTTTGTCTGCTCTTCAGAACCAGCAGCAACACTTTGAATGGCAGCTGAAATCTGCTCTGATACATGGTTTGTTTCTACTGTATTAGCAGTCAGCTTTTCGGCAGAAGCATTTATGTGTTCAGATGTTTCATTCACTTTTTGTACTAAGTTGCGAATAAACTCTTTCATCAAAATAAACGCATCTGTTAGTTGGCCAATTTCATCATTAGAAGTTTTATGAATTTCAATCTCTAATTCGCCTTCTGTAATTTTCTTTATTGAATACAATAATTTCTTAAGAGGAGAAATTATGATTCTTCGTGTAAATAATGCAACAATCACTGTTACAAAAATTAAATTAATGACAGTATTAACAAAAATACTGAATTCTTGTGGGAAGACGCCGGCTTCCAGAATCATCTCATTAAGCTTAAAGGATATCATGGTGCTAAATAATGTAGCAAAAAAGATAATGACAATCATTTTTGTACGTAAACTGCGAAAAATACTTCGTTTCTTCATATGAGTTCCCCTTCTAATTTAATAGTTATATATACCTGTTCTTATATCGCGTAAAACCCTATAAATTATGTAATAAGATCTATATACATAGATATCACAAACAAAAAATAGTTGTTTATACCCATTTTACAAAAAATAGTGTATTTAAGCAATTTTTATCCTTTTCTAAAAAAAAAGGAGTATAGCCAAACGTACGGCTATACCCAAAGTGAGAGGAGGTTATGGGGTTACGGTATAAAGAATATGCTGTGCATTCAGCTTCTAAGAAGGTGATACAAGCTATTCTTTATACTTATTAGATATGCTTTTTTATAAAATCAGTGAGGGCTTATCCCCTTTATCGATAAAAAAGGGCAATCATCCTTTTGCGTTTTTAGCGGTAGTATATTTCATCATTCGGACATATACTACATTATAAAGATTAGCGGAAAGAAGGTTCTAAATGAAAAACACCTTATATGTAAACTCCATCATCCATTGTTGTTTGTTGACTGTCTTTGCGACGACTCTTTTTTATATACTGACTGGTTTATCCGTTTTTACTATTGCCTCCTTGATTTCAGGGGTGTTAGTAGCCTTCATTAGTTTATTAGAAGAAGAGGTCATCCATAAGAAAATCCATGATGAACATTGACTTTATTTTTTTAAAAATAATTTACTCTTTTATGTATAAAAAAAGAAAAAGGGGTCCACAATGATACTACAAAGTGTAATTCCCCCTTTTGTTTAGAGCTGTTTCAGATTAATTCTCGCTTTTGAGATATTCCTGATCAGCTCTTTTTTTTATTGAATTAATTGAAGAAATTGTCGCGTCCTTGCTTCTTGTGGCTCAGAAAAGATTTCATGAGGGCTACCTTTCTCTACAATATAGCCACCATCCATGAAAATCACTTCGTCCGCAACTTCTTTCGCAAATTTCATTTCATGTGTAACGATAATCATCGTCATGCCTTCATTTGCAAGTTGTTTTATTACTTTTAAAACTTCTCCAACAAGCTCTGGATCCAACGCAGATGTTGGTTCATCGAATAACATTACTTCTGGTTCCATCGCAAGCGCTCTGGCAATGCCAACTCGCTGCTGCTGCCCGCCTGACAGTTGAAATGGGTAAAAGTCGATTTTATCCCCCAGTCCTACTTTATTTAGTATATCTGCCGCTTTCATTCTTGTCTTTTCTTTTGATTGCTTTTTCACCGTGATGGGACCTTCCATCACATTCTCAATGGCAGTTTTATGGGGAAAAAGATTGTAGCTTTGAAAAACCATACCTGTTAATTTCCGAAAATCTGTTATAGCCTTTTTCGTTACTTTCGTCGAGAAATCCAATTGCTTATTCTCTATTGTAATATGACCACTAGTTGGTATTTCTAATATGTTTAAACATCGAAGCATCGTCGTTTTTCCTGATCCTGAAGGACCAATAACAACAATGACTTTCCCTTTTTCCACTTCTAAATTTATGTCCTTTAATACTTGTAAATCGCCAAAGTGCTTGGACAACCCTTTAATTGAAATCATGATGCTCGCTCCTTCTTCTATCGATTATTTTAGTCTTCCTGCCTAATAGAAGCTTTTTTATTTACTCAAGTGACGGCCGAATCGATTTTCCAGTCCTTGCTGGATAATAGAAAGAGGGAAACAAATAAGCCAATACAATAGGGCTACCTCTGAATATAGCAATAAGAACTCATAATTCGTACTTGCGATTTCCTGTGCCTTTCGAAACATTTCTGTTACTAGAATTAAGGCTGCTAGAGACGAATCTTTAATTAAACTGATAAATGTATTAGATAATGGTGGAATCGAAACACGTGCAGCCTGTGGCAAAATAATTCTTTTTAAATTTTGAACATAGCTCATCCCAATGGAATAGCCAGCTTCCCATTGCCCATTAGGGATACTCAAAATGGATCCTCTCACAATTTCCGATCCATACGCTCCAACACTTAATGAAAAACCTATAATAGCTGCTACAAAAGGTTCGAGCGTAATACCAACATTGGGCAACCCATAAAAAATAATGAAAAGCTGTACGAGTAATGGTGTTCCGCGAATGATGGAAACATAGATTCCAGCAATCACTTTAAAAATTTTTATACTGGATAATCTAGCTAAAGCGGTTAATACAGCTAAAATTATCCCAATAATAAAGGATATAATGGATAGTGGTATCGTATATAAAATAGCCCCCTTCACCAAAGGGAGAAGGGAACTAACTGCTATATCATAATATCGTTGGAATGCTTCTGGGTCAGTAAAAATGCTATTTAAGTACATCTTCTCCGAACCATTTCTCAGATATTGATTTATACGTACCATCATCAATCATTTCTTTAAGTGCTTTATTTACCGCTTCAACTAACGTATCATTTCCTTGTCTAAACATTAAACCACTATGCGCTACATCATCAGCAGTATCGACAATTTTAACTTTTACATCAGGTTTTTGCTTTTTAAAATCTAAGAAAGATAATTTATCATTAACGGTAACATCTACTCGTTTGGCATTAAGAAGTTCAATCGCTTGATTAAACCCATCCACTCCAACTAGCTCTGCGCCATTCGTTTTGGCGATTTCCGCATAATTACTTGTTAATGATTGTGCTGACTTTAATCCCTTCATATCTTTAAAACTTTTCACATCTGAATCTTCTCTTGTGATAAGAACAGCAGCAGAAGAAATATAAGGATCAGAAAATGCATACTTTGCTTTTCTTTCATCATTAATCCCTACTTGGTTCGCAATCATATCAAAACGCTTTGCATCAAGGCCTGCAAACATAGCATCCCATTGTGTTTCCTTAAATTCTGCTTTCACGCCTAAACGTTTTGCCACTTCTTGTGAAATTTCCACATCAAATCCAGTTAACTTCCCAGAATTATCATGAAAAGTAAAGGGAGGGTATGTACCTTCCGTACCAACTATTAATGTGCCCTTATCTTTAATTTGTGCCAATAAATCAGTGTTGTTATCAGCTTTTTTATCTGCAGAATCTTTTGATCCCTTATCTGAATTGCTACCACAAGCAGCTAATACAATGGTAAGACTTACTAATAAACTTAACAATATACTAAATTTTCTCATATTATTCCTCCTTATTCCGATAAGACTTGTCAGCAATAGCTATCATAGTATAGGGGATTACCATTTGTCAAAGCATTGATTCTCCTTTTTATTTTCACCAAAAGTTCTGACATTAACCATGTGGATTATATCCATTTGATACCAAAAAAAACAGGGAAACCTCTTTCTTATCCCTCCAGTCAACTTTGTTTTTAAATTACATTTTTTTATTCATTAAGCATTTAATAGTTTCTAGTTAGTAAAGCATTTAAAAGGATATTATAGTGAAATGCTTCCTAAAATATGAGTAATTGTATGAAGTTGATCGTAATTTTTAGAGAGAGAAATTAAACATAGCAAGACGGATCAATAACTACAGTAGTACATTCTCAAACTACTGATAAGATTAGGAATCAAAGTGAAATTCGAAGTCGGAATTATTTCACTTGGAGTTTTTTTATGTGATTTCAGTGTGAGGAATTGTCGAGGTTGTGTTAAAGGAATACCTATTAAAATGATTCAAAATTAATTCAAGCTTCAATCAGCAATAATAATGCGCTAAACGGAGATAACAATAGCCCCCCAATATATCTAGCTGGGGGGATTAAACAGAAAATGATTGCTCTGTTACTTTATTATGCTATTTAAGCTCCTTAACTGCATTTACAAATTCTTCAGCCTTTGTAGAAGCACTGGCATTTACTGCAAATGGTCCATGTACTTGCACTAAAACTTGACTATTTCCTAGTGTAACGTAGCCATCTTTTTTCGCACCTTCATATTCCTTTTGAAGTGTTTCATTCATGTTCTTTAAATCATACCAATATACCTCAACGCTTACATCTTTATAATTAATTGTATCTGAACCAATACAACATAATTTAGAAGTTTCGCTGTTTTCTTTGATTAAATTTACTTTTTTGAAATATTCCGTTAAATCGTCAAGCGTCATATCTGCAAGTGGCTTCGTTTGTGCATCCTTCCCGTTAGACTCCGAATCTATAGACGCTGGATCACTAACGTTATCTTTAGTAACCTCCTCCGTCGATTTATCTTTTGCAACAGGTGCTTTATCAGTAGTATTACTTCCCGCTTTATTTTGTGAACTGCAGGCTGCAAGTACTAGAATTAAACAAAATACTAGAAACGTTAGGTTAAATTTCTTTTTCCTCTTCATAATCTGCCTCCATATCTCTTAACTTGTAAATTTGTTTGTTACTTTATAAACTCGTTATTAATATCACTAAACTTCTTTACGACTGACTGTAGCTGCATGATATAGAAAGAATGAATATTCTTTATTTTTTCTCAAAATAGCCTCTCTGATTAAGATAGAAGTAATGTTTTCCTCGAAAAGCGGTGCTCCATTGCATTAGCTAAAAAAAATTTTAGCGTTTCGACTGCTTGAAGGACTTTTACTATCATTCTCTTTGTTCATTCTACTTTGATTATCTTCAATGGGATTAGGAAAACAAAGGATATGAATAATCAAATAATTGATTATTTTCTGCGATCTTTCTTTCATTCCCAACTACACATAATGATTGTTTTCCCAGAAGAGCTTTAAACATTTCACTTAAAGATCTTAAATCATCAATTGTAGTATTTATAACCTCCTGTCTTACTTTTAGTCGTTGTTCATAAGTATTATTTATAAAATAATTTGTTTCTGCCTGTTCTCCCTTTATCCTTGCATTCATCGGGTTATCTAGATCTGCTATTGTGCCGATAATATACCTCTGCAATTCTGATCTTGGTAAATCTAAATCCATTATAAAATCACTTGTTGTATTATAAATATCTACTGTCTCAAGCAAATTGGGGTCGCGATAAGAATAAAAAAATATATTACCATTCATATAGATGTTTATCCCTCCACCATATGCACCACCTAAAACTCGCAAATTTCTCCATAAATAGGTTAAATTCAGTATTTTTGCTAGCACCAGCATCTGCCCGGAAAATTCATAACCCATTTTTTTTAGATTACCGCCCTGTACTACATATAAGATGGAATTACTATTCGTAAATGCTTCCTTGCTGATATCATTATTTATCTGAAATTCAAAAGTCTCTACTTTGTTCCCATCTGGTAAATCGAAGTTTAAAAAGGCATTAGAAAACACTTTCATCGCATCCAAATCACCGGTTAATCCAACAACTAAATTTTTTCGACAAAATAGGTTATTAGCAATTCCCTTCATTTTTTGAATAAATGAGTCATACCTTTGTTCAAAATCCTTTTCCAATTTTACGAGAAATTGATAGAAAGAAATTCCTCTTAAGTGTTCATTGATATAACCTAATGCCGTTAAACTACTATTAACTCGAATAGCCGCAAACATATTACCATTACTATTTAATTGTATTTTCATATTGCTCACTAGATTGCCGATAAGCTCTTTCACTTTTTTCTTATTATCAAATTCGGTTTCAGTTAGAATATGATGAACAAGTTTCAGAGATTTTTCCATATTTTTTTCCATTGTTCTGACTTTAACCGCTACTTTATGAAGGCAGGTATCAACGCTGCTAGAGTACAAATAGTTTTCGAATGAGACTATCCCAATTTTCATTGCAATTTCGCTTGCCAGCGCCTCACTAGTATATTCTGAAGTTCCTAATTTTCCTAACAATTCAGTAAATAATCTATAGTAGGAAATATCATCTTTTCCATTTATTGCATCGAAATAGAGATTATAGTAAACTACTTTTTTTGTATAAATATCATGGAATAAAACCTTAGAACCGTTGCATTCTATTTCCTGCAAAGGCAGATCAGCTGGTTTTGGGTCAATGTCTGACAACAGCAGAGTAGGCAATGTCTCTTTTGCTTCATCACTATCAGATATAGATTGAAATTTATTCAGTTCAGCATTCTCTTGAATTAAGGCTTGTAAATCTGCTTCTTTCATACCATCTTTAATCCTCTTCAATTTTACTTGTTCCTGTAAATATTCTATATTAGAAAGTTGCTTTGACGGCTTGCATACTACGATAGCAGATTGCTTCCCATTTAATAAGTAATTTTCAATAAACCTTTCAAAATATGGCTCGCTCAATGCAGATTTTACTGTTTCCAAACTATCTTCATATTGGAAGGCTTTAATAAGTGGTTTACCTGCAGCCCAATTGGATGCGGCGTTAATGCCATGAAATAACCCTTCTGGAAAGGTACCATAGTCTGCTTCTCTTAACTCAAATTCAGTTGATAGTATAGCAGCTTCGATTAACTTTTTATCTATCCCCTTCTCCACTAATTCTCGCAAAGTATCCTGGACAATCTTGATAAACATGTCTTTGTTTTCGGCATCCCCATTACTGCAGCAAATAGCAAAAAGCGGATATTTAAGGGAAGAATCAACTAAACCAAAGGCATCCTTTCCTAGTTTTTCTTCCAGTAATTTTTTTCTTAAAATTGCTGAATTTCCTTCCAGCAAAATTTTATTTAAAACATTTAGAGTGATACCCAAATTTTCATCAGCTTTTTCCTCCACCTTACACGCAAAAGCTAAGAAGGTATTTTCTTCTTCTATCTCCTTTTCAGAAATCGGATACTCGCTAGTAAATTCTTTCCGTTCTCCTTCGAAGATCTTATCAAGTGCTAAAGGCTTATTCTCTTTCCTTTCAAATTGACCAAGCACTTCATTCAGCTGCTGTAGTCTCTCTTCAATGTCCATAGCCCCATAAAGATAAAGAAGACTATTGGAAGGATGATAATAATCTCGATGAGCTTCCAAAAGCTTTTCATAAGTTAAGTTTGTAATCTCCTTCGGATCTCCGCCAGAAAAATTGGCATGAGGAAAAGAAGGATATAAAGCTTTAAATAAGGAGTGTATAAAACGTTGCTGTGGTGAAGATAAGGTACCTTTCATTTCGTTATAAACAATTCCTTTGTATATAAGCTCATTCGTTTCCTCACTATAAGCTAAATGCCATCCCTCTTGAAGGAAAATTTCCTTTTGTTCATGTAACTTCGGAAAAAAAACCGCATCTAAAAATACATCCATCATATTCGAAAAATCTTTCTTATTTACACTTGCAAGAGAAAACAGTGTTTTATCAGGATAAGTAGAAGCATTTAAATATGTTTTCATCGATCCTTTCATCAATTCAACTATAGGTTCTTTAACTGGATATTTCTTCGAACCACTAAGTACACAATGCTCCAAAATATGAAAAACACCTGTATCATCCATTGCTGGTGTACGGAAACCAATCGAAAATCCCTGATGCTCATCATCATTATTTACCCATATTACCTTTGCGCCAGTTCCTACATGCGTCATTATATAGACATTTCCGTTAATTTCTTGTATATATTCTTTCTGTTCTATACGAAAACCGTTATATTCCTCCAATGTTAGCCCTCCAGTTGTTATAAAGTCTAATTTCCATACGTCCACTTGTATCTAGAATTCACTTGTTCTTAAATAATAAAGTTATTCCACCTGCAATAATCCATAGTTCTTATTAAGTCTTTTTTTTTCTAAAATTCTTTATCTATCAAACTATCCACTTCACTTATGCAAATCAACAAAGCCTTTATAATAGGCATTTTTCTCACACAAATCATTATGTGTTCCCTCTGCTACAACATGGCCGTTATCAATAATGACAATGTTATCTGCACCTTGAACGGATTGTAAGTTATGTGCTATCTTAATAATCGTCTTCCCATCCATTAAATTAGCTAGCGCTTCATTGATGTATCGTTCAGATTTTGTATCTAAATTGCTAGTTGCCTCGTCTAAAAGTAAATAATCAGGGTTGAGAATGAGAGCTCTTGCAATAGCAATCCTCTGCTTTTGACCACCCGACAGCCTGCTTCCTGCTTCCCCAACATCTGTATCAAAACCACTTGGACAGCTTTGAATAAATTCATAGGCATTTGCAAGTGTTGCAGCTCTGATCAGTTCCTTCTCGGATACTTCTCTTCTAGCTCCATAAAGGATATTGTCCCTAATAGTACCAGATAGAATAGGACTACTTTGTGAAACATACACCATTGTCCTTCTCCATTCATCTAGATGGATATCTTTTACGTCCTGCGAGCCGAACATAATTGATCCTGCTGTCGGTTCATAATATCTGGTAATGAGATTGAATATGGTTGATTTTCCAGCACCATTCCCACCTAAAATGGCAGTTACCTTTCCTTTTGGAACAGTAAAGCTTACATCATGTAAGATTTGGTGCTCATTATAGCCGAAGGCCACATTTTTAAAAATAATATCTTCTTCGCTTGGTCCAATTGCGATTTTTCTCTTGACCTGTTCTTCCTCTGCTTCCATGAGATTTGCAATGTTTGCAGTGGCGCCTTGTGCTCCCTTAATTGTCTGAAATTGCGACAATAGTTCATATAAGCCTGGCAGCATAATCATTGATAGATTGTTAAAAGTAACTAAATCACTCGTTTTAAACGTCCCATTCCTAACATAATAGGCTCCTACTGCAAAAATAATAATCATAGAGAATGTAGTTATTAGGTTCCCAACTACTGCTTGAATTCCCCCCATAAAGGTTTTATATAGATCTGCCCTATACCTCGTTTTTATTGCTTCAATTCCATCATTCAGCTCCTCATCCTCTGTAGCTTGAGCTTTTATATGCTTCATATTAATAAGATGTTCTGAAAAGTAATCTGTCATTACACCATAGGTATGAAAGATCTTATATTGGATATTAAATTGAAGACGACCGATAAGCCAAAATATGAAAAATACCAAAGGAATCATTAATGCATACGTAAATGTAAGGGTTGGATTTAATGAATACATACCGACTAAAGCTCCGAGAAAACTATATAGAGAAGCAAAAATACGAGTTACGATACTTGTTGCATCACTTGCAGTAGCTGCATCGTTCGTTATTCTTGAAACCAAGCCGCCCTGCTTTTTCTCGTTAACCACCTTCATCGTTGTTTTTAGAATTTTGTTTAAAAGAACAAATCTTAAACTACGATTTACTTTTTCATTTCCAAAAAGTTCTGCTCCACTTTGAACCATTCTCGCCAAAATAGTGGCAATTGTCAGTCCGACAAAAACATAAATTGCATTATCTTCAAAAAATTTGCCTATTTGTATTTTAGTTTGAATTGGAGCTAGTTTTAAAGCTATCCATGTTAGGGATAATCCCGATAAAAATGATAAAATATATAAAATCCATGGTATTTTTATTTTTGCAAATATCTTCAAAAATGGTTTCCACTTCATTTTTAACGTTGTTTTAGAACTACTCATCATCTCACTCCTCTCCATGCTTCTCCATCATTGCGCGATAATAGGCATTTGCTTCTATCAATTCTTCATGCGTACCGAAAGCAGAAACTCTTCCACTTTCTAAAACTATTATTTCATCAGCAACTTGCAAGGACTTTGAATCATGAGTGACCATGATGACAGTTCTCCCCTTCATTAAATTTTTCAGTCCAGTTAAAACCTGGTCTGCTGTATTAGCATCCAAATTTGCAGTTGCTTCATCCAGCAAAAGATATTTCGGGTCTTTCAAAATAGCTCTCGCAATTGCAAGCCGTTGTTTTTGCCCTCCCGAAAGATTATTCCCCATAGTTCCTACCTCAGTATCCAAGCCACTCTCTAACTTTTCAATAAATTCATAGGCATTTCCGAGTTTTGCGGCTTGAATAATTTCCTCCTCCCTTATTTCACGTTTGATTCCATAAAGAAGGTTTTCTCTTATCGTACCGGACATGATCCCACTATCTTGGGAAACATATGCAATGGATTGACGATAATGTTTGAGAGAAAAGCTATTAATATTTTGGTTTCCTAGTGTTATCTCACCCTCTAAAGGAGCATAAAACCTATCTATAAGATTTAAAATGGTTGTTTTTCCACAACCGCTTAAACCAACTAATGCCGTTATATTTCCTGCTTTAAAATTGCATGAAATATCTTTTAAGACTTGCTGTTCTCCAAAATTGAAGGAAACATTATGAAGCATAATATCTCCCTGAAGCAGATCATCATCTTTTCCTGTATAATATTCTTCTTCTGCTTGCTCTAAAAGTCTGCTGATTCTATCTGTGGCTCCTTGTGCTGTTTTAATCTGCGTCCAAATTCCTGCTTTCGAATTAATAATAGTCGTTAAATTTCCCACATAGAGAAAATACGCTGTCCACATTGTCGTAGTAATCTCACCATTATTCAAAAGGGTTATCCCAATTACTACAATCAACACTGTCTGTCCCAATGTGACAAGGGAAAGTGCTGGAGTAAAAAGTATGCCAATCATCCCATTGGATATACTCGCCTTATATAATTGATCAATTGCAGCTTTTCCCCGCTCATTTTCTTTGTTTTCTTTAGCAAAAGATTTAATCAGCGGTACATTTGACACTAATTCAGCTAGCACTTGGGTTAGTCTGGATACTCTATACTGCTCTTTTCTTTTTGTTTTAAATTGTAATCTTCCAAAAACGATGCTAATTATAATTAGAATTGGTATAACTACTAATATCGAATACATCAATTTAATGTCATAATTGGCAAGCTGTTTTGCCGTTTCATAGGTGAGATAAAGTGTTGTAATTTCTCCAATCAACGTCTGCATAACTAAACTGCTTATTATTCCTGTATCAGTTGTAATACGGCTTACCATCTCTCTTGGTTTACTTTTATCAAAAAACTCGACTGGAAGGCACAACATTTTTTTCCAAAGCATTTTTCTTAGATTCATATCAATTTTGGCCTCAGCAATTCCTTGTGCTATACTAGACAGCTGCCCAATCAAGCTTGAAAGAATCGTTGCGGACACTAACGACGTAACAAGGGTAACACTAACATTGCCGTTAAATAATTCTGCAGTATATGAGGGCACCATAATGCCAATTTTTACTGCAAACATCATGATAAGGATATAGGCAAGTATCCATACATACGGAAGGTGTGATTTCCAGATTAGCTTTATAAACCTTTTCCAAATTCCTTTATCTAAATTCCCCGGCTTTTTCTCAGTAACTATAGCCATCTTTTTATTCGTCTTTAAAGGTACTGACACTCGATTATCCCCCCAACTTTACCAAAAAAGCATTTTAGAAGATGAATTAAAAATTATTTTTTTACAGTTTCATTCCTTGCTGTAAGGAGTGGCCAAAGATCAAAGAAATAACTCCATTTTCTTCTAATTTTTCCAGTGATTATTGATTAAAAAGACATCCTGCACTTCAAAAGAGATTCTCTAATAATATTTTTACTCTGTTTTAATTTACCGCCTTCTACTCCTAAACCCGTTATAACTTTTCCAACATTACTTCATGACGAAGGTAATAGCTACTGCAAAGCTATTCGTCGATTCCTTTAGATACTTCCTCCTCCTTGTAAATTACTACCTCTTTATTAATATATCAATGCAATAATTGTGCCAAATTTTATAATAAACAAAAAATTCTCAATATTACACCTTGATGATTATATGTATTTAATATTACCTATGTGTTTTTTAAGTAAATTTTGTAAAGCTATAAAAAATTCAGCTGTCACTTTCTCAACCATGAAAGAAGTGATTATCAATTATGAGAAATACTGAAATTAGAAGCTTTAATAATGAATACATATTCCGAATTAAGCGGTGGTTTTATTGCTTATTCTTAAAATAAAACACCCAAAAAGTTAGACTTTCTTCTCTAACATTTTGGGTGCAGTATATCACTGTATAAATAACTCGAATAATTGATTAAAAACTTATTCAAGTTGGGATTTTCGAATATTTACAAGCGCAGCGACCACATGAACTGCTAAAATAACTCGTACTCCTATATCTATTAACAACTAAACAATACAACTTTAGTAGTAGTATTTTGAGATTTTTTCTTTTATTTCTTCCTCTCTCAATACTCCTATATGACGTTCTACCTCTTCCCCATCTTTCATGAAGACGATAGTAGGTACTGCCATAATGCCAAATTTCTCACTCATTTCTTTTTCATCAGTAATATTAACTTTAACAGTATTAATAAAAGGTAAATCTTTATCCACTTCCTCTAAAATCACTGCTAAAATCTTACATGGATTACATGTATCTGAATAAAAATCAACTAACGCAAATCCCTCACTAGTTAATTGATCAAAATTGTTATTATTTCCTTTTCTGATTGCCATAATCGTCCCTCCATTTTCACTTTTATTTTACTAATAATTTATTTTGTTCAAAAGCTTCTTTAAAAAAGCCAGCTATCTTTTCATGTGCATAAGCTGAATAGGAATAGGTTAAATAGTTGAAATATGGGAATAACTTCTTTGATTCACTTAAAGAATAGTTTTTATAATATTCGCTGCTTTCAAATGATGATTCATAGGTAGATTCATTGAAAGTTACATTATCATCTTGTGCAATCGACAACCCTATTAGCGCTCTTTTAAGGTAATTTGGGTATCTATTATTTTTATATTCTACCTCAAATGCTGCCAATGAGGGCTCGCCAATTCTTTGCCCAATTTCCATCTCCGTCATTTCCTCTAAAACTTTCCCTTCTTCTTGACTAAGAAAAGTCATCTTAGAAACATCGCCTTCAAATAGTCGATTGATGTCCTCTTTGCTAATTTCGAACTCTGAAATTTCCATTACCCTATCGATAACTTTTTCAGCTACTTCAGACACCTGCTGACTTACGATTGTGTCAAATAAATAATCTTTGTAATCTTCTACAGTTAAAACGCCGTCAATATTCTCTTCTCTGATTAATTCATCTGTTAACTCTGGTATTTTTTTTCTTTCAATCTTCGTTACTATTGTTTCAATAATATCTCCGTTTAATTTAATTAACTCCATCTGATTAGGAATCATATTGACAATTTGCTCTTCAAACGAGCTATTAAATAAATTGGACCCTACTACCACTGGGAGACTTTTCTTATTGAATTTTTCAGTAGCACTTGCCAAATTTAACGTAACTAGATCTCCTTTTTTTACATAATCAGCTACTTCTTCATATTCTGAATACTTATTAACTACTTTAGATAAAGATTGGATAATTTTGTTCTTTACCTCAAGTGCTTGTGTAGGTAAATCAAATATTTCAATTGTTCTGAAATCTTCAACTTTAATTATTTTTGATCTAAACAAAAATCAACACATCCTTATAAGTTTTTCGAAGGTTTCAATCTATTAGTAAGAATGAAACTATCGTAAAATGATAAATTCACTTTATTTCGAATCATCAAAACAAAAATCATATTTATCTAGTTTTCTGTATAATGTCGCAAGGGAAATTTGTAATTCCTCTGCCACTTTCCCTTTATCTTTCTTATAATCTTCTAAAACAAAATAACTTTGTAGTATCTTTTTCTCATATTGAGCAATCATTTGTTCCAAACTTAATCGCACATTTTGCATACCAGCTGTTTCTTGAAGATAATCTGGTAAATCATGAAAACCAATGATATCCGATTCGGCCATATTGACCATATATTCTATGGCATTTTCCAATTGTCTTATATTCCCTGGCCATTCATATTGAAGGAACCATTTCTCTAAATTAGGATCGAGCTTCATTTGTTCCTTGTTTAAAAGCTGACAATGTTTCCGAATAAAATATTTACAAAATAGAGTAATGTCTGATTGTCTCTCACGGAGTGGCATCGTATATAATGGAATAACATTCAAACGGTAATACAAATCTTCTCTGAATCTTCCTTCTTGTAGCATGCCTTCCAAATTTCGATGTGTTGCTGCAATGACTCTTACATCTATTGGTATTGAGGACTTTCCACCAATACGTTCAATTTTTCTTTCTTGTAAGACACGTAATAACTTTGGCTGTAAAGAAATTGGCATATCCCCTATTTCATCTAAGAATATTGTCCCCTTGTCCGCCAGTTCAAACTTTCCCTTTTTTCCTTCTTTTTTCGAACCTGTAAAGGAGCCTCCTTCATAACCAAACAATTCACTTTCAAGCAAGGTTTCTGGAATTGCAGCACAATTTATTGCTATAAATTGATGATTCTTCCTATAGCTTTCATTATGAATGGCACGTGCTATTAATTCCTTTCCAGTACCGCTCTCTCCTCTGATTAATACAGTGGAAAGGCTGTTACTTACTTTCTTAGCTTTTTGAATTAGATTCTTTAGGCCTGTTTCATTACCAATAATACTTCTAAAGTTAACTTCATCACTATTTATTAGTCTATTATGATAAGGTGCTTGTAGCATATTTAATTTTGTTGCCAGTTCCTTGCTGAAATCGATTAATTCGCACATGTAATTTTCAAGATTCAATCTTATTTTTTCTTTGTGTTCATTTGAAAAACCTATAATGCTAATAACTCCTATCACACTATCTTGATCTTTTATGGGATAGGCAATCGCTCCATATCCAACACATTCATTATTATATTTGCAATTTTTACAGCCAAGTTCACTAATCTTTGAATCATAAATAACATAAGGCTCTAGATTATTCAAAACTCTTTGAACTACTACATTATTTCTTCCATCACCAAAACTATTTTGATAGCGCCCTGTTCCGCTTATTATTTCGCCATTTTCATCATGCACCACTACATCAAATTTCAGAGATTCAGAGAATTTCTGTACCATTTCGTCAAATCCCATTTCGTGTCTGACTTCATACTCAACGTTCTTTACAATATTTATTAAATGCGAAAGTCTTTCTAATTTCACCTTTTCACACCCCTTTAGTATTTAACTACTTGTAAAATACTATATCTGTGATAGTGCTTGGTGTAAATCAGAAATTATATCTTCTGTCTCCTCTAAACCAGTAGATAATCGAATTAAGCCGTCAGTAATATTACATTTTAATTTCTCCATCTGCGGCATAGAAGCATGAGTCATAGAGGCTGGATGTTGAACAAGTGTTTCAGGATCACCTAAACTAAAAGAAATTAGTGCCAATTGCAAAGAATCAATAAATTTCTTTGCCGCACAATATCCCCCTTTCACTTCAAACGATAACATTCCCCCCATATCTTTCATTTGCGCTTTAGCAAGTGCATGTTGTGGATGTGAAGTTAATCCAGGATAATATACTTTTTCAATAGAAGGATGAGTTTCCAGGAATTTTGCAATCATCATTGCACTTTGGCAATGCTGCTTCATTCTTACGCCTAGTGTTTTCAAACCTCTATCAATAAGAAAGGAGTCCCAGGAATTCAATACTTGACCTAAATCTCCAACTATATTTTGATGAATAAATTGGATGGACTCTAAATCTCCAATTATAAAACCTGCAATTACATCTCCATGGCCATTCAAATACTTAGTAGCACTATGAACAACCAAATCTGCTCCCATTTTCAAAGGCTGTTGTAAATAGGGAGTCATAAAAGTATTATCAATAATGACTTTAATATTATATGAGTGTGCGAGATCAGCTAATTCACGAATATTTAAGATTGTGAGACAAGGGTTTGATGGTGTTTCGATAAATAAAACTTTTGTGTTAATCTTTATTGCCTGCTCGACTTCTCGTAAATTAGTACAGTCAACAAAATCTGTTTCTATACCAAATCTTGGAGCCAAAGTTCTTAGAAACTTATAACTTCCTCCATAAACATCTTTCGTGCAAATTACATGGTCCCCACATTGAAGAAATGCTAATAAGGTGCTTGATATCGCCGCCATCCCACTACTAACCCCAAGAGCCGCCTCCCCCCTTTCCAAAGAGGCAATTTTTTTTTGGAGATTATTTGTTGTTGGATTTCCATATCTTCCGTAATAGGTTCCTTTAATTTCACCTGAAACAGTTGCTATTGCAGTTTCTGTATCAGGAAAGGAATACCCAACAGCAGGAATAATCTTCGTTACAATAGGACCTGTTTTCTTATGATCTGGCTGACCGTGAATTAAGGTTGTGCAATCTTTCCAATTCATATATTAATCTCCTTTCATTAATTATCCTTGCAATATCCGTGCCAATATTTTTAAATTTTTATTTTTTTAAATTCCCAGTAGAACTAGATATTTCATTGGCAGTTTTATTACTCTTTCTCATGCTTGAAAAGCACTTATGTCAACCATGAGAAAAATGATATCAACTAAGACAAATTTCTTTTGGATCAGATAACAACGAAAATGCTGCATCGATTATTTTTGAGAGGAACTATAAAGAAGAAAGTAAATTTGTCTTTGTAGTTGGTGCACATTTATTTTGGATATCCTCATGCTTTTTCTGTTGTTTCATATGCGAAAAAGACACCAACAAAGCAAAGTTGGCCAATGAACAGGGGCACTCAAAAGATTTTAGGAAAAGATGAAACGGAAGAAAAAACTAAACAATCATATAAAATGTTTTGTTCTCTCCCTATTAACAATAAGAAGAAAATTCAACACTTGCATTTAAAACACATTAAGCCATGGATTCATTAAAAATAATGTAACTGCTATTGTACTTAAATAGAATATTAAAATAATAAAACAAAATAATATTACTCTTGAAAATTTTAATTATTTCAGTTATATTGATAGAAATATTTATACCGAATAGGCCGATTAACCAATATACTAGAAAATTAAATTATAAAATTTCCAATCCGATTACGGTGATATTTATTTATAAGAAATTCAAAATTTAAAAGCAATTTCTCTTTTCAAGAGCATTTTTTTGAAAACAAAAGTCAGATTATTCAATATTTTTTAACAGTTACAGATAAGTGATAAAAATTTTTTTGAATAGGTGAAAACTATGCAAATAGGATTTGATTTATCCCAATCTCAAACATTGAAACTTAAATTAACACCTGAACTTAAACAAGCAATTGACATATTGCAGTACTCATCACAGGAGTTAGTTGATTTTATTCAATTGAAGACTATTGAGAATCCCATCTTAGAAATATCAGAAAGTTCAATTGAAAATATATTCAACTGTCATCACACCCCTTCCAATTATTCTTACAACAAAGATACAGAATATGATCCTTTTGATTTTTATTCAGATACAAGAATCTCATTAGAGGAATATTTAATCGAACAAATTATGTTATTAAAAAATTTATCCCCTCTTCAAATAAAAATATTCAAATTTCTTATTGGAAATTTGAATACAGATGGCTACTTAGAAATCAATTCAGCTGATGCCTCTTATTATTTATCTGTAAGCGAAAATGAAGTAAATAGGATAATTAACCTTTTACAAACACTTGAACCTATTGGTGTGGGGGCAAGAAATCTGATGGACTGCTTATTAATTCAAATGAGAGCAAATAAACAAAACCAATCACTAGCTTATTCTATTGTAGAAAATCACTTAGAAGATTTAGCTGCCAAACGCTATCCTAAGTTGGCCAAGATACTACATGTCAGCGTAAATGAAATTCAAAACGCCGCAGATTACATAGCTACTCTTGACCCAAAACCGTGTAGACAATTTTTTGAATGTAAAAATCTCACACAATATGTTATACCTGACATAATTATTGAAAATGTTAATGGCAAATTAATTATTAAAATCAACGATACATTCTTACCTACTGTATCAATCAACGAGTATTATAAAAATAGTTTAAATAATCATGAGTCCAGTGAGTATCTAAAGAAGAAATATCAAGATGCTATGCTCTTGCTTAACAGTCTTACCCATAGAAAACAAACCCTTTTCCAAGTCAGCAATGCCATTATCGAAATACAAAATGAGTTCTTTCAATTTGGGTTAGGTCGCTTGAGGCCTATGAAATTGAAAGATATCGCAGAGAAAACTGGTTTTCATGAATCAACAATCAGTAGAGTGACAAGTAATAAATTTATTAAAACTAACCACGGACTATATTTATTAAAAAACTTATTTACAACAGGCATTGATGGTTTAAACAGCGAATCAGAATCATCCTTTGACATTAAGAAAAAAATGGAAAAACTCATTAGAGAAGAAAATAAACAAAAACCTTTTTCAGATCAGCAAATAGTTAGATTACTAGAGAACGAAGGGATCCTCCTCGCTCGTCGTACTGTTACAAAGTATCGCGTTGAAATGGGAATTCCAAGTTCATCTAAACGAAAAAGATATTAGTTTTTTTCTTTTGCTTAAAAGACTGCATTCTTTTGAGCTCCTTTATATAAATATAAGAAGTGAATCTAAAGAAAGAGCCTTTTTAGTGAGGATTCATCACTTTTTTGCCAACATACAGCTCCTTGCTAATAAATCCTTTATTGATTGAGACTTCACAACTAGGATTGAGTTTTCTTTCATATTTTTTCTGCTTAAAGTCGTTTTACCAAAGTGTTGTATCTTAGAAATAAGTGCAAAAAAAGAGTGCTGCCTCTTATCAGCACTCTTACAACTATCCGGTCCCATTAAACATTCACTTACATTAGAAAATGATAATAAATAATAATGGCTTAAGCTACTGCTATTTGAAAAACGAGTGGGTATTGATGTAATTTCCCTTCATAGACTTTTTGCATTTTGTATTCATCTAATAAATCATAAGGGGTCATTAAACATGGAGGCTTATTAAAAAATAGAACACCACTGTCATGCAAAATCGATGCAACAAATTGCGAACAAAAATAAGCATTTTTACGATTATATGGGATTTTTAGTAAAATAAATAAAAGCCCAAGTAAATTGTATCGATAATTGCTTTGTTCTTTCTCCATCTGCTCAATTTTATTCTTCATTTTTTCATATTGTGTTTGCGTCACAGAAATGGAATAAATAATACACCTACTGTTTCGAAAAAAACTATGCTGCACATTTTCCTTCACAAATCCCCCGATAAATGGATTGCTTGGCTTTCTTCTTCCAAAACTATAAACTTCATTTAATTGCGGATCAAAAGAAATAGATGCATGATTATGGGGCTTTCTTGTAAAAAATTTAATACAACGTGTAAATAAAGTGCCTGTATCCGTTAAAATAATATATACATTTCTTTCAGTCACACAAACACCCCTCCTTCACATTATAATTTTCTTATCGAAATAGCTGCTTCCTTTGTAAACACTTTTAAGCAAAAGTTATAATCTTTAAGACTCCTCTTTGATATCATATAGAGTTAACCGCCGACTGGAAACAAACTCTTGTATTATTTTTATCTACGTCTTTAGACTTAAAAAAGTTACATAAAAAGCATACTTACTTAGAAAGATAATAATTCTCTATAAGTAAGTGTGCCTTATTTAAAAAATCATGCTTTCTTTGCCAGTTTTCAACTCTAGCACAGTATCTGTGTAACCACAATTTCCCTATACTTCGTTCTCATTGAGTAATGGTGATTCAGCTCTTCCCATAATCATTTGGTAATCTGGAAGAATCGGCAAGGAACCAACCTTTGTTGCTACTATTGCCCCCAACCTATTGGCTTGATCTATATAAGACTCCATCTCTTTTTTACAAGCTGGAAATCCCTTTTCATAAATACAAGCAAGAATCGTTGCCATAAACGCATCGCCTGAACCATTCGTATCTATTGCCTTTATCACCTTTCCAGCCATTTGGACTTTTTCCTCGTATAATTGTCCAATTGCCCCTTTCTCACCCAAAGTAATTAACTTGAAAGGTATTTGGAACTTCTCCAAATTTGCTAAGCCTTTCTCTACCGATTGAATCTCTAATAAAAAGAGAAGTTCTTCTTTTGACATTTTTAGGATATCTACAAAAGACAAAAATTCCATGATCACTTGTCTACATTCCTCTTCATTATTCCATCTTTTAATCCGAATATTTGCATCAAAAGCAATGATTAATCCTTTTTTCTTTGCGATTTCAATCGCCTTCTTTGTTGCTACTCTTGCACTTGGATGAAAGAGTGTCCCAGAACCAAAATAAAAGATCGATTTATTTTCAAAAGATGATTCCTTAAGATCTGATTCTAATACCACTTCATTCGGCGTTTCATTTTCATATTTATGAAACTCTCTCTCTCCAGATGCATCTAAATGAACATATACTTTCGATATTTGCTTGGTTGGTGTACGAACGCTGTCTTTAAGATTTATTTTTTCTTTTAACATTTCCTTTTCGACAAATTGGCTATCTTCTCCACTTCCTAGTTTCGTAAGATAAAAACTAGGAATAGCAAATCTACTGATATGTACTGCAACATTCACAGAAGCTCCCCCTAAACTTCTTTCAAAACAATTATTATCACTCGATTGTGAAACATAATCGATAAACGCATCGCCAAGAGACAGGATTCCTTTTCGTTCCATTTCGTGATTCTTCCTCTCTATCTTTTTCTACCTTTCTAGTATATCTTCTTTTATTTCTTTCGCTAATATTAATTAATGAAACTTCTGTATTTCTTTCTACGTTATACTTTATGTATTTTTCCATCAAAAAAATGGAATTTACAACTAAGTCTAATTTTATATTCAATATATCATTCAGCTTTTGCTAAAATTTTGATATGATAGATAGGCGTATGTTTTCGAGTAAGAATATAATTTGGGAATGAATGGATAAAATAGGAGTGAAAAAATGTTGGATAATTTATGGGATTTAATAGTTGCCTTTATTTTGGGCATAGTAGAAGGTTTGACGGAATTTGCACCTGTATCATCAACTGGACATATGATACTAGTCGATGATTTATGGTTAAAGTCAGGGGAAATTTTTTCACCTGAAGTAGCTAATACCTTTAAAGTTGTTATTCAATTAGGATCGATTTTGGCAGTAGTAATCATCTTTAAAGATCGTTTCTTAAATATTCTTGGTTTGAAAAAAACAATTAATGGTGAAAAAGTAGTCGGACATAAATTAAGCTTAATACAAGTTATTATTGGGTTAATTCCAGCTGCTGTTTTAGGACTTCTTTTTAATGATTACATAGATGAACATCTATTTAATTTTAAAACGGTTATATATGCTTTAATTGTGGGTGCAATCCTAATGATTATCGCAGACTTTACGCAAAAGAAGAAGAAACCAACCACGACTTCGTTGGATCAAATTACAAATAAGCAAGCATTTTTTATTGGTTTATTTCAATGTATCGCCCTATGGCCAGGCTTTTCAAGATCTGGATCAACGATATCTGGCGGTGTACTGATGGGGCTAAGCCACCGGGTAGCAGCTGACTTTACCTTTATCATGGCAGTACCGATTATGGCTGGTGCAAGCTTTATCTCTTTACTAAAAAATTGGGAATACATCACATCTGCTGCTCTCCCATTCTTTATCGTTGGATTTATCAGTGCGTTTATTTTCGCATTAATTTCTATACGATTCTTCTTAAAGCTAATCGATCGAATTAAATTAACACCATTTGCGATTTATCGTATTGTGCTTGCTATCATTATCATTGTTGTGTTTATTTAATAATATTTATAAACAAAAAGTCATCTCCTCTGAGATGACTTTTTGTTTATGTCCACCTATTTTTCTTTATGGATTCTTTTCGTTGTTTTTCACTCTTCACTTCTAATATATCTAACAAGAATATAAAAATCGGAATTCCTACAATTAATCCCCATACTCCAAAGAAGTGTTCGGAAAATATTAAAACAATAAATGTGAAAAAAACTGGTAAATCGGTCTTAGAAGACATTAATTTAGGATTTAATATATATGCTTCAAGCGCATGAATTACCACAATTAAGATAACAATTGAAATGACATGTGATATTCCTCCGACCGTGTAACCGATAATACATAATGGGATAGAGGAAATAATAACCCCGGCAACTGGTATTAGACCTAGTAAGAAAATCATAATACCTAATCCAAATAATTGAGGAAAGCCTAAGAAATACAAAGCAGTGGTCGTTAACACACAATTAATAAGAGCGATTATAAATTGTGCTTCTATTACTTTTCCAAAGGTTGCCACAAATTTCTTACAGAAATATTTACATTCAAAATAAATGGATGCTATTTTACTTGTATGAAAACGAGTAGCAAACACCCGTAATCTTTCTTTTTCCAACAAAAAGAATAGGCTTAATACTATCGCCATAAACACTTGAAGCAGATTTCCCCATATATTTGTAAAATACTTAAATATAAAGGTAAAGCCCTGATGTAAATAGGTCGTTACACTAAGATTATTTATTGTATTAACTATAAAATTCAAGACTGCATTGTCATGTGGCTGCATATAAAAGTCTGTGATTTGGATAACCAAAATCGAGATTTGCTGGATGACAACAGGTAAATAGGTGGAAATCCCATATATGAGCAAAAATAACACAGTAAAATATAGCAAAATAACTGCAATCGTTCGTTTTATCGCAAATTTGCTTGTAAAAAACTGAACAAGTCGATCCATTAAGTAAGAAAATATAAAAGTAAATAAAATGAGATTTACCATACTACGTACAAAGTAAAGGATCAAACCAATTAAAAACAAAATTAAAAATCTTTTTACTGCTTTTTTTTGAAAAAAATGAAGCAACATCTCCATGCATAAGACTCCTGACGATTTAAAATACCTAACTACAATAAAATTTCCTTTCTTTATCCTTTATTATTAATCCAAAAATGAAAAATAACAAGAAAAAATGTTTGTTTTTTCACAGATTAATTTCAATTCCATTATCTAAAGAAAAATTTCCATTTAATCCATTCTGCTTTATCCAATTTCCAATTGCGACAAAATCACAGTCCATATGAAAAGAAAGGCTTTAAGGTTATCCCCCTAAATGCCTTCCTCTTGCTTATTAATCCTTTACTCGTTTAAATGGCCACCAGTTTGCTTCTCCAAAATTCTTTACAAGAACAGGTATAAGCAATGGCAAGATGATAAATGCATATAGGAATAATCCAACTAATACAATGCTCGCTATCTGTAATAAAGATAACATTCCTGATGGCATCATCGCTGCAAATGTTCCCCCTAAGATGATAGCCGCAGAAATGATGACTGTTCCCATCTTCTTCATTGCTTCTAACATCGCATCTTTTATCGTTAAATTCTTATATTCATTAAATCGATCCATAAGGAAAATACTATAATCCACACCTAAAGCTACTAAAATAACAAATCCAAAGAATGGTACTGCCCAACTGATCCCAGAATAACCAAGCAGATTCACGTAGATTGCCTCATTTATTCCAAGTGTTGTATAGAATGTTAAAATTAACGATCCAATAATATAAGCTGGCATAATGATAGACCGGAATAAAAAGATTAAAACAATCGAAATCCCAATCATCATCCAAATAACAGTATTTGTGTAATCGGCATTGGACATTGTGCGAAGATCTGCGTTGGTACTAGTAATACCAGAAACAGCAACTTCCGCATTTTCAAGCTTAGTTCCCTTTGTTACTTGATCAACCCTATCTTTTATCCTATCAATTTGATCAATTGCTTCATTTGAATATGGATTGTCGGAGAATACAACATCAAATGTCATGATTTTGCGATTTGGGGATAGGTACGTATCTAAAGCCCCTTTAAATTCATCACTCGCTAATACTTCATCTGGAATGTAGAAACTGTTTGTTTCGTTTTTAGATAATCCAGATAAATAATCCGTAGCAGAACCTAAGCCATCTGATACTTGATCTAATCCTTCAGCACTTTGTGATAATCCATCCGTTAATTGGCCAATCTGACCACCTATATTATTAAAGCCATCTAGTAATTGCTTTTGCCCATCATTAATACTACTTAATCCATTCGTTAATTTAGGCATATTGTTCACGATCTGCCCTTGACCATCTGCTAATTGGTCTAATCCCTTTTGCTGTTGGTCAATGCCATCTAGTAATTGCTGCAGTCCAGTTGAAATATTTGCTTGATTTTTTAATATTTCTGTATAGCCTGCATTCGCTTTACTTATGCCTGTTTGTAATTTAGCTAACTCTGAATTTAATTGATCGATACCAGCACTAATTACGGGTAATTGTTGTTGTGCTCCTAAAAATCCTGCTTTAATTCCTTTATATGCTGGGTTATCAGCTATTCCAGCATAAGTTCCTTCTAAGGAACCAAATGATTCTTTTGGGACTTTATTTAGGCCTTGTGCTAATTGCTCTAAACCTGAACTGATTTTTTGATATTCCCCTAGAATAGCGGATAGACCCTTCTCTGCCTCTTTATATCCAGCTTGTAATTTATTATGCTCATTCAACAGTGCTTCTGCCCCTGTTTTTGCCTGTTGTAATCCTGACTTTATTTGATCAGAACCAGCAGACCCTTGGCGAATGCCTTGTTCAATTTTTTCTAAATTAGTTTGAATTTCTCCCAAACCAGATTTCACATCATTTGTGCCTTTAATGAGCCCATTAATCCCATCTGCTGCATCATTCAACTGTGGTCCTGACTTTTGCAGTTCATCTCCGGCACTGTGAAGCCCCTTACTTATTTGATCAATTCCTTCTTTTCCTTGGCCCAAACCTTCTTCCAAGGATTTCGCTTGATTAGAAATATAAAGATCTTCAATGGAGTCTCCCATTGGTCTCGTTACAGACCGAACTTTATCGACTAAATCTACTTTAGCTAATTCATTTGTAATCGTATCTGCTAAAGATAAATACTCTATTGTATCTAATTCGTCATCATTTTTTAAAATAACCGTTGTTGTCATGGACTCTCCTGGTCCAAAGCTGTCCGCAATTGCATTAAATGCTTTTATCGAAGAATAATCATCCCCAATTTCTTCTAAAGAATTAAAAGAAATATCACCATCATAAGTAACAAGGAATGGAACACAAATACATGCTACAACCAATAAAGATAGCAGCGGTCTTTTTATAGAGAAATTACCTGCTATTTCCCAAATTTTGCTATCTCCATGCTCTGCCGACCCTTTAGATGGCCAAAATAATTTCTTCCCTAATAACAGCATAAAAATTGGTACAACCGTAAATAAGGCGATGAGTAAAATAGCTACCCCTACTGCTACGGCTGAGGCAGATTGGTAAAGCACAAATTTAGAAAATCCTATCGCGGCAAAACCAATCATTACTGCAACACCGCTAAAAAAGACCGTTCTTCCTGCATTTTTGTATGTTTCTACTATCGATTCCCAAATACTTTCCCGACGCATCATTTCCTCTTTAAACCTACTTAATAGTAGAATACAATAATCCGTCCCTATTCCAAAGAGAACAGCAACCAAGAAAATTTGAGTATACGTAGAAAGTGGGAAATTAAATTTATCTACTAGAATAGATACAATAGATTGGGACGCTAAGTATGTAAGTCCTACTGTAATTAAAGGAATAAATGGCGCAACTACCGATCTAAAAACAATTAACAATACAGCCAGAATGAAGACAACCGTGATTCCTTCTGTCTTCTTTAATCCCTCTTGAGAACTATTTACTAAATCCTGATCAATCATCCAGTTGCTGGTATAATAGTGATCCACATCATATTTTTCAATTGTTTTATATAATGCGTCGCTAACCTCTTCCGCTTCTCTATCATTCCAACTAATAGTCAATGATGTGAGGATGGTTTTTCCATCATCTGAAACCAATTGGTCCTTTAATTCCTCCTTTTCAAACGAGGAAAGTATATCTGTAATTCCTAACTTTTTCTTATTGGCTTCTAATGCATCCACTGCTTTTTTCGCTTCCGCAATATCTTTTTCCGTCAACTTCTTATCATTATGAAAAACTAATGCCACTGTTGACTGTTCTCCTGCATTTTTCTGATTCTGAATCTCATCAAGAATTTTTCCAGCTTCAGAAGAAGAATACTCATCAGGAATGGTAATCTGCCCTTTTTCCTTCACTAAATCTCCCATATTTGGAGCTATTATAAATAAGCCGACTATAGCGATAATCCACGCTCCTAGGATAAACCATTTTCCTTTTAAAATAGCATTCAACTTTATTCCCCTCCAGCTTCTATTCTTTATTTCTCTTCAATTAATCTATCTAGCTTGGCATACGTGTCTATAAAGTTTTGAATTTCAGCTTGATCAAATTGTGAAATAACAGACACAATCACACTTTGAATTTTTTTCTCCATCTCGCCAAATATCACTTTTCCTGCTGGAGTTAAAGTTAAATAAATCACACGCCTATCCTTTTCATCTCTTGTTCTCTCAACCCATCCCTTTTCAACTAAGCGGTTAATGATCGGAGTAATGGCACTTTTTTTCACCCCAAATACAATCGCAAGCTCTGTAGATGTACATACTTCCACATTGTTGATATGGCGCATTGTAAAATGCTGTTCTGTTGTTAGAACATCTCCTATTTCTTGTCTAATTAACTGATCAAATTTACGATTAACAGAAAAATTTATACTTACATATCGATCAATAATCTGATTTATCTCTGCTCGATTAATAATATTCACCCCACATCTATTTAGTTAAAGGGTTTAACTATTAAACATTTTAACTTTATTTTTATTTTTATGTCAATACAAAATTTTCATGCCAAAAAAGAAATAACAATAGCACTAAGAATGCAATACTTCCTCCATTAATTGATTATGCTATAATAAGTAAAAAATTAATGGAGAATAAGAATATGTTTACAAATATCTCAATGAAAAATACACTTATGGAAAGTCTAGGAATCAATATTGTTGAAGTAAAAAATGGGGTATGCATTGCGACGATGCCAGTAGATGAACGAACAAAACAACCTTTCGGCTATCTACACGGCGGAGCTTCCGTAGCTTTAGCAGAAACTGCTGCAAGCATTGGGGCAGCTAGTCTAATTGATCCCAAAAAACAAGCGGTGTTTGGCCAAGAAATAAACGCAAACCATATTCGCTCGGTAAAAGAAGGTCTTGTAACCGCAACTGCTACAGTTATTCATCAAGGAAAATCCAGTATGGTTTACGAAATTAAATTAGCGAATGATAAAAAGGAATTAATATGCATCTCACGGTGTACGCTGGCAGTAATTTCTTTAGAGAAATAGGTTGTTTTTAAGGAATTGGGAGGTGAAATTTCATTTTAGTTGATATTTGTGGGCGGTTGGCTGATTTCTCCTTGCCTTTGGCTGATATTTCGGGAGTTTGGCTGATTCCCCACTCCCTTTGGCTGATATTTCAGGAGTTTGGCTGATTCTCTCTTCCTTTTGGCTGATATTTCAGGAGTTTGGCTGATTCCTCCCTCCTTTTGGCTGATATTTCGGCTCTTTGGCTGATTCTCTCTTCCTTTTGGCTGATATTTCGGCTCTTTGGCTGATTCCTCCCTCTCTTTGGCTGATTTCTTCAATTTTCTCCCCCCATTCAGCGCTTATTTTTCCAATCAACACAAAAAGTGCACGTAAAAATCAGCAAATTGATTTTTACGTGCACTTTTCTCTTATCTATATCTTATTTACAAGTATACAATCTTGCTTCATACGGTTTCAATGAAATAGAAGTAGTTGGCTCATGTTCTTCAACTGGGTAATTTGCTAACAGTAGATTTTCATGCTCCAATTCGACGACACGATTTTCAAACACTGCCTCTTCTGCTGATAAATTAGAAATGATCACCATCTTCTTATCATCTAGGGTCCGAGTATAAGCAAAAACCTGTTTATTCTCTTCATCCACTAAATCAAAAGTTCCATATGTTAAAATTGGACCTGATTTTTTCAACTCTATCATCTTCTTATAAAAATGATAGATAGAATCTGGATCTTGCTTTTGACTTTCCACATTGATATCTAAATAGTTTGGATTCATTCCCATCCAAGGTGTATGATCAGAAAAACCAGCATATTCATCACTTGACCATTGCATTGGAGTTCTGGAATTATCACGGCTAGTAGACCAAATAATCTCCATTACTTCCTTATGACTAAATCCTTCTTCCCGTTTCAATTTATACAGGTTTTTCGTTGCCACGTCATCATATTCCTCTATCGTAGGAAATTGAACATTTGTCATTCCTATTTCTTGCCCTTGATAAATGAATGGAGTTCCTTGCATAAAGAAATACATCATTCCTAACGCCTTGGCGCTTTCTTTCCAATATTCCTTATCGTTTCCCCATGTAGAAACAGATCTTGCTTTGTCATGGTTTTCAATAAACAAAGCATTCCATCCCTTGTTTTCTAAACCCTTTTGCCATTTATTTAAAACCTGTTTCAATTCCATAACATCGACGCCATAATTTTTTTCGTTATCCCATAAGTCTAAATGTTCAAATTGGAAAACCATATTAAATTTCCCTTTTGTTTCTCCAACCCATAGCTCTGCTTCTTCCACCTTTACACCATTGGCTTCTCCGACCGTCATAATATCATATTTAGCAAATGTCTCATTCTTTAACTCTTCTAAAAATGGTTGAATTCCTTCTACATTCATATGCTTATCAAAAGATGGGACATAGTCTAAGCCTAGTGGATTATCCATATCTTTTAATCCTTCTTCTTTTTTAATATGACTGATGGCGTCAATTCGGAAACCGTCAATACCTTTGTCAAGCCACCAATTAATCATATTGTATAGAGCTTTTCTTACTTCTTCATTTTCCCAATTTAAATCTGGCTGTTTTGTTGAAAAAATATGCATAAAATATTGTCCAGTTGCCTCATCCAGTTTCCAAGCAGAGCCTCCAAATATACTTTCCCAGTTGTTCGGCTCCTTCCCATCTACTCCATCTCTCCAAATATACCAGTCTCTTTTCGGATTATTTAAGGAAGACCGAGATTCTACAAACCATTCATGCTCATCACTTGTATGATTAATTACTAAATCAATAATTAACTTCATGCCACGTTGATGTACTTCATATAGAAGCAAGTCAAAATCATCCATTGTTCCAAACTCATCCATAATATCTTGATAATCACTAATATCATAGCCATTATCATCATTTGGCGATTTATACATTGGACAAATCCAAATACAATCAATCCCAAGTTCTTTTAAATAATCTAATTTAGTTATAATTCCCTTTAAATCCCCTATTCCATCTCCATTTGAATCCATGAAACTTCTAGGATAAATCTGATAAGCTACTGCCTCTTTCCACCACTTTTGAGTCACTATAATTTCTCCCTTTCTACATCTAATTTCTGTTTTATTACCACATTAAAGGTTGTTTTATTCCGCTACTCGACAACAAGAGTTTCTTTCCACCATTTTCGCAGGTACGGTAATTCGCTTAGTTACAGCATTAGGATATTTAATATCATCTAGTAAGCATTTGGTTGCTTCAACACCAAGCTGAAAAATATTAATATCGACACTTGTTAAGGAAGGCTTCATATACTTACCAGTTGAAATATTATTAAATGCGACAATGGATAAATCTTCTGGAATAGATATGGAAAGTTCCTCTGCATAGCTAATTAATTCAATCGCAATAAAATCATCTGAGACAACAAACGCTGTCGGTCGACTCTCCAAATTCAAAATCTCCATAAGCTTCTCTTTTGTTCGATCCACTAATTCCTTATCATAAATAATTAATTCTTTTTGATAAGCAATTCCATTTTCCTTTAATGCTTGCTTAAAACCTTTCAAACGATCAATCGTAAAAACCATTTCCATATTGGCTCCAATAAAGGCAATTTTCTGGTGACCTAATTGAATTAAGTACTCGGTAATTTGTTTCGTAATAAACACATTATCATTATCCACAAATGTAATTCTTTCAGCATTTTGATAGGGTCTCCCAATAACAGTAAATGGAAATTTATTTAGTAAAAGATAATCCATAATTTTGTCATTCGTTTTACTATATAATAGAATAATGCCATCTACCCTTTTTCCCTGTACCATCTCGATTACTTCCTGCAATATTTCCTCTTCGGATGCCCCAGTTGTTAAATAAATGCCAAACTGACTTTTTCTTGCTTCCAAGCTGATACCTCTTAAAACTTCTGGAAAAAATGGATTTTCTAGCACTCTCTCTGTCGAGTGTGGCATGACAATTCCGATTGTTTTCGTACTCTTAACTACTAAGCTTCTTGCTTGAAGGTTCGGATGATATCCTAATTCCTCCATTGCTTCCCGGACTTTGCGCTTCGTTTCATCACTTATTTTCGGATGATTCGCCAGTACCCTTGAAACAGTGGATGGAGAAACATTTGCTAATTTACCAACATCTTTAATGGTTACTGCCATACTTTCCCCTCCGTTATTTTCAGCACTACAATGGTAAACGCTATCATTTTATATTAAAAAAATTGTTTTATCATTCACCTTTTGTGCAAACGATTGCACTAACATATGTAGAATATACCATAGGAAGAGCTTTATATCAATAAAAAATATTTAGATGACAGGATTTATATTCCCTTTTTTTACAGTATAGGCACAGAGAATCACTCTCTGTGCCTATGTTGTCACATATATTCTCATTCATTATTGACTCTCTAGAAAAAAATCAGTCAATTTATTATCCTAACATTATTTGTCTATCGATTCTAATTCCTTTATCATCGGAGGATTTTCAAGTACCGTATCCATATAATTTCGTCCCCAGCTATACATAGCATCTAAAATGGGCATAAGCGATTTCCCTTCATCTGTTAAGGAATATTCTACTTTTGGAGGGACAACTGGATAGACAACTCGTTTTACTATATAGTCATTTTCTAACTCACGCAATTGGTTGACAAGCATACGCTGTGTAATTCCGGGAATTAAAGCTTTTAGTTCACCAAATCGCTTTGTTCCTTCTTTACCCAAATGCCAAAGGATTAGCATTTTCCATTTTCCGCCTATTATGCTTAAGGTTAGTTCTTTCTCACAATTAAATTCTTTGCCTGCCATTCGTTCCATCATCATTCCTCTTTCCTTAAATGATACTTAGTATACTTTTAGACACTATATAAAAAAAAAGTGCGTACTTACTTAAATGGATTATAAAACGTATAATAACGGTTGTACAGAAATTAGACATATTTCAGTCTTCTTTGTGCAAGATAAAACGAAAAAAAGAAAAGGAGCTAATCAAAATGAAATTACAATTAGCATTAGATTTAGTTAATATACCACAAGCAATCGAGGTTGTTTCTCAGGTTGAACAATATGTTGATATCGTTGAGATTGGTACACCTGTAGTAATAAATGAAGGTCTTCACGCTGTTAAGCAATTAAAAGAAGCTTTTCCTAATTTGTCTGTATTAGCGGACTTGAAAATTATGGATGCAGCTGGTTATGAAGTAAGCCAAGCGGTTAATGCTGGTGCTGACCTTGTCACTATTTTAGCTGTTGCTGAAGACGAATCCATTAAAGGTGCTGTTGCTGAAGCGAAAAAGCTTGGCAAAGAAATTCTTGTCGATATGATCGCTGTTAAAGATATTAAAACACGCGCACAACAACTTGATGAGTTTGGTGTTGATTACATTTGTGTTCATACTGGATATGACTTACAAGCAGTTGGTAAAAACTCTTTTGAAGATTTAAAAGCAATTAAGAGTGTTGTCAAAAATGCTAAAACTGCAGTTGCAGGTGGCATTAAACTAGAAACATTGCCAGAAGTGATTGCTGCTCAACCAGATTTAGTTATAGTTGGCGGAGGAATTACTAGCCAAGAGAACTTAAGTGAAGCTGCATCTAAATTTAAAGAACTAATTGCTCAAGGATAAGTAAATGAAAACAAGCGATTATCTTGACCAAGTCATTCAAGAATTAACGGAGGCAGGAGCACTTATTGCAAATGAGGACTTAGAAAAGCTTGTCGAACGTATTCTTCAATCAAAAAAAGTTTTCGTTTATGGAGCTGGCCGTTCTGGGTTTATGCTTAAATCATTTGCGATGCGAATGATGCACATGGGAATTGATGCTTACGTTGTTGGAGAAACGGTTACTGCTACTTATGAAAAGGGTGATCTTCTCATTGTAGGAACCGGTTCTGGTGAAACAAAAAGTATTATAACCATCGTAGAAAAAGCAAAAAGTATTGGTGGAAATATTATAGCCCTAACTATTTCTCCTGATTCTACTATTGGGAAGCTGGTTGATCAAGTTATTAAAATGCCTGGTTCACCAAAAGATCGAGAAAATAATGAAGCGAAAAGTATTCAGCCAATGGGTTCCTTATTCGAACAGTTACTCCTTATCGTCTTGGATAGTGTAATTTTAAAATACATGGAAATAAAAGAATTAGATTCCAGTAAAATGTATGGGAAGCATGCTAATTTAGAATAGATTTTTCTAAAAAAAGAAAAGGATAGATAAAGCATCCTTCATATGCTAAATCTATCCTTTTTCTTTTACTAATCAGAACCTCCACCACAGCTTGAACAGGAGCTATCAGAGGAGCAAGAGCTGTCTGATGAACAGAATACCGATCCAGTTCCACAGCTTGTGCAGCTTGCTGAACTATCACTACTCATTTTCATATAACTGGAAAATTCTGCGTAATGAAAATAAGATACAGATAAATAAGGAACAAGCATGGAATTGAATTTTTGTTCCCTTTTACTTTTTTTCATTTTGTCATAGATGGTACTTTTTTGATAATCTCTAACCTTCTTTACCGATTTTTTCATAGCGGTAATCAGCGCATAAATAGTAGTATGATATTTCGTATCCGTTTTAAAATATCGATTAAATAATTCGTCTTCAGATAAGTTTTTAAAGTCTTCGATAATAGTTGGATGAACAGGATATCGAAAAAATCCCTTATATAAATAGATATTCTCTTTTCTTATAAGAAAAAGTTCTGCATAAACCCAATCAAAAAATCCTCGTAAATCAGGATTAGATTTCCCTTTTACATTAGGACTGTGATGGAGAGTTGAGCCTAAGTATTTATGGGAGAAATCCTTATATTCTCGGGTAAACATGAGCATCTGATGCCATAATTCATCAACTTTCACACTAAACATAGGAGATTCTTTTAAAAGAGAGGTTAAAACAAAATATCGTTTTAAATCAAGTAAGCGCCATTCATACTCATTTTCTCTTAACTTGTTCTCTCTCCTTACTCGTTCTTCTACATTTTCCATATAACTTCTAGTAAGAGATTGTTCTAGGTCATCACTTAGTTTTTTTAATCCTTTAATTGGCTGAATCTCTAATACTTTAGGAGATGCGCCAAATTTAAAGGTGAGTCTTGTGCGCAAAAATAGAATAATCCAAATCATAATAACGGTAAGTAGAAGCAGCCATGCCATGCCATCTCATCTCTCCCCTTCCAATTAACGGCATTATCTAATTTATAAAGATTAAATTAGAGATTAATAATACGAACTTTATTATGTAAAGTTCCGCCTTTACATTTTTTTAATATTTTATTAATATTAAAACATTTAACTAGAAGCTTATAAAAAATACACCACTAATGGCTAAGTGGTGTACGCATAAAATAATATGTGTAAATTCTTAATTCCCTTGTTATGGGAATTAAGAATTGGTATAATCACTCTATTCTTTTAGCATAAATAATATAACGCTGCGGTGCATTGCCAACAAAGCGAAATGGATAGCATGTTGTCAGGATAAGTTCTTCTTGTGTATCATCTAGTGTAATAATTGATTGATCATCGGCCTCGACTATTTTAGTGGCAGTGATTTGATAAGAGAATTCTCCATATGGTAAAACAATTTTAAGCTCGTCGCCTATTTCTAATTCTCCTGCTCTCCTAAAGACCGTATCACGATGGCCCGATAAGACGATTTGTCCATTTTCATCTGGATAGAAGCTGCCTTTATAATGTCCAACCCCTTTTTCCAAATCATCTGGATCTGTTCCTTCTACAATTGGTAATTCCCCATCAATTTTGTCGATCTTTAATAGTCCAACAGCATCTCCAATAGATGGGACAAAACGTTTACTTTCTTTATCCACCCACTTTTCATTCCCTTTGTTAATGGCTGCCTTAGCTTCGGATAAAGAATTCTTAGTTTGCGCTTTCGTATCCATAATATTCCAAACGCCATATCCAATAAAAAGTACTCCACCTAATATAAGCAGGAGGGATAACCATCTAGTCCACTTCATATCATCCTATGCCTTTCTTTTATAGTTTATTAAAACAACTATTTCTTATTACGAACAATACTATTGCTACTTTGATTAAATTGTAAGCTATTGTTACAGTATCTGGCAATAGCTTTCCTTCTCTACTATTGTATAAATGGTAATTACTTATACTAAAGATAACTTAATCATGTGAAATTTATATTAGTCAATTGTAAATTTATCAATTGAAATAGAGAATTTCGTAATCTATTAATGTCTATTAAAAAAAGGACCACATGTAAATGAACGATGTGATCCAATACTATCTTTATTTAGAAACAGCTATCGCTTCTGCTATATTTGCAGCGTGATCTCCTACTCTTTCTAGATTGCTAATGATATCGACAAAAACAATTCCTGCATCCCCACTACATTTTCGTTCATTCAAGCGACTGATATGCTTTTTTCGATATCTTTTCTCCATTTTATCAATCTCTTCTTCATTCGTAATAGCTTTTTTAGCAAGCTCCTTATCATTTGCAAAAAAGCTTTCATATGAAGTTTTTAGCGTTTCCACTGTAAAATCATACATTTCTTCTAATTCTACTTTTGCATCTGCTGAAAATTCTACTTTTTTATTGATTTTATACTCTACAAGCTCTACGATATTTTCCATATGATCCCCGATTCTTTCAATATCTCTAATAGAATCAACTAAAATAGAAAATTCTTCACTTTCATGAGGTGTAAGAGCTTTAGATGAAAGTTCGACTAAATATTTGGTAATTTCTTTATCTAAATTATTTATCCCTTGTTCGTATTGCAGTGCTTTTTCTTTATATTTCTTTTCTCCAGTCTGCAAATATTTAAATGTTTCTTCTAAACCTTTTATCGAGAATTCCTTCATTCTCTCTAGCTCTTCCTTTGCTTGTCCTAAAGCAATCGAAGGAGAATGCTCAATAAATGTTGTATTTAAGTGCTGAGGCTTCGTAATAATTGCTCCATCGTCTCCAGGAATTAACTTTGTCACAAGCCAAGCTAGTGCAAAGATAAAAGGAAATTGAATAATTGTATTGGATACATTGAATATCCCATGCGCAAAGGCAATTGTCATTGGTTCATTTAATCCAAGAACACCCTGTAAATACGAAATAAAATGCGTAAATGGCACCAAAATTATTACAAATATCACTGTCCCAATAATGTTAAAGAGTACATGCACCATCGCCGCTCTTTTTGCAGCTACAGAAGCACCAATGGCAGCAAGAATTGCTGTAATTGTTGTTCCGATATTATCTCCAAATAATACTGGTAAAGAGGCTTTCAGCGATATAGCATCGGTTGCAAATAACTCTTGTAAAATTCCAATAGTGGCACTAGAACTTTGAACAATTAATGTTAAGACTGTTCCAACTACTACTCCTAAAATTGGATTGTTACTCATATTTACTGTTAATTCATGAAATGCTTCTAAAGAACGTAACGGCTTCATGCCTGTACTCATTAATTCTAATCCATAAAACAATGCTCCAAAACCAAATACAACTTGTCCTAATGAAGTAATTTTTGTATTTTTAAAGAAGAATAAAAGAACAGCACCCGCTGCAATAATTGGTAAGGCATATGCTCCAATATCAATTCCAATAATAAAAGCCGTAACCGTCGTACCTATATTTGCCCCCATAATAACCCCAATGGCTTGGCGTAAGGTCATGAAGCCAGCACTTACTAATCCTACCGTTATGGCTGTTGTTCCTGAGCTGGACTGAATTAAGACCGTTACAAAAATCCCAGCCAATACTCCCATAAACGGGTTTGTCGTAAACCGGTCTAAAATTTCTTGAAGACGATCACCTGCAGCATTCTGCAAACCATCTCCCATATATTTAATACCAAAAAGAAATACCCCTAACCCTCCAAGAAACTGGAAGATCATCTCTTGATAATTTATTTCCAAATGTTTGTCCCCCCCTAAATCCTTATACTGTTAAGACAGATACCAAGTTATCATAACAACACTCGACAAGAATTTACACTATCCTTGAATATTATTTACATGAAATTAATATCGTTTACGAAAAATTTACATTTAATTTTTAAAAGAATAATTGACATTTTTTACTTTGTTTAAAACACAGAGAAAGCGTTTAATATATAAATCCATAAAAAATTCGGTTTTTATCCAATTCCTCTTGAAATGTTTTATGTTAAGATAGTAATGTTTTTCCTTATAGATTTCAGGAAAGAATTATCTTGCAAGGAGCGTAATACCATGATTGATAAATTAAAACCAATTCCCTCTTTATCTTCTAATTCCGTATTCTTAGCCGCTTTATTGGGAATGGTTGGCGGCTTTTTAGATGCGTATACTTTTATTAGCAGGGACGGCGTATTCGCCAATGCGCAAACAGGGAATATTGTTTTGTTTGCAGTGAACGCAGCAACTGGCGAATGGAGAGAATCCCTTCATTATATTCCCCCATTAATAGCTTTTGTTTTAGGAGTGCTAGTCTCAGAAATTGTGAAGATTCCTTCTTTAAGAGAGATCTTATACAGCTATAGACGGTCGATTCTAATATTGGAATGTATTGTCTTAATTATCGTCGGCTTCTTGCCGGCATCTGTACCAAACATTATTGTGACAACAAGTATTTCCTTTGTATCATCCTTACAAATATCTACTTTTAATAAACTCGATAAATGGGCCTATAATTCTACAATGACTACAGGTAATTTACGAACTGCGACGCAAGCGGCTTATGCTGCTTTTATCAAGCAAAGTCAAGAGGCAAGAACCCAATTTAAAGAGTTTTCCCTTATAATCGGCTCTTTTATTTTCGGAGCGTTACTAGGAACGTTTACAACCTCTCAATTTGGCACTAAAGCTATCTGGATATCTGCCATCATTTTAATTATTGCATTAGTTCTCTATCATAAAGATAAAGGATATATTCGTAAGCGTTGTGCAAAATAATTAATGTGAAATAAAAAGGAGAAAGGCTGATTATCGGCAGCCTTTCTCCTTTTTATTTGCTATTCATAAGGCTATATAGTTCCTCCCATCTTCTTTCCAGCCCTTCCTTTTCCGATAAAAATTGTGCTAAGCTCTCCCATTCCGTCTCTGTTTCTATTCTTCTCTCTACTTCTGAAATCTTCTTTTCCAATCCTTCTAGTTCATTTGCCAAATCCACTAGATTAACGGCTGATTCGGTTCTTTGGCTTTTCTTAATCGGCTGCATCTTTTTTTTCGATGTTATTGTTTCGTCTATATGCACTTGTGTCCTTTTCCTTTCCTGTGACTTTTCTCGTGCATACGTATAATTTCCTTCATAGCATTGAATCTCTTGTGACTCAATCCAATAAATCTTCTGAAAAAGCTTATTTAAAAAATAGCGATCATGGGAAACAGCCAGTATAGTACCATCAAAATTCTCAAGAGCGTCTTCCAATACTTCACGAGAATCAATATCTAAATGATTCGTTGGTTCATCTAAAACAAGCAGATTAATTTCTTGATGCATCAGCTGGGCTAATCGTAGCCTCATTCTTTCTCCGCCACTTAAATTGGCAGTCTTTCGAAAAACAGAATATCCATAAAAGAGAAATTGCGCTAAAATATGTCGTGCCTCCCCTTCTGTCACAGATACTGCATTTCGAAAAGCCTCGATAACTGTTTCTCCTTCCATTTCTGTTAAGGTATGCTGAGAAAGATAACCGATTTTAACATTACTTCCAATCTTGATTTCTCCTTCATCTGCCTTGATTTGCTGAAGAATCATTTTTAATAAAGTTGATTTCCCTGTACCATTCTCTCCAATAATAGCTGCCCTATCCTTGTAGCTAATCTTTATCTGTACATCTTTAAATAAGATTTGCCCTCCAAAACTTTTTGAAACATTGCGAAGTTGAATTACGTCCTTCCCACTTCGATCACTTGATTCCATTTCAAAATTCATTTTCTTTCTATTAATAATTGGACGGGCTAATTTTTCCATCCTCTCTAAAGCCCGTTCCATGTTTCGCGCACGCTTATGAAGTCCTTCATTAGGCGGGTTGGCACGATTGGCCCATTCGCGCAAGCGTTTAATCGCTTCCCTCATTTTCTTGATTTTCTTTTGCTGTTCCTCGTATGCTTGAAATTCTCTTAAAAGCCTTTCTTCCTTTTCCTTCGTAAAATTAGTGAAATTAGTATGATAGGTCGTTACTTCTCCATCCTCTAAATCGATAACTTTTTGAATTACTTCATCTAAAAAGTAGCGATCATGTGAAATAAGTAAAATGGTTCCACTATAATCTTGAAGAAACCTTCCTAGCCACTCCACTGCCATTAAATCTAAATGGTTTGTCGGCTCATCTAATAAAAGGAAATCTGGTTCTTCCAGAAGAATCATGGCTAAACCAATTTTAGTTCGTTCTCCTCCACTTAAATCTCCATATTTTTTGTTTACTAAATGCTGAATATTTAACCCGTTTACAATCTTTTCAATCTTGGCATCCATCTCATACCCGCCAGCATTTGTAAAAAATTCTTGCAGTTTTCCATACTCCTCGATTAAAAGCTGTAATTGGCTTGGAGAGTTGTCCTTCGCCATTTCCTGCTCCATCTGTTTCATCTTCTCTTCGATGATAACTAGATTTGAAAATGCTTGCTTTAAAACATCTTTTGCCATCCATTCTGGTTTAAATTCTGGTATTTGTTCTAAATACCCAATTTTCATGCCTTTTTTCCAATGTATTTGCCCAGCATCTGGTGTTTCCTTCCCAGCTAGAAGCCTAAACAAGGTTGTCTTGCCACTTCCGTTTCTGCCAACAAGACCTACTTTTTCCTTATCCTTGATCTCTATAGAAATATCTTCAAATATCGTGTTTCCTCCATACATTTTCGCTATCTTATTTACGCTGCAAATAATCATTTTACCGCTCTCCTTTGTTATGATTATCTCTTTTCCCAACCTCTAAACGGACGATTCCAGTCCATTTAAAGCAACACAAAAAGCCATGGAAAACAATTTCTCCATGACTTATCTGCTATAGAAAAGACCTATCCTCTTTTCTATCCATATAACCTGCTACATCTATGGCTATAAAAAATTTCCATGTACTTTTCTAAAGACTTCTGATTTTCGAAAATCCATGCAAAAAGGAGCGCATGAAAATGCACTCCTTTTACCGTCCATATAGATGTGGGTAAGAGATGTTTTCACCGTTTTAATTTGCTATTTAGTTGTTTAAAAAAGGGCACACTTATCCCGTTAACAACTACAATCGCAAATTTCGCACGGTTAATATAGAGACTTTCCATCATATAACCTTGCACTAAAACGGTTGAACTTAACATCCTTTCCCACCTCTTTTCTTTGTATGATAAATTTATTATACCTTTATCAGACATACTTCACAAGAAAAATCAGTAAACTTCGAATCAAAATAATATTCACTAATTTATCAAGTATCTTTCTATCGAAGATGCCTTCTTGTTAAAAGGCAAAGCAGTCGATATAATAATATGAAAACAACGTTGTTATTTTTATTTATGAATGAATCGGAGGGGTGAAGATGAGTGTCACCATTAAAGATATAGCTAAAAGCGCGGGAGTAAGCTATTCCACTGTTTCAAAGGCACTTCGCGATAGTCCATTAGTAAAAAAACCTACGAAGGATCTCATTATGGCAGTTGCTAAGGAATTAGGTTACCAACCCAATATTGCAGCAAGAAGCCTCGTTTCCAAAAAATCTTTTACTATTGGTGTTGTTTGGCCTACCATTGAACAAACCGTTCTCTCAAAGCTTATTACAACTATTAACAAGGAATTGGAGGAGCTTTCTTATACAACATTGATATCTATAAATGAAGTAGAGTCTGCTTTAAAAATCTTCAGCCGCTATCAAGTAGATGCCATACTAGCATTTGATACTAGTCAATCCATTGTTTCTTCTCATTCAGCTGTTCCTATTGTTATGCATGGACTAGCAAATAAGCAAACGCCTTATCCTGTTATTGATGTAAATCGCCAAAAAGCAACTTATCATGCGGTACAATATCTTCATAAGATTGGTCATCATTATATTAGCTATATTGGAGATGTAGAAAGTGATGAACTGCAAAAAGAAAAGGTCAAGGGTTTTGAAGAGGCGATTTTAGAGTTAGAATTACCGACTTTTTCTTTTCAAAAAATACGAGTGAATAATTTTGATCAATATGACGGTTATGAGGCTGCTAAGCAATTACTTACTTTACCTAAACGGCCAACTGCCATTCTTACAGGAAGTTATGATCTTGCGCGCGGTGCTCTTCAAGCTATTTCTGAATCTAAACTATCCATACCAAATGATATTTCTATTATTAGTTATGATAACTTTCCAGCACTAGAGCATTTTGATATGCCCTTATCGACAGTCGGAGTTCCATTAGACAAAATTAGTAAAAAAACGATTGAAATATTGATGAAAGTGATTAATGACGAAGAAGTAGAAACTAAAATTTTTATGGAACCAGAATTAAAAATTACAAATTCCTGCACAAATTATCCTAGATAAAAAGAGGAGACTTCTATGAAATTAGAAATTTCCTCTTACAAACTATCACTTTATCTAAAATCTCACCAATGAATCTAGTTTTACCGGCATGCCAGTTTTTATAGAAATATTTCCGGCAATTCCTGTTAAGATAGATTTCACGCCGTCAATATGGGTGGCGGCACGATGAAACCGATCCTCGATTGGTTCCCCAAAAATGTCTCGAAGTAAAACAGGATCTCCACCGCCATGCCCCCCTTCCCCCTCATTAATCTCTACCTCATAAGGCTTTCCTAGCATTGGATGAACAGTTATACTCATGGAGGATAGCGCCCCTTCCTCCTCTTTATTCCCACCAGAATTAACATACGATTTTTCGATTACTTTCATTTCAATTCTTCCTTTTGTTCCATTAAAGGCAACATTAAACCCTTCCCACGGTGCATAAGCATGTAAAGAGTACGTAAGAATTGCTTTGTTTTTAAACTTAGCTATTAATCCTAATGTGTCTTCGGTGCTAATGCCATCTCCAAACACACTTTGATCTCGCTGATACCCATCTTCTTTTTCGGCATTCAGATACATTTCCTTTAAGTGTTCATTTTTTTCTAAGTGTAAGGCAAAATGATCCGATATTGCATATTTACTGCCATAAGCTCTTTGATAAAACTTAGTTTCCCCACGTTTCTCCGCATTTTCTCTTCCATAAAACATCAAGTCCCCCATTGCTAAAACAGTATCTGGATAGGACTGCAGCCAGAAATTAACAAGATCAAAATGATGGGTTGATTTATGAACAAGCAAGCCGCCACTATTCCGTTTATCTCGATGCCATCTTCTAAAATAATCTGCTCCATGCTCTGTATTCAGTAGCCATTCAAAATGTACAGCATGCACATCTCCAATTACTCCATCTTCAATTAATTCTCTAATTTTGGTATTATGGGGAGCATAGCGATAGTTAAAAGTTACTCGTAGTTTTCTATTTGTACGTTTCACTGCATCTAAAATAGACTGTGCCTTTTCTTCATCAATCGTCAATGGCTTTTCTGTAATAACGTCACATCCCAATTCCATCGCCTTTATAATATATGTATGATGGGTGCGATCCATTGTTGTAACAATGCAGTAATCTGGGGTTTGGTCTTTCAGCATTTGTTCAAATTGATCTGCTGTATATGTTGGTACCTTTTTATAATTATACTTTGATTCTAATAGATGGTTGGCATAAGCCATTCTCGTTTGATTTAAATCACAAAAACCTACTAAATCGGCCGTATCTCGAAAATCCCGCGCTATTGCTCCATAAAAAAATTCTGCCCGTCCACCTGTACCAACTAATGCATATGTTTTCTTCTTCATGATTTTTCCTCCTTATTGTTTAACCATTTTGCTTATTGCCTAACATAAACTAAATGAACTCTTTTTTGTTTTTAGCCACATCAATAATCATCAGAAACTTTGCATATACGGAACACACACAAAGAAAACGATTACATTTTATAGATAAATAATGAAGCTATCTGATGTGCACCATCTACAATTGAGGATATCAAAAAATAGAGAGAATAACCAAAATAACAACGTTGTTATTTTGATTATAAAGGAACTATCCCTAAATATCAATCTTCTAAAAGTATCCTTTTGTCATATCCTTAAAAAAAAATACAACATAGTTAAATTGCTAGCTCCTAATACTACTTGGTTATTAGGAGCTATAATCATCATATTTAGGACTTTATTATTTTGTAGCTATATGCCGGAATTTTATATGTTCCCTCCTCTAACTTTTTCTTACTTTCCCATTCCCAACTATTTTCTGGTACGGTTATTTCACCAGTTCCTCCATCCATATTTATCGCAAACCAGTAGGTGGCATTCCCTCCAACTCTCGGGATAAGAACCGTTCCAGGAGTGGCTTTTATTTCCCTTTTAATAGCTGCTGTTTCTGCATAATGTTGAATTAATGCCTCAAGCATTTCTTCTCCTGATTTGCCAAGTGGCAAACTGCCAAGCATGACTATTTTCCCTTTGCCCCTTTTAGTCTCTTTGATAAATGCCCTTCCAGCACCAAGTCCTTCTTTGATTAAGCCAATATTTCCTCCTTTATCAGTATTAAAAATTGAGCTCCATAAGCCTAACTCTGCCGTGATTCCAAACGCTTCCCCTATTGTATTCGTTCCATCTAATGGATTTGTAAATAAAGCCTCCGTACCTGCTGCCTTTTCGAGCTCGCCAAGTGCACAATTCGTATGGATAGTATGTTCACTCGTACGTCCTGCGGTAAGGGGGCCGACAATCCATATTCCTCCTTTTTCAACAAATGTTTCAGCTCTTTTTATATACTCTGTTGAAAGATAAGGATTAAATGGGGTAAACAATAGTTTATAATCGTCTAAGTCTGTTTTTTCCATAATCAAGTCACGTTGAATCCCTAAAGAAAGGAAGCGTTCATAAAAACTCGTTAACATCTGTTTATATTGAACTCCATTAAATGGCTCTGTTTGAAAATAGGCTTTAGCCCGGTCCGAATAGCAAATCGCCACCTCTGCTTGCTTTGGCTTCGTCCGAAGCAGAAGCGGTTCTAATTCTTTTCGAATTCGTTCTACTTCTAATACATTTTTATAACCAATTGTTGGTTTTCCCCAAGCACTAATAACAGAACTATGAGAAATCTCACAACCGCTTCGCTGTTGCCTCCAAAGCCAGTAGCAAAAACCTTCAGCTCCTGCAGCATAAGCATATGCTGCTTCTGCCTGCAAATAACCATCTAAATGTGGGTTTGCATATCTTTCCAGTGAGGCACTAAAAGAAGTACTTGTTTCCATCAGCCAAAATGGTCTATCTTTCTTTATATTTCTATACAAATCACACAGCATCATAAAGGAACTAGCATTTTCCTGGACCGCATATGTATCAAAAGAGGCAAAATCTAGAGTTTCAAACAACAATGCTTGATCCAGATCAAAAAAGACTGTTGCATTATGTGTAATAGGCGCATTTGAATGTTGACGAATAATAGCTGCTTGCTCTGTTGCAAACTCTGCTATTTTCTCATGTGTGAATAATTTATACATTGTTGATAAAGATGCGTTATGCAAGAAAGGTGTTTGTTTAGGCTGTGGAATTTGTTCAAATGTTTGATAGTATTGGCTCCATATTTGTGTGCCCCATGCTACATTTAAATTTTCAATCGTTTCATACTTTTGTTTTAGCCAACGATGCCATTCAGATTTACAAGTATCACAAAAGCACTCTCCAACATGACATTTAAATTCGTTATCTAACTGCCAGGCAATGATACCAGGCATCTCTCCTAACTCCTTTGCCAGTGTCTCCGTAATAATGGCTGCCTTTTCACGAAAATAGCCATTATTTGTACAAACGTGCTGCCTTGCTCCATGGCTCATAATAGTACCATTTTTATCTACATGCATACGTTCTGGATGTTGATAGGACATCCAAATTGGTGGTGTTGCAGTCGGTGTGCAGAGGATAGTATCAATACCATTATCTTTCAATTTCTTAATCACTTCTTTCAAAAAAGATACATTCACATTTCCTTCTTCTTTCTCGATAAAGGACCAAATAAATTCACCTATACGCACCACATTAATTCCTACTTCTTTCATTAGTTGGATGTCTTCTTCTATAATTTTTTGATCCCATAGCTCAGGATAGAAAGCCGCACCATGATATAGCTTTTGCAAATTTATTTCCTCCTCTTTATAACTGTCTGCTAACAATAAGTGTATAAAAATTCGGATAGACATAAAATAGCTAATGACTGTCCATATGGCATCGTAGTCATCGGAATTTGGCGATAAAATTCCAGTGTTTCTCCCATTCCAGTTCCTACTGATACTTTTTGTAAAGCACCTTGTTCATTTATTTCTTGGATAATTGCCTGTACTGCCTTTAAAGCAATCTCTTTATATTCCGAGCCAATGTACCTTTTGTGAACTGCTTTCAATATTCCGTACGCAAAGCCAGCCGTGGCGGATGCCTCTAAATAGGAGGATCGGTCGGTAATCAAGGTATGCCACATACCTGTTTCATGTTGATATTCTTTTAATGTCTCTATCTGCCTAGTTAGTGTCTCTAATAAATATTCACGAAAGAAATCTCCCTTTGGCAGTTCAAGCAAATCGATTATTTCAGGAATAGCAATGGTAATCCAGCAATTACCTCGTGCCCATAGAGCCTCTGCAAAATGGTGATCCTCCTCAAACGTCCAGCCATGGAACCATAATCCTGTTTTTCGATCACAAAGATATTTTGTATGAATAAGAAACTGCTTTTTCGCTTCTTCTATATACATTTGGTTACGAAGCAGTTTTCCAATTTTTGCAAGAGGTAAAACAGTCATCATTAGTGTATCATCCCATAGCTGATTTTTATTTTCAGGTCCATAGGTCATGTGCTGAAGTCCATCTTCTTTTGTCCTTGGCATTTCATATAGCACCCAGTCAGCCCACTTCTCTAAATAAGGTAAATACGTTTGATCCCTTGTATCTTCATAGAGGTATGCCAAGGTAAGCAGAGGCGCCATCGTATTGACATTTTTAGGTGGAACTCCCTCTTTTAATCTTCGGTAATACCATTCTGTGATTATTTGCTTTGCCTTTTGATCATTCGATATTTTCCAATAATTATAGATTCCATATAAGCCTACACCCTGTGGCCAATTCCATACTTCCCAGCTTTTATCATCCACCACAACTCCATCAAAATGTAGTAAGTACTCACCTGTTTGATCTTTAATACTCGCTAAATTCTCCATCAACTTTTCTATCGAACCAACCACTTTTTGTTTTTCTAACAAAAGTCCTGTATCAACCATCTCTTTCCCTCCATGTAAAGAATAAAGAAAATGTTCAGTTATAAAGATTTCTTTTCCCAGTGCTATTTCAAGCCACTTGTACTGATACCTTCCACAATATACTTTTGGAATAAGAAAAATATCAAAATAACTGGTAATAATGAGACAACAGACATGGCAAACATTGCTCCCCAATTTGATGCTGATTCTGTATCTAAAAATAATTTTAAAGCTAGGGAAACTGGATATAATTCTGCTTTATTTAAATATAAAACCGGATTGATTAAATCTTCCCATTTCCAATAAAACGAAAAAATAGCAGAGGTAGCTAACGCCGGTGTTATCAAAGGTAATATGATGCGAAAGAAGATACTAAAGCGGCCGCATCCATCTATTCTAGCTGCTTCATCTAACTCTACAGGGATGGTACGAATAAACTGGACAATTAAAAAGATGAAAAAGGCATGCCCAAAAAACTGTGGAACAACGATTGGTTTAAAACTATTTATCCAGCCTATTTTGGCAAAGATGATATATTGAGGAATCATTAATACTTCATGTGGAAGCATCATCGTCACCATCATGCATGCAAACCAAAAGCTTTTGCCTTTAAACTGAATTCTCGCGAATCCATAAGCGATTAGCGCAGACGAAACTACCGCGCCAATGGTGGAAAGTCCAACAATAATCAAAGAGTTTTTAATAAAAGTACCAAAGGACTGTCCAGCAATTCCCTGCCATCCATCTGCATAGTTGGTCCAAATAAATTTTTCCGGAATAAGCGAATGAGCAGTAACAAAGATAGAAGAACTTTCTTTAAAGGAGCTCACAATTAACCATATGACAGGATAGAGCATGATAATAGCAATGATGCTAGTAATCAGATGAAAAAGTATTTTTTTCGGTCTGATTTTTTTCCTTTTCTTTTCTATTGTTGGCCTGATGTCTGGTTCGATAACATTATTTGTTGCTTGTTTAATTGTCTCCACCTTTATTAATCCTCCTTTGACTCGTAATAAACCCATAAGGATGATGTTTTAAATAGAATGAGTGTGGTGAGACCTACGATAATCAACATTACCCAGGCCATGGCAGATGCATATCCCATTTGGAAAAAGTTAAATGCTTTTTGGAATAAATAAAGCGGGTATAGTAAAGTACCATCTAAAGGACCACCCTCCCCTTTTGAAATAATATAAGCTGGTGTAAAAGTCATAAAGGCAGATATTGTTTGCATGACTAAATTAAAGAAAATAATGGGGCTTAAGAGTGGTAATGTGATTTTGAAAAATTTGCGAATGGCATTTGCGCCATCTACACTTGCCGCTTCATAGTATGTTGGCGGAATATTTTTTAGCCCTGCCAGGAAGATAAGCATGGAAGAACCAAACTGCCATACAGCAAGTAGAATCAATGTCCATAACGCGCTTGTAGGATCTTGATACCACAGAATTTTCTTATCAATCCCCATAAAGAACAATAACGCATTGATTACTCCTTCGTTTCCAAAAATATTACGCCACATAATCGCAACTGCCACACTACCTCCGATAATCGATGGAAGATAAAAAAGTACGCGGTAAATCCCTATTCCTTTCATGTTTTGGTTTAAAAGCATCGCTACAAATAAAGCAAACATTAAACGAAGAGGAACACCTGCAAGTACATAATAAAAAGTAACACTTAATGATTTCCAAAACTTTTCATCTCCAAAGAACATTTCTTTATAATTACCAAGCCCTATCCATGTCGGGGTTGTAAATAAATCATAATTAGTAAAGGATAAGTATAAGGAAATAAGCATCGGCACAACGGTAAATGTCGTAAATCCAATAATAAATGGTGATATAAAAGCGTATCCGGATAAATTATCTTTTAATGCACGTGATTTCATTTCGAATCCAACTCCTTTCTAATCAGAAATAAAGCACGAATCATTCAAAATAGAACTTTTCGTGCATATGTTTTTTGCCTAGTTCAAGTTTTACATATTATGATTTAACGAAATTATGTGCTTCAATAGTGTGGTTAAGCAGCTCCCTATTTATTTCTTCCTAGAATTTCATTTGCTTGTTCTCTAAATTTCTTTGCCCCTTCTGCTGGCTTAATTTGTTTAAATAATATTTGATCAGAAACATCTTTCAGTGATTTAATTACTTCTGCGCTTCCAATTGGATCTGGCGGATCTGCCTCGGTTGCATGCTGTGCCGCAGCTTCCACATATTCGACAATTTTTGTTTCTGACTCGCTTAACTCTGGCTTGATTGCCTCAGATACTTCAGTAGAAACTGGTACCCCTCTTTCTCCTTTAATCAATTTATTTGCTTCCACATTATTCACAAAGTAATCAATAAATTTTGCTGCCTCTTCTTTTACCTTCGAACTTTTCGGAATAGAGAATAACATACTTGGTTTTAAGAATAAGGCACTTTCTTGTGCTGGAGGGAAGTTAATAGTAAGTGAATCATCGGTTAATTGAGAAAATGCTAAGTATTGATTAGAGTAATTCCATGTAAATCCAGTAGCACCTTTTACAATAAAGTCATCTTCCATCCCTTTTATTTGTGCTTGTTCATCTGGAGTTGGCGATGCATCTGCCTCGATTAAGCGCAATTGTCTTTCAAAGTAATCAATAAATAATTGATCATCCTTGTAAGCTAACCCTGTACCATCTTCCTTATAAAAACGCTCCCCTTGTGTTCTTAAATAATATGGGAAGAATACATCTGGGGGATGCATCCCATTCGAACCATAGATTCCTAGTTTTTCTTGTAGCTGCAAGGCTGTTTTTTCGTAGTCATCCCATGACCAAGTTTGGCTGTCAAACTCAATTCCAGCCTCTTTTAATAAGCGATCATTTGAAATAACAGATAATACGTTCACACCTGCAGGTAACCCATAAAGGCTATCATCAATTTTTCCTCCTGAAATATTATTTTCAGGAATATTTGCTGTATCTATTGTTCCATTTTCAAGATAAGGTGTTAAATCTTCCAATTGTCCTTTTTCTCCATACTGAGATAAATAGGCCATATCCATTTGAATTACATCAGGTAATTGGTTTGCTGCAGCCTGCGGAGCTAGCTTTTTCCAATAATCATCCCAGTTAGCAAACTCTGGCTCGATGTTCACGTTAGGATTTTCCTTCTCATACATCTCAATAACTTTTGTTGTGTAATCATGACGAGGCTGTCCACCCCACCACGCAAACCGGATGGTAATCTTGTCGCTGCCATTTTTTCCATCTGATTCGTTACTGCTAGATGCACTACAACCGCTAAATGCTGTTACCACAAACAGACTTAAGGCTAAAATGAGAATCTTCCTCACCAAATCCCCCTCTTCCTTCTTTATTGTAAGTGCTTTCATTATGATTTTAATTGTTATTATCACATGATGGAATATAAAAAATAGAGAAATCCTGTTTAAAAAACAGAGGTATTCATTTTAGAAAATCCATCAGTAAAAAAGCTCCTCATCTCTTCTTTCTCAAAGAGATGAGGAGCTTTTCTACCGTGCGTTCTTATATTCAGAAGGAGTATAGCCAGTATGTTTTTTAAATACCTGGCTAAAGTATTGCGGATTATCACCGAATCCAATCATTTCTGCCAGTGTTAGTATTTTTACATCATCCGTCTTCTGAATTTCTTCCATTGCCTTATTCACTCTCATTTTCGTCACATATGTCGAAAACTTTTCCCCTGTTTCTTGCTTAAATAATTTGCCTAAATAATCTGCATTCATATAAACCTGTTTGGCAACCCACTTTAAGGAAAGGGCTGGATTGCTTAATTCACTATTAATTATTTCTTTCATTTGCTCGATTATATGCGACTGAGAAGATTTATGTTTTTCATAATAGATAAAGGTGATTTCCTTTGTATGATGGAGTAGAAACTCCTTCATGGCCTGAATACTATCCACTTCTAGTAAATAGGTGATTTTCCCCATATAGTCAGACAGGCTTTTTGCACAGCATGCTTGGATCATGGTGAGAAAAAGTTGAATAACATAGGTTCTTGTCAAATGAATTGGATCTCTTTTAACCGCAATTTGCTGGAATATATCGTCCATCTCTTGCTTTACTTTGTTCCAATTTCCTGATTTTATTTCTAAAAACAATGGTAAATCCCCAAATTCCAAGTTATTTATTTCCTGTTCCTGCTGAATATCTTTTTTTGTTATTATGCTTCCCTCTCCTAAATAAAAACGATGACTTAGACATTCAAGCGCTTCTTGATAAAGTTTTCGCGTTAATGTAATAGGACCTGCTCCACTCACGGCAACCGTCATATCCATTTCGTAGACAGCATAGAAATTTTTACGGATCTCTTCAATTCTCTCTTGTAATTCTTCCTGTCCATTATTTTCATCTACTAGAAACAATATATATTCTCCGATATTAGACGAAAAAATGGGTGATCCAAAAATATCGCTTCCAACATTCTCTAACATAAATAAATGTTCATAGTTAAAATCTCCTTCGAGATGAAACAGCACAACACAAACTTTCTTATCTTCTAATCTAGTATGAAAAATTCTCTGATAATAGGCTAAAACGTTTTTTTCTGATTTTTTACTAGTAACAAGCTCTGTCAGCAATTGCTTTTTTACAAAAGGCTGCACAGTATCCATTTTCTTTTTCATTTCTAGCAAGTAACGCTTTCTTTTTTCTTTAATCCGAATTTCACTAATCGTCTGTTGGATCGCTTCCATAATTTGCTTTTCGTTACAAGGCTTTAATAAATAATGTTTAACTCCATACTCCATTGCTTTTTTCGCAAAATGAAATTCGGAAAATCCAGATAGAAGGATAAAATGGATAGAAGGATATTCCTTTTTAATTTTAGAAACTAACTCAATGCCATTTAATCCCGGCATCTTTATATCACTAATAACAATATGAGGCTGTAAATTTTTAATTAATTGATAGGCTTCTATCCCATTGGCAGCCTTACCCACGAGCCTTGTATGTAACATATCCCAGTCAATAATACTAGAAATGCCATCTAAAATGATTTTTTCATCATCTACTAGAATTACCCTATACATGTTCTCACCGCCATTTATTTGGAATAATTAGATGTACTTGTGTTCCTGTTCCTCGTTTACTTTTAATTATTAAACCAAATTCCTCACCGTATAGAAGCTTTATCCGTGAATCAATATTATAGAGGCCGATTCCAGTTCCTCTTGTTCTTACTTCCTGCTTTCTAACTTTTGCTAATAATTCCTCCTCCATTCCTGGTCCATTATCCTCTACTGTAATATGCAAATTATTTTCTCTAAGAACAGCATGGACCGTTATTTTGCAAGGCTCTATCATCTGTTCGAGTGCATAATGAATAGCATTTTCTACGAGCGGCTGAATCATCAATTTAGGTATATAGCAATTCTTCGTCTCTGGAGGTATCATTTTATGAAAAATTAAGCGGTCACCATATCGATATTTTTGTATTCTTATATAATGATCTACAATAAATATCTCCTCTTCTAACAGAACTGCATCATTTTTTGCACTAATGGCATTCCGCAATAAGTAACCCAATGACTCCACCATACTGGAAATATCAGTTTGCCGATTCATCTTTGCCTGCCAATTAATCGATTCCAATGTGTTGTATAAAAAATGGGGGTTTATTTGTGCCTGTAATGCTTTAAATTCTGTATCCTTAATTAATAATTGTTTCTCATAGTTTTCTTTGATTAATGTATTAATACGTTCAATCATCAAGATAAAATGATCAGTAAGAATGCCGATCTCATCTTTCGCTTGCATAGGCTGCAATGTATTTTTTATGGATAAATCTCCTTTTTGGACATTTTTCATCGCAGACACTAACTGTTCTATCGGCTTTGTCAGTTTACTAGAAAAAACGATTGCCATAAATAAAACAACTAAGTTCAGCAAAAAGAAAATCGCCAGCATAGTGTATTTTGTTGTTTGCACTTTTGCAATAATCGAATCAAATGACACAATATTCCAATAAACCCAGTTAACATAGGAGGAAGAAGTATGGGTAATAAAGTATTTCTGACCGCCTATTGACTGAATTTCATAGCCGACCTTCTGATTCGGCAAATAGGGGATATTTTCTATTTCTTTGAATATTCCTTTATAAAAGAATTGATTATCTTCTCCGCTAATCATCATATTACTTGTCACTTTATTATTTTCTGATACACTGTCTTCTACAATTTTATCTACATTGACTTGAATAAGGAGTGTGCCTAAATTATCTAAACTCAAGTTCTGATGGGTTCTGATTTTGCGAATAGCAAAGATCTTATTGCTGTCTGTCTCTGTTACCCACTGATTAGCTCCTTTTTTTCTTTCTCCTATCTCGATCCATTTCTCCTTTTTGTTCGAAATAATGGATGATGTATACCCGCCAGCTCGATATTCCCTCCCATTAGCATCAAATATATGAATCGAATGTATATATTTTGAAGATCCTACATACTCTGTCAGCAGATCCCAAAGCTGATTTTCCAGCTGATATCGCTGATATGGATTGGAATCCAGCTTTATTTCCGATAAAATGGTTTGAATTTTATTATCTGTCATAAGGGAAAAGGAAACTTCCTCAATACTTTTTAATTCCTTTTCTAGTTGCTTGGATGACATATGCAATGCTTCTGTTGTCTTTTGATAATATAATTGATCATATACATGAAAGGCATATTGAAATCCAATTAATAAAAAGGATAGAGAACCAACCATTATGAATAAAATGGTTAACGTCAGCTTTTTCTTTATTTTTAACTGTCGGTATTTATTTAAAATAGATAAAATGAAATGTTTCATCGTTAACCCCTTTTCCTTTTAACCAATCCTTTGTTGGGTCACTTTCTTTAAACGATGATCAATACTGCCAAAAGCTTTGCACGCCAGCCAGGTAATAACAAATGCAAGGGTACTAATACTAAAGAATAGAAGAAGCGTTATATGAAGTGATGCCAGAAAAGCTATACTAAATACAGCCATAAAGATTCCTACTGTATGGGCAGGCCGTAGAAATCCGATAACAAATGCATATTTTATGCACTGTAACAACTTGAGATCGTAGTATGTATAAACTGGTAGAAGATATAAAAAAGTCGTACTAAAAAAAGAAATAATCCAAAAATAAAAAAAAGAAGAAGTGTTGTGGGGCCATCCAATATACCAATAATCCAAAAATCCAAATAAAGCAACAAAAAAATAAGCATGAAAATCATCCCAAGAATATTACCTTTCCACCAATCTTGTTTATAGCTGGCCCAAAATAGAGGAAAAATGCGGATATCATTTTCCCCATTCACCCATTTTTTTGTAATGGAAAACAGAGCAATACTTGCTGGCATCCATCCAAAAAATCCCAATCCTAAAACTGTAAAGAAGATCCATAGTAAATTTACATAAGCTAGTCGCGTTACCCATTCACAAAACTTATAGACACCATTTGTTAAACTGTGTACCAATCTCCCATCTCCCTTATTATATTTTTAACTATTGTACACTAATTTTGTAAGCCTTTACATATCCTAGTGTAAAGATAAGGAAAATCAATCGAAAAATTTCTATAATATCCCAATTCTAGAAATAATTAACCGGCTCATTTCACTCCTATCGGATACGCAATTGGTTTAAATCTATCCAATTGCGGCTATATCAAGTACAGAAAAGACAAGTCCAACAGGAGGAGGAAGAGGAAACATGGCTTCTACTAAATTAGCAATACATGAAACGTTAGAATTACATGAAGTACTGACGTTAAAACAGAGTTGTCTAGTAAAATCCTATGCATTACAATCCCTGGTTGAAGATGATACTTTAAAAGCAATTCTAGATAATGATGTATCCAGTTCAGAGAAAGCAATCAAAGAACTGCAGCAAATTCTAAAACAATAAAGGGAAGGTGATTAGAATGAGTTTCATGGATAAATTAAAGGCCACTGGAAAAATGAGTGATGAGTTAATTGCTACGGAGCTACTGGTTTCTGCTAAAGCAACGGTAAGAACGTACGCCGTTGCCTTAACAGAGACAGCTTCTCCACAAGTAAGAGAAATCCTTAAGAAACAACTCAATGAAGCGATTGACAATCATGCTAAAATCGCCAACTATATGATTAAAAATAATATGTACTATGCCTATGATGTGGATAAACAATTAGAGCATGATAAAGAAAAATTAGACCAATCATTAGAATTAGTAAAATAAATAAAAAAAGGAGATAAGTGATATAGTCAGCTTATCTCCTTCTTTTTTAAACTTTAAATCAATATTTTAATATTTGAGGTTTAAATATGTTTATAATAGGGTAAAGATGTTTTATTAAAAACTATTATTTGTGTAGTTTAGTATTTTTCATACTTAAATTGAATCCATGGGAGTAACGAAAATGAACACAATAATGTACATAAAGGACGAATTAAAAAATTTCATTAATGAGAATGGGAACACCTTCAATCAAAAATTACTGACAGAAGCAACAAACGTATCGATAAAAATTACTGATATATTAAATAAAGGCAATATTGATTTATTAAAAAACGCCAAAAAATTGATATTTTACACAGTAGATCAACAAGAGGCAGATTTAATTTCTTTTGCCAAAGTAGAAGGAATTGCATGGGCTAAACACTCTTTGACCTTAGAGTTAAAGCTAGAATGGGTTCAAGCCATCAGAAGAACATTATGGCATTTTATTAGAATGATTGATGAGGATAAGGATATCATTCATAATCGCGAGGATTATTATGGCATGGAAAAATTATTTAATGAAAAGATAGATCAATTTTTAAATAATTTTTTCCTTAGCTATACGCATTATAAAGATGAGATGCTGAATAAACAAAGAAAAATGGTTGAACATTTATCTGTTCCCATTATTCCTATTAAACAATCTATTTCCGTCTTACCATTAATCGGTACCATTGACTCGTATAGAATTAAAGTAATTGAGGAGAAAGTTTTAAACGATATATCAGATTCAAAAATCCAAACATTAGTAATAGATCTTTCAGGTACAGCAAAAATGGAAATGGATGTAATTGATTATTTTGAAAAAGTATTAGCTGGTATTTCTATGATGGGTTGTAATGCCATCCTTACTGGACTAAGACCAGAGTTAGTAAAAAAAATGGTGCATGCCGGTATTCATTTTGAAAAAAATGCTGAAACTAGAGGCACCCTCCAAGAAACCTTAAAGAATATTCTTTAAGGTTTCTATTGAAAATACTGTAGATAGTAATCATCTGTAAATAGTGATCTGAATATAAGTTGAAATTCAACTCTTCAACCTGAATACACCTTGCTTCCTAAGAGGCGAAGGCTAGTTCGCTTCATACTAAAAGGATTCGGACATTCTAACAGCTTCTATGGAGGGCGACCGTGTATTTAGGTTTCTTTATTTTTGAATGGTATTTCCCCATGCAAATTTTTTAATTCTACTCCTATACTGCTAGGTTATATTTATCTCACCTGGCTGAATGGGATATAATACTCCATCCAATGTAAACGATATTCTCCCAGTTTCCTCTGATACAACAATCACTAATGCATCTGATATTTCACTTAACCCAATGGCTGCTCTATGTCTTGTTCCTAATTTATCCTTACCGTTAAATTTACTTGCAGTTGGAAATATATTGCCTGCAGAAATAATCGAATCCTCTTCGATTAACACTCCCCCATCGTGCAATGGGTTTCCAGGATAAAAAATTGCTTCTAGTAAAGAAGCAGATAATTTTGCATGTAAGGGGATTCCAGAATGAATCAATCTGTCTAAAGAATCCTTACGCTTAATAGCTATTAACGCTCCATGTCGTTTATCAGAAAGAGCTTGGGCGCTAGCAGTAAGGATTTCTAAATTCTTAGTATATGGCTTTAAATATAATTGTAAATAAAATGTAGCTGCACGATGATGAATACTTTTAAATAACTTATTTACTTCCTCAAAATCGTTTAAAATACAGCAATCTTTTTCATCCAGCGTATTTTTTAGTTCGCTAAGTTCCGCCTCTAAATCCTCCAATAATTGATGCATCTCCTGATTAAACTCATTAGGTAAATGGTTGTCTCCTTCCATACCAACACTCCCTTTTTTTGTTACCTTGTCCAGCTTTAATGAATTTATACAAGCAAGATAATCATTCAAAGGGTTTTGCATGATTGTATTCCCTTTTCGCAAATGATAGACTGATAGTTGAATATTACTTAGGGAGGCAAAATTTTACATATGAAATTTTGGACTTGGACTATTATAATTTTACTATCTGTTACCGCAATAGGAGTTTCTTCCTATTTTATTTTCCAATCATTATTTGACAGCAAATCCCCCATGCAGAAAGAAAACGACCGTCCAGTTGTAAAACAAGCTTCATCGGAGACAGAAGAAAGCTTTGATAAAGAACAGGTCAATACACCGGTCAATGAGGAAGTGGTTGTTCTGGCAGATGGCACAAGTGGACACACCTTTATTTCTAAATGGCATAATTTTTATAATGAAACATTAGGTTGGGGCAGACTGGAAACAACAAACTATGATAAACAAAAAGAAGCAGCTTTAGCCATCCTTGAGGCTATAAAGAATATAAAGGTTAACAATGAGCAAATTAAGCAGGATATTAGTGATATTAGCACAAATGCTCAAATAGTGGCAGAGAAAGATGATCGTGTCGCCATGCGGAATCTGCATCGCTACTTCCACGATTTAGATATTTATTTTAATGGCTATAATTATGAGCAGACTTTTGGAATTACTGAATTTAGAGGGAACTAATCTTTAAGAAGTTCCACTCTCTTTCAGTTTTTTATATACATGTCATTGGGGTTCTTCACTTCATTATTATTTAAGTACTTTGCGAATTACCTTCTCTTTCCTTTTCGTGTATGGTGGAAAAAGAAACGGAATATCTACTTTAGTACTTTTCCTAAGAATACTTTTTTGATGAGAGAATGTTTTAAAACTGTATTCACCATGATAAGCTCCCATTCCCGAGGCGCCTACACCGCCAAAAGGCAGACTAGGCGGGACAATGTGGGTTAACACATCATTAATACAAACACCTCCTGATGATAGGCAACGAATCACTTTTGCTTCTGTTTCCTTATTGTTTGTAAAAAGGTAGAGTGCTAACGGTTTATCCAGCTTCCTAATCGACTTCATTGCTTCATCTAGATTTGTATAAGTTAAAATAGGCAAAAGCGGTCCAAAGATTTCTTCTTGCATTGTTGCGGAATCCCACGTAGCATCCAGTAGCGTGGGTTCAATAAAACGTGTATCTCGATTGTTCTTCCCGCCAAAAAGGATGGTCTTCCGATCAGCTTCTAGCATTGCTATTAAACGCTGAAAATGTCGATCACTCACAATTCGGCCAAAGTCTTCTTTATCTTCAATCTCTTCTCCAAAATAGTTCCCTAGTGTCTTTTTCATTTCAGCAATCAAGGGTTCTTTAACTGACTCATGTACCATAATATAATCTGGTGCTACACATGTTTGTCCGGCATTTAACGTTTTTCCCCAAATAATACGTTTGGCCGCTATATTTAAATTTGCAGTCTCATCGATGATTACTGGACTTTTCCCACCTAATTCAAGCGTTACAGGTGTTAAGTGCTGAGACGCTGCTTCCATCACAATTTTCCCTACCTTCGTACTGCCTGTAAAGAAAATATAATCAAAATTAGCCTGTATCAATGCTTGATTCGTTTCTATCCCCCCTTCTACCGCACTAATATAGGCAGGCTCAAAGATATTATTTATCATGTCTGTTACAACAGCTGAAACTGTTGGTACAAGCTCTGAAGGCTTTAAGATCGCACAATTTCCTGCGGCGATGGCCCCAATTAAAGGCTCGATTAATAATTGAAAAGGATAGTTAAATGGACCGATAATAAGCACCGTTCCATATGGCTCATATACAGTTTTCCCCGTTGAAGGAAATAGACTCCATGTACTTTTTGCTTTTTGGGGCTTCATCCATCTCTTTAAGTGTCTCTTTGTATGACGAATACTCTGAAGTACAAAGCCAATTTCAGAGGCATAGGATTCAAAAGGATGCTTTCCCAAGTCTTTCTGCAATGCCTTTATAAGAAGAGGTTCTTTTTCTAAAATAGCATTTTTTAATTTTTCCAGCTGTTCTATTCGAAAAGCAAGGGGCAATGTTGCTTGCGTCGAATAGAATGAATTTGTTTGTTCTAATCTTTGATTTACTTCCATTTTCTATTTACGCTCCCTTAATGGGTATTATTTTAATGATGAGTGTATCAAGTAATTCTTCCTATAAGCAAGTTTAAAAAAACACAGTTAAAAAATAACAACAAGGATTTCGTATAAGAATGAGGTTTCTTACACGAAATCCTTGTTATAAGCTTTTATGTAAAACATTTAAAATAGTTCTCAACTCTTCTAATGGAATTTGTCCTGGTGCAGATGCCTTATTTGCTGCAGCAAATGTAATTGCAGACCCAAATACTTCTCCTGCCATCCTGCTCACAGCTCCTTTTCCTCCCATTGACATCGTGACAATCGGTTGATTGGGGGCTTCTTCCTTCATCGTAACAGTCGCATCTAATAATGCTATAACATCCTTAACTGATTTTGGCATGACCGCAATTTTGGGAATATCAGCACCTAGCTGGCGCGCCATTTGTAGGCGTGAAACAATTTCTTCCTTAGATGGTGTTTTGTCAAAATCATGATTAGATACGACAACGGCAATTTGTTTAGAATGGGCCATATTTACAACTTCTTTAATGGCTTCCGCCTCCATGAATAACTCTATGTCTAGTAAATCAATCAGTCCTGTTTCTAGCACACTTTTGTATAACGAGAAATATTCTTGCTCCTCTATTTGTCTTTCGCCCCCCTCTTTTGCTGTACGAAATGTAAATAGTAAAGGAATATTGCCAATTATTTCTCTTACTTGCTGCAGCATTTCTATTACCCTTTTTTTATTATTTATTTCTGTGAAATAATCTGCACGCCATTCAAGGATATCTATCCTCAGCTCCTTTAAGGCTGCTGCTTCTTCCCTTAGCTCTTCTTTTGTTCTACCAATAAGAGAAACACAAATTTTGGGGATTCCTTCTCCAATAATAACCTCTCTTACCTTTATGCTTTTACTCACCATTTTCCCCTCCAACAGCTTTCTTCTAAGTAATATCCAAAGAATCTATAATAGTATCAACAGTTTCCTCTACCTTGTTTCCATCGGTTGTGACTTTCAGATGGTGGTTCCTATAAATTTCTTTTCTCGCATTAAACAATACCTTTATTTCATCTTCAGTCTTTCCTTGCAGTACAGGTCTACTATCAATAATAAATGGGATTCTTTTTTTCCATGCCTCAAAGGACATATCGATATATATAACAATCCCCTTTTCTAGACAAACATTGCGAATATCTTCTTGTAGAAAAGCTCCTCCTCCAAGCGAAATCACTTTCCCCTTCTGTTCCGATAACGCCTTAATTAGTTCTTTTTCTTTTTTTCGAAAAAAAGCTTCTCCATAATGGCTAAAAATTTCTGGAATGGTCATGTTATACTTTTCTTCTATCTGATGATCAACATCCGCAAATTCGCGCTGAAGCTTTTTCGCTAATTCTTTTCCGATCGTCGTTTTTCCGACTCCCATAAACCCTATTAAAAAAATACTTTTCTCTTTCATTGATTCATTCTGCAGCATGAAATGAAGCCCCCTATAACTATATCCGGCAAAATCTTTCTTTTCATTATAAGGGAAATCGAGTCTATATCCTAGCAGATTATCGGAATAAATCTGTTTCATCTCACATATAATGCAGTGGATAAAGGCTAGCTTCTTTCGAAAAATCCGTTCTTCTTCTAACCTATATTCTCATTCATACACCTCTTTTCTCTATTAGCTATTTTTTCAATTTTCTAATCCTATCAAGTATTACATAGTTTTAATGGTTAAACGCAATTTGTAAATTACTATTTTAGAACTTATTTATAATTATTATAAAATTATATTGATTTTTTGATTATAGATGATATTATAATATACATATGCTAAAGAACTAAATTATGAGGTGATTTTTTATATGTCAAATAATCGATTAACGACTAGCTGGGGAGCACCAGTTGGGGACAACCAAAATTCTATTACTGCTGGCCATCGTGGACCAACATTAATCCAAGATGTACATTTACTTGAAAAATTAGCTCATTTTAATAGAGAACGTGTACCTGAGCGAGTTGTTCATGCTAAAGGGGCTGGAGCTCATGGATACTTCGAAGTGACAAATGACTTAACGAAATACACAAAAGCTAACTTCTTATCTGAAGTAGGAAAAAGAACTCCAATGTTTATCCGTTTTTCAACAGTTGCAGGGGAGCTAGGTTCTGCGGATACTGTTCGTGATCCACGTGGATTTGCGGTGAAGTTTTATACAGAAGAGGGAAATTATGATATCGTTGGTAATAATACACCTGTATTCTTTATTCGTGATGCCATTAAATTCCCTGATTTCATCCATACACAAAAAAGAGATCCAAAAACACATTTAAAAAACCCAACAGCTGTATGGGATTTCTGGTCTCATTCACCTGAATCTTTACATCAAGTAACTATCCTGATGTCAGATCGTGGTATTCCAGCAACATTACGTCATATGCATGGTTTCGGAAGCCATACTTTTAAATGGGTAAATGAAGAGGGAGAAGGCGTTTGGGTTAAATATCATTTTAAAACAGAACAAGGGGTTAAAAACCTGGATGTTAATTTAGCTGCTAAACTTGCTGGAGAGAATCCTGATTATCATACAGAAGATTTATTTAATGCAATAGAAAAAGGAGATTTTCCTGCTTGGACACTTTATGTGCAAATTATGCCATTAGAGGATGCCGATACGTATCGTTTTGATCCATTCGATGTAACAAAAGTATGGTCACAAAAAGATTATCCGTTAATCGAAGTTGGTCGTATGGTACTTGATCGCAACCCAGAAAACTATTTTGCAGAAGTGGAGCAAGCTACATTCTCTCCTGGAACATTAGTACCTGGTGTAGAAGTGTCACCAGACAAAATGCTACAAGGCCGTTTATTTGCTTACAGTGACGCACATCGCTACCGTGTAGGTGCAAACCATAATGCCCTTCCAATTAACCGTCCTCGCAACGAAGTAAATAACTATCAGCGTGATGGTCAAATGCGCTTTGATGGCAATGGCGGCGGTTCTGTTTATTATGAGCCAAATAGCTTTAGTGGTCCAAAAGAAACACCTGAAAACAAAACAACGCCATTTGCAGTATCTGGAGTAGCCGAAAGTGCAGCATATGATCATAATGATCACTACACACAAGCAGGAGATTTATATCGTCTAATGACTACAGAAGAACGCGAAAGATTAGTCGCAAACATTGTTGGTGCAATGAAGCCTGTAGCATTAGAAGAAATCAAGCTTCGTCAAATCGGTCACTTCTACAAAGCAGATCCTGAATACGGCACAAAAGTTGCTGAAGGCTTGGGTCTAAGTGTTCCCGAAACAGTAAAATAATAATAATTGGCGAAAAACCCTCTTTTTTGAGGGTTTTTCTTTTCTATTTGGAGGAGGTTGTAACACTAAAAAGATTACAACCTGTTGTTTGTTGATACAGTACCCCTTTTGAATTAGACACAAACGTATTTTTATGATAAATCTGTAGCAGTTATTTTGTCGGAATTATTTTCATTGCGGCATTTGCCTTAATGCTTGCTGCTTTTGGCATATAATTGCGAGTTTCGGCATTTTGCTTGTGATTCCGAACTCTTGCTTGCGACTTTCCGCTTTTTACTTGCGATTCCGAACTTCTTGCTTGCGACTTTCCGCTTTTTGCTTGCGATTCCGAACTTCTTGCTTGCGACTTTCCGCTTTTTGCTTGCGACTCCGAACCTTTTGCTTGCGACTTTCCGCTTTTTGCTTGCGACTTCCCATCGTACAATCGATCCATTTCATCTCAATTATTTGATAATCCTTCAAGAAAGCGCTACTCTTAAAATAGAAAAACTATATTCTAACGAGGTGAAAAGATGGAATTATCAATCAATTCAACAAAGAAACTAAGCAATGGCGTAGAAATTCCGTATTTAGGTTTTGGCGTTTTCTTAGTAAAAGATCCAAAAGAATGTGAAGAAAGTGTCCTTACTGCCATAAAAAATGGTTATCGTTCCATTGATACCGCTACAAGATATGAAAACGAAGAATTTGTAGGCAATGCGATAAAAGCTGCTGGTGTCTCTCGTGAGGAATTGTTTATCACCACAAAAGTGTGGGTAACAGATTTTGGTTATGAAGAAACTAAGAAGGCATTTCATGAATCTTTAAAGAAGCTTCAGTTAGATTATTTAGATCTTTATCTTATTCACTGGGCTGCACCAGGATTTGAAGAAACATGGAGAGCAATGGAAGATCTTTATGAAGAAGGGTTAGTTCGCGCAATTGGTGTATGCAACTTCCAAATCCATCATTTAGAAAAATTAGCGGAAACAGCAAGAATTACCCCTATGCTAAATCAAGTTGAGACACATCCTCTTTTCCAACAGGTGGAACTAAGAAATTACTTAGCACAACACAATATTGCACATGAAGCTTGGGCTCCGCTTGGACAAGGTAAGAATGGATTATTCAATTTACCAGCTTTAACGGAGATTGCTAAAAAACACAATAAAACAGTTGCTCAAGTAATTCTAAGATGGCATTTAGAACGTGATACCATCATTATTCCTAAATCTGTTCATGAGCATCGTATTATAGAAAATGCTGATTTATTTGGTTTTGCACTTGATTCAGAAGATATAAAAACCATTACTTCCCTCGATACAAACGAACGGAGCTTTGGGAATCCTGATGATATCGAACGGTTTAAAGCAATGCAGGAAGCTGCTTCAAAATAATGTCCCTATATTTAGTCTATTATAGAATGGTAGGAGGCGTATAACCTCCTACCACTCTACCAAACACAATATAGTTCTGTGCATTTATCAGCAGAAGATTTTACAGGAGCTTAAGATATATTAAAACAAACAATCAAATTATTAACCCCATATACTTATCCCTTCATGCCTGTTATGGATATTCCTTCAATAATATGACGCTGTGCAATAATATACACAATTAATACTGGAATAATAGATATGACTGTACCTGCCATCATTAACGACCAGTCAGCTGTATATAACCCTTTGAAAGAATTTAATAATAAAGGCACAGTAAAGTTCTCAGGAGAATTCAGATATATCAAAGGATCAAGAAAGTTATTCCAAGATTGCATAAAAGTAAAAATACCAATGGCAGCTAAAGCAGGTCGAAGTAATGGCAATATGATATTCCAATATATTCGAACATATCCTGCACCGTCCATAATAGCTGCCTCTTCTAACTCTTTTGGAATCCCCATAACAAATTGTCTTAATAAAAATACTGCAAAAGCATTAAATAGTGCTCCTGGTACAATTAATGTTAAATGAGTATCTAACCAACCTAATTTATCCATTACCAAATATAAAGGAATCATTGTAACCTGCTTTGGTATCATCATCGTAGCCAGAAATAAAATAAAAAGAAGATTGGCACCTTTAAAATTAATTTTTGCAAAGGCATAAGCTGCCATTGAAGCAGTGAATAATGTAAAGCCCACGATAATAACAGTAATATAAAAGCTATTAAAATACGCTAAATTAAAGGGCATTGCCTGTAAAGAATTAAGAAAATTACTCCAAACAAAAGGGTCAGGAATCCATTTTGGCGGAATAACAAATATTTGGGACATATCCTTTAAGGAACTAAGGATCGTCCAAATAAACGGGAATATCATCACTAATGCACCAAATCCTAATACAAAATGCAGAACTAATTTTGGCATAAATGTTCGTCTCTTACGTGCTTTTGGGATGTCAAAGTTAGTACCAGTATTTAATTCATATTTATTCTCCATAAAACACCCACCTTTTTTGAAATTTAAATTGGATAAGTGTAAAGATTAAAATAATAACGAATAATATCATGGAAGCAGCGGCACTCTTTCCCATCGTAAAATCAACAAATGCCTGATCATAAATGTGGAAGACAATGGTATAACTTGCCTTTGCAGGTCCACCATTTGTCATAACAAATGCTTGGTCAAATACTTGGAAGGAAGAAATGATGGTCATGATTGTTACAAAAAAGGTAGTTGGTGTTAGTAATGGTAACGTTATGTGCCTAAATTTCTGAATAGCATTTGCCCCATCCATTTCTGCAGCTTCATAATAGCTCCTTGATATGCCTTGTAGTCCTGCCAAGAAAATTACCATGTTATATCCAATTCCCCACCATATACTTAATAATGCAATGGAAGGTATTACCCACTTAGTATCAGTTAACCAATGAGGTCCAGTTATCCCAATATAGGATAACAATTCGTTTAAAATACCGAAATCTCCATTTAGAATCCACATAAATATTATCCCTACAGAAACTGAACTTGTTACTACAGGCATAAAGAAAAAGACACGGTAGATTGCTTTACCTTTTACTTTATTAAGGGCAACAGCTAAAATTAGCGCTAACGCAATTCCAATAGGTACAACTAAAAACATATAATAGATTGTATTAACCATTGCCTTCCAAAAATCAGGGTTATTTATTTGATTAATATAATTAGATATTCCAATAAAGCTGCTACTCCCAAATCCACTCCAGTCTGTAAAGCTTAAATAAAAGGCATAGATTAATGGAACTAACGAAAAAAACAGCAACCCTAATAACTGAGGACTAATAAAAAGAAAACCCCATAAATTCGCATTTTTTCTAGCCAACTGCCCCACACCCCTTTAGGAAAATATACCAAGAAGGTTTATCTTCTTGGTATATTCTCTCTTTTTAGAAAGATAGAATTATTTATCCACATACTGATTAATTATCTTAATTACCTTATCAATAGTAGTATCAGCGTCTTCTTTACCAAGGAACATTAAGTCAATTGTCTCCGATATTTCAGTCGTTAATCCTGCAAATTGGGCATCACGTGCAAAGTTTGAACCATGTGTAAAACCATTATTCCGCCCATCAAATAAATACTCCATATGTTTTTCACTATTACCTTCTAATGCATTTTCATCTGCGGCAGGAAGAGATGGGAGTGCATTTCCGCCTTTACCAGTTCTTGCTTCTTGCCCTTCTTTACCAACATAATAAGATACAAATTTCATCGCTTCTTCCAAATGTTCACTTTTCTTATTTACTGACATATATGCCACTGGTACACTTACCATTTCTTGTTTTTCTTTGGTGTTACTCGGAAAATAGATATAATCGTAATCTAAACTAGGATTTTGATCGAATTGGGGAGTAAACCAGCGACCACCTGCTACCATACCTACTTGATTAGACATAAACATGGCATCAACCCCTTGACCTTGTGGTAGCGAACCTGCATATACTGCATTTCCATTGGAAACTAAATCATGTAAAAAATGAAAGGTTTCCTTCGCTTTCTCATTTTCTGGTAATACAAAATTACCTTTTTGATCAAAGATTCTTCCTCCATTTGACCAAATCCAGCTATACCAATGCCCCTGCCAGTTTTCCATAATCAATCCTTCTTTTCCGGATTCCTTAATCTTACTAGTAACTTCAATAAATGTATCCCAGTTCCAATTGCCCTCCTCATAATATTCTTGTGGCGTTTTTAGACCAGCCTCTTTAAAAATGGTCTTATTATAATAGATAACCATCGGGTTTGCATCTGGAGCAACTCCATAGGTAATTCCGTCTTGTCTTGCTGGACCAAATAATCCTTCAGGAAACTCCTTTAAGTTCACATAACTTGCTTCACTATTAAAAAAATCATCCAATGGTTGTACCACATCTGCCTCTATCATTTGCGGCATAGTTGGCTCATGTGCATAAAACACATCTGGCCCCTTACTCCCTTGTAAAGAAGTCATTAGCTTTTGATCATACTGATCACTTGAAACTGGAACTAGTTTCACCTTAATATTAGGGTTTTTATCCATAAACCCATCAATTGCTTTCTGATAAACTTTTAATTCTGCAGGATTTCCCCATGCTTGCATCGTTAATTGAATTGATTTTCCATTTCCTGAACTGGTTTTACCACTGGAAGTACTATTATTGCTGCAACCGATTACAATAAACATAACTAAAAGTATCCAAATCCCACTTTTAATTGGATTACTAATTTTCATCTAGTTACCTCCCAACTTATAGTTACCGTTAACTAAACTATAACTCCTTTATCTGCTTACTTACGGGGCGTTCTTTTGCTTTATCTGCTTCCCCTGCATTTTTATTTGCAGCTTCCCTATCCTTCTCCATTTCTTCAATTGTTTTTACTTTTAATCTTGCGGCTCCTCGATATTCTTTTGTTGGTAAAAGATTACCAGATTTTAATCTAATTTTCGCTTCTGCAATTGCTTCTGAATATTGAGAAAGCCATTCTTCTTGCGCAACTAATAATTCATCAACCATCTGCCATATTTCTTTCGGATTACAAACCGCGCCAATAAGTGGATCCATCATCATCGCTTGACGTAATAATTGATCATCCCCACTCACTGCAGCTTCCACTGCCAATCGTTGTACCGAAATACTCACATTACATACTGCTGCACATCCGAGTGGTAATTCTCCAACTAGAGGCATATTAATACCATTTCTATCTACATAGCCTGGTGCTTCGATAATTGCGTCATCTGGAAGGTTTGAAATAACTCCATTGTTAACCATATTAAAGTGGCCCCGATACACTCTCCCTGTTTCAAGTCCTTCTAAAATATAGGAACCATGCTCTTCACTTCTATTCTCTTGTTTATATTCAAGAGCAGGATCCTTTAACCAATTAGGAAAATCAGTTTTAAACCAAGTGCGCCCTTCTGTACAAACCCTTAAATACCCTCCAGTTTCTCCGTTAATCCATGACCCTAAATCAATCCATTCCCTTATTTCTTCTGGTCTTTTTCGATACCATGGAACATACTCACTGAGATGCCCATTGGACTCTGTACTGTAATAACCGAATCTGCGTAGCATATCAATCCTTACTTTTTCTGTTTGGCTGTATTCTGGATGATTTTCAAAAGCAGTCAATAGTTTACTAGTTTGATCCTGTCCCTTATAGCTCACCTTGATATACCAAGTTTGATGATTAATACCAGCACAAATAATATCAAGGTCATTTTTGTCTATTCCCAATACATTGGCGATTTGTCTATGCCCGCCTTGTACACCATGACATAAGCCAATAGTTCGGATACCACCATATTTATTACAAGCCCATGTTATCATCGCCATCGGATTTGCATAGTTTAATAGAAGACAATCCTCTTCTGCCACCTCTTTAATATCTTTGCAAATTTCTAACATTTCAGCTATTCCTCGTTGACCATACATAATTCCTCCAGCACTTAATGTATCACCAACGCATTGATCTATTCCGTATTTCAATGGTATCTCAATATCTTTTTGAAATGCAGACAGTCCTCCAATACGAACCACATTAAAAATATACTTTGCACCCAACAACGCTTCTCTGCGATTAGTGGTAGAATGAATAGTGATTTTCAAACCATTTTCATTAATGTCACGTTGGCATAGTTGCGTTACCATAGCCAAATTATCTTGATTTATGTCAGTAAAAGATACTTCCATGTTTCTAAACTCTGGTACAGAGAGTAAATCTCTTAATAGACCTCTAGTAAAACCAATGCTTCCAGCGCCTATAAATGTAACTTTAAATGCCATTTTAACCCTCCTTTTCGTTATATTTATGTTAACATCGGCAAAATGTAAACGCTTTAAAAAATCTCATCTCTTCTTTAGATTTTTGTGTACTATTCTAACCTGTTAAAATTTAGTCTATGATCCCCTTCTTTCTTAGCGCTGAAGGAGTTATACCAATATGCTTTTTAAATACCTTGCTAAAATATTGACTACTATTCATCCCAATAAAACTAGCAACTTTCGTGATCGGTATATCCGTTTGTGTAATAAGCATTTTTGCTTTCTCTATTCTAATCTTGGTTAAGTAATCAATGATGGTACATCCCATTGCCTTCTTAAAAATTCGATGGATATAGTTAGGGTGAAGGTGAGTAATAGCAGACAGCTGCTCTATTCTTATATCATAATCATAATTCTCATGAAGATATTCAATTACCTTTTTTAAATATGGATTCGATAGCTGTGTGGATTCATTTTTAGCTTGTACTACATTTCTTGCAATAAGTAATAATAACTGGGTAAAAAGTATATGAACCATTAAATAATTGTCGCTTGTATCATTCATCTGACTGTCTAACTCCAACACTAGATTTCTTAATGAGTGAAAAACACCGTTTCTATCTTTCAAAAAATGATAGGCCTCTTTCATTACTAGTAATTCTTGTAATTCTTTGCTTTCTTCTGCAAGCTCATTAATAGGAGGAAATGTACGATTCATTTCAGTTAATGCGAATTCCAAATTCAACATTCTACAAGGCTTATTTTTTTCAACAATCAAACGGTGGGGTACATCACTATCAATAAATATAAATTGGTGCTTTTTCATTTGAAAATCTTGCCTTTCTACCTCCACCCGGCATTCACCAGATATAACATACATAATTTCCATAGAAGAATGCGTATGATAGGCCATATAAAATCCATCCCACTCTTTGAAGTAATAAGCAGTAACCTTAGGATGGTAACCTTTACTGCTACTAATTTGATATAAACTACCTGAGTTTATCATTATGTATTCCTCCCTCATTATTTTTTAAATAAAGAAGACAGACAGTTACCTTTTGAAGCTGTTTTTCTATGCTTATTAATTCTTTTAAATTTAAATCGCTAATTATTTCTAGAAAATTTTAAATTTTCCCTTTATCCTTATTTTTATCCTAACTTAAAAAAAGAAAAGGGAATCATAAGCTAATAGTGAATAAAAAATGGGAAGAACAAAAAGAATATACTAAACGGATAGGTTCCAGAAGTAGCTACAAAGTATTTGAATAATTATCTTTATCAAGCTATTTTTCTCGTTATTTCCTAAACGTCTAAAGACGGAATTTACCTGAATATGAACGAAATTCGTCTTAATCAAAAAAATAAATGGTAAATAGAATCAATGACTGGAAGATAGTTAGTTATTTTACATTGGAATCTATGAATCAATTTATAAGACAAAATATATCTTTAAAGCAGATGTGAAAGTCATAAAAAGACTCCAATTGTATAGGAAGCACATATGCCCTTCTTAACAATTGGAGTTCTATTTATTTCTTACGGAAATATCCCCCAAAAAAACTACCTGTTCTTTAGATAAAATGATATTTCTATTTATTCACTCATAATCTCTACGTACAATAGAATCTCTCTAATCGTTTTATCAATGTATTACTCCATTTTATAGTTACTTTTTATCCTTTAAATGCCCTCCACTAAATTTAATAACTATTATGCTGAGAAAGCAAAAGCTATGAATATAAGGATAATTGAAAAAATATTATCCCTTGGTAATAATTTCAAAAACCATATTGAGAGAATTAATGTAGTCCAAATTAAACGATCTTCTAATGTTTCTTTATCTAACTTTTTTAAATTTAAATATATAAAAATATATAAAAGTGGTGGAAATATCAAGCCAAAAAATATGGACCAACCATTCTTAAATACCAAGGTAGTTGTCGATCAATTTCTTTTAATTTTTGTTTTTTTCTTCATCTGGGTTTAACATCATTAAAACTATACCTCTCCTTTACCTAAAAGTGCATTTAAAAACAATTTTTTCTATAAATTCACCACTAAAAATCTTAATCATGTAAATTTTTTATTATTTCAAAAAAATTTATATCTAAGATATGGAAAAATAGGAAGTTTTAAGATTAGATAAATTATTTATTGAGACGAATCTAAAAAATTTTCTTCGCTTGATCTATATCCATTCTTCATAGGATCATTCTTCAATATTATACCAGATAAGAGTTTATTCTCTCTTTACTTAATGCAATTACTTGTTTACGAAAAGATATTAAAAATAAAACTGATCTAACCTTTAATAGCTGCGTGCTATTCATTAAGAGGTAATATTTTGCAAAAAATTCTTAGAGTAAGTAAAAAAAGTGAAATCACACCCGGCGACTTCACTTTTTTTACTTAAAGAGACTTGTTCCAACCTATTTTCATCAAATTTTATTGCTTTTTATTAGTTGAAGCCCACTGGTTATCTGTTGCTGTTTTATGCTGCTTTTTATTTGTAACTTCTGTATTAGCAGTTGCCCATTGGTTATTTACTTCAGACTTTTTTTGCTTCGCCATTATTCATTACCTCCCGCTAGAAATAATTACGTACTATTCTAGTATGAGATAAAGTGGCAAAGATTATGAAGCAAATAGAAAATTGTTTTACTCTTACAGTTTTAAACGCTGCAAGCGAAGAGCATTTAGCACAACAGATACGGAACTAAAAGCCATTGCAGCACCAGCCAGCCATGGCGCAAGCAGACCAATTGCCGCAATTGGTATGCCAAGCGTATTGTAGCCAAAAGCCCAGAATAAATTTTGTTTAATATTTGTTATCGTTTTTCTACTGATTAAGATACTGTCTGCAATAGCTTGTAAATCTCCACGGATAAGTGTAATATCAGCTGCCTCCATGGCAATATCAGTTCCTGTTCCAATTGCCATCCCGATATCCGCTAATGCTAGTGCAGGAGCATCATTGATTCCATCTCCAACCATTGCCACTTTTTTTCCTTGTTGCTGTAGTTTTTTCACAGCTTCTGCTTTTCCATCTGGCAATACCTCTGCAATAATATGGTCAATTCCTGCCTGTCGTCCGATGGCTTCCGCTGTTTGCTGGTTATCTCCTGTAATCATCATGACATCAATGTTCATCTGTTTTAATCGTTTAATGGCATTTTTAGAAGTTTGTTTAATCGTATCGGCTACAGCCAGAAGTCCAGCATATTTGCCATTAACACTTACAAGCATCGCTGTTTTCCCTTGGGATTCCAGGTCTTTCATCATCGGAAGAATTTTCCCGACATTTATCCGGTAACGATCCATTAATCGGCGTGTTCCGATTAATAGTTCACGGCCATCCACATTTGCACGGATTCCGTAGCCTGGGATTGCTTCAAAGTCTGCAGTTTCTCGCAGAACAATCCCTCGCTCTGTAATTCCTTTGACTATCGCCTCTGCAAGGGGATGTTCGGATTTGCTTTCCGCCGCTCCCACTAACGAAAGTAATTCTTCTTCTTGCCATTCCGTTACTATATCTGTTAAGATTGGCTTTCCATTTGTTACAGTTCCTGTCTTATCTAATAAAATCGTATCAATTTTATGGGTCATTTCTAGGTGTTCCCCACCTTTAAATAATATCCCATATTCTGCCGCTCTTCCTGATCCAGCCATAATAGATGTTGGAGTCGCAAGCCCTAATGCACAAGGGCAAGCAATAACTAAAACGGCGATTAGCTTTTCGAGACTTTCCGCAAAATCACCAGGTGTAATGATAAAATACCAGAAAAGAAAAGTAATCAGCGCAAGACTCACAACAATAGGCACAAAAATACCAGAAATATGATCGGCCAAACGCTGAATGGGCGCTTTAGAACCTTGTGCTTCTTCAACCACTTTAATGATTTGTGCAAGCGCGGTTTCTTTGCCAACCTTTGTTGCTTTTATTTTTAAAAAGCCATTTTTATTTATGGTGGCACCAATAACGTTGTCCCCCGCCTGTTTATCAACTGGAATGCTCTCTCCCGTTAACATGGATTCATCAATGGCTGACTGCCCTTCAATAATTTCTCCATCAACAGGGATTTTTTCACCTGGTTTTACAAGTAGCATCTCACCAGCCACGACTTCTTCAAGCGGTATTTCCATTTGTTCCCCATTGCGAATAACAACCGCTGTTTTCGCTTGAAGCCCCATTAGTTTTTTTATTGCCTCAGAAGATCTTCCTTTTGCTTTGGTTTCAAATAATTTACCTAATAGAATTAAGGTAATCAAAATCGCACTTGTTTCAAAATAAAGCCCTACAGGGTGACCAGAATGTCCAAGTGTCTCAAAGGATAAATAAACGCTATAAAAATAGGCTGCGGAAGTTCCTAGTGCAACTAGAACATCCATATTAGCACTCTTATTTTTCAATGCTTTATATGCCCCTACATAAAACTGCTTCCCGACAAAAAATTGAATAGGAGTTGCCAGCGCCATTTGGACCCATGGATTCATTAATAAATCTGGAACATACAGAAACGAAGTAAAGGAAAAGTGGCCCACCATTGTCCATAAAAGAGGCAGTGATAAAATCATCGAGAAGATAAATTTTCGTTTTTGTCTCTTAAATTCTGCTTCTTTTTGATTGATGGATGCTTGTTTGGATTCTTTCTTCGTTGCCCCATAACCAAGCTTTGTTACTTTACCAATTAGTTCATCAGGTACAACAGTTGCTGGGTTATATTCTATCGTGGCATTTTCTAAAGCCAGATTAACGGTTGCTTTATTCACCCCGGCCATTTTATTAAGTCCTTTTTCAATTCTTGTTGCACATGCTGCGCAGGTCATTCCTGAAATGTCTAATTCAATTTTTTCCGTAACAATTCCATAACCTAACCCTTCCACTTTTTCTTTAATTTCACTTGGGGAGAGTTCATCCTCCCTATATTTAACTGTCGCTTTTTCCAGCGCCAAATTTACAGTAGCATTTTCTACACCTTGCATTTTATTTAATCCTTTTTCAATACGAGTTGCACAAGCAGCACAAGTCATTCCCGTAATTTCAAAGGTTTGTTCCTTTACTTGCTCTTTACTTTTCATGACACTTTGTTCCGCCATATCACAAAACTCCTTATACCTATATAGGGTATATTTTATTGAAAATAAAAATGTGCAAAAAACAGCACATTTCCTCTTTAAATTACTTTACATCATAACCTTGCTCATCAATTGTTTCTTTAATCGTGTCGAGAGTTACTTCATTTTCATTGTATGAAACATCAACTAGACCTTCTTTTAAATGAACTTTGACAGCAGAAACTCCACTAAGCTCTCCTACGCTTCCTTCTACCGCTTTAACACAATGATTACAAGACATGCCCTCTACTGTTAATGTTACATTTTCCATTTAAAACACTCCTTATTTTTTCATTAATTTCTGAATAGTTGTTAACACCTCGTCGACTACTTCCATGTCGCCTTCTTGGATACGTTCCACAACACAGTTTTTTAAATGTCCTTCTAATAAAATCTTTGCTACACTATTTAAAGCAGATTGAGTCGCAGAAATTTGCGTAATAACATCATCACAATACGTATCTTTTTCAATTAACCCTTTTATGCCTCTGATCTGGCCTTCAATCCTGTTTAGCCTAGTGACTAAATTTTGCTTTACTTTATCTGAATGATGACTTTTTCGGTCACTCGTAATATGGCAATTGTCCATTCCTTGTTCATTCTTCTCCAATAAGTCTACCCCCTTCCTCCATATTTCATCCTATATTTATATCATACCCCCGTATAGTATAAATGTAAACGAAAAAGTATGACAAATTAGTGAAAAATACTCTTTTTCTCTAATATAACCAAATTATGATATATTATTGCTATGAAAAGTATTAGGCAAATCCCACGTCAATCATTAAGAGATCAAGTATACGAACAGTTAAAATCAGCAATCATTCATCTTGAATTAACACCAGGGGAAAAAATTAACGATAAGGCACTGGCTGAACAATTTGGTGTAAGCAGGACCCCTGTACGAGAAGCAATCAAAAAATTGGAGGATGAAGGATTAATTGTAACTTCTCCAGGATCAGAAACCATTGTCAGCCTAATAGAAGTAGACCAAGCAATGCATGCCTTAACAGTCGTTGCCGCCCTCCATGCATTAGCAGCTAAATTAGCTTCTATTACTTTGTCTTCTACCGAGGTCGAAAAAATGAAGGCCATTAATAACGAATTTAGTGAGGCACTCAAATCTGAGGATAAGTATAAAGCTATCCAAAAAGACGACCAATTTCATGCCGTTATTTTAGAGGCATCTCAAAATCCAGAAATAGTTATCGCTCTAGAACGACTTCTTCCTAAAATTCGGCGATTAGAATTATTAAAGTTTAATACTATTGATGGGAAAAAATCGATCGAACAGCATCAAGAGATTATTGCATGTATAGAAAAGGGAAATACCTCCCTGCTTCCAACCTTAATCGAGAATAATTGGCTAAGCTTGGTCGAATATTTAGCAGAACAATGAAAGTAGCTGGGGAATTTTTTATTCCCCCTCTTTTTCCACATTTTTTTCTTTCTTCGTCGTCACCATATTACTCCTTAATTCTGGGTAAATTTTCATTAGTAAGGAAAGTAATTGCTGTTCCTCTTCTTCCGTTAGATGTTTCGTCATCTCTTTATTTAATCTTTCTAGCACTTTTTGTATCTCTGGAAAAATGTTCATTGCTTTTGTAGTTGGATATAAATTATTGGCACGCCGATCGTTATCATCTGTATGCCTAACAATATATCCCACGCTTTCTAGATGTTTTACCGCTCTAGCTGTTGTTGCTTTATCAAATTTTAAAACAGTGGAAAGTTCGTCTTGATTAATTCCTGGTTTTGCAATAATTGTTTTCAAAAAAGCTTGCTGCCCACCATTTCCTATTTCATAAGGTTTTAATTCCTTCGAAAGGAATTTCTGATTCTGCCTGTGAATCATCGATATAATCCTTCCAATTGGTATATCGCTCACTATGTTCCTCCCCCCTCGGATAGTTTCGCTTTGAAAAGCGAACACTAAAATCACTGATTGTAGCATACAAAATAATAGTTGCTTATGCAACTAACTTATTTTAAAATAGAGCAATAATAGTTGCTTATGCAACTAAATAAATGAGGTGATTATTTGCATGCTTCTGTAACTGAAAATAAAAACGAAGGTCATCAACGCCGATGGCTCATTTTTATTGTTTTAAATATATTCACATTTATGGGGACGCTCGATGCGAGTATTGTTAATATTGCGCTTCCGACTATCTCAAAAGAATTAGGCCTTGCTTTTGCTAACTCTCAATGGATTGTGATTAGTTATTTACTAACCATTTGTACCGTTATCCTTTTTTTCGGAAAAATGGGGGACGTCTTTGGGAAAATCAAAGTTTTTAAATGGGGATCTGTTCTGTTTATTATTGGTTCTTTTCTTTGTGGCTTGAGTGGTTCGCTTGCTTTTTTAGTCTTTTCTCGAATTATCCAAGCAATTGGTTCAGCTATGACAATGGCAAATAGCCAAGGGATTGTGACGGAAATTTTTCCAGTTAAGGAAAGAGGAAAAGCCCTAGGTCTTATTGGTACCTTTGTCTCTCTAGGAAGTATTACTGGACCAAGCTTAGGGGGAATTATTATTTCGAGTTTAGGATGGGAATACATATTCTGGATTAACATCCCAATTGGTATTATTGCTATATCGCTAGCATGGAAGACCTTGCCTAAAGATATGACACTAACTAAGACAAAAATCGATGTAGCTGGAAGTATATTATTCAGCCTTGCGATTATTCTCCTTATCGGCGGCTTACTGCTTGGTCAGCAATATGGCTACAACAACTGGATGATTATTGCTTCTATCCTAATCGGTTTGATTGCATTCATCAGTTTTGTCATGGTGGAATATCGAAGAGAAAGCCCAATGCTAGAGCTCTCGATCTTTAAAAATCCACTTTTTTCTATTAGTATTTTTTGTGCCTTTATTGTTTTCATTGCTAACTTCTGTTTTAATATCCTATCACCATTTTACACACAGGACATTCTTGGGATGTCTGCATTACATTCCGGATATATTCTAATGCTCTTTCCGATTACGATGGCCATTGTAGCTCCAATTAGCGGCTCATTATCGGACAAAATTAGTGGACAGGCCATTACTTTTGCTGGATTATTAGTAATGATTGTTGCACAAATTGGCCTAACATTTCTTCATGAAGGAAGTTCTATAACTAACCTTGCTTTGTGGATCATTATGCTTGGAGCAAGTTCGGGTCTCTTCCAATCCCCTAACAATTCGCTCATTATGTCAACCGTTGAGCGAAAGCAGTTAGGAATAGCTGGAAGTATTAATTCACTTGTTCGAAACTTAGGAATGGTTGTTGGTATTTCTCTTGCCACAAGCATATTATTCTCAGTTATGAGCATGAAAGCAGGATACCGAGTAACCGCCCTGATTCCTGGTAGACCTGATATTTTTCTTAGCGGTATGCATGTCGTATTTCTTGTATCCAGCAGCCTTTGCTTCATTGGTTTGCTTCTCACCGGCTGGAGATATACTGCATCGCGCAAAGCGGATGAAAAAAAAGTTCGAAACGCTTCTTAATCGATAACTTGGTAAAAAAGCTCCTTGATTTTTTCAAGGAGCTTTTTTCATTAACTAGCTATTAATCAAAAGCCATACCGGTATAAATTAAAATAGCTTCACGTAAAAACGCTGTCGCACCTACTTGCACTTTATCGTAATATGCCGTAAATCGTTCATCAGCAATATACATATCAGCAAGTCCCGCATGTGCCTCTTTCTTGTATTCTGGCCAATTGAAGGTTAGCCATTGGCGATGTAAATCAGCAGCATTCTGAGCATTTTTCCCAGCAGGATTTCCTTCTTTTAGCGCTTCTTTAAGAGTGGAAAAAAGCTTATTTTCTATCTCTATCATATGGCGGTAATCTTCCTCAGTCATATTCATGAGTTTCGCATTAGATTGGTCGATAATTTCATCGCCATACTTTTCTCGTATTTCTGTCCCATACTTTGCTTCATTATCAGAAACCAGCTTACTCTTAAAGCCCTCGAACTTTTCTTTATCAGACATTGTCATTCTCCCTTCCAGTGTTTTCATCGTTTTCTCGACATTTCCAATCAATTGTATTAACTGTTTTTGCTTTGCCAGAAGTTTTTCGTGATGCTCCTTTAACGCTTCTTTGACGTCAAAAGAAGGGGAAGCCATCATTTTTTTTATTGTTTCTAATGGAACATCTAATTCGCGATAAAAAAGAATTTGCTGTAATCTATCTACTTCTTTTTGCCCATAAATTCGATATCCTGATGAATTGATTCTCGCCGGCTTGAGAAGATCAATTTCATCATAATATCGTAATGTTCTTGTGCTTACTCCCGCTAACTTTCCTAATGCCTGTACGGTATATTCCATCTTTTCATCTCCTGACGATTCCATCATAAAAGATTAACGTAACGTTAATGCAAATAGTTTTTTTCATACTTAAACAAAAAAGTAGTTATCACATAGAAGGATAACTACTTTTTTTGATTAAAGACAATCAATCTTTCATTTAATTAGTTAGAGAAAAGGATTTCGTCATTCCCCTTGTTTGTATCCAATGATATTAAAACGGATTAAATAAATTTCCCCCTATAGTGTTAGCCATCAATTTATCTTTTTAAATTTACAGTTGTTACTTCAAATTTATCATAACGGTGACGGGAAAAGGAATACTCAAATGGTACACCATTGTTTAAATAACCTACATGCTCTACTTCCAGAATTGGATCATTTAATTCACATTCCAGATGTTCATGATCTAATTCTATTGATTTACATGCTCTTATTTTGCGATGTGACCCTGCTATTGTTAACCCTAATCTTTTAGTAATATGCTCATAAACCGATCCATATAACACATCATCATTTAATCCCGTAATAACTGTCGTTGGCATATAAGTAATTTCTAAAACATATGGTTCATTATTTACAGATCTTAATCTGATTATATAATATACAGGTGTTTTAATATCTATCGCTAAATGGGCTGCAACCTCCTCTGAAGGAAAATGGACTTCAAATTTAATAATTTTACTATCGATCTTTTCGCCATCCAATAGCTTGGAGAGGCCAGTTATTTCATTTGTTAACACATTTACTCTGCTAGTATGCAAAGCCGATTGCACAATAAAGGTTCCATGCCCTCTTTTTCGATAGAGCAGCCCTTCCATCACTAGTTTATCCAATGCCCTTTTCATTGTCATTCTACTGCAAGAAAACTCTTTAGATAATGATATTTCATCCGGTATTGGATGATCTAATGGGTAATAATTTTCTTTAATTCGACGTTTTACTTCGACTGCAATTGCTTCATACTTGTTCATACACGAGCCACCTTAATTAAGAAGAAATAATTCTAAATATGTTATTCGCCATTTTAATTATAAACATTTATATTTAAAAGTCTATACTTTTAAAACTAACCCTTAGTATATCTATTTATAGTATAGTACATTTTTTATAAAACGTATACTTATTTTCAAAATGCCTTCAAAAACAGCAAAAAGAGATAGCCGTCTCTTATACGACTATCCCTTGCTCTTCTCTATTTTTATTCTTATCGAATATCGGTTATTTCTTCGGAATTTCGCAACCGTCATCTGTACAAATAGCACCTTCAGCATCTGTTCCTGAAAGATCTTGAAATTTAGGGACTGGATGGTCTTCCTGCCACACTTGTTCAAGCACTCGTTCGAAAGTCTCTGTAGGCTGCGCACCAGAAACAGAGTATTTTTGATTGATTACAAAGAACGGGACCCCAGATACTCCGATTTGGCTAGCAAGCGCTTCGTCTATTCTAACATCATTAGCAAAGCTTGTGGAATCAGCCAATACTTGTCTTTGAGCTTCCTCTTCCAATCCTACTGATTTCCCTATTTCCACCAATGTATCTGGATCACTAATTAGTTTTCCTTCTGTAAAGTAGGCATGCAATAACTGCTCGGTTAGCTCTTTATCTTTTCCAAGCGTTTTCGCATACTTTGTTAGTCGATGGGCATCAAATGTATTGGTTGGTTTCATATTATCAAAGTCATATTTCAAGCCTGTGCTTGCAGCTTGACTTCCAACATTGTTATTAGCATTTTTGGCTTCTTCGATACTCATTCTGTATTTACCAGCAAGTGCTTCATGAATACTTTTACCAGTGTAGACTTCAGCATTTGGATCTAATTCAAAGCTCTTAAATTCAACTTCTACTTGATCTTTATAAGGAAATTGCTCTAAAGCAATCTCTAAACGGCGTTTTCCTATATAACAAAATGGACACACAAAGTCTGACCATACTTCGATTTTCATCTTTTCACCTTCTTCATAATGATCCTATAATCCTATCACACCAATAGAAATATTACTTCTATTTTGCTTTAGGTCACACAGCCCATCTCTTACCAATAGAAAAACTCCTGTTACAGGAGTCCTTCAGGCTTATTTATATATTTTCACACGATCCTCTAATGGCTTGAATTCTTTTTCTCCTGGTTCTGCTAATGGCTTGCCAAATGGCATTTGGGCGACAAGCTTCCAAGAAGGCGGTATCGACCATTCCCCTTGTACTGCCTCATCAATAAGTGGATTGTAGTGCTGTAAAGAAGCTCCGAATCCCACTTCCTCCAGAGCTGTCCAAATGACTAATTGGTGCATGGCATTTGTTTGATTAGCCCAAACGGGAAAATTCTCAGCATATAGGGCAAATTGTTTTTGTAGTCCTTCTATCACTTCCTGATCTTCGAAGAACAAAATCGTTCCATATCCTGCTTTAAAAGAATTTATTTTTTCTTTTGTAGAAGAGAAATTCTCGGCAGGAACAATTTTTTCTAACTCACTTGCTGTCATATCCCATAGTTTATCATGCTGTTCCTGTAATAAAATCACCACTCTTGAACTTTGAGAATTAAAGGAAGAAGGCGTATGTAGCACAGCTTCATTTACTATTTCTTGGATTTTTTCATCCGACACAACAGCTTCTTTGCTTATACCATAATAGGAACGACGATTTTTTATTGCTTCTAAAAATGCACTCATTTTTTCCTCCAGTAAAAATTTTTTTCTTCTATATATTACCCATTTGTCTTATTCTTAAAATGACTTCTAAAAAATTTTACAAGGCTTTACCTCTTCGATATTTCTCGAAAAAGAGAGTAGTCTTTAAAAGGCTTACTCTCTGTACTGCATTATCCACGAATGGTTTTTAATGCAGTGCTCCAAGCGACTACTTGGTCAAGCATCGCATTCATATTTTCTAAATGCAGAGGTGCTGGTTTAAAGGTTGTAAAGTTCTCAAAATCTGTAAATAGTGAAAGGGTAGGATGAACGCGAACATCTGCAATATGTAATTCGCCCAGAATTCCTCTTAAATGTTCTGCTGCACGTGCACCACCTGTGGATCCATAACTTACGATTCCTGCTGCTTTATTATTCCAAGCTTCTCTTGCAGAATCTAATGCATTTTTTAATGCGCCAGAAATACTGTGATTATATTCCGCTACAACAAATACGAAACCATCAAGGCTTGCTAATTTTTCATTCCATGCTGCAACATTCTCTTGTCCTTCAGCTGCACCTAAAAACGGTAAGTTAAATTCGGCAATATCAACGATTTCATATTCGGCATCGCCACGCTTGTCAGCAATTTCCTTTACCCATGCCCCAACTTGTGGACTTACTCTTCCTTGACGAGTGCTGCCTAAGATAATTCCAATTTTCATCATCTAACCTCCAAATTTTTAAAATATTATTACATTTTTTATCCTAATACTGAGATTATTTAATTGCAAGCAAAAACACTTACTATTATTCAAAAAGTTATTAAAAGTAACTAACTTGTACCTTATGTTAATTAAAAGTTCTAGCAAATGCCCCTGACTATTTCCCCCAAATTTGTAATTCCCTTTATAATCTTTTCTTCTGACATATAAGAATAATTTATTCGGCAATGATTTTTCTCTTGCTTATTAGGGAAAAAGCTCTCTCCAGGAACATAGGCCACTTTAGCGATTGGTAAACTGTGTTCCTGCATGAGTATTTTTGTATCGATATGCTCTGGAAAAGTAAGCCATGTAAACAATCCTCCTTGTGGATTCGTATAGATGATACTAGGAGGAAAAGTTTCATGTAATGTTTGGAACATTACTTCTTTTTTCTGTTTATACGTTTCACGAATATGGGCAATATGTTCATCTAAATCATACATATCCATAAATCGGTTCACTGCATACATATTTAAGGTTGAATTTTGTGTATCGGAAGCCATTTTCAATAGGCTTAGTTTTTCCGCTAAATCACGATTAGCAATTAACCAACCAAGACGGAGACCTGGACTAAGAATTTTTGAGAAGCTGCCAATATGAATCACTCTTCCTTCTGTATCAAAACTTTTAATCGCTGGCAAATCCTTCCCTTCATAACGTAATTCCCGATATGGACTATCCTCTACGATAACCACATTATATTTATTTGCTAAGCTTACTAGGGCCTTTCTTCTCTCTAAGCTCATTGTCACACCTGTAGGATTCTGAAATTCAGGAACCGTATAAATAAGCTTTGCATTGGGATGCTTCTGTAATGCTGCTTCAAGCTCATCCATGCGCATCCCATTTTCATCCATCGAAACACCTACATATTCCGGTTCATATGGATTAAACGCAGCAAGTGCTCCTAGAAAAGTCGGATTCTCTGTAATTATGATATCTCCTCTATCGATAAATGCTTTAGCTGCAAGATCTAAACCTTGCTGACCTCCTTGAATAATAAAAAGATTATCAACACTACAGCTTATCCCAATCTTTTTTACTCGACTTACGAGCTTTTCTCTTAATGACGTCAGCCCCTCTGTTTCTGTGTATTGAAGCGCTAATTTTCCATCTTCTTGCAAAACCTGATCATATACCTTTCTTAATTTTTCAATAGGAAAAATTTCTGGGTCCGGATATCCGCCCCCAAATGAAATAATTGCTGGATCTCCCCCTAATCTCAATAATTCGCGAATAGCTGATGGCTTTACTCTTTCTATTCGATTAGCAAATTTATAATTCATTTTATCCTCCTTATGTCTATTCCCCTCTTCCTATTAGGCGGAATTTTCAGTATATTCATTTATTATAGAGTAATGTTCTACTCTTGAATATATTGTTTTTTAAGATAATAGTGATTAATGGCAAAATAAAAGCCATTCTCTTCTATAGAGAATAGCCTTATAAAGAAAATTATATTTTGGATGGAGTGATCTTTGTTATCCTTTTTTCCATCGTTACCGCTTTGACTGACAGCCCATTAGGATTAGGAGCTGTCTCTTCTTTTGTTATAACAAATCCTATTTTTTCGTATAATTGGATATTTTTCAGGACATTCGCTCTTACTTTGCATACTACTTTCTGCTTGCCATTTTGGATGGCATATTCTTCTATCCAAGCTAGCAGTTTTTTAGCTATTCCTTTCCCTCTTGCTGACGGAATGACAGAAAGTCTGGAAAAATAGAGAGAATCATCTTGAAGCTGCAGACGAGAAGAACCAAGGGGAACATCATCTATCCAACATATGATTGCTTGCTCTGTTCCATTTTTAAGAGCATAAAGAAATTTGTCAGCTGGTTCCGTTAGTGCACTAGAAGGTACCTCGCTATAACGATAATCTTCAAATGCTTCTAGCATTAGTCTATGAACAATCGGAACATCTTCTTCTGTCACAAGCCTTATCCGCTCTTTTCGCTTCCTATCTATTAAGATACCCTTTAAGGAAGAAATACTTCCTGCAATAAATGTTGCCTGTACTTTGTTCAGCTCGTCATAGGACCCATAGCCGTAAGTAACACCGATTGAATCTATTCCTGCATTGTTCGCTCCAATAATATCATGTTCCCGATCTCCTATCATCACAAACTCTTCAGGCTTATACGCAGGATACAAATCTAATATGTATTGAATTATTTCTGTTTTCGAAGATCTAGTACCATCCAGATTACTTCCGATTATGTGGGTAAAGTACGTTTCTATTTGAAAATACTTCAAAATCTTTTCTGCGAATATAGTTGGTTTTGAAGTTGCCACAATCATAATACAGCCTTTTGCTCTTAAGCTTTCAAGTAATGGAATAATTTCAGGATATAGTTCATTTTCATACATTCCTAACTGCGTAAACCTCTCTCTATAATAGGAAATGGCTTGATCCGTTATCGTTTGAGTATAACCATAATATTCCATAAATGATTCTTGTAGAGGTGGTCCAATAAATCTTTCTAGTTTACGTAAATCAGATTCTTCTTTTCCAAGCTTTTGTAGGGCATATTGAATAGATTTTGTTATTCCTTCTTTAGGATCTGAAATCGTACCATCTAAGTCAAATAATATTATTTGATAATCCCCCATTAAGACACCTCTTTTTCTATACTGAAAAAACTCAAAATTCTCAATCTTCTCATCCTTTTGTCCTATTATAACGAATGGTTCCACTCGCCTCAATAGAAATTTTGCCATACAAAAAAATACGATTGTTTATTTTAATTCCTTCTTAACCACTATGAATAGTCGATTATTTGTTATATAATAAAAGAAAGTTTCGGCAAACTTAATAATTATTATTCTAGTGCACTCAAATTCACTTATTAATAGGAGGATGTAAAATGGTTTACTATGATAAATCGAAAACCGTTAAAAATATATTGATCCAAAAGATTGTTTGCAGTAGCGGTCTCTCCTCTGAAATGCTACAAAATCTCTCTATTCCTGAATTAAAAGAAACATTAAACAAAGTTTATCCCAGCACACATCCTCATAACGGCTGCGGTTCTCTTAAGTGGAAAAAAGTACGATAATTTTGTCAAACTGTGAGATGTTCATCTTATCCATTTATTTAACTATTTTTCCTATTTAATCAGTATCTTTCCATGAAAATCCTCTATAATGGAATTATTCTTTAATAAAGAGGTGCATAATTGGAAAATAAAAAGAAGCAATTTCTTGAAGGGAAGGAAAGATTACATGTTTTATTCCTTTATACAAGCATGCGAAACTATATGGAAGAAGTCCTTCCCTTTATTTATGCTGGTATCGAAGCAAGAGAATATGTAATCCTTATCGATAATGATCGAAATTTCAAAAGGATATTCGAACAATTAAAAACCAAACTTACATCCACGCAATTAAAACAGGTTCATTATGTAAATAGCTTAGATTTTTACTTTTCAAGTGGAAGTTATCATCCATCAGCTATTACAGATTATTTTAATAAAATGGTTCAGCCTTATCTGGATCAAAGTATTCCCTTTCGCTCATGGGCACATGTAGAATGGGCAACGATGGAAGAGCCTTTTCATTTAATCGGAAATTTTGAGAAAATAGTTGATAACGCTTTCAACCATATTTCCTTTCCATTAATTTGTGCGTATGAAGAATGGAAAATTCCAAATGCCTTAGAAACTATCTTACATGAGACTCATCCTTATATTTTAAAAGGTGATAAGCTTATGTCATCAAAAAAATACATAACAGATACACCCTTTTATAAAAAACCGACAATTGAACTTGATTGATACGTAATCAATCGTTTAGCGGAGTAGGAGCCATTACAGTCTTTATTAATTGCTCCTACTCCTTCATATTCTCCATTCCTCTTCCTGCAATCTTTTACTTCTATTAAACTTTAAATCTGATCTCTATAATTCCCATTAGACTCCAAAAGCTCGTACGAACTTTTTACATATTTCACCACGAAATCCTTTACTCTACTAATATGTTAAATTATTTTATTGACAACCTCTTTTTTGGTATGGTAAATTTTATACATTAGTTTATCACTCTAATATATTATCGAACTAAAGGATTTTTTTAGTTTTATAGATTTATTGTACTGAAAACATAATTTATAAAGGTGGCTTTCGCAAGATGAAACGTTTAGCAATTAATTTAGTTATTTTGGCATCTGTATTTTTCGTTTTTACAGCATGTTCCAACAATTCTAAAGATAAAAAGGAAGATACATTAGTTATTGGTATTGATGATAAATTTGCTCCAATGGGGTTTAGAGATGACAATAATGAAATTGTCGGCTTTGATATTGATTATGCAAAAGCTGCAGCAAAAAAAATGAATATGTCAGTTGAATTTCAACCAATTGATTGGAAAACAAAGGAGTCAGAATTAAGCAGCGGTCGGATTGACTTAATTTGGAATGGCTATACTATTACTGATGAACGGAAAGAAAAAGTTCTTTTCACAAAGCCCTATTTAAAAAATACACAAGTTGTTGTAACATTAGCGGACTCAAAAATAACCAAATTAGATGATTTAAAAGGAAAAGTTGTTGGTCTCCAATCTCTTTCTTCTGCATCCGATGCATTAAATAGTAGTCCTATTAAATCAAAAATTAAGGAAGTTACCGAGTTTTCCGATAACGTATTAGCATTAAATGATCTGAAGTCAGGTCGTTTAGATGCAGTTGTCATTGATGAAGTTGTTATTGATTACTATATGACAAAAGAACAAGATTCCTTTAAAATCCTTGATGAATCACTTGCTCCAGAAGAGTACGGAATTGGGGTTAAAAAAGGAAACGAAGCATTATTAGAGAAGCTTCAAAAAGCACTTGATGAGATGAATGAAGATGGCACAGCCGCTGAAGTTTCCGAAAAATGGTTTGGTGAAAATAAAGTATTAAATTAAGATCGCAAATGAATCGTAAACAAAACAGGATTTCTTTCCGAAACCCTGTTTTGTTTTGTTGGAGGAATAGAAATGTCAGTTGATTATATTATATCCATACTAAAACCAATGTTAGAAGGAGCCCAAGCAACCGTCCTATTATTTCTTATTGCTATTGTAGTGTCCATTCCACTAGGTTTCCTGTTAACACTCGCCATCCGATCTAGCATCAAGCCAATCGCATGGCTGGCAAGCTGTTATATTTACATCATGCGCGGTACCCCGCTATTGCTGCAATTATTGTTTATATGCTTTGGGTTACCAATGATTCCAGGAATTGGAGAATATTTAGTCCTAGATCGTTTTGTCGCTGCCTCTTTAGGATTTATTTTGAATTATGCAGCCTATTTTGCCGAAATTTTCCGTGGAGGTTTACTTGCAATTGATAAAGGTCAGTATGAAGCATCTCAAGTGCTTGGTTTAAGTAAATGGCAAACCACCACACGCGTTGTTTTACCACAAATGTTTCGAATTGCCCTTCCTGCTGTAGCAAATGAATCTGTCACACTAGTGAAGGATACAGCCTTGCTTTATGCTGTTGCTGTACCTGAGTTACTGCACTTTGCCCAAACGGCAGTAAACCGTGATTTTACGATTATGCCCTTTTTCATTGCTGGAATTATTTATCTCATCATGACCCTGCTATTAACAGCATTATTTAAATGGCTGGAGCGCAGATTTAAATTTGAATAAGAAGGACGGATACTTATGGCAATCATTGAAATAGAGAATATAAAAAAATCATACGATAAGGTCGAAGTGTTGAAGGAGATTACCTTTAATGTCAATAACAATGATGTTGTGGCTGTTATTGGTCCCTCTGGTTCTGGAAAAAGCACAATGCTCCGATGTCTTGTCGATTTAGAGAAAATCGATGGAGGAACGATTCGTGTTTCTGGAGACGAATTAGTGAAAGATGGAATATATGCTCCGCAGCAAAAAGTCAAACAAATTACAGCAAGAATGGGAATGGTTTTTCAGCATTTTAATCTATTCCCACATCTTACTGTAAAAGACAATATTCAGCTTGCACCAAAATTAGTGAAGAAAGAAGCTGCTTCTTCCCTTCAAGAAAGAAGTATGACGATCCTCGAAAAAATTGGTCTATCTAATTTTGCTAATGTCTATCCTGCTAAACTATCTGGAGGACAAAAGCAACGTGTGGCAATTGCTCGAGCATTAATGATGGAACCAGAAATTTTACTGTTTGACGAGCCGACATCTGCATTAGATCCTGAACTAACTGGAGAAGTATTGGAGGTTATGAAAGACTTAGCCAAAGAAAAAATGACGATGGTTGTTGTTACCCACGAAATGGGGTTTGCCAAAGAAGTAGCAAATAAAGTCATCTTTATGGACAACGGTGTCATTGAAGAGTCTGGTCCGCCAATCAACCTATTTACAAACCCACAATCGCCTCGAACAAAAGCTTTTTTGAGTCGAAATTTGAAGTAATAATAACATCGCTCTCCCTTGGAAAGCGATGTTTCTTCTGTCTAAGGCTGATTACCACAACTTTATTTTTTAAAAATTCTAAATTTCCTGCCTTTTTTACTACTTCCTTCCCAACCGAATAACATTCCAAGACATTTTTGGCAGAATGAGTATTAAATTGCCATTTTCCATATAAGATTCTTGAAAAGCAACAGGTTTAACTGCTTCCTGGTGAAGTGTATTAATTGCTTTAGGATCATCGTTTGCAAGAACTATATGCTCCACAATGGAATATCCTTCAAACGACCTAATATCTACCTCTACATTTAATTGATTATCTAAGCTTCTATTAACAGCAAAGATGACAAGCTCCTCTTTCTCCTCATTATAGACAATAGACTGATCTAAATATGGTACATCTGTAAAATCTGTCGAATCATATTTTGGTGAGTCTACAATCGCTTGGATTGCTGTTCCACGCCCATAAACAGATGTGTAATAGTATGGATAGAAAATAGTCTGCTTCCAAGACCCTCCACCTGTTTCCGTCATTATTGGCGCAATAACATTAACTAATTGGGCAAGGCAAGCAATTTTAACTCTATCTGAGTGGTTAATTAAAGAATTCAATAAACTGCCTACAAGCAATGCATCTTCAAAATTATAAACATCTTCTAAAAGTGGTGGCGCTACACTCCAAGGTTCTATTTGCTTATCTTGATCATTTGAGTGAAACCATACATTCCATTCATCAAAGCTTAAATGAAGTTTTTTCTTACTTCTCTTCTTCGCTTTAATATAATCACAGGTTGCAATAACTGTTTTAATAAAATCATCCATATCTAATGATTTTGCGAGGAAATTCGCTGTATCATTGTCTCTATTACCATAATACGTATGCAGTGATACATACTCAACGTAATCATATGTCTGATCCAATGAGGTGGCTTCCCATTCAGGGAATGTTGGCATCGCTGTATTGGAGCTTCCGCAACTTACAAGTTCAATGCTTGGATCTACAATTTTCATTGCTTTTGCTGTTTCGGCAGCTAGTCTTCCATATTCATAGGCAGTTTTATGACCAATTTGCCATGGACCATCCATTTCGTTACCTAAACACCAAACTTTAATATTATGCGGGTCTTTATAGCCATGTTCTTTTCTCAAATCGCTCCAATAGGTCCCTCCTGGTAGATTGCAATATTCTAAAAGGTTACGGGCTGCATCAATGCCGCGCGTTCCAAGATTTACAGCCATCATTACTTCCGAATTCACTTGTTTTGCCCATTCAAAAAATTCATTTGTACCTACTTCATTGGTTTCGATAGAATTCCATGCTAGTTCCAATTTTCGCGGGCGTTTTTCCTTTGGTCCTACTCCATCTTCCCAATTATAAGCAGATACCATATTCCCTCCCGGATATCGCACAATAGGAACTTGTAATTGCTTAACTAACTCGATTACATCTTGACGAAAACCATTCTTATCCGCAGAAGGGTGTCCAGGCTCATAAATACCTCCATAAACCGCCCGTCCTAAATGCTCTATAAACGAACCATAAATACGGGAATCTATTTCCGATATTTTAAAAGATTTATCGATTACCATTTTTGCAGTTTTGATATTTTCAGTCATACTTCTCTCATTCCTTTTCCGATGTATTTTGATTTACATAAATGAATTTTTTCAGAAATAAACAAGTGCTATTGATATCATCAAAAATTATCTTCATCAATAACTAAATTATTATCAATTTTTCTCCAATAAATATGGCTGTTGATAAACACGATTAGGGAAACTCCGATTAAGGCTAATGGAATCAACATTTGGCAAAAATAAATGATTAAGCAGGCTACTACTACCATCAAGATGCTCATTGGTAAATTTTTAATTGCTATAAAAAATGCGGTTCGTAATAGCTCTAAAACCGTCCCATCAAATGTTAATAAAACTGGAAAGACAGTAACAAAGAACAAACCAAAAAGAAAAACTAAGAGAATATAAAAGTAGTAAATGGTTAGTGATGTATTTGCTGCCATTTCAAAATAAAAATTACGTACAGATAGTAACAGCATTCCAAAACCAACAACAATCAATCCAGCCATCATATTTCTAACAAAATTCGTCTTAAATGATTGGTAAAATTCTGTAAAAACATTCGTTTCTTTTCCAGTAATTAGAGAAAACATACACCGATGGAGTGCGACAGTGGATGGACCAATTGTAATTAATGGAAGACTAAACAATATCCAGAAGAAGTTTAAAGCAATAATAGAATAGAGCTTTCCCATCCGTTCCCAAAAAGGTGAATCATATTTAATTTTCATCGCTCTCGCCTCCTTATCTCCGCTCCTTTATCCTTTTACTGCGCCTGCTGTCATACCTTCTACAAAGTACTTATTAAATATCAAGTACAAAATAAATAAAGGCAGAATAGAGAAAATAGATCCAGCCACTAGGACATCATAATTATTTCCATAAGGAGTTAATAATGTATTTAACCCGATAGGTAATGTAAATTTTTCTGCTGACCGTAAAACAATTAATGGCCATAACATACTATTCCATGCCCCCATAGAACTCAGAATTGCCATTGCTGAAAAAGCAGGTTTTGAAATTGGCATAACAATGCGCACACAAATTCCATACTCGCTACTGCCATCGATTCTTCCTGCATCTAATAATTCTTTTGGGATGCCTGAAAGATATTGTCTAAAGAAAAAAATGGTTGAAGCATGTACTAATCCAGGAAGGATAACGCCAGCATAGGTGTCTATTAGTCCAAAACTGATCATTTGCTTATATAATGGCAGCATCAATATTTCAAAGGGAACCATCATTGTTGCTATAACGAGGAAAAACAATAAGTTTTTAAACTTAAAATGGTACATCGCAAAGCCATAGGCAACAAAATAACAGATAATTAATGTTAAAACTACCGAAACAATGGTAATAATCAAACTGTTCTTATACCAGTCCAAGTACCCAGTACTTCCATCAAACAGATAGCTATAGTTGATAAATGACCAATTTTCAAAATCTAAGTTTAGATTTAAGCCGTTTCTAATTAACATTTGGCCTGGGCGAAAGGATGCAAACAGTCCTGAGATAAAGGGGATGGCAACACTAGCACACATAATAATAAAAAAGCCGTTAATTAAAACTTTTACTAGAGGATTTTTGCCTTCTTTCTTCCCTTTTTTAATTTCTAATGAGGAGCTTGCTAAATGATTATTCTTACCCATACTTATTTGGCCTCCTTTTTAAACATGCCGCTTGAAAGCAAGTACACCATGCTAATGGATAAAGCAACAATTAATAATACTAAGCCAACAGCAGAGGCATATCCTAAATCATTCTTTTCAATTCCCCTTCTATACAAATAACCAACAATCGTTAACCCAATATTTTTGGGAGAATTATTGCTTCCATATATCATAAAGCTTTCAAGAAACATGGCTAATCCGGCATATATACTGATGGTTGTCACATAAATTCTTGTCGGCTTAAGTAACGGCAGAGTGATATGCCAAAATCTTTGCCAAGCATTTGCGCCATCTACTTTTGCCGATTCATAAAGAACCTCATCAATTGAGCTTAGTCCCGCCTCAAAATATAGAGTATTTACTCCCATCCATCTCCATGTTGCTAATAAAAGGAGTGCAAACATGCCCGTACCCCAATTTTTCAGCCATTGTTTTGACTCCAGTCCAAAAAAATGAAGGATTTGGTTCATGAGACCAGAATCCATTTCACTAAACATATAGCGAAATAAAATACCTGCTACTACGACTGAAACTAATGCTGGCAAATAGATAATCGATTTATAGACTCTTTTCCCTACTACACTTTTTGAATTTAATAAAAATGCGCAGAGCATAGGGATCGGAATTAAAATGATTAACGTTAATATTGTATAGATAACACTATTTCTAACAGCGATATGAAATACCTTATCGCCTAACAACTTTTCATAATTTGCAAGTCCAACAAATTCGCTATATCCGTTCCCAATATTATGAAAACTCATCTCTATAGTCGAATACATTGGATATATCCAGAAGAATGACAAGCTAACAATAAACGGCAATATAAACACATAGGGTGCTATTTTCTGAGAGAATAAAAAAGCCTGGATCTTCTTCAAATTCATTCCTCTCCTTTTCGTCAGTGTCTTTAAGACTACCTCGTAAAGGTAATCTTAAAGACGTCACTTATTCTTGCTCAAAGTCGACCTCCGCTTGTGCATCTTCAAGAGCTTGCTTTACATTTGCACCATTCTCTAGAACCTCATTTAAAGTGGTTAAATTAAATACTTCATTGATAGTAGTCGTAATTGGCACCGTTTTAATCAAATTTACTTCATCTTGAATTTCCAATAATGTATCAAATGGATTATTAACAAAGTACTTTACATACTCATTGTCTGGATTATGAGTGATATCTTTATTAGTCCAAACCTTTGTATTAACCGGATCAAAACCAAGAATATTCCAGATTTGTTCCCCGCCTTCTTCCGTTAACTTTGCCCAAGTCATAAATTCAGCTGCTAGCTCAGCATTTTCAGAGTCTTTATATACGACTGTACCTGTACCACCTGCACCATTTGAACGTTTTTGACCTTCCTCAAACACAGGTGCTGGGGCAATAGCAAATTTGCCAGACATCTCTGGCATATAATCTGTAAAACGAGACATATACCAAATAGCTTTAGGGAAGGCAGCCACTTCACCTTTTGCCACTGTCGCATAGCCTTGTTCTGTATCAATTTGTCCCCCTGGAGTTACTTCGGCAATCCCGCTTTCTAACCAGCCTTGCTGCATTGTTAGCATATTGTTTAATGAATCCAGCTTCACATTTGCATTGGATGGATCTTTTACCCAAGATTCTCCGTGTTCCGACATTGCTAATGTCAGCCAATCCGCACCGCCAGTATCAACAGAGGTCATATAAACTTCTCCATTAGTAGCCTCTTTTAACTTCTCACCAGCTGCTGCAAAGTCATCCCATGTTTTAATTTTGGTATAATCAATTCCATGTTTTTCGAGAATCTCTGTATTGTAGTACATGACAGTAGCCCCAACATGTGTCGGTACTCCATAATAGTTGCCATCTTTTTCATAAGCATCTAATCGAGATGTCACCAAATCAGCCTTATACGGTTCTACATAACTGTTTAATGCCAGCCATGGAACTTCTCCATCTAAATAGTTAGGAAATTGGCCAATTTCTACATCTGCTAAATCAGGAATCCCTTCTCCTGATTGGACGGATAAAGTTAGTTTCGTATGCATATCTGCATATGGATAGACAGTAAATTTAATTTGAATTTGCTTATCTGGATTCGTTTCATTCCATTTATTCAACATTTCCGTGTAAAATTTTTGGTGTAAATCCACGAATAACCACATATCCAACTTCGCACCATCTTCTGGTCCAACTGTCGTAACCTCTGCTTCTACCTCTTTCTTGTCACTTCCCTTTCCCCCAGAGGAATTCGAACAACCAACAACTAAAACAGCCATCAGAAGAATTACAAAATAGGAAAAGCCTTTTTTGGGTAACCCCATAATCTCTGCCCCCATTCGATTTTTTGTATTTTTGAATTTACGTATTTCAAAGATCACCTCCTGATAATTAAAACGCTTTCACAAATAGGTATATTACCATCCTCAAATTTTTATGTGTAATTCTTATACGCACTTTTTTATTTTTTTCAAAAAAATGTACGGATGTAATAAGCGTTTTTTTTCAACCCATCAGAAGTGATGAATTTGGATGTATGTATATTAGTTCACAAAAATTAATCACTAAAAAAAGAGTTTATCCCTGTCTCTTCTAGGCTTATCTAACAAATATTTGACCATACATCTTTTGGAACTACTAAGTCAAATCGAAAAGTTCCAAAATTGTATGAGTAATTTTGGTCAATATAGAAGAAAATACATCTGTAGGAGCTATTTACAAAAAAGGAGGATTTCTGTTGAATAAAAAGAATAATGATCAAACTACAAAAGTTGCAGGACGCATGTTTGATCCAAGTGATTATGAAAAAAAAGACCAACTTTCTTCTGGCTTGGCAACTACTCATGAACAAGCTACTGATACTTATACAGAAGGAGAAATTGGTGCTGTAATTGATGATGTGGATGGCGAGGATATAGAGATAGGGAAGAAAAGAACTAAATAACAAATAGAAAAAGGATGCATTCTTTTGAGAGAAAGCATCCTTTTTCTATTTTTCATGCCTATGCTATGCTTGCTAAGAAATTGTTACTCTGGAATATATGGTAATTCAAGTGTTTTCGGGATATTAATTACATGGGTCTCCACATAAGATTTTAATCCTTCTTCTCCATACTCTCTTCCAACTCCAGATTGTTTCACCCCGCCAAATGGGAATCGCACATCCAAGCCTTGAACAGCTGCAGTATTAATCATTGTTGTGCCTGCCTCAATGCGACGGGCAACTTTAATTGCATGTTCTTCTTCGCCCCAAACAGAACTTGTTAGACCATAAATGCTCTCATTGTGTAACTCAATTACTTGCTCTTCATCATCAAAAGGCAAAATTGGCACAGTCGGTCCAAATTGCTCTTCTACAACAATTGGATCATGAAAATCAGCGCCTAATACTAATGTAGGCTGCAGAAAATATCCATTATCCATTAATTCGGGATTGAGGATTTCCCCTAATGGAATCACTTTAGCTCCTTTACTTTTTGCATCTTCTACAAGACTTTTAACATATTTCACCTGATTTTTATTATTTACTGGGCCTACCGTCACATCAGGATGAAAAGGATCGCCAACGCGAATCCACTTATTCGCCGCTTCGATATATTTCTCTACGAAAGCATCATAGATTGATCGATGAACATAAATGCGTTTCGCTATCATACAAATTTGTCCTGCGGTAAGGAAGTTTGAAATAACCATTCTTCGCATCGCTTTTTCATCATTTACATCAAAGTCTTCTAGCACAATTGCGGCATCATTTCCTCCTAACTCAAGCGTCATCTTTTTAATCGTTTCAGAAGCAGCCTTCATAATACTCTTAGCTGTCTTCGTTCCACCCGTGAAGGCAATCTTTGCAACTTTTGGATTCGATGTAAGCTCTACCCCTACCTCTGCATCCCCATGGACAAGATTGAGCACACCTGGAGGAAATTCTTCTGCGATAATTTCTACTACTTTACTGACAGCTAAAGGAGCAAATGGACTTGGTTTTACAACCATTGTATTTCCAGTTAATAAGGCTGGTGCTATTTTAATAGTGGATAAAGAAATAGGATAATTCCATGGAGAAATAGCGGAAACCACACCTACTGGATCAAATGTAATGATTGTTCTCCCATTTTCATGCTCTTTTTCTTGGGGAGCAACAACTTTCTTTACATTCTTGCATGCAAATTCCATCCACATGATAGAGATTGCTATTTCACCTTTGGAATCATATAAAGCTTTCCCATGTTCCCGAGATAACAAAGTAGCTATTTCAGGTGTTGCATCCTTTAATTTTTGAATAGCTCGTTCCATTCTTTCGATCCGCTCATCTACATCCGTCCAAGCCCAGCCTTTTAACGCATCATAAGCTGCATCAATCGCTAGTACCGTTTCTTCTTGCGTATTAAGAGGTGCATATCCTACAATTTCATCCGGATGTGTTGGATTTTCACGTGGAGCTTGCTTTTCAGTTGGTACTTTCTCTCCGTTAATAATGGCATGTATAGTAATTGGCTCTGTTTGCATATTCCGACTCCTCCTTGTAGGAATTATTTACTTCATTAGTATGAATTAGGTTGTTAAGGTATATACAGTGAGAACGATAAAAACAATTAGATTTTCTTGAGCGACTTATTAACCCCCATAACTTAAATACCGTTACACTATATTAACTTATACACTTTTTACTAGGAGTTTAATCTAGAAAAGCTACTTTTTTTGTGAAAAGAGGATGGAACTGGACAACGGAGTTTACTATAACGGAAATATCTCCTCTATCAACTATTTCTCTAATTAATTTTGAAAACTAGTTCGCACGAATATTTGGAGAGGGAGTTTCGACACTCACACTATGAAAAAAGGTATATTCAGTTTGTAGGAGTACTAAATGCACAAACATTTTTATACTTAATAAAAAACCGAACAATTATACATAAAATTGTTCGGGATATCCTCGAATAGAAGCTTTTCTCTTTATAAGTTAATTTTGACCATAGTAAGCATATGCTCCGTGTTTTCTAAGATAGTGCTTATCTAATAAATGCTGATCCATAGAAGAAATAGTCGGATTTAGATTAAGTGTATGATAAGCCATTTTGCATACTTCCTCTAAAATAACGGCATGATGAAGTGCCTCTTTTGCATTCTTTCCCCAAGCAAACGGACCATGACTAGATACTAAAACTGATGGAATTTCATTGGGATTTATTCCGTTTTTATAAAATGTTTCTACAATGACATTTCCTGTCTCTCGCTCATAGTCCCCTTTGATTTCTTCTTCTGTTAAACTTCTAGTACATGGAACAGAACCATAAAATGTATCTGCTTGTGTAGTACCTAAAGCAGGCAATTCTTTAGTTGCTTGAGACCAGATAGTAGCCCACGGGGAATGTGTATGAACAATTCCGCCGATATCTTTAAAGTTTTTATACAACACTATGTGAGTACTAGTGTCCGATGAAGGTTTTAAATGACCCTCAACTACTTTCCCTTCAAGGTCAACTACAACTAAGTCACCTATCTTCAAGTCCTCATATTCTACTCCACTTGGTTTAATAACAACTAGTCCCGAATCACGATCAATACCACTTACATTTCCCCAAGTGAATGTCACTAAATGATGTTGAGGTAAACCTAGATTTGCTTCTAAGACTTGTTCTTTTAATTTTTCAAGCATAGTTTTTTTCACCTCTTCTTAATGATTCCCTATTTTTTATACTTTGCGAAAATTTATCTATCAACTACTAGTTATCACCAAAAGATACTAAAACCTTATTGTATTTCAATGTTCGATCTGCCATTTTTTTTAAATAGGCACCAACTTCATCAACAGTAATCTTATGAGAAATCATTGGTTTAAATTTCAGAGTGCCTTTTGTCATGAAATCTAAAGTTGCTTTCCAAGCAATCCCCGGATAGGGGGCTGTATATGAATTCCATGTACCTTGAATTTTTATCTCACCTCGAAGAACATGCTCTATTGCCTCTTCTTCTAATGGAAGATTTGAATGTGCAATACCCAAAAAAACTACACGTCCTTTTTTCTTGGCTGCTAATATGGATTGTTGCTGAGTAATTTTACTTCCGGCTGTTTCAGCAACAACATCTGCTCCTCCATCAGTAAACTTGCGGATTTGTTGAACAACATCAGATACTTTAGCATTTATTACAATATCTGCTCCTAAATCCCTAGCTAGTTCAAGTTTTTCTTCAAATATATCTACCGCAATCACAGTAGATGCTCCAAAGATTTTTGCCCATTGTATTGTTAACTGTCCAATGGGTCCACACCCCATTACGACTACCGTTTCACCTGGTTGAATTTGTGCTTTTTGCAAGCCATGGTAACCAATTGTAGCAGGTTCAACTCCTGCAGCCGTTTCATAATTTAGTCGATCATCAATTTGCAGAACATGCCTTTGGGGTACTTTTACATATTCAGCAAACGCTCCATTACTTCCCGTTCCAATAATGTTATAATTTTCACATAGTGCATAATCACTTGCCTGACAAAATTTACATTCCCCACACGGTACAAGTGGCGCAACTACCACTCTATCTCCCTGTTTTACATTCGTTACATTTCTCCCAATTTCAGCGACTTTTCCAGTAAACTCGTGTCCTAAAATAAGTGGATATGTCCGAGCTCCACTTATCATAGAACGCGGTACATCAGAACCGCAAATACCACAATAAACTACCTTGATCAAAACTTCATCTTCATTGATTTGCGGTATGTCTATTAACTCTGTTTGAATATTTCCCAATGAGTATAAAACTGCTGCTTGCATTTTTTGTTGCATTTTCAAACTCCTTTCTCTATTTTTATGGACACTTTCTGCAATTATATAAAATTGTAATTTCCACCCATTTATCCGGTATCCTAGCCAACTCGAAATCATTTGAGAACTTTCATGTCCTCTTATTCTTCCGTGCTGACTAGCCACCAATACAGTGCAGAACTCTCTATCTATGCTGCGGAAGAGGTTTTTTTGTCTTGAGAATTTTTCTCAGCTTGACGATCTAAATAATCGTAAATTGCCATTTTATTTTTTCTAAAAAAGAACCATAGAATGAAATAAGCGACAATCGTTAATCCAATAAATATAGGATTCTGACTTAAAAATGCTAAAAAAATTAATCCCATTAATGGCTTTCCCAGTATATTAAAACTTGTTATTAACAATGCTCCAGCTGGTAAAGCAATGCCGACGTCTTTGGCAATTTCGGTAAATAAGGGTGCTGTATACGTACACATGTATAATCCAAGACCAAACCAGATAGCTCCATTGACCATAATCTTAGCGATATTACCATTTGAAATAGCCACCAGGCCTTGGACCATAAAGGGAATAGCTAATAAGTCAACAACTGGTAGCACTTTATTTCCTGGAAGAACCATCGCTAGAAATACCATCACTGGAATTAATAATACTCCTGTCATTAATGTTGCTTGTTCTCCAAAACCTGCTGCATCATTGACAGCCAAATACCATTCTCGATTAGATCCTTTTTCTTTTTTGACCGTATTTTTTCTAGCTGCCTCTGTAATTGGACTAAATGCTTGAGCAAAAAGCCCCGCAACGCGCGGGAAAATTGCCATTACCGCACTTGTTGCAATTCCAACTAAAGCAATGGATCCCCATGCATCCAAACTATTTAATGTTGTTAAATTACCTAATACTCCAATGAATATTCCTAGAAACAACCCCAAAGTAATAGGTTCACCTAAAAATCCTAACCGCTTTTGCAAGGTTGCTGGATTTAATTTGATTTTATGGAATCCCAGTTTATTTAAAAGGGGATCCATTAAAACTCCAAATATAGTAGGTTCAATATTATGCATCGCAATAATTGTTGCATTTGGATAATTGTAATATTTTGACCATCTTCTTGCCATCAGCTCTGCATTCAACAAGCTATAAAGGTTAAGAACAATCATACATCCAATCGATAAAATCATATTATCTGTGACCAGATAAACCATTGATCCCCAAATCACATAGGAATAATTATTCCATAAGTCTGATGGCTGGAAAACATCTGTCCACTTCACAAGGAATAGTACCGTTTGCAAAATTAGTCCAACAGCTAGGAATATCATCCCCGGTTCGGTAGAAAAGCCTACTATTGCTGTGGCTTGCCATCCCACATCAAAACCTGTTAATTCCATTCCAGTAATATCAACCATGTTTTGAATTACAGGTGAAATAATTGGTGTAAAGGCGCCTAGAACCATTGTAAATCCTTGTAATCCAATACCGGCATAGAGAGCGGAAATAAATGCTTTCTTCATCGATACTTTAAGTAATAATGCAATAATAAAAATAATGATTGGAACTATAATTGGAGCGCCAAACGTATCAAAAACTTCTTTCAACGTTTCTAAAAACATTCCCATTCCCCCAGTCTATTATTTATTTAGCGCTTTAAGCACTTTTTCCACTTCCTCATAAAACTCATCTTCACCTATTCCAGTTAAACAGCTGCTAGCACTAATGGTTGGGATACCATAATCCGCAACTGGCAATGGACTAGTATGTGTAATTAAGTCATAATTTCCACTTTGAGCATAATTTAGAGCTTCTGTTGGTTTTGCTTCTGTAGTTCTAACATGGAAGCCTCTAGTCTCCATTTCCTCTTTCAGCTTCTCAGCTACCATCGATGACGTAACCGTTCCTGAACCACATACTGACAATATGTTGTAACTTTTCATTAAAAGTCCCCCAATTCAAATTTATTTAAGCTAAAGCACTACTTAAAATATCAGAGATAACTCGACTATCTTCAGCCTTTTCCATTCTATTTAAAAGCTCTTCGTTCTGAAATATAGCCATTAGCTGCTTTAATAATTTCACTTGCTTTTTTGGTTCTTTAACTGCTAGTAAGAAGACTAATTTCACATCAACTTTCTGGGCAGGATCAGCCATTAATTGAAAATTGACAGGTTCTTCTAAGGTTGCTAAAGCAATGGTTGATTCCTTTACATGTGTGGAGTCTGTATGTGGAATAGCTACATTAATACGGCCAATTTGCAGACCAGTAGGCAAAGACATCTCTCGTTGAAGCACTGCATCAATGTAAGTGTCCGTAACATAACCAGATTCTAATAACATCTCTCCCAAAATCTTAATTACTTCCTCAGAGCTATTTACTTTTAATTTTACTTTTACTAAGTCTAAAACCATGATTGTCTCCTCACATTCACATTTCTAATGAAATAATAAACACTTGTGTTAATCCAATTATTAATTAGTGTGCAGCACCTCCATAAATGATTGAAAATCTTTTGTTTGAATTAACTCTTGAACTTTATCTTTAGATTTAACCAATTGATAAAGTTGTTTAAAAACCTTATAGTGATTTTCTCGATCTACTTCACTTGGTAAAATCAAAAAGACAAGTTGCACATTTGTTTTTCCCCATGGGATAGGTTTATGATTGATAGCTATATAAATCATCGTTTCTTCATTTTCCGTTCTTGCAATAGGATGTGGCATAGCTACGTAATTCCCAACTTCTGTTGACGACATCTCTTCTCTTGTTAAAATACCATCTAACAAATATTCCATTTTCACTTTTTCTGTTAATCTTAATAAGAAGTCATGTTTGTTGTTTTCATCTAAAAGAATGAATCGGTTTTCACTTAAAGTCCGATCAAGAAAGCCCTGATTAATTGCTACTGCTATTTTCTTTAAATCTTGTTCATCCAGAAACTCATTAACATGAATAATGGGAATACCATTCTTCTTCACATCCATTGTTGAAATAATTAATGAAATATTTTCTTCTATTTGATCTAACATTTGTAAGGTATATTCTCCTGCAATTTCAATATCTAGAAAATGTCTTTGAATTTTCTGCTTCAATATCATTGAAGCACCAATCCCACTTCCAGATACGATTGCTACTCTTACTTTTTTTCTTTTTGTTCGTTCAATATGTGCAGCAATATGAAGAGCAATGTATCCGATTTCACTTTCTGGCACAACAAAGGTTAAATGTTTCTCCAAACGATGTGCTAAGAGAACTGCAATATGATAAGCTAATAAGTACTCCATCTTAATATGAGAAATATAAGGATTTTCTACATAAAGCTGATATTGAAGAGGATATTGGGCTTTTGCTAAGTGAAAAAGTAATCCAGACACAAGTAGGCGATCTTCATTAAAGCGAAAATCGTATTGCTTCCCAAGATCAACTAAGCTTTTTTCTAACTCTTGTTTCAGTTCCTGAGGAATATTGGTTTCATTATTATAAAAACTAACTATTATACGCTGGCTTATTAGGTGTAGGCTAAAGTACATTTTCTCTTGATTTCCAATATCTATTTGGAATATCTCCTGAACATCCTCTAAAATCTTAGATGCCAATTCAAATTCTTCATAATCTAAAGATTGCTCTACTTCCTTTACTTCGCGGATCTCATATCCATGTCGGATACGGTATATCGCAATAATTAAATGCACTAACAAACTACTTAATTTCCCTGTGGGAATATCGTGAATATACTTATTTAGATTCTCAATCACCACTGTTGACAGTAAATTTAATTCTTCTTCTAAAACCCAGCCACCGAAACGAACTAATAATTCTTTATACAGCTCTTTTATTGTCATAAAGTTTTTTTCTACTAAACTCTCAAGTAATAATCTTTTGTCAAATTCATCCCCCTCTAATCGAATCCCTTGAAAAACTAATGCTTCCACGGATAAATTTCTTTTTTGGGAGGTAATCATTTGAGAAATTCGTTGAATATCTGACCGAATCGTTTGTGGAGAGAAATAAATCATTTGGGATAATTGTTCGTATGTTGTCCATTCCTTGGTATCTAGAAGTGCCTTTACAATATAAAATGCACGCTCCTCAAATTCAATATGATGTCTCTGTTTAAAACCAACTAACTCACCTTCAAGTTGATAACCTTGGCGTTTATTTGAAATGATGCGTGCCCCAATGAGATAGTTATCATTCAAATCTTTAATGTCATTTCTCACTGTTCTGGAACTAATATTTAGCTGTTCACTAATATCATTTCCCGTTACAAACCCATCTGAGTTTTGAAGTATGTGAAGAAGCTTGGTATATCTATCTCTCATAGTGAATACCTCCTGTATCTACATCATAAAAAAGAAAGCACTTCCACGCTATTTTGTTCTTTTTCCTATTAGTAAGGAAAGGAAAGAGTACAACAAAACTCTTCCTAATGATAATGGCAAACTTTAATGATAGATACAACGAAACTTCGTGTAGAGATAAGTGCAAATGTATTGGCTGCTAGTAGTGAATTGAATTGGAATGCTTTGATGGAAAAGATTAAAAGAGGAGTACGAAGAAAGGAATGATAACACGCAAGACTCTCATAATTAATAAACGACAAGGAAACATGTTATAGAAACCATAGTTCCACTCAATTTAAATTTCTTTCTGCTTAACCAAAAATAAAAAGACAGAAATTCCCATAATACGGAAATCACTATCTTTTTAGACCAAAAATAAAAGTGAAATGAAAAATACATTCCATTGTATGTAGTATTAATAAAAAATAAAAAACCACCAAATATGTATTTGGTGGAGACGGAGGGAGTCGAACCCTCGTCCAGAAATATCGGCACTTAAGCTTCTACGAGTGTAGTCAACATATTCGCATTTCGCTTATTCTTCTGCCTGTTGACAGGCGTCCGATAAGCTAGTCTGGTTGTTCTCTTCCTTCTTCCTCAGACGGTGGAATCCGGCGTAGCCCACTTAAAGTGAGTCCCTGACCCTACCACATGGGCGATGGAGGGAGGAACCGCTAAGCGCTATTAAGCAGCTAAAGCGAAGTTGTTTTGTTGTTTGCCAGTTATAGGCTTTGACGTTTTAACGAGGCCGATCCCCTCGACTCGCAACCTAAGCTCGAACTATCCCTGTCGAATCCGTAGCGTCCCCATTATAAGGATAAAATCAAGTAATTGTTACATTACAAGATTCTTAGCATTTAAGCTTAACGTTTCGGAAGCTCTGAAATAGGAGCTTAAAGTTATGTTGTCTTATCGACATAAATTATTATAACATAACTGGAGCGTATTTCAATTGTAAAGTTTTGGATTACATTTTTTGCCTTTCACGTAAAGCACGTTCAATACTGCGATTTGCTTCTTTACGTTTTAAAGTTTCCCGCTTGTCATAGTTCTTTTTACCCTTACCTAGACCAATCAAAACCTTTGCATAGCCATTTTTAAAATAAAGTTTCAGTGGAACTAAAGCATAGCCCGCTTCTTTTGTATCCCCGATTAACTTATTAATTTGTTTGCGATGTAATAAAAGCTTTCTTGTTCTTAATGGATCATGATTATAGCGATTTCCTTGTTCATATGGACTGATATGCATCCCTAATAGAAATACCTCGCCATTAATAATCCGCGCATATGATTCCTTCAAATTTACTCTTCCTGCACGAATCGCTTTAATTTCTGTTCCTTGGAGAACAATCCCTGCCTCATAAGTCTCTTCAATAAAATAGTCATGGTTTGCTTTTTTATTCTGTGCTACTAATTTCCCTTCACCTTTTGGCATGTCTCTTCCCCCTACTCTGCCAATAATTTTATCAAAAGAACGCTTAATATACAAACATCCTCTGCATGTGGCTTCTTCATCTAAAAGAAACCACATGCATAAATGCATCTATTTATCTGTTAGCGTTTCTTTTTCTTTCTCTTTGCTTTTGGAGCATTCTCGAAGTGTTTTCTCTCATTCTTTCCTTTACGTCTTGATTCACCTGTTTTTCCTTTACGATCCGTATCTCTCTCTGATTTGCCTTTACGCGGGGCACGAGAGACACTGCCAGTAGAAAATACCTTCCCTTCTTTTTTCGGATCTCTGCGGCGAGTCCCCTTCATTCCAACTATTTCAAAGTCAATGGCACGTTCCTCTTTGTTCACATTCACAACGCGAACAGTAATTTCGTCTCCAATACGGAAAACCTTCCCTGTTCGCTCGCCAATCATAGCAAAATGACGCTCATCATAACGATAGTAATCATCTGTCATATAGCTTACATGGACAAGTCCTTCAATCGTATTCGTAAGTTCCACAAACATACCAAAATTCGTAACAGAACTAATAATGCCATCATATTCTTCGCCAATTTTATCAAGCATGTACTCTGATTTTTTCAGTTCATCCGTTTCGCGTTCTGCTTCTACTGATCTTCTTTCCATACTAGAGGAGTGCTCAGCGATTTCTGTTAGGCGGCTGTTCCACTTTTCTTGTGTAGCAGAACTAATATCCCCTTCAATTAAATACGTACGAATTAAACGATGTACGATTAAATCCGGATACCGTCTAATCGGCGATGTAAAATGCGTATAAAATTCTGTTGATAAACCAAAATGCCCTAAGCTTTCTGGATAGTATTTAGCCTGCTGCATGGAGCGCAGCATGACAGTCGAAATAACCATCTCTTCAGGAGTTCCCTGTACTGACTCAATAATTTCTTGTAATGCTCTTGGATGAACAGAGTTAGCAGTACCTTTCACGATATAACCAAAGTTTGTAATAAACTCGAAAAATCTTCTTAACTTTTCCTCTTTTGGATCTTCATGAATACGGTAAATAAATGGAACCTGCATCCAATGAAAATGTTCCGCGACTGTTTCGTTGGCAACAAGCATAAACTCTTCAATTAGTTTTTCTGCAACAGAACGTTCTCTTAAAATAACATCCTGTGGCTTTCCATCTTCATCTACAATTACTTTAGATTCTTTAAAGTCAAAATCAATGGCACCACGAGTCATCCGTTTTTTGCGCAGAATAGCTGCTAAATCCTCCATTCGTTCAAACATCGGGACAAGCCCTTCATACTTGGCTCTTAGTTCTTCATCTTTATCATGTAAAATCGAATTCACATCAGCATATGTCATTCGTTCCGTTGTTTTAATGACACTTTGAAAAATTTCATGGGAAACTACTTCACCATCAGACGTAATTTCCATCTCACAAGAAAGAGTTAAGCGATCAACCTTTGGATTTAAAGAACAAATTCCATTAGATAAACGGTGCGGAATCATTGGAATAACTCGGTCAACTAAATAAACGCTTGTTCCTCTCTCCTCGGCTTCTACATCTATTGGAGAGTTTTCCGTTACATAGTAAGAAACATCTGCGATATGCACCCCTAATTTATAATTACCGTTCTCTAACATCGTTACTGTAACGGCATCATCCAAATCCTTCGCATCTGCCCCATCAATTGTGACAATAGTTTCATTGCGCAAATCACGTCTATTGGCAATTTCCTCTTCATCAATCGTATCTGGTGCATTATTCGCTTGTTCTAACACGTTATCTGGAAAGGCAAGTGGTAATCCATGCTTATGTATTACCGATAAAATATCAACACCTGGGTCATTTTTGTGTCCAAGTATTTTAACAACCTCTCCCTCCGCATTCTTTCTGCCTTCAGGATAAGAAGTTAATTTCACGACAACCTTATGCCCTTCTATTGCCCCTTTTGTGCTGCCTTTTGGGATAAAAATATCTGTCGCGATTTTTTTATCATCAGGGATAACAAAGCCAAAATGCTTGCTCTCTGAATATGTACCAACAATTTGCTGGACTCCTCTTTCGATAATTCGTACGATTGTTCCTTCTCTTCTTTGGCCAGAGCTTTCCGAAGTGACACGTGCTAATACAATATCACCATTTAACGCCGTTTTAACTTCATTAGGCGGTATAAAAATATCATCCATGCCTTGTTCTTCAGGGATAACAAACGCAAATCCTTTCGCATGACCAGCTAATTTCCCCCGAATAAGGTTCATCTTCTCTGGTAATCCATAACGATTGCTCCTTGTCCGAACAACTAGCCCCTTCTCTTCCATCTGTACAAGTGCCTTGACAAAATCTTTAAAGTGAGAAGAATCCTCTATTCCGAAAGCCTCTTCTAGCTCTTGCACGGTTAGTGGTTTATAGGCTTCATCTTTCATATAAGTTAATAGCTTCTCGACATTTTCTTTAATTATATCTTCCAAACAAAAAACCTCCTTTGCATCTTATTGATTCCAATCTAGTTTTTCTAAAAACTGATAGAAATCTTCAAAAACTTGTTCTTTTTCTTTATCATGTGTAATAACATGTCCAGAGTTTTCATACCATTTAATATCTTTTTGAATCGATTCCACTTCTTCATAAATGATATTTGCACTATTTGTATCAATCATTTGATCATGTCGTGCCTGAATAACAAAAACTGGTGAATAAATAAGATCAATCGATTCTCTTACTTCTTTGATTAAATTTTGTAATTCTTTTAATGTATTCATTGGCTTAAATTGAGCCATTTCCTGCTCAATAACTTCTTCTGATTTCTTCTCGCGCTGCTTATAATTACGAGCGTATTCAAGTACGCCTTCATACATGACATCTTCACTTTTAATGTACATTGGAGCACACATGGTTACGATACCCTTTACAGGTACAGTGTAACCTAATTTAAGGGAAAATACCCCTCCTAAAGAAAGACCTCCGACAGCAATTTCTTCAAATCCCATCTCCTTTAAATGCTGGTATGCTTCCGTTACATCCTTCCACCAATCCTTTGGCCCGTATTCCACTAATTCCTCTGGTGGTACTCCATGTCCTTTATATAAAGGTACATAGCAGGTGTAGCCCTTTGTATTTAAATATCTACCAAGCAAGCGTACATCTGATGTATTCCCCGTAAAGCCGTGCAATAAAAGCACTGCACGTTTATTATCTCCTTTAAAGGTTAATGGTTTCTGTTCTACTATTTTCATTAGATAAACGCTCCTTTGTCTTATTATTTTCTCCTTCGCCCTATTCTATAATATAAAGTGACCAATTTATTTGAAAAAGAACTATCCTTCTATTTTAGTAAAAAAGAAAAGAAAGAATCCAGTCATATGATTACTTCATACTATAGGTCTTTTATAAATCTTATGTACAACTCCATTTGTTTTCCGAAAAAAAACCTGACCTTTCTTGGCCAGGTTTTTTCATCTATACCGAATCTCGTTATTATAGATCAAAATAACTAACTGCAATCGTTAAGACAAAGAATAGAATTGCTAAAACGATTGTTGCATTGTGAAGGATTAATTCTAAACCACGTGCTTTTTGTTTACCAAATAACTGCTCTGCACCACCAGAAATTGCTCCAGATAGTCCAGCACTCTTACCATTTTGAAGAAGTACTACTACGATTAATGCAATCGCAACGATAATCAATAAAGTAATCAAAACTGTGTGTATCATATCAAACACCTCCATTAAAACCAACCTACATTAGTTTAAATGTATCATATTTTATGTTTTGTCACAATAGTATGTCGCGTCTTTGTCATAATAATTAGTAGAATACATCATGGGACAGTGGCTAATGATTGAGAAGCCTCTTAAACAAGATATATGTTGTTCGTTATGTTTAAGAGTAGAGACAATGGCTTTCTGTTCCCTTCTTCAGCTTTTCTTCTTGTTTGCGGGAACAGAGAACGGCTCTCTGTTCCCTTCTTCAGCTTTTCTTCTTGTTTGTGGGCACAGACAATGGCTCTCTGTTCCCTTTTTCAGCTTTTCTTCTTGTTTGTGGGCACAGAGAACGGCTCTCTGTTCCCTTTTTCAGCTTTTCTTCTTGTTTGTGGGCACAGACAATGGCTCTCTGTTCCCTTCTTCAGCTTTTCTTCTTGTTTGCGGGCACAGAGAACGGCTCTCTGTTCTCTTCTTCAGCTTTTCTTCTTGTTTGTGGGCACAGAGAATGGCTCTCTGTTCCCTTCTTCAGCTTTTCTTCTTGTTTGCGGGCACAGAGAACGGCTCTCTGCTCCCTTCTTCAGCTTTTCTTCTTGTTTGCGGGCACAGACAATGGCTCTCTGTTCCCTTTTTCAGCTTTTCTTCTTGTTTGTGGGCACAGAGAATGGCTCTCTGTTCCCTTTTTCAGCTTTTCTTCTTGTTTGTGGGCACAGAGAATGGCTCTCTGTTCCCTTTTTCAGCTTTTCTTCTTGTTTGTGGGCACAGACAATGGCTTTCTGTTCCCTTTTTCAGCTTTTCTTCTTGTTTGCGGGCACAGAGAACGGCTCTCTGTTCCCTTCTTCAGCTTTTCTTCTTGTTTGTGGGCACAGACAATGGCTCTCTGTTCCCTTTTTCAGCTTTTCTTCTTGTTTGTGGGCACAGACAATGGCTCTCTGTTCCCTTTTTCAGGTATCCCAGCCAGCTTATGTCACTGATGGATCCTCCCTCTCTTCTAACAAAAAAACATTCTCTATATAACAAAAAACACCCTAGCATAAAGGGGTCTCCTAAAGCCAGGGTGTTTATCAAGTTAAGTCAAACTTAACTTCAATTATTTTTTAAGGTTGTAGAAAGATTTAAGACCATCGTATACTGCTAACTCGCCAAGCTCGTCTTCGATGCGAAGAAGTTGGTTGTATTTAGCGATACGGTCTGTACGAGATAATGAACCAGTTTTGATTTGACCAGCGTTAGTAGCAACAGCGATGTCAGCGATTGTAGCATCTTCTGTTTCACCAGAACGGTGAGAAACTACTGCTGTGTAACCAGCACGTTTAGCCATTTCGATAGCATCGAAAGTTTCAGTTAAAGTACCAATTTGGTTAACTTTGATAAGGATTGAGTTTGCAATTCCTTTTTCGATACCTTCAGCTAATTTTTTAGTGTTTGTAACGAATAAATCGTCACCTACTAATTGTACTTTAGAACCGATGCGGTCAGTTAATAATTTGTGACCTTCCCAGTCGTTTTCATCTAAACCATCTTCAATAGAGATGATTGGGAATTCGTTAACTAATTCTTCATAGAAGCTTACTAATTCTTCAGAAGTTAAACCAGTACGGCCTTCTCCTGCAAGATCGTATTTACCAGTTTCTTTGTTGTAGAATTCAGAAGAAGCAACGTCCATACCTAAGAATACATCTTTACCAGGCTCGTATCCAGCTTTTTTGATTGCTTCGATGATTACTTCTAATGCTTCACGGTTAGAACCAAGGTTTGGAGCGAATCCACCTTCGTCACCTACAGCAGTGTTTAAACCTTTTGCATGTAAAACTGCTTTTAATGCATGGAATACTTCAGCACCAGTACGTAGAGCTTCTTTGAAAGTTGGAGCTCCTACTGGTAAGATCATGAATTCTTGGAAATCAACATTGTTATCAGCATGAGAACCACCGTTGATGATGTTCATCATTGGAGTTGGTAATTGTTTCGCGTTGAATCCACCAAGGTAACGGTATAATGGAAGACCTACTACTTCAGCAGCAGCATGTGCAACAGCCATAGATACACCTAGGATTGCGTTAGCACCTAATTTACCTTTGTTTTCTGTACCATCAAGTTCGATCATTGTTCTGTCGATTCCAACTTGATCTGTAACGTCCATACCGATGATTGCTTCAGCAATTACTTCGTTTACGTTTTCTACTGCTTTAAGAACACCTTTACCAAGGTAACGAGATTTGTCACCATCACGCAATTCAACTGCTTCGTATTCACCAGTTGAAGCACCAGATGGAACTAGTGCACGACCAAAGAATCCTGATTCAGTTAATACTTCTACTTCTACTGTTGGGTTACCACGTGAATCTAATACTTCACGAGCATATACTTGTTGAATATAAGGCATAATATTCTCTCCTTTTAAAATAATCTTATTTTTTAATAATAGATGTCCCAGTCATTTCTGCTGGCTTTTCAACACCTAATAAATCTAACATTGTAGGAGCTAAATCTCCTAAAATACCATCTGTACGTAATTCAGCATTTTTATCTGTTACGATAACAGGTACTGGATTTGTTGTATGTGCTGTCATTGGTTTTCCTTCAAGTGTTACCACTTCATCAGAGTTACCATGGTCAGCAGTGATAATAGCTTTACCACCTTTTTGTTCAATTAAAGTGATAATTTTTCCTAAACATTCATCCACTGTTTCAATCGCTTTGATTGTTGGTTCAAGCATTCCGGAGTGCCCAACCATATCAGGGTTTGCGAAGTTTAGAATAATTGCATCAAAATTATCTGCCTCAATTTCCTTCAATAGCGCATCTGTTACTTCATATGCACTCATTTCAGGTTTTAAATCATAAGTTGCCACTTTTGGTGAATTGATCAAAATACGTTTTTCACCAGGGAACTCTGCTTCACGTCCACCGCTCATAAAGAATGTAACATGTGGATATTTTTCCGTTTCCGCAATACGAAGCTGAGTCAAGCCATTTTGTGCAAGAACTTCCCCTAAAGTGTTATCAAGGTTTGTTGGCTTGAATGCAACATACCCATTTACTGTTTCACTAAAATGAGTTAAACATACAAAGTAAAGATTTTTTGGATGTTTTTCTCCACGATCAAATGAACGGAAGTCCTCATTTGTGAATGTATTCGAAATTTGAATAGCACGGTCAGGACGGAAGTTATAAAAAATTACAGCATCTTCATCTTCAATCGTTGCAACTGGTTCGCCGTTCTCTTTTGTGATAACAGATGGAAGCACGAACTCATCAAAGATTCCGTTATTGTAGTTATCTTCCACTACTTGTAATGGATCAGAATATGCTGGTCCTTCTCCATATACCATTGCGCGGTATGATTTTTCTACTCGGTCCCAACGCTTATCTCTATCCATAGAATAGTAGCGTCCAGAAATAGTAGCAAATTCACCTACACCGTATTCAGCGATTTTTTCTTGTGTAGCTTTAATATATTTTTCAGCAGTCTTTTGACCGACGTCTCGGCCATCTAAGATACCGTGAATGTATACATTTTCTACTCCTTCTTCTTTAGCTAAACGAAGAAGTGCAAACATATGCTCAATGTGGCTATGAACTCCACCATCGGATAATAATCCGAATAAATGAAGATTTTTGCCTTTTTCTTTTACATGCTTAATTGCATTAACAAAAGTTTCGTTTTTATAAAATTCGCCTTCTCTTATAGACAGATTTACTCTTGTTAAACTTTGATATACGATCCGGCCGGCACCGATATTCAAATGTCCAACTTCAGAGTTACCCATTTGTCCTTCTGGAAGACCAACAGCTTCCCCGCTAGCTACTAAAGTAGCATGAGGATAAGAATTCCAATATTTATCGAAATTAGGCTTATTTGCTTGTGCTACCGCATTACCCATGCGTTCACTTCTTAAAGCAAAACCATCTAAAATGATTAAAGCTACTGGAGATTTACTCATTCTTACCTGCCTCCAATAAAGCTAAAAAGCTTTGAGCTTCTAGGCTAGCTCCGCCTACTAATGCTCCGTCAATATCTGGCTGTGCCATATATTCTTTAATGTTTTCAGGCTTAACGCTGCCACCGTATTGGATGCGGATTTCTTCTGCAACTTCTGGTGAAAATTGTTCACTTACTACTTTACGAATATGTGCACATACTTCGTTTGCATCTGCAGAAGTAGAAGATTTACCTGTTCCAATTGCCCAGATTGGCTCATATGCAACAACTGTTGCTTTTGCTTGTTCTGGAGTTAAACCATTAAGTGCTTTTGTTACTTGAGTTGCAACAAAGTCATTTGTTTCACCATTTTCTCTTTGCTCTAGTGTTTCACCACAGCAAACAATTGGAGTTAAACCATTTTCAAATGCAGCGATTGTCTTTTTGTTAACAGACTCATCTGTTTCATTAAAGAACTCACGACGCTCTGAATGTCCAAGTACTACATATTTTGCACCGATATTTTCTAATGCAACTGGGCTGATTTCGCCAGTGAATGCACCATTTTTTTCGAAATGCATATTTTGTGCACCGATTTTTACATCTGTGCCATCAGTTAATTCTACTAATTGCCCTAAAAATAACGCAGGAGCACAAACAACTGTATCCACTTTTTCACTTGATGGAACAGATGCTTTTACTTCTTGGATAAACTCAACAGCTTCAGGAAGTGTTTTGTTCATTTTCCAGTTACCTGCAATAATTGGTTTGCGCATGTTAAACATCCTTTCATGCATATCTATAAAGATATTATTTGTCGTTTAAAGCCACTACACCTGGAAGTTCTTTACCTTCCATAAACTCTAATGAAGCACCGCCGCCAGTAGAAATATGACTCATCTTATCTGCTAAATCAAATTTCTCAACTGCTGCTGCAGAATCTCCACCACCGATTACTGAATATGTATCTTGAGATTCAGCAAGTGCTTCAGCTACTGCTTTTGTACCATTTGCAAATGCATCTAATTCGAATACACCCATTGGTCCATTCCAAATTACTAATTTAGAATTTTTAATAACATCTGCATAGATTTCACGTGTTTTAGGTCCGATATCTAATGCTTCCCAATCAGCTGGGATTTCTTCGATAGAAACAGCTTTGATGTTTGCATCATTTGAGAAATCATCTGCAACGATCACATCAACTGGCATATAGAATTTAACACCTTTTTCTTTTGCTTTTTCCATATAAGATTTAGCAAGATCGATTTTATCTTCTTCTAATAAAGATTTACCAATTTCATGGCCAAGAGATTTAACAAAAGTATAAGCTAATCCTCCACCGATAATTAAGTTATCTACTTTATCAAGAAGATTTTCAATTACACCAATTTTATCCTTAACTTTCGCTCCACCAATGATAGCTGTGAACGGACGATCAGGATTAGATAAAGCTTTGCCAAGAACATCTAGTTCTTTTTGCATTAATAATCCAGATACTGCTGGAATATGATGAGCAATTCCTTCTGTTGAAGCATGAGCACGGTGTGCAGCACCAAATGCATCATTTACAAATACATCTGCAAGTTCTGCATATTGTTTTGCTAACTCTGCATCATTTTTTTCTTCACCAGCATTGAAACGTACGTTTTCAAGAAGGATAACATCTCCTTCTGCTAACTTGCTGATTTGTGCTTTAACAGCTTCGCCATATGACTCATCTGCTTTAGCAACTTCTTTCCCTAGTAATTCAGAAAGGCGTTTTGCAACAGGAGTTAAACGTAGCTCTTCTACAACTTCACCTTTTGGACGTCCTAAGTGACTTGCTAGAATAACAATTGCACCACTCTCAACTAATTCTTTAATTGTTGGAAGTGCAGCTTGAATTCTTGTTTCGTCCGTAATTTGTTGATCTTTCATCGGTACGTTGAAGTCAACACGAACAAATACTTTTTTCCCTTTTAAATCAATATCACGAATTGTTTTCTTGTTCATTATAGGTACCCTCCACTGCATATTTTTAAAATAGCGGAAACAAAGTTGTTTCCGCTGTTAGATTAAAGGGGGTGCTTATTAACTCGCACATAATTCCATTTATAAAGGGAAATTATTTTGTTGCAAGTTGCGCAAAGTGCTTAACAGTTCTTACTAATTGGTTAGTGTAAGACATTTCGTTGTCATACCAAGCAACTGTTTTAACAAGTTGTTGATCACCAACAGTGATAACTTTTGTTTGAGTTGCATCGAATAATGAACCATAGCTAATTCCGATAATATCAGAAGAAACAAGCTCTTCTTCAGTGTAACCGAAAGATTCGTTAGCAGCTTCTTTCATTGCAGCGTTGATTTCTTCAACTGTAACTTTTTTATCAAGAACAGTTACAAGCTCTGTTAATGAACCAGTTTTAACTGGAACACGTTGAGCAGCACCGTCTAATTTACCTTGTAATTCAGGTAATACTAAACCGATTGCTTTTGCAGCACCAGTTGAGTTAGGAATAATGTTTTCAGCAGCTGCACGAGCACGACGGAAGTCACCTTTTGGATGTGGAGCATCTAAAGTATTTTGGTCGCCTGTGTAAGCATGAATTGTAGTCATTAAACCAGATACGATACCATATTTGTTTTGAAGAACTTGTGCCATTGGAGCAAGACAGTTAGTAGTACAAGAAGCACCAGAAATAACTGTTTCAGTTCCATCAAGAACATCATGGTTAACATTGTAAACAACTGTTTTCATTTCGCCAGTTGCTGGAGCAGAGATAACTACATTTTTAGCACCTGCTTGAATATGAGCTTCTGCTTTTTCTTTTGTTGTGAAGAAACCAGTAGATTCGATAACTGTATCTACACCAAGTTCTCCCCATTTAAGATCAGCTGGGTTTCTTTCAGCAGTTGTAACAACTTTTTGACCATTTACTAAGAAATAACCTTCGTGTACTTCGATTTCACCTTGGAAAGTTCCTTGAGATGAATCATATTTTAAAAGATGTGCTAGCATTTTAGTATCAGTTAAATCATTAATTGCAACCACTTCTAATTCTGGGTTTTCCATGATTTTTCTGAATGCCAAACGTCCGATACGTCCAAAACCGTTAATACCTACTTTTACTGTCATTGTAAATTTCCTCCTCTAATTTTAAGAGTATTAAATATATAAAGGGATTTCCCATTATATCAACTTTTTTGCGGCTCCTTCATCTGTTATTAAAATAGTTGAAGTTGGTGCTTCCTTTAGATAAGCACGAATAGCCTTTGACTTCGATGCTCCACCTGCTACAGCGATGATATTAGGTACAGTAGATAAGTCTTCCAGTCTAAGGCCAATTGTTTGTACCTTGTGGACAACTTCTCCCTCTTCATTAAAATAGTACCCGAATGCTTCGCCAACAGCTTCTGCATTTTTAATCTTTTCTAGGTCACTTTTGCTGGTATTTCTGCGATTCGCCATTGTAAGCGCCTCGCCAATGCCGTGAACTAAAAGATTTGCGGAACGAATGAGTTTTAACACTTCGCTGATACGAGGGTCTGTGGAAATGCTTTTGTACATTTCTTCGCTGACCTCATCAGGAGCGTATAAAACCCGATGTTTTGATGCAGTATGATCTGCCATCATGGAACAAATTGTATTCGCCTGATTTTTGACATCTTCTCCTATTCCACCACGTGCCGGGACAAATAATAATTCCCCATCTGCAATATTAGGCGTCAGTGCCTCTGCAACAGAGGACATAGTAGTCCCACCAGTAACTGCGATGATATTATTTCCCTTTAGAAGAGATTTCATACAATTTGCTGTGGCAAGTCCTAATTCTTTTTTTACCCATGGAGAGTGATCACTGTCTCCAGCTACAATGATAACTCGGTTAATACCTAGTTTTCTTTGCAGTAGCTGCTCCATTTCGTTAATACCCGTTACTTCTCTCATTACACTAGAAAGACTTTCCAACACTTCTTCCCCTATCGAAGTGACTGTCATGCCGATGTTTGAAATATGTATAAGCTGCTGCTCCTTTAAAAACTCGACTTCACTTCTCAAGACTCTTTCGGTCAGTCCTAGGCTCACTGCCAGACTTCTTCTTCCGACAGGCTGCATATTCTTGATATATTGCAGAATATAGTACCTTTTTTGCATAACTGTAAGTAAATCAGGTAATAATCTTTTTTGAATCTCAATAAATGAAACCATGCTTTTGATGCGCTCCTTCACTTACAGTGGTCGTCAGAAGTCCCACATAGACATTTTCCGTCCCGGGTACTACAAAAAAATAATTCCTTGCTACAAGAACAATTCTAACACCAGTATAGTATGAATTCAACTGATATGTGTCTATTTTTTGTTAAATTTGGCGAAAAAGTGTCGTTCTATCTTTTCATATTATTTGGAAAAAACTAATTATTACTTATGTTATTGATTCGCTAAGAAAATACAGCTTTAAATATGCTTTTTTTATTATAAAAGCTTTCATTTACTATACTAATCATTTTATGAGAATAACTTTCATCATGATGCACAATCGGTTAAAATTTGGATATTTTAGCATTAAACGTCCATACTCTGGATTTTTCAGCCCTAATGATGCGGATATCAACCACACTTCCTTTTTTCCAGCCAATGTTTAATCGGTACTACTCACCTGATGTATGATGAAAAAAAGGAGAATACACCTTTGTTACCTCCCGTTATTTCAAGAAGAACTGACAAGATCATAATGAATGCTCTTCATTTTTAAATAACTTTATTATTCGTGAAAAACTGTTATTTCCGCTACAACAATATTTCAAAGTCAGGTCATTTTATCCCTATATACTAAGGAGGTTTCTTTATTGTGTAGTAAATCCCTTTTAATTCACAATAAATACCCCACTCCTAAGAGCAGGACTTATTTAAGTTTTTTCCCAGAATATTTAGGTGAATACGGAGTTATAATAACTAAAAAATTAACAGGAGATTATTATGACCAAAAAAAGTCAGATGTTACTAAACATTATTATGATTATTGTATCTTGGCTTTCCATTCCTTTACTAGGTAAGCAAACTATAAAGAGATTTTTCCCAGCCACTATTTTTAGTATTATTATGTGTAGCTTAGATCTTCAAATAGGTAAAAGGCTTAAGTGGTGGAGTTTTTATAATATTCCTCATTCCACTTTGCAAAATGAAATTCCTTTCCTTATAGGTCCAATGTTATTAATGGCTTTATGCACATTAAAATGGGCTTATGGAAGTTTTGTGAAGTTCCTGTTATTGAATGCGTTTGGTGGAGTAATATTCACCTTTCCTTTAACAATGTTATTCTCTAAATTAAAATTGTATAGATTAGTAAAAATAAATCACACACAATTTTTCCTATATTTCTTTTATAAAGCATTTTTTCTTTATGGATTTCAATATTTGTATGAGAAAAGCAAAATAACTAAGGCTTATTAATTTACACAAATATACTATGTATCGCTGTTTACAGATACTTTATAACCATTACTCTTATTTAAAATTATAATTAAATATGCCCCCACTCCAAATGAGTACATACCACTCCACATATGTTTAGCCATACACATGAAACTATTTTATGGGAATCTAATATTCCGATATAAATTATATGAGTGCTTGCCTCGGAGACACGGACAAATCTATTTTATTGAATAATGACAAAGTGAATAGTTTTATGAGAGATTGGTTAAAGCAAATAAAGTGAAATAAAATAAGGATTTTTTGAGGAGAGCCGGACAAAAAAACACTCCTCAAAAAAATCCTTATTTATCAACATTTTAGCGCCCTCGGAGGGAATCGAACCCCCATTTTAAGAACCGGAATCTTACGTGCTATCCGTTGCACCACGAGGGCATTATGTTAAAGTTACGCTTTCATATTATAAGCGAACATTCCGTATATTGCAATAGAAGATGTTTAAAAAAAGGTGCAGTGGGTATCATGGAGAAAGGATTGTAACCGGAATAAAGAGATGGTATTTGATAATAGCTTTCTATATCACCAATAATGAAAAAGATGTCGAATGATATTTTCAGGGAATCAAGCTTTAACGTTTGACCTTAATTGACCATCCGTGTATCATTAGGAATACATACAGTTTAGATGTTTTTCATCTGACTGAAGAAACAAATACTTATGCTTTTCGAACAGATATTAAAAAGGAGGATTTTAAATGAATTTAATCCCTACAGTTATTGAGCAAACAAATAGAGGAGAACGTGCTTACGATATCTACTCTCGTTTATTAAAAGACCGTATTATTATGCTGGGCAGTGCTATCGATGATAACGTTGCTAACTCTATCGTATCACAGCTTTTATTCTTAGAAACAGAAAATCCTGAAAAAGATGTATCTATTTATATCAACAGCCCTGGTGGAAGCATCACTGCTGGTATGGCAATTTATGATACAATGCAGTATATTAAGCCGGATGTGCAAACAATTTGTATCGGTATGGCTGCTTCTATGGGTGCATTCTTACTTGCTGCTGGTGCAAAAGGTAAACGTTATGCATTGCCTAATAGTGAAGTGATGATTCACCAACCACTTGGCGGAGCACAAGGTCAAGCAACTGAAATTGAAATTGCTGCTAAACGTATCTTATTCCTACGTGATAAATTAAACGGTATTTTATCTGAGCGTACTGGTCAACCAATGGAGGTAATCGCAAGAGATACAGAACGTGATAACTTTATGACTGCGGAAAGAGCAAAAGAATATGGTTTAGTTGACCATGTTATCAGTCGTAATTCACTTGAAGACAAGAAAAATTAATATAAAAACTCTTAATAATTAAAAAAGGCTATTCCAAATTAGATTTCTATAGATGGATATCATCTATAAAATTTTCCTATTTGGAACAGCCTTTTTCATTAGGAGAGTATTATTAAGCAGCTTTACTTTAATAAACCTGTTAAATTTTGAAGCGCTTCCACTTCATCACTGCCATCAACTATTAATTTTATTGTTGCCCCTGAATGAATAGCTAGACCCATTATTCCCATAATACTCTTTGCATTCACTCTTCTTCCATCCTTTTCAATAAATACTTCAGATAAATAATTACTTGCCTCTTGGACAAATAAAGCTGCGGGTCGTGCTTGAAGTCCAGATTTTAAGTCCACTGTAATCTCTTGCTCTACCATCGAACATCCTCCCCTTCACCAATGTAGTAATATATCTATTATACAAGGAAAAGGAAATTTTTGCTCGATTCACCATAAAGAATATTCAGTTTAGAACAATTTTTCTGATAATAATTTTAAAAAACAAAAATGGATAATATATACCTTTTCTTGATATATTATCCATTCTTATTAATTGACTTTTTCTCCACGACGAAGTGCATCGGCAATTTCATCTATTTTTCTTAAACGGTGATTGATGCCAGATTTACTGATGTTACCAGATGATACCATTTCTCCTAATTCTTTTAAAGTTACATCTTGATAGGCAACTCGAAGTTCGGCAATTTCTCTAAGTTTATCAGGTAAAATTTGTAAGCCGACTGTTTTATCAATATAACGAATATTCTCAACCTGTCTTAATGCAGCCCCAATTGTCTTATTTAAATTAGCTGTTTCGCAATTGACTAAACGGTTAACTGAATTTCTCATATCTCTCACAATTCGAATGTCTTCAAAACGAAGAAGCGCTCCATGGGCACCGATAATATTAAGAAATTCGGTTATTTTTTCTGCTTCCTTTAAATAAGCAATAAAACCTTTTTTTCTTTCTAATGTCTTACTTTTTAACCCAAATGTATTCATTAAATCACTAAGCGCAATAATATGTTCTTTATATAAAGAAGCGATTTCCAAATGGTAGGAAGAAGTTTCTGGGTTATTAACCGAACCTCCTGCTAGAAAGGCTCCGCGTAAATAAGATCGTTTACAGCATTTTTTCTTAATAAGATCTGGAGAAATTTCATGTGTAAACACAAAACCTTCTTTAAGAATGCTCAGTTCCTCAAGCACTTCTTTTCCTTGATTAGAAATTCGCACAATATAGACATTGTTCTTTTTTAAACGCATTTTTTTGCGGACTAATAGTTCAACCGGGATATCAAAATACCTTTTTATTAGCGTATAAATTCTTCTTGCGATAGCTGCATTCTCTGTCTGGATATTTACAACTAGCCTCTGGTTAGAAAAGGAAAGTGTCCCATTCATTTGAATTAATGCTGATAATTCTGCTTTTCCACAACAATTTTTGGCTTCAATTGTTGTTAATTCTTTTTTAGTTTCTGAAGCAAAAGACATGTCCTTCCCCCCTTATAGACTCGGAGTATATTGTTCCAATACCTTGTCTAAAAAGTTACTCTTCTTTCAATCGATAATTGAATAGAGAATTTTCGCCACTTCTAGAGTATTATGGCGAATAACACCTTGATCAAGCTTAATGATATCACCAGCTATTACATCTAAATCCATCCGTTCCAGCCGATTAATATCAAAAACCACAGGCTTTGCTTTTTCTTCATCATATCTTTGTTGTATACTTGCAGGAATATTCGTTTTGTTCACGATTATTGTATCAATAAATGGCTTTTCTACATGTTCATATAGTGCCTTCACATGATCACTTGCCGTATAATCGGACGTTTCTCCTGCTTGTGTCATTATATTGCACACATAGACTTTTTTCGCTTTCGCTTCTCGGACTGCCGCTTTGATTTCTGGAACGACTAAGTTTGGTAAGATACTAGTATATAAGCTTCCAGGCCCCATCACAATTAAATCGGCTTGCTCGATAGCATGTATCGTTTCAGGAAGCGGCTCAGAATCTTCGGGGGTTAGGAAAACTTTTTTTATCTTTTTCCCAGCCTCTGGAATATTAGACTCCCCTATTACAATCGATCCATCTTCCATTACCGCATTTAAGATAACACTATGACTAGTCGCAGGTAATACTTTACCACGGACATTAAGTACTTTGCTCATTTCTTGAATCGCATAGGTAAAGTTACCAGTAATGGAAGTCATGGCCGCTAAGATTAAGTTACCTAATGAATGTCCATCTAAATCTTTGCTATTCGTGAAGCGATGTTGAAACATTTCCTCCACTAAGGGCTCGACATCCGATAACGCGGCTAACACATTACGAACGTCTCCAGGAGCAGGGATATCGAGATCCTCTCTTAATCTTCCAGAGCTTCCTCCATCATCGGCTACTGTTACGATTGCCGTTATGTCTACTGGATACTTTTTCAATCCACGCAGAAGCACAGAAAGGCCAGTTCCTCCCCCGATGATTACAATTCTTGGCTGTTCCTTTTCACTCATGCCTGTTGGTCCTTTCTCCTCTCCATATCACGGTGAGCAATAGCAATATTATATTCTTTTTCAAAATGATGGCCGATATACTCAGCTAATGCAACAGATCGATGCTGTCCCCCAGTACAGCCAATCGCAATAACTAGCTGCGATTTTCCTTCTCTCTTATATTGAGGCAGCATAAATGTTAATAAATCAATGACTTTTTCTAAAAATTGGCCTGTTTCCGTCCATTTCAATACATAACTGGATACCTCTACGTCTAATCCAGTTTTCGGTCTCATATGCTCAACGTAATGAGGGTTTGGTAAAAAACGCACATCAAATACTAAATCCGCATCAATAGGAAGTCCATGTTTAAATCCAAAACTCATCACATTTACAGTAAAGATAGATTGTTTATTAACAGAGAATTCTTTTAGAATCTTTTCACGAAGTTCTCTCGGTGAGCTTTGTGATGTATTATAAATAATTTGCGCTCTTCCTTTGAGCTCTTCTAACAATTCTCGTTCCAATTTAATTCCTTCTAAAGGAAGCCCAGCCGGTGCAAGGGGATGAACTCTTCTAGTCTCCTTATATCTTCTAACAAGGGCACTGTCATCAGCGTCTAGAAAAAGGATCTTGGGAACAACCCAGGAAGTTGCCAAATCATCTAGTGCAGTGAACAAATCATCAAAAAATTCTCTCCCCCGCAAATCCATCCCAAGAGCAACCTTATTCATCTTATTCTCCGACTCTTTCATAAGTTCGAGAAACTTAGGTAAAAGTGTAGGCGGTAAGTTGTCCACACAAAAAAAGCCTAAGTCTTCAAAGCTTTGAATAACAACTGTTTTTCCTGCTCCTGACATACCTGTGATGATTACGACTTGTGGTTCCATTTTAATTCCCCCTATAAATCTTTAGCTTGGATCTAATCGGTAACTAATTAATTCGAAATCTGGTGTATAAGTAAATGTTCCATAGATTATTCCATTTCCATGGATCATGTAATCTAAAATATGATAATCGCCCTCAGCCATTGGCAAATTTTTCACATCATCTAAATCGTGCCAGACAATTTTCCCTTCAGCTGATTCGTCTACATTGACACCATCTGCATTCGTAGAGAAAAAGGTGAACATCATCCACTCCGATATAATCTTATCTCCCTCTTTAATAATAAAGGTAAAAATTCCTTTGATGTTAGGATTTCGTAAATAAATACCTGTTTCTTCTCTATACTCACGAATACAGGAATCTCTAACAGATTCTCCCGGCTCCATTTTTCCGCCAGGCGCTACCCACCAGCCACGTCTTGGTTTTTGTAGCAATAAGACTTTATTATCTTTAAGTAACAAACAATTCGTCACACGTTGCAAAATTATTCACCCCAATTTTCTCTATATGTAGGCACTGCTTTTTATCCATTCCTTTTATTATACTATTATTGTCATGCCCCCACAATAAATTGCCTTTTCCAATTATGAAGGATTCTTTATTCCTGATAGAGAAATGATTATATATCTTTAGAAAAGGATGTGGATACTCTTGTATGTTAACCCTGTTAAAAAGGATTTAAAGGTAAGAAAATTAGAAGCACTCTTAAAACGCGGAGATAAACATTCGTCCATCAAAAAAGATGTATCGATTTATTTACGCGGCTATAAAGGAGAAAAGCACCTAACCTATTATCTCGATTTTATCCCTGAGAAGGAATGCTTTATTATTCATAATCTTCGTTTATACGATGGAAAATCTTATTTTCAAATAGACTATCTCTTGTTGACACATTGCTTTTTTATTATCATTGATTGTAAAAACTATTTAGGCACATTACTATTTGATACAACTTTAAACCAATTTACCCGAATTCGAAATAATCAAGAAGAGGGCTACCTGGATCCCCTCTCTCAAATGAAAAGATTAAAGCGCCAACTAGAATCGTTCTTACAAAAACGCCACTTTCCTATTCCTCCTATCAAGCCAATCGTTATTATATCCAAACCTTCTACTATCATAAAGGCAATCCCTCGATAAAAAATCATGTTCTCCACAGTCATAGTTTTCTTGAAAAATGGGATCAATTACAAAGAAAATATTCTCGATGACAAGAGCCTTCGCAAAATCTCCAAATTCCCGCAACAAGCATCACACTCCAGACCATACTAATTTATTGAAAAAATACAATTTAAGTAAAGAAGATATTATAACAGGCGTTCATTGCACGGCATTTGATAAAAAACCCCTTATTAAAGCAGTGAAAGATTATTTTCTTTTAATCAAACCTTCTATAACCAGTAAGGAATTTCGTGAATTCGTCCATATTTCTTCCAAAGATACCGCCAATCGACTTCTTGTCTCGATGAATTACCTTATACAGGTGAAAATCGAGGGAAAATTTATTACCCTACAAAAGATTTTTGGGAATGAATAGAAGTACTTACACTATATTCGCGTAATCACCTCTTAAATTCGCGAAAAGCGCAAAGTATTCGCGAAAACATTCCAGATATTCGCGAAAAATAACATTTATCAGCCAAATCCTACTAAATCGAGTAAAATCCATAAAAAAAGGCATAGGCTCCATGTTTGGGCCTATGCTAAAAAATATATCTTAAAAGGGGGTCAATTTCTATTTCTATGATACCCTAACTATGTTTCACTACTGTTACATTCCAATTAAAACACAATGACACTTTCTTATGCTTGTTGTTTTAACTCTTCAGCTAGCTCTTCTACATAGTGTTGTGCACTTTGCGCGGCGATACTTCCGTCTCCTGTTGCTGTAACAATTTGACGAAGTGTTTTTTCACGAATATCACCAGCTGCAAAAATACCAGGCACCTTTGTTTCCATTTGGTCATTTGTTTCAATATAACCATTTTCATTGGTAATCCCTAAGCTTTCAAACGGTTTAGATAATGGAACCATGCCAATGTAAATAAAGACACCATCTGCCTCTAATTCTTGCTCGGACTGATCTACTGTCGAAACAAGTGTCACACTACCCACTTTGCCATCTTTTTCATTAATGGACTTAATGGTATGATTCCAGATAAAGTCTACTTTTTCATTATCAAACGCTCTTTTTTGCAAGATTTTTTGTGCTCTTAATTCGTCACGTCTGTGCACAATGGTAACTTGGGAAGCAAAACGAGTTAAGTATACCCCTTCTTCAACAGCTGAATCTCCGCCGCCAATAACGAATAATCGCTTATTCTTAAAGAATGCTCCATCACAAACAGCACAATAAGATACGCCGCGTCCACCTAATTCTTTTTCCCCAGGAACTCCAACTTTTTTATATTCTGCACCTGTTGAAATAATAATAGATCTTGCTTTAAATTCTTTTGATCCAGCTTTTACTGTTTTATATTCTTTTCCATCCACTATTTCCTTAATGTCACCATATGCGTATTCAGCACCGAATTTTTTCGCATGATTAAACATTTTATTGGATAAATCAGGGCCTAAGATACTTTCAAATCCAGGGAAATTTTCTACATCTTCTGTATTTGCCATTTGCCCGCCTGGTATTCCTCTTTCAATCATTAATGTAGAAAGATTAGCACGAGATGTATAAACCGCAGCTGTCATTCCAGCTGGACCTGCTCCAATTATAATAACATCATAAATTTTTTCTTCCGTCATTTTAAAAACTCCTTTTCCATTAACTACCTATTAGATGATAGAATCCACATTGTCCATTTATTATTATAAGTATGATTATCTATTACTATCCTATAAAACAATCCCCTATCCGTCCAAATATCTGCTCATAAATTATTATAATAAATTCTTTAATTTCTTTGCTTCATTTTCTAAAATCAGCCGACGTTCTCGTATTTCATTTTCCTCTTGCAGCAGCTTCTCTAATTGTCCCGTTAAAATTTGATGAACTTGGCCAATGAATTGCTTATCCCCATAATCCACTGCCTCTTTTAAAGAAGAGATTTTCTGAATATCTTTTAAGGAAAAACCATATTTTTTCAACTCATTTACCACTTGAAAGTCGAGGATTTCTTTATCACTATATTCCTTTTTATTATTTTGCCAATTTGGTTTTAATAAATTTAGCTCTTCATAATGCCGAACAGTATCTTTTGTTGTATTTAACAACGCTACAAATTCCCCAATTTTCATTTCTAATTCTCCTTTTTACTGGGACCTTTTCACTTAAGAAAGAACCGATTCAAATTACTTTTAAAACAGGGGAGATAAAATGTCACAAATTGGATAAATATTGTCTGATGTTGAAATGAAACACCGGTTTGGCATGTTCTTATTTGGTGTTACATCCCTATTCCATATACACTCTACATCCTTTCCTTTATCTGTATAAGCAATAATAAATGGGTTTTACTTATATGGAAAACTTCATATCATGCATCATATCGTTAGATTAATTATAACTCTTTTTATTATATATTTAATGTGTCATCTTTTTAAAGCTTATAAAAAAGAAGCAGTCCAACTCCTAACTGCTTCTTCCTACTATTTATTCAATAAATGCATAAAACATCAAAATAATGGAATCTTAGTTATAGATGGGCTGCATAAAATTCTTCATTGATTTTATATATTTTTGTAAAGTAGAGGTAGAAAGTCCATAATTATTGGCAATTTCTTGCTGAGTTTTCTTCTTCTCTCGAGATTGACTCCACAGATAATCAATAGCAGCTGCACTTGCAATACAATTTTTAAATAAAGCTCCTTCTGTTTGCATTTCCATGATAGCTGAAAACCATAATAAATATAAGCTAGTTTCTTCCGTACCAATTGGATGATAGTTGGTATAAATTTGTTCGGCTGTATGATGTGCAACATATAAAAATGGATCCTCTATTTCAGTGCCATTTTTCACAAAATCACGATATTTTTTTTCTATTTGTGTAAAAGCATTCTCTTGCTGAAAAACAGAAGAAGACAAAATCTTATCTTTTTGAGAAGATATAGAAGTTAAAAAAGTAGCAAACATTCGCTCCTCAGCATGGCTGCTTTCAAATCTTTTGAGAATGGAGCTTACATGCTCCTCAAATCCATTGATTGTATATTCCGAGTTATTCCAAGGCTCTTGCCCTTCTTTTTCTGGATGGATATCCATTACCTTTTTCCATGCTTTCTTTGCTGTTTGCTTATTTCCTGTGTAATAAGCTGCATAAGATAGCCAATAGTAAAAAGAACCATCTCCCTGAAATCCTTGTTTATAAATCTTCTTCAACCAAAAATAGGCTGTATCATATTCACCAATAAGTGCGAAAGTAGTTCCTAGTTTGAACTGATGGTCAATAGAAATAGGGTTGATTTTTCTTAAAATAGCAGCCATTTCTTTCACATGTCTATCGTTATTTTGATAATAAGCAAATACAAGTTTATTACACAAAGCATGTAAGTTTCCGATATTATTCGTTAAAACATGCTCCAAAATCTCACTTGCCTTTTCCGATTGTCCAAGATAGAAATGGGCTAACGCTAAATTATTATATGCTGACCAGTATTCCGGATAATCTTGAATAATCTTTGTTAAAGCTTCGACAGCTTGTGCAAAGTTACCAGATTCAAGCAAAGCCCTTGCCTGCTCCTGTCTTGTAATAAGATCTTCTTCCTCGTTAGCTTCCTCTTCCTCGAGCTCCTCTGATTCGAGAGATAACACTTCCATAAGATCTTCTGTATCCTCTACAAACTCCCCATCTTTATCCAAACTTAAATATAGTTTTGCATGATAATATGCATCTTTAAAAAATCCCAAATGGGCGTAATTATTAGCTAGGAAATAATAACACTCAACCATGTCCTCATCTAATTCTTCAATAATAACATGGAGAAGTTCATTCGATTTTTGATATTCTCCAATATCTGCATAAACGACCGCAAGCTGACATGCAATCATTGGTTCTCCCGGTTCTAACGCCAGTGCTCTTTGCAAATATTTAAGGGATTTATAATAATCTCTTTGATGATATGCCTTAATTCCTTTGTTAAAATAAAATTCGCCTGTAGGATTAAATGTAATAAGTTTACCCACTGGTTGTACTCTATCTGAGTTTTTATTCATAAATCCTCCAATATATATGTTCCCTTATCAAGCTGCATTATAAAGTTCCTATTAACTCAACAAGTATACCATACTAAATACAAATCCGAGAAGAGTCAATGCCTTTTTGGAAAAACTTTTAGAGGGGGAAATTTAACTTAAGGAGACATGTATGGATGGAGCAAAAAAAGAGAGCGGCTCTCTAGATGAACCATTCTCTAGTTTGCTTACTTCCCTGTCTTTTCTTCATGGCGCGCTTCCAGCACCTGCAAAATCTCAGAAAATGGCAGTTTTTGTTCTCTTAATAAGACAAATAAATGGTAAAGAAGGTCAGATGCTTCCCACTTCAATTCTTCTGCATCGCGATTTTTTGCAGCAATAATAACTTCGGCCGCTTCTTCGCCAACTTTCTTGAGAATTTTATCTACCCCCTTTTCAAATAGATACGTTGTATAGGTACCTTCTGGGCGCTTAATATCTCTTTCTTCAATAACTTTCTCTAAATTAGCAAGAATTTGATAGTCCGCTGAAATTACATCCCTTGCTTTGTTTTGATACATGCTGTCTACAAAACAGCTTGTTGTTCCATTATGGCAAGCGGGACCATTCGGTTGAATTAGCACTACTAATGCATCTTGATCGCAGTCGTATTTTATTTCTACAATAGATTGTGTATTTCCACTTGTTCCTCCTTTATGCCATAATTCCTGTCTAGACCGGCTATAAAACCATGTTTCTCCGGTGCGTATGGATTTTTCTAATGATTCTTTATTCATATAAGCCAAGGTTAACACCTCTTTTGTCACAACATCCTGTACGACAGCAGGTATTAATCCTTTTTCATCAAATTTCAATTCATCTAATTTCATCGTACAAGCACTCCTTTTTCCTTTAAATAGCTCTTCACTTCCAAAACGGATGTTTCTTTATAATGGAAAATGGAAGCCGCAAGTGCAGCATCAGCTTTGCCCATTTTAAATGCCTCTTCAAAATGAGCGGCGTTACCGGCTCCTCCAGAAGCGATAACTGGAACAGAAACAGCCTCACTTACCGATTTGGTTAATGCTAAGTTAAATCCATTCTTCTCCCCATCCGTATCCATGCTTGTTAACAATATTTCCCCTGCTCCCAAAGCCACAGCCTCTTTTGCCCATGTAATTACATCCTTATTTACTGGTTTCCTACCACCATGAGTATAGACACGCCATGTGGCAAGCTCAGAATCATATTTAGCATCAATGGCAACAACGATACATTGAGATCCAAAAAAATTAGCTCCCTCTTCAATCAAAGCAGGGTTTAACACTGCTGCTGTATTTAAAGATACTTTATCGGCACCAGCCCGCAGAATTTTCTTCATATCTTCTAGGGAGTTTATTCCTCCTCCAACAGTAAAAGGAATGGCAAGTTCTGATGCAACTTCTTTTACTACCTCCACCATCGTTTTTCTACCTTCATGTGATGCAGAAATGTCGAGAAATACAAGCTCATCTGCTCCTTGTTCATCATAGAAACGCGCTAATTCAACGGGATCCCCCGCATCTCTTAATTGAACAAATTGAATTCCTTTGACCACACGTCCCTCTTTTACATCTAAACATGGAATAATTCGCTTTGTTAACATTAATAAACTCCTCTCACCATATCCAGTTACTTCCCATTCAATTGTTCTAACGCTTCTCGGAGCGTGAATCTTTTTTCATATAATGCTTTACCAATAATCGCACCTCTAGAGTCGCTTTTCTTTAGTTGATTCAAATCTTTTATACTGCTGATTCCGCCAGATGCGATCACTTCTTTTTTCGTTATCAGAGCCATTTCCTCAATCGCTTTAACATTGGGTCCACTTAGCATTCCATCTGTTGCAATATCCGTAAAAATAAAAGTTTCCGCCCCAGCATCTGCAAAGCGTTTTCCAAGTTCTACTGCTTTTACTTCTGAAGTAGACAGCCAACCATGTGTCGCAACAAATCCATTTTTTGCATCGATACCTATCACTATTCCCTTTCCATATTTGCGGATCATCTCCATCGCAAAGTCTGGCTGTGAAACAGCGATACTGCCAATTATTACTCTTGTTATCCCATTCTCAAGGTAATGGACAATATCTTCTTCTTTTCTAATACCGCCACCAATTTGCACTTTTACTCCTAATTTTGTTGCTGTATCAATGACAAATTGATCATTTACTTTCTTGCCATCCTTCGCACCATCTAGATCAACCATATGAATCCACTTCGCACCGTGGTCTACAAAGCTTTTTGCCATATCAAATGGTGAATCTCCATAAATTGTTTCTTTTTCATAATTCCCTTGCTGTAAACGAACGCATTTTCCGCCTCGCATATCAATGGCCGGATATAAAGTGAAGGTCATATTGTTCATCCTTTCTGTATTAAATTCGCAAAGTTGCTTAATAATTGCATCCCCAATTTGCTACTTTTCTCCGGATGAAACTGCATGCCAAACACATTGTTTCTTCCTACTACTGCTGGAACCTCTTTATCATAGGAACAGCTTGCTATAATAACACCCTCGTTAGTATCTGCATAATACGAGTGCACAAAATAAACGAAATCATCTTCCAAATCAGATGTGACCAAAGACTCTCTTTTAAAATGCAACTTATTCCAGCCCATATGAGGAACCTTATAGGCCGCACCACTTTCTGTAATGCCAGGAAAACGAACCACTTTTCCAGGTAGTAAATTTAACCCTTCACTGTATCCATGCTCCTCACTTGATTCGAACAATAACTGCATCCCTAAGCAAATGCCTAACAAAGGCCTCCCACTATCAACAAATACAGAAATCATTTCAGATAGGCCCGTCTTCTTTAATTTTTCCATTGCATCTTTAAACGCTCCGACACCTGGAAGAATCAATGCATCTGCCTGAAGTAATTTATCTTTATCCTCTGAAATAAAATAGGGAGCACCTAATCTTTCTAATGCTTTACTTACGCTGAACAAATTCCCCATTCCATAGTCAATAATTCCGATCATTTACAGCATTCCTTTCGTGGAAGGAATTCCTTTAATTCTTGGGTCAATCGTCGTGGCTTCATCTAATGCACGAGCCATCGCTTTAAAGATCGCTTCGATCATATGATGGGTATTTTTCCCATAGTGCAAAATAACGTGCAGATTCATTCTAGCTTCTAACGCTAGTTTCCAGAGAAATTCATGTACCAGTTCTGTATCAAAGGTTCCTACCTTATCATTTGGAAACTCTGCTCGGAATTCTAGATGAGGTCTGTTGCTTAAATCGATAACCACTTGTGCCAATGTTTCATCCATTGGTACAAAGCTATTCCCATAGCGCTTAATCCCTCTTTTATCTCCGAGCGCCTCTTTTATGGCCAATCCTAAACATATCCCAATATCCTCTGTTGTATGGTGATCATCTACCTCAATATCTCCATTCGCTTGAACTGTTAAATTAAATTGACCATGTTTGGTAAATAAGTCGAGCATATGATTCATAAATGGTACACCTGTGTCTAGTTCAGAAACTCCTTCTCCGTCTACATTAAAAGATAACTGAATGTTCGTTTCACCTGTTTTTCTACTAATTGCAGCTGTCCTTGCCATTTTCCTTCCTCCTTTTATTATTCCAGGTCGTCATATCGCGCTTCTATGGCTCTTGCATGAGCCTCCAATCCCTCTAAGCGGGCAAACTTGGCTATTTTATGAGCGTTTTCTTTAAATGCTGCTTCACTGTAATGTGTGATACTAGATTTTTTTTGGAAATCATCCACGTTTAGTGGGTTGGAGAACCTTGCTGTTCCATTTGTAGGTAATACGTGGTTTGTTCCAGCAAAATAATCCCCGACTGGCTCTGAGCTATATCTTCCTATAAAAATAGATCCTGCATGACGGATATGGTCGAGGAGAACGTATGGATTTTTTGTTATGATTTCTAAATGTTCTGGCGCAATAGTATTGATGACAGCGACAGCCTTATCTAACGTTTCTACAACCACGATTAATCCATATTGATCAATTGATTTTTCCGCTATTTCCTTACGTGGCAAATCATTTAACTGCTGCTTCACTTCTCGAGAGACTTCCTCAGCCAATAAAATGGAAGTAGTAACGAGAACAGAGGAAGCTCTTTCGTCATGCTCTGCCTGTGATAATAAGTCTGCAGCAATTTCTTTTGCACTTGCTGTTTCATCAGCTATGATGGCAATTTCACTTGGTCCTGCAATCATATCAATAGCAACATCGCCAAAAACTTCTCTTTTGGCAAGGGCAACAAAGATATTTCCAGGACCGACAATCTTATCAACTTTCTCAATTGATTCCGTCCCGTACGCTAATGCGGCAATAGCCTGAGCGCCCCCCACTTTGTAAATCTCCTTTACCCCAGCAATATCAGCTGCTACTAAAACAGCACTCGGGAGAATTCCATTTTCATTCGGCGGCGAGACCATAACTATCCGCTGAACTCCTGCAACTAATGCTGGAATGACATTCATTAATACAGACGAAGGATAAGCTGCTGTTCCCCCTGGAACATAAACACCAACGGAATCTAATGGGAGAATCCGTTGACCAAGAACAGAGCCATTTTCTTGGGTAAAATCCCATGAGGTTTTCAATTGCTTTTGATGGTATTCTTTAATATTTGCGGCCGCCTCTTTTATAATCGAAACCATTTCCTTGTCTACATAATTGTAAGCAGCTGCTAGCTCTTCTTTCTTCACCCGAAGACTTGTCAATTCAGCTCCATCCCATTTTTTTGTATATTCGATTAAAGCTTGGTCACCACTTCTTTTTACCTGTCCCATAATCTCCCGAACCGCTTTTCGCTGTTCTTCCGTACCTGCATCAACAGAGCGTTTTAAACTAATATTCTCTATATCTGTCACAATTCGCATCTAGAATACTCCTTATTCGTTATTTCACACTTAATTTCGACTTTACTACCGGCTGAAGCCTCACTACTAATTCACTAATTCGTCTATCCTTCAATCGGTAGCTTGCAGGATTGACAATTAATCTTGAAGTAATGTCTACGATTCTTTCATATTCAATTAGGCCATTCTCAGCAAGTGTCTTTCCTGTCGAAACAATATCGACAATTCGATCAGTTAAGCCGATAATTGGTGCAAGCTCAATGGAACCATTCAGCTTAATAATTTCTACTTGAGACCCTTGTTCACGAAAATAGGCTGCCGCCACATTAGGATATTTTGTTGCAATTCTAGGAGCAATTTCATTCAGTTCTGTATGAGGAAGCCCTGCTACTGCTAAATAACAGGCACTAATATGTAAATCTAGCAATTCATATACATCTCTTTCTTCCTCTAGCATGACATCCTTTCCTGCAATCCCCAAATCGGCAACGCCATGCTCGACATAGGTAGGAACATCCATAGGCTTAGCCAAGATAAAGCGGAAGTTTTCTTCTTCAACCTCTATAATTAATTTCCGGGAGTCATCAAATTCTGCTGGTAAACGAAAGCCTGCATCTCTTAATAAATCGGCTGCCTCTTCGAAAATTCTTCCCTTTGGCATTGCGATAGTTAGCATGTCATTCATTTGGCCACCTCCGCTCCTTTTTTTCCAACCAATAGTATGATTTCACTATACTGCTTTGTACAAGCATCCACATCTTTCACCCCATTAATATCTTGCGTAATGACATGGATGCCAGCTTGCCTTTTTTCTTGAGCTAATAGAAATGCTTCTTTTCTTCGTTCACTACTAAATAAAATACATTCGATCATGTTTGTTTTTGCGACCGTGCCTAATGCTTCCAATAGTCGATCCACTCGAATAGCAAAACCAGTTGCTCCAGTGTTTTTTCCGAATTTCTCTAATAGCAAATCATATCTGCCCCCACTACCAATAGGAAAGCCTACCCCTTCTGCATATACCTCATATACAATGCCAGTATAGTAGCTCATATGACTAACAAGTGATAAATCAAATGTCACTCTGTCTGCCACTTCGTAATCTACAAGGATATCTCTTAGCTGTTTTAAATCATCGATTGCTTTCTTTCCTTGATCTCCTTCCATTAGCTGATAGGCAAGGTCAATCACTTCTTCTTTTCCTCTTAGTGTTAGGAAATCATTTAAGCGCTGTTTATCAATACTTGATAAAGCAAGTTGTTCTACATGCTGACGATAGCCGACATAATTTTTCTCATATAAATATTTGGTTAAACTGTCCACTCTATCTTTTGTTCCAAGAATTTGTTGAAAAAATGATTGGACAAAGCCAATATGCCCTACCGACACTTGATAGTTTTTCACTCCTGCTTGTTGAAGGGAGGAAATAAGTAGAGAAATTCCTTCTCCATCTGCACTAATGGTTTTATCGCCAATATATTCAACACCTATTTGTTCAAACTCCGCCGGTCTGCCGCCTTCTCGCTGCTGCGCTCGAAACACGGACGCATTATAGGCAAGACGTAATGGCAAATCTTCTGATAGAAGCTTAGATGCCGCTACTCTCGCTATTGGCGCGGTCATATCTGGGCGAAGAACTAGTGTATGTCCCTGCTGATCCAATAATTTAAAAAGCTGCTGGTCTAAAATAGCGGACGCTGTGCCGACTGTTTCATAGTATTCTAATGTCGGAGTTTCAATAAATTGATAACCCCATTTTTTTATTTCTGTATCTATTTTTTGTTTAACTTTATATTTTCTTTCGTAAATCGCTGGTAATGTATCTCTCATGCCTAATGGCTTTTCAAACATAAATAAGCTGCTCATCATAACACCTCATGTTTTAAAATTCCGAATGCTTTAGTTCGCTAATATACTACCAAATTAAAGAGTTGTTTTTAGTGTACTCTTCGTCTGAACTGAGGTCAAGAGAAAAGTTTCATTTATTAGATCTTTCTAAAAAATCCAACGAAACTTATAAACAAAGTCTTTCGGTATATTCAATTTATCGTTATATTTCACTGTTTTTTATTAATTCTGACATTTTCAAAAAAACCTATCTATTCCTTACTTCTAGAAACTTATTCTTGAAATAACGGACAGATAGGTTTTTGTCTTTATTCATCTAATACATAGGAAGGCTCATTTCGTTTACGTTCTTCCATTTGTTCTGCGGTATAAATGATTTGCATCGGATTTCCCCCAACAAAGCTTCCTGCCGGGACGTTCTTATGTACTAATGTACCTGCAGAAACAATCGCACGATCACCAATTGTCACACCAGGAAGAATAGTGGAATTGGCACCAATCATGACTTCATCGCCAATTTCAATCTCCCCAAGTCTGTATTCCTCTATTAAATATTCATGGGCAAGAATAGTGGTATTGTAGCCTATGACAGTATTCTTGCCGACCTTAATTTTTTCTGGAAACATAATATCAAGCATTACCATTAAGGCGAAGGAGGTTTGATCTCCCACCTGCATTTTTAATAGCTTTCGGTACATCCAATTTTTCACTTTCAAAAAAGGCATATATCTTGCTGTCTGAATAACAATAAAATTTTTAATTACTTTCAAAAACGGAACCGTTTTATAAACATGCCATAAGGAATTGGGTCCACTAACCGGATATCTCGTCGTTTTTCTCATGTTTGTTGTACTTCAGGAATAGAAAGAATGTCTTTCATATTCTCAAAAATATAATCAGGATTATATGCCTGCAAAAATTCTTTCCCTTTTAGTGTCCAAGCAACACCTGCTGTTAAAGTACCTGCATTTTTCCCAGACAAAATATCATGTTTATTATCTCCAACCATAATTGCATCGCCAGGGGAAGCCTTTAATTTTTCAAGAGCAAGGAGAACCGGCTCGGGATCTGGTTTAGCGATTGTTACATGATCTAAAGCAACCACTACATCAAAAAATTCATCTAGCTTCGTCAATTTCAAGCCCATTTCCACTACATCGGAAAGTTTTGTTGATACAATTGCAAGCTTAAAGCCTCTTTGCTTTAATTCTTTAATAGCATCATAAACACCATCAAATATTGTAACAATCTTATCGTGATTCGCAATATTATAGGAGCGATACATTGCTATCATCTCTGGAGCTCTCATTTTATCAATCGACTCAAATGTTTCCAATAATGGTGGTCCCATAAAAGGAATGACATCAACTCGTTTATATTTTCCTGGGTAATAATGATTTAATGTATGTAAGTAGGAGGAAATAATTAATTCATTTGTATTTATTAGCGTTCCATCCAAATCGAATAATGCTGTATTAATCTTTCCAGTCAACCTAAACATTCCTTTCCATGATTAACCATTTGCATCTAAATAACGTTCACTTGCAAGACCCGTTTTCCGTCTATAAGCGATACAGATAATAGAAATGACAATTAACGCTAATGAAATTAATTGAGCCATCCGTAAATCACCAATCATAAGGCTATCTGTTCTCATTCCTTCGATAAAGAATCTTCCAACTGAATACCAAATAACATAAGTTAAAAAGATTTCTCCTCTACGTAAGTTCACTTTCCGTAAAACTAGTAAAATTACGAATCCAACAATATTCCATAATGATTCATATAAAAAAGTAGGATGATAGTAAGTGCCGTTAATATACATTTGATCGATAATAAAATTCGGCAAATGTAAACCTTCTAAAAAAGAACGTGTAACTTCTTCGCCATGTGCCTCTTGATTCATAAAGTTGCCCCAACGGCCAATAGCTTGTCCAAGGATTAGACTAGGTGCAGCGATGTCCGCGATTTTCCAGAAGGAAATACCCTTTTTCTTTGTAAAAATATAAGTAGTCACAATCGCACCAATTAAAGCTCCATGAATGGCAATTCCACCATTCCAAATTTTCGGTATATCCCCTAGATGATCTTTATAGTAGCTCCATTCAAAAATGACGTAGTAAATTCGCGCACATATAATAGAAATGGGGATTGCCCATAACATTAAATCAGGAAAGTCATCCTTTCCAAGTCCTCTTCGATTCCCTTCTCGCATTGCAATAACAAGAGCAAGAATCAATCCAAAGCCAATGATAAGTCCGTACCATCTAACATCAAACGGTCCTAACGAAAAAGCAATTGGATCAATTGGTTGTATATCTTCCATTCGATTTCCTCCTATTTCTCACGTTTTTCACAGCATTTCACTTTATTTATTTTCTTTCGTCAGATATAACATTGTTTAATTTATTCGTGAATTGTTCGGCTGCATTAACACCCATTCTTTTTAAACGGAAATTCATTGCCGCGACCTCAATAATTACCGCTAAATTTCGGCCAGGACGAACTGGAATTGTCAGCTTGGTTACTTCTGTATCAATTATTTTCATTTTTTCCTCATCTAAACCTAAACGATCATATTGCTTGTTTTGCTCCCATAATTCCAAAGACATAACTAAAGATATTTTTTTGTGGGTACGAACAGCCCCAGCTCCAAAAAGCGTCATGACATTAATGATCCCTAATCCACGAATTTCCAATAGATGTTCAATTAACTCTGGTGAACTACCGACAATTAAATTCTCATCTTCTTGGCGTATCTCCACACAATCATCAGCAACTAATCGATGCCCGCGTTTTACAAGCTCAAGTGCTGTTTCACTTTTACCTACACCACTTTTACCAGTAATTAAAACGCCCACACCATAAATGTCAACAAGAACCCCGTGAACCGCTGTTGTTGGTGCTAATTTTCTTTCCAAGAAATTTGTAAGACGACTGGAAAAAAGCGATGTTTTATGCTTAGATCGTAGTACAGGTACAGCTAATTCTTCTGATGCCTCTATTAATTGGGGAGGCACCTCCATATTTCGAGTAATAATAATTCCTGGCGTTGTATCACTACATAACTTGGTTAAGCGATTTGCCCTATCTTCCTCACTTAATCGTTCAGCAAAGGACAGTTCTGTCTTCCCTAACAGCTGAACACGTTCTGCTGGATAATAGTTAAAATAGCCAGCCATCTCGAGACCTGGTCTTGATATATCACTAACTGTAATTGGTCGATTAATTCCCTCTTCTCCACTTACAATTTCTAAATCAAACTCTTCGATAACATCTTTTATTAGTACTTTCGCTGCCATGAAGCTCCTCCTTTAAAGGTCACTGCTGTTAAGTTTTTTATAAACAGTATTAGCTGTTTAAGGTATGTTTTTTTAGAATTCCATATTCACCTTATTTTAGCATTAAACACTAAATATATGCTAGAATTCAGTCAAAATAATAAGAAAAGCTGCTAGGTAAAGCAATGGCCATTTCTCCACTCCTTTACCCGGCAGCTTTCTATTCTTTTCCTCGCAGAACTGTGTTTTGAACGATTATATTGCAAAGTGACAGTAGAACGCTAAAAAATAAACACATACCAAAACTCGAAATTTCAAAACTATCTCCCATTAATCTGTCTGTTAATGACAGCGTAATAGCGTTGATGACAAATAAAAATAGCCCAAGCGATAACACTGTTACAGGTAACGTCAATAAAATTAAAATTGGTTTGACAATAATATTTAGCAAAGATAAAATCACACTTGCTCCGATTGCCGCACCTATTCCCGATAAATAAAATTGTTCCTGAAATAATCCAGCTAATGCTACAAAGAATATAGCATTAATCAGTATTCCGATAATCCATCTCATTCCAATTACTCCTCATTTAAACACAGAAGAAGCTGATTGATTTAAGATACAGAAGAAAACCACATTTTACCTTGAAGTCCCTGTATCTTATTCATTTCTTCTATTAAAATTAATTGCTTTTTTCAATTTTCTTCACTTTTATCGATCCTGTTTTAGTATTAGCTTCAATTTTTGTATGATGCTCACTTGATTGGATTGATTTAAATTGTAACGTTTTTTGCAGAACTTCATTTTTTTCCTCTATTATTTGTATTCCCTCTAACTCTACATTGAATCCACCAAAATTCGTTTTTAATTCACCGCTGACCGCTAATGTTTCAGGTAAACTTACTTCAATGCTTCCTGTTGTCCCTTGGAGCTCAAGGATTTCACAGGTTTCTGAATGGTTCACACATGATATACTGCCATTAAAGGCTTGTAAATCAACTTTATTGAAATACCCCTCAACCGTAATAGAGCCATTTATTGTTTCTGCATCCAGTTTATCCATCTTTCCTTTTTCGACTTTAATACTGCCGTTTGCAGCATCTGCCTCCACTTTTTTGTTTTCACCAGCTTTTAGCGTTATTTTACCATTAGCTGTTTTAGCATACAATTTTTCCGCTTTAACATCAAACGTAGTAATTGGTCCATTAAATAAACGGATGATGGCTGATTCATATGAAATTTGTGGAATATAAACCTGTGCTTTCACTTTCATCCACTTATGGTTCGTTTTCACTACTAAGCGCTCATTATCTACTATTACGTCTACTTCCTTGAGAAATACTCTTTTTGCTTCCTCTAAAGAATTCACTCGATAGACCCTTGCTTTACACTCAATACTTACTTCCTCTTGATCCCATGGAATCAGTTCTACTTCTCCATTGGGAATATCGATATCCAACTTTTTGGGAGCAATATTATTGAATTGAAAAATGTGAGAAACTTCTTCAAAATGACCGAAGTTTAAATCTAGGTCTACTTCCTTCACCTTTTTTATGGTTGTATCAACTATGTCAAAAAGCTTATCTTTCGCTGCTTGAAAATTAAATCCATAATTTGAAGACGTTTCTTTCTTTTTTTCATGAAACTTTGATTCTTTTTGAAAATCTTCTAAAATTATTTTTTCTTCTTCATTTAAAGACTTTTTCTCATTCACTTCATCAACCTTTTCCATTAGCTTTAACGCTTCATCAACAGTTAATTTTCCACTTTCCACTAATTCTAAAATTCGCTTTTTCTCTTCTGCCACTTTAAATCCTCCTCAAAAAATACGATTTTATTCTTTTAAGTACTTTTCACAAAACATTAAAACACCGCTTATTTCCATTTGCTAATGTGAAGACTATTAGATTAAAGAAAAAAGACACTTTCAAAGCCAATCATTGGTTGAAATTACTAATTAACAGAAAGGACTCCTATATGTTAATACGGAATCATCCCAGCAAAGGTTTCAATTTGAATACTTTCTGATCTTCTTTATTTTATGTAGCGGGTTTCTAATTCAGAAGAATTTCTCCTTAAGTTAGGAAAAAAGAGACGAGGTCTGGCAGGTAACTGTTGGTAATAATTCCATCAGCTTTTCTACTTTCCCCGTCTCTTGATTTAAGTTGTAGCGATTTTTTCCGCTTCTTCGATACTATTCTTCATTCTTTGCCGCTCTCTATCTAGGATCGGCTTTAAATATTTCCCTGTATAAGACCCTTTTAGATTGGCAATATCTTCAGGAGTCCCTGTTCCTAATATTGTGCCACCTTTATCTCCGCCTTCTGGTCCTAAGTCGATAATATAATCAGCAGTCTTAATGACATCGAGATTATGTTCAATAACTAGTACTGTATCTCCATTTTCGACTAGTCGCTGAAGAACAATCAATAGTCTTGAAATATCATCAACGTGTAAGCCTGTTGTCGGCTCATCCAAAATATAAAAAGACTTTCCGGTAGATCGACGGTGTAATTCTGACGCTAGTTTTACCCTTTGTGCCTCTCCACCTGATAAAGTAGTCGCTGGCTGTCCGAGTTTAATATAACCTAAACCAACGTCCACAATTGTTTGCAATTTACGATGGATTTTCGGTATATTTTCGAAGAAGGATACACCATCTTCCACTGTCATTTCCAATACATCGGAGATGTTTTTTCCTTTATATTTCACTTCTAATGTTTCCCTATTGTATCGTTTGCCATGACAAACTTCACATGGAACATAAACATCTGGAAGGAAATGCATTTCAATTTTTATGATTCCATCTCCGCGGCATGCTTCGCATCTTCCACCTTTAACATTAAAACTAAAACGTCCTTTTTTATAACCGCGTACCTTTGCTTCATTGGTTGTCGCAAAAACATCACGTATATCATCAAACACACCCGTATAAGTCGCCGGATTCGATCTTGGTGTTCGACCAATTGGGGATTGGTCAATATCTATGACTTTTTCCAATTGTTCAATTCCCTTAATTTCCTTATGGGCACCTGGCTTTGCCTTCGCACGATTTAGCTTTTGAGCCAAGCCTTTATGAAGAATTTCATTAATTAAAGTACTTTTTCCTGAACCAGAAACCCCTGTCACAGCGATAAACATTCCGAGCGGTATTTTTACATTTACATTTTTTAAATTATTTTCTTTTGCCCCAGTAATTTCAATATATCTGCCATCACTTTGTTTTCTCTCTAATGGAAGTGGAATGAATTTCTTTCCAGATAAATACTGACCAGTTATCGATTGTGGATCATTCATTACTTCTTTTGGCGTTCCCACAGAAATAATTTCGCCACCATGGACACCCGCACCTGGACCAACATCAATTAAATAGTCAGCAGCCATCATGGTATCTTCATCATGTTCTACAACAATCAATGTATTCCCTATATCACGCATCTGTCTTAATGTATCGATTAATTTATCATTATCTCTTTGATGAAGCCCAATGGAAGGCTCGTCCAAAATATAAAGAACACCCGTAAGCCTTGAACCGATTTGTGTTGCTAAACGAATTCTTTGGGCTTCTCCACCTGATAAAGTTCCTGCCGCTCTACTTAGTGTTAGATAATCTAATCCAACATTGATTAAAAATCCAACTCTTTCTTTTATTTCTCGAAGAATCAAGTTAGCAATTTGTTTTTCTTTATCTGTTAAATCAACCTTCTCCATAAATTCATAGCATTCCACCACTGATTTTTCAGTAATTTTGCCGATATGCTGTCCGTTAATTAAAACAGCCAAAGCCTCTTTCTTTAGGCGATATCCTTTACATGTGCGACAAGGCTGTTCTGCCATGTATTTTTGCATTTGCTCACGGATGTAGTCAGAACTAGTTTCTTTATATCTTCTTTCCACGTTTTTCATAACGCCTTCGAATTGGATATCATTTTCTCTCACTTGGCCAAAGTCATTTTCATAGCGGAAATGGATATATTCCTTTCCAGATCCATAAAGGATTTTATCCATTAAATTCTTCGGAATGTTCTTTACAGGTATATTCATGTCAATTCCATAATGATTACATACACTTTCAAGAAGCTGTGGATAGTATTGAGAACTAATAGATTCCCAAGGAGCTATCGCATTTTCCTTTAAAGTTAAATTCCAATCAGGAATAACTAAATCTACATCTACAACTAGTTTATTTCCTAGACCATCACAATCTGGACAAGCTCCAAATGGACTATTAAAAGAAAATAGCCTTGGTTCTAATTCACTAATAGAGAAACCGCAAATTGGACAAGCGTGATGCTCACTAAACAGTAATTCCTCTTGTCCCATCACATCAATAATGACTTTTCCATTCCCGAATTGTAAGGCTGATTCCAATGAATCTGCCAGACGAGCAGTTATTCCCTCTTTGACAACAAGTCGATCGATAACTACTTCAATATTATGTTTCTTATTTTTCTCTAGAGAAATATCATCACCAATTTCAAACATTTCTCCATCGATGCGCAAACGAACATACCCTTGTTTTTTTACATCTTCAAGTATTTTCACATGTGTTCCCTTGCGCCCTGATACAACCGGCGCAAGTACTTGCAGTCTAGTTCTCTCAGGATATTCGAGAATACGGTCAACCATCTGTTCTATTGTCTGAGAAGAAATTTCAATACCATGCTCTGGACAAGTTGGTCTTCCTACCCTCGCAAATAATAATCTCAAATAATCATAAATTTCTGTTACAGTCCCCACAGTAGAACGAGGATTTCGACTTGTCGTTTTCTGATCAATAGAAATAGCAGGAGATAAGCCTTCTATTGAATCAACATCAGGCTTATCCATTTGTCCTAAAAACTGCCGAGCATAGGCAGATAAAGATTCTACATATCTTCTTTGTCCTTCTGCATAAATCGTATCAAAAGCAAGAGAAGACTTTCCTGAACCAGATAAACCAGTTATCACTACTAATTGATCTCTCGGTATTGTTATATCAATATTTTTTAAATTATTTGCACGTGCACCTTTTACGATAAGTTTATCTTTTGCCATTGTTCTCTCACCCCTCAGCCTTTAATTCAAGCAGTAAATCGCGAAGTTCTGCAGCTCTTTCGAAGTTTAATGCTTTTGCTGCTTCTTTCATCTCGTTTTCCATTTGTGCGATCATTGCTTCTTTTTCTTTTTTCGTTAATTTATCAAGTTTTGTAGTTGTTCCATACTCTTCAGGCTCCTCTGCTGCTTGCGTAGCACGGATTGTATCTCTAATTCCTTTTTGAATGGTTTGCGGGGTAATTCCATGTTCTTCATTATACTTTTCTTGAATTTCTCTACGTCTTTTCGTTTCGCTGATAGCGACTTCCATGGAATGGGTAATCTTATCAGCGTACATGATGACATGGCCATTAGAATTTCTCGCCGCCCGTCCAATCGTTTGAATAAGGGACCGCTCTGAACGAAGGAACCCTTCCTTATCTGCATCCAAAATAGTAACGAGTGAGACTTCAGGAATATCCAAGCCTTCTCGCAATAGGTTAATTCCTACCAATACATCGTATTTCCCAAGACGTAACTCTCGAATAATTTCAATCCGTTCTAATGTTTTTACTTCGGAATGTAGATACTGTACTTTTATCCCTATTTCTTTTAGATAATCTGTTAAATCCTCTGACATTTTTTTCGTCAGTGTTGTTACCAATACCCGTTCATTTCGTTTCATTCTCTCATGGATTTCCGCTATTAAATCATCAATCTGTCCTTCAATTGGACGAACATCAATGGTTGGATCAAGTAACCCAGTTGGACGGATTATTTGTTCAATCATAACAGGAGTATGTTCGATTTCATATGGTCCTGGTGTTGCAGAAACACAAATCATTTGATTAATATGCTTCTCAAATTCTCCGAACGTTAATGGGCGGTTATCAAGAGCTGAAGGCAGGCGGAAACCATGCTCAACTAATACGTTTTTCCGCGCTTGGTCTCCATTATACATTCCTCTAATTTGCGGCAACGTAACATGGGATTCGTCAATCACAAGTAAGAAATCTTTTGGAAAATAATCCAGCAATGTATAAGGAGTAGATCCAGGAGGTCTTAATGTTAAATGTCTTGAGTAATTTTCTATTCCTGAACAGAATCCCATTTCTCGCATCATTTCTAAATCATAGCGTGAGCGTTGTTCTAGACGCTGAGCCTCTAATAATTTATTATCTGCTCTTAATTGCTCTAAGCGTTCTTCTAATTCTTTTTCAATGTTTTCAATTGCTATTTTCATTTTCTCTTCTCTTGTTACGAAGTGAGACGCCGGAAAAATAGCAATATGATTTCGTTCTCCTAAAATTTCACCCGTTAATGCATCCACTTCCCGAATCCGGTCAATTTCATCTCCAAAAAATTCGACTCTTATACAATGTTCATCTCGGGACGCTGGGAAAATTTCGACTACATCACCACGGACACGAAAAGTTCCCCGTTTAAAATCAATATCATTTCGATCGTATTGAATATCCACTAATTTACGAAGCAATTGATTTCTTTCCAATTCCATACCGGTTCTTAATGATACAACCATTTCTCGATATTCTTCTGGAGAACCTAATCCATATATACAAGATACACTGGCAATAATTATTACGTCATCTCTTTCAAATAAGGAAGATGTTGCTGAGTGACGGAGCTTATCAATTTCATCATTAATGCTTGCATCTTTTTCAATAAACGTATCCGTTTGCGGGACATAAGCCTCTGGTTGGTAATAATCATAGTAGCTAACAAAATATTCTACTGCATTATTAGGAAAAAATTCTTTAAACTCACTATATAATTGACCTGCTAAGGTTTTATTGTGAGCAATAATTAATGTTGGCTTTTTAACTTCTTTAATCACATTGCTTATGGTGAACGTTTTACCCGTCCCAGTTGCCCCCAGCAAGGTTTGAATCTTCTCTCCTGCTTGTATACCTGAGACTAATTTTTTGATTGCTTCTGGCTGATCTCCTTGAGGAGTATACTTCGAAACTAATTCAAAATCATGACTCACTAAACCATCCTCCGATCTATACACACGCCTGTTTATTCATCTATTCCATTGCTGCTTTATGTTAATACTCCACGATATTAGCTATTTTCGTACACTCTGTTGTTTTAAGGATTCAAATTCTCCGCAAAAACAAAAAGCAACAAATTAAGGAAAACAACAAAATGAAAAGACGATTTTTAACCATTTCTTTCTTTAATTCCTACCTATGTAATCAATATAACATCATTCTACCACAAACCTTCCATTTCAAACCACAAAAAAGAGAACAAACATTCGATTTATTTTTGAACATAATTTGATTAGGACGAAAAACATTTCCCTATAAAAAAATGACTATACGAAATACCTATCCTCTTTATCGACGGAAAATCGTTTAGTCATTCTTCTTCTCTATTCTTTTTTATATTTCTTCTATTAAGTATCCTTACTTGCTAATCTCTCTTTCCAATTTCTACTGATCATATAACCAATAGTCATAGAAAAAGCATCAACGACAATTAATAAAAATGTATCCGTATATCCTCTGTAAACCGAAGCAGCAATTAAAGCAACGGTTAAGACTAAACCAATAATTGGATAATAGGTTGCTTTTGAAAAAAGGATTACCAATAGGCACGGGAAAAATAGTGCAGCTATATATTTCCCCATCTATATACACCTCTATTTAACAAATTTCACTTCATTGACCGTTAATCCAAATTTCCCTAGTGCACTTGCTAAATTATTAAATATTGGTATCTGGCTAAAATCTACACCTAGTTGAATAGCTGTTTGTGCCACCTCTGGTCTTAATCCTGAAAGATAACCTTTGACACCAATTAATCGTAAAGCATGAATCACTTGGAAAATTTGATGCGCAACCATTGTATCAATTAGGGGCACACCCGATAAATCAATAAATAAGTGATTAAATCGTTTCTCGTTACATTCCTTTAGTGTATTCTCCATAATTAATTGCGCTCGCTTTGTATCAATATCGCCGATTAATGGAATAACACCAATTCCCTCCGTAATTGGAATAACTGGGCTGCTTAATTCATATATAGTTTCTTGCTGTGCCGTTAATTGCTGAAATTTATATTTATCGTAAGAACCAATAAAAATATTTACAAATAAATCAAATGCATAATGAATTAATCGTATCCATTCAAAGAGTGTAGGAATTGTTAAATGAGCAGTAGTCTCCGCAGAAAATTTCTCTACATATGATAAAAGAATGCCTTTAACCGTGTTAAGCTGTTCAATTGATTCTAAAATTGGTACTAAGTCTTTCGCCCGCTTTTCTGCAACTTTAAGAGCCCATTCAGAAATATTTGCTGAATATACTTCTTCTTCCTCAATAAAAACCTTTATTACATTTTCTAAAAGAGTTTGATGGGCGGTAATTAGTTCTGCCATATTCTCTGCTGATTTATGGACTGAATAAAAGGATGAATCACTATTTTCTATCATGCTTAGCCACTCTTTACGCATATCAACAAGATGGTCATTTAAATAAGTATATAAACTTTGCATACAAGGTTCCAACTAATTCTCCTCCTAATTCAAGAAACAAGGCTTCATTAGGTTTCTATATGGCTATTTCTTACAATACAATAACAGAAGCATTCACAACTGTCTATTTTGATTTTCTACTCTTTTTCTTAAAATCCGGTCTAGTGTTTATTGATAAATATATACTATTATATAGTTCTCCACATAGTGAAACAAGCAAGAAGCCTTTTATTAAAAACAGAATCCTTATGTAATTTTTAACAAGCTTGTTGCAATCACTTGAAAGATTGGTTTCACAGAAGATGCTCTTTTCTTAGCTTGTTCTAGCAATACAATAATTTCATCTAGTTCTTCAGGACTTAACTCTTCCACAATCCAATCTTCCAAATCCTGATTCTTAATGATTATCGTACGATTTGGTATATCAATCGTACGATAATTCCTCAATTCATTATGAATGAAATTAATATGATGTTGATATTTCTTTTCCTTATGTAAAGAATATGTATTTTTATTCACTCGACTCCTCTTCATCCTTCCGCTCCTCTCTCTATGTATCTATGCATCTTCTTCTATTCTATTTGGTAAATATATAGCTATTATAATAGGAAAAATATACAGAAGGCCTTACTCCCTAGTAATTTCTACTAAAATAGGCAATAAGAAGTGCGATAACTAGTCAAAAAGTCCGTTTTATCTATGATGGAGCTAAGGTAATATTTACTAATAAGGGGATGCGAGGCAGCAATATATAGCCATTATGTAAAGGAGACAATTAATATGGGAAAAGGAACTATGGATATTGTTGGGTATCGTATAAAAAAGGATGTTTATTCAAACTCTATTGAAGGCTTACTTCTACTTAAAAAGGACTCCATCTTAACCAAGAAGCATGTTGAATTACTTACAAAGCATCAGGTTAATCCATTTGATGTTATTGAACCTACAGATGAAACCGCTACCTCCTCCGATAATAAGGAATTTACTAATTTGCTAGATGAGGTAAAAGAAACTTTCCATCGCATTATGGAACAAGATAACAGCACGGTGGAAAAACTCTTAACTGGCTTTAAAGACATCATTGATTCTTCTCTTCAAGAATTAGCAATTTTAGAAATTCTTCATAAAGAAGTCTCACCGAATGATTATATTTACCAGCATAGTATAAATGTTGGAATCCTTTCCGCCATTATTGGGAAGATTTTAGGATTGCCTAAAAAGCAATGCCATCTGCTTAGTCAGATGGGATTATTTCATGATATCGGAATGTTAAAGTTGGATTCATCTATTTTAAAGGCATCTGCTCGTTTAACACAAACAGAATATAAAGAAATGCAAAAACACACAATCTATGGAAAAAGTATTTTATTTCAAGTACCACAATTGGATATATTAATATCGCGAACTGCTCTGTTACATCATGAAAAAATAAATGGCAGAGGCTACCCCTCTCAGCGTACAGAAAAGGATATTCCTTTCTTGATCCAAATTGTTTCCGTTGCAGACAAATTTAATAGCATGTGTACTGCTAATACGTATAAAGACAAGAAAACCTACATTGAAGCTATTGATGAATTAATGAGTGAATCCTATGGAAATGCTTTAAATCCAGCTATTGTTATTCCATTTACCAATTTCATCATGAGGAAGCAGCTCTTTAAAAAAGTCATGCTATCTAATAATGAAACAGCAGAAATTATCTTTATTCATCAAAATGAACCTCATTTACCATTGATTCGACTAAAGGATTCCTATATTGATTTACGCAGGACTTCCTCTTTAAAGATTACTGGATTAGCAAATTGAATAATAAAAATGGTCAAATCACGAGTGATTTGACCATTTTTATTATTCGAGGATTTTTTAAACCCCTTTATAGGCTTTACGATAAATATCTGCTAACTCTGTAACTAATGGTAATTTAGGGTTAGCTGTTGTACATTGATCTTCAAAGGCCCGGTCCGCTAAATAATCCACTTTTGCTTCGAATTCTTTTGCATCTACGCCTTGTGCAGCAATACTCATTGGAATATTCAGTTCTTTCCCTAGTCTGATTACTGCCTTTACAAAGTTGTCTACACCTTGTTCAACTGTATTAGCCGGCAATCCAAGAATTCTAGCAAGATCCGCATAACGTTCATCTGCTTTAAAATATTCATATTTAGGGAATGACATGAATTTTTTTGGTTTCTCAGCATTATATCTGATAACATGTGGCAATAAAATTGCATTAGAACGGCCATGTGCGATATGGAATTCGGCTCCTAATTTATGTGCCAAGCTATGGTTAATTCCTAAGAACGCATTTGCAAATGCCATACCGGCGATCGTAGAAGCATTATGCACTTTTTCACGTGCTTCTTCATCATTTCCATTACGATAAGCTCTTGGTAAATATTCAAAGATCAATTGAACAGCTTTAACTGCTAATGCATCTGTATAGTCATTTGCCATATTTGATACATACGCCTCCACAGCATGTGTTAGTACGTCCATCCCTGTATCTGCTGTAACGGATGGTGGAACTGTCATCACAAATTGCGGATCAATGATTGCTACATCTGGTGTTAACTCATAATCTGCTAAAGGATATTTAATATTTTGCTCTTTATCGGTAATAACCGCAAAAGATGTTACTTCAGATCCAGTACCAGAGGTAGTTGGAATTGCCACAAATTTAGCTTTTCCACCCAATGATGGATATTTATATACTCTTTTGCGGATATCTAAGAACTTTTGCTTTAAGCCAAAGAACTCTTCATCTGGATGTTCATAGAATAACCACATTCCTTTCGCTGCATCCATTGGAGAACCCCCACCAAGAGCGATAATGCAATCCGGCTGGAATTTAGCCATCATTTCTGTTCCTCTAACAACTGTTTCAATAGATGGATCTGGCTCTACATCGGAAAATACTTCTACTTGCACTAGATTTGAACGTTTTCTTAAGTTATAAAGTAATTTATCAACATATCCGAATTTGACCATATATGGATCAGTTACGATAAACACTCTAGAAATGTCCTTCATTTTTTGTAAATACTGTACAGAGTTTTTCTCAAAATAGATTTTTGATGGAACTTTAAACCATTGCATATTTACATTCCTTTTTGCTAGTTTTTTTACATTCAATAAATGAATGTCTGTTACGTTAGTAGATACAGAGTTTTTACCATAAGATCCACAGCCAAGTGTTAAAGATGGCATGAAAGCATTGTAGATATCACCGATCGCACCTTGAGAAGATGGAGCGTTGTTAATAATTCGGCATGCTTTCATTCTTAGCGCAAAGCTTTCGATTACTTTTGGATCTTCAGAGTGAATAACTGCTGAGTGTCCTAATCCGCCGAATTCTAGCATTTCTTCTGCACGTTTGATTCCTTCTTCTGTTGATTCAACTTTATAGCATGCAAGGACTGGACTTAATTTTTCTCTTGATAGCGGGTAATTTGGTCCCACACCCTCTAATTCCGCAAGTAGGATTTTGGTATCTTCCGGAACTTTTACTCCTGCCAATCCTGCGATATAATGAGCAGATTTACCAACGATATCAGGATTTACAGCACATGTGTTTTCATTAATTACTAGTTTTTCTACTTTGGCTAATTCCTCTTTATTTAAGAAATAACAGCTATTACGAACTAATAAATCTTTCACTTCTTCATAGATTTCTTTATCAATGATTACTGCTTGTTCAGAGGCACAAATCATTCCATTATCAAATGTTTTAGAAAGAATTAAATCAGTGACTGCTCTTTTAACTTTTGCTGTTTTTTCAATATAACAAGGTACGTTACCAGCTCCAACTCCCAGTGCTGGTTTGCCACAACTGTATGCAGATTTAACCATTCCTGGTCCACCAGTTGCAAGAATTAGTGCGATATCATTATGGTTCATTAATGCTTTTGTTGTTTCAATGGAAGGTTTTTCAACCCATTGAATACAGTTTTCTGGTGCCCCTGCTTTTACAGCTGCATCTCTTAAGATTCTAGCTGCTTCACTACTGCATTTCTGTGCAGAAGGATGGAAAGCAAAAATAATTGGATTCCGTGTTTTAATAGCAATAATAGCTTTAAACATTGTAGTAGAGGTAGGGTTTGTAACAGGTGTTACTCCTGCAATCACTCCAACTGGATCAGCGATTTCGACAATTCCTGTTTGTTGATCCTCATTTATTACCCCAACTGTACGATCATATTTAATATTGTGGTATATATATTCTGTAGAGAATATATTCTTTGTTATTTTATCTTCATAAATGCCTCTTCCGGTTTCTTCTACTGCTAGTTTAGCTAAATACATATGTTTATCTAAGCCAGCAAGAGCCATTGCTTTTACTATTTCATCTACTTGCTCTTGATCTAAGGACATAAATTCCTTTAGTGCTCTTTTTCCTTTCACAGCCATTTCATCAATAACTGCTTGCACATCAACTTGTTCATTTTTCCCTTTTACTTCTTTTTCAACAACTGACATCGTAGATCCCTCCAATTATAGAGAATGATAATTATGTGAATTTTTTCACATATTACTTTAAAGAAAAAACCACTTTATAAAAGCAGTTAATTTGTGAAATATTTCACAAATTGTTCTTTAAAGAAAAACTACTAATATAGTAGTTTAATTTTCCTACCAACTTACAGTTCTTGTTGCTTGTTTGCAAATTCTCGTTAGTTTTTCTTTACACGCTTATCATATAACGACTTGTGAAAACCTTCAAGCCTATTTAAATAAATTTGTTCATATTTTCACAATGTCGTTCACATTTTATACAAATTTGAAATATCCCCTTATTTTTTCTATAATATTAAATGTGATAAATTCAACAATGAAAGGGTTTACAATGTGAATAAAAAAATAGTTAGGTCGAGTACCAATCATGATACCTATCAGTTCATTATCCATGTTTCCTATCAGCTATTTATGGAATTAGGATATCGAAAGGTTAGTACAAGAATGATTGCAGAACATTGTGGAATTACACAACCAGCCTTATATCATCATTTCAAAAATAAACAAGATATTTATAAAGAAGTAATTAATGCGTCTATAAAACAAACCGAACAAGCTCTCTTAAACATTACGAAAAAATTCGAGAATCTTCAAGAATGTCTCTATCAAATTGCTATTTACTTTTTAGAAAATTATCAAGAGGATTTAATGCAAATGTTTCATGACTTACAGCATGAAATGCCGGCTGATGTCCAAACACATTTAAGAATTCGCTGGCAGGAAGGATTTTTGAACCCCATTATACAAGTATTTGATCAAGAGGAAAAAAACAATGCAAATATTTCCTACAATAAAATAGAAAGTAATAGCCAAGAAATTGCCTTGATGTTTCTTCAATATATTCAAACAGCGATGCAGCCTTCTTATATGAAAGAACTATCTTCTAATCAACAAAAAAAGGAAATCCAGCGAAAGGCAAAGTTAATTGTTCATTTATTTTTGTTTGGCCTAGTAGATAGGTAATGATTTTGTAAAAAACACTTCATTTCTTTCTGTATTAACTATATACTCAACTTATCAAGTGATAAGTTTGTTTTACATCTTACTTATCGATTGATAAGTTGCGTCTTTAAGGAGTGGAAAAATGAAACATTATATTCAGCAATATTTTACTGCAGTAACTAGTAAAAAGGGAAAGTGGATTACTTTAATTGCCTGGCTTCTCCTTGTCGGGATAGTAAGCATGTTTTTACCTCAGGCTAGCTCACAGAAAAATGATTTAGCTAGAAATATTCCCACTACTGCTTTATCACAGCAGGCAGAGGAAAAAATGAAAGAGGAATTTCCCAATGAACAAGGAACACCTGCATTAATTGCTTGGTATCGATCAACAGGATTATCTGATCAAGATTTACAACAAATCCAAGAGCTTACCAAACAACTAACAGAGAAACCGCTAATCCATCAAGAAATGATTATTCCCTATCATCAACTACCGATAGAAGCAGTAAAGCGACAAATTTCTGAAGATGGAACAACATTCGTTCTCCCGCTTTTATTTGAGAATAATTTAGCTACAAGCGAACTGAAGACTGGTATTCAGGAATTAGAAACGGCTGCAAGTGACTTATGGGGAGAAAATCCTTTTAACACCTCTATAAAAGACGAAACAAAATTGCACGCAAGAACAACCGGTCCAGTAGGTATCTCTATTGACGCGACAGAGCTGTTTAGCCAAGGTGACTTATCATTACTCATTGGCACAGTCATGATAGTTTTAATTTGTTTGCTTGTCATATATCGTTCTCCAGTATTAGCTTTAATCCCGCTAATCGGAGTTGGAATCGCTTATGGAGTTATCAGTCCTTTACTTGGCTTCTTAGGTGAGTCAAGGTGGATTGAATTTGATTCTCAAAGCATTGCTATTATGACCGTATTGCTTTTTGGAGCTGGTACAGACTATTGTTTATTCATTATCAGTAGATATCGTACGTTACTAACACAAGAATCAGTAAAGGAAATTGCGATGCAAAAAGCCTTAAAACGTTCTGGCGGAGCCGTGGCGATGAGTGGTTTAACAGTATTTTTCTCCCTCATTGCATTATTATTAGCTCAATATGGGGCAGTTCACCGATTTGCCATTCCATTTAGCATATCTATTCTCATAATGATGATAGCTAGTTTAAGTATTGTCCCTGCCATTTTAGCTATTATCGGCAGACTGTCTTTTTATCCATTCGTTCCTAGAACAGAAGAATTATTAGCAAAAAAGGGCATTAAAAAAACAGCGAAAAAAAGAAAATCACTCGGAACCGCGATTGGTAAGGTAGTAACAAAACATCCATGGAAAGTGACGATTCTCACGACAATATTACTTGGAATTTTTGCTCTTTTTTCCCTTAAAACGGAGTATACGTATGACTTATTATCCTCATTTCCGGATGATATGCCCTCAAGAGAAGGCTATACTTTAATTGAAGATCATTTTAATGCAGGGGAACTTGCTCCCGTATCGGTTATTATTAACACCGAAGGAGAAGCTGTAAAAGTCGAGGAATCCTTGAAGCAATTAGATTTTATCGCAAAGGTTTCAGAGAGTGAAGCAGGAAAGAAGAATCCTGATTTAATCAAATATTCAGTGGAGCTTCAAACGAATCCTTATTCAAATGAAGCGATGGATAAACTACCAATAATTCGGGAAACATTGGAAGAAACGCTTCAGGAGAATGGAATCAAAAATGCGAACGATAATGTTTGGATTGCTGGAATTACTGCAGAGCAATATGATACAAGAGAATTAACAAATGATGATGCGCAAATGATCATTCCTGTTATTTTAGCCATGATTGCCATCCTTTTACTTATTTATCTACGCTCTATAACGGCAACCATCTATTTGATTGCGACCGTTCTGCTTTCCTATTTTAGCGCATTAGGATTGGGCTGGATTATCCTTCACTATGGATTTGGAGTAGAGGCAATTCAAGGTTTAATTCCGCTATACTCCTTTGTATTTATTGTGGCATTAGGAGAAGATTATAATATATTCATGATTTCAAGCATATGGAAGAAAAGCAAAGAAAAGCCTCTCTTACAAGCGGTGAAAGAAGGTGTAGCAGAATCTGGCGGCGTTATTACTTCTGCTGGAGTCATTTTAGCCGCTACCTTTATGGTACTAACGACTTTACCAATGCAAGTACTTGTCCATTTTGGAACCATAACTGCAATCGGAATTGTGCTGGATACCTTTATTGTAAGACCATTTTTAGTGCCTGGAATAACTTCCCTATTAGGAAATGCTGCCTTTTGGCCAAGCAAGAAACTACATGTAAAAGAAAAAGAATAGATTATTTATTCCTCCAAGTGCTGTCTCACCAGAAAGCTTGGAGGATTTTCTTCTCTCTTTTCCGTTTTATCCTTCCTTTTTTTAATTTATTTGATTTTCTTAAAACAAAATCCCCTTTCCATACGTCTATTCCTTGTAAAACTTAAGTTATTACGTATTTCTTCCATAAAGGAGCTCTTCTATGTTAAACAAAAATAAAAAAGAAACGGAGTTAATTACATTTATTATGGATCAGAAGGAAAGCTTCTATCGATTTGCTTACTCTTATGTACGGAATCAAGAAGATGCCTTAGATATTGTACAAGACTCTATTCATAAAGCGTTAAGAAAACAACATCAATTAAAAGATACTGCTATGATGAAAAGTTGGTTTTATCGAATTGTCGCTACAACCTCTCTTGATTTTTTACGAAAAAAGAAACGTTGGTATGTGGCAGACGATGACAGTTTAGAAGTGCTTGCTTCAAGTTCTGTCGATACTTACAAAAATTTAGATTTAGAACAAGCAATGAATCAGCTTCCACCATCCTATAAAACCATTGTGATTCTTCGTTTTTTTGAAGACTTAAAGCTCGAAGAAATTGCTTCTGTACTAGATGAAAATATAAATACAGTAAAAACAAAACTTTATAAGGCACTAAAAATACTTCGTATAGAAATGAAATAGTGGAGGAATAAAATGGATAGAAAATTAGAAAAGATGAAAAAGGATTATTTGAATATACCCATACCAAATGAACTGGAGAAACAGACACATAGATCGATTAAACGATATCGTACTTTGAGAAGAATTTCAAAAAACGCTATCTTCTTAGCTGCTTCCATCCTTTTATTCATTACAACGGTCAATATAAGTCCGGCAGCAGCAAGCACCTTATCAGATATACCTTTTTTAAACAAAGTCATTAAGGTCGTTACAATAACAGAATGGAAAGAAACGAAGAAGAATAGTGAGCTAGATATTAAAACGCCTGAAGTAACTGGCTTAGAGAATAAAACTCTTTCTCAGACATTAAACCAACAATACGTTCAAGAATCAAAAGAGCTTTATTCTAAATTTATGCAAGAAACAGCAAATGATAATGGAAACTACTCGCTCGAAAGTGGCTATATCGTTAAAACAGATGATGATTTGTTATTATCGCTTGGTCGATATACGATCGAAACAAAAGCATCTGCTGCAGAATCTATTCGCTATGATACGATCGATAAACAAAACGAACTGTTAATCACATTACCAAGTCTATTTAAAGATGATTCTTACATTGATGCTATCAGTTCGTACATTTTACATGAAATGAACAAGCAAATGAAAGCAGACATCGGAAGCTATTTTGTAAAAAGTGATACCGATCCAGAAGGGTTTGATAAAATCGATCCATACCAAAATTTCTATATAAACAAACAGCATCAATTGGTCATTTGCTTTAATGAATACGAAGTAGCACCAGGGTATATGGGGACAGTTGAATTTCCCATTCCATCCGATGTGATAAAGGATTATTTAGTAAGTGATTTATATATAAGATAATTGGTTATCATTGATAAGTCAGAGGAGAGGATTTATTCTTTCCCTCTGACTTTTCTTCTTTTATAATTGAAAAGTTTTCCTCTGGCAAACTGTTTTCTCTTCCTCATACTTTTGTTGATAGGTATAAAAACGTTGCTCTAGACCCACCCTATAGTGACTTGATATGATTAGTGAGGTAGTTAAGGAGGCATTTGCAATGGATAAAAAATATGCAGACTTAAAGCTCGGAGAACGAGCCGCGATATTAAGCATTATTACATATATTATTTTAGCATCAGTGAAATTAATTATTGGAAATAGCACTGATTCGCAAGCTTTAAAAGCAGATGGATGGAATAATTTCACCGATATTATTGCTTCTGTTGCCGTTTTAATCGGGTTGCGGCTATCTCAAAAACCAGCTGATAAAGACCATCCTTATGGCCATTGGAAAGCGGAAACTGTTGCTTCGTTAATTGCTTCCTTTATTATGATGAGTGTTGGATTACAAGTATTATACCAAGCAATCTCTTCCTTCTTTACTCATTCTAGACAAGCACCTGATTTAGTGGCAGCATATACAGCTATCGCCTGTGGTGCTGTTATGTTCTTTGTCTATCGGATCAATTTACGATTGGGAAAAAAAATAAATAGCCAAGCTGTAAAAGCAGCAGCGAAAGATAATTTTTCTGATTCGATGGTTAGTTTTGGTACTGCTGTCGGTATTTTTGGAGCACAATTAAACTTGGGATTTTTAGATCCGCTAGCGGCCTGTATTGTCGGCCTGTTAATTTGTAAAACAGCTTGGGGAATTTTCCGAGAAACCACTCATTATCTGACAGATGGTTTTGACGTTTTATTGATTGATAAATATAAAAAGACCATTTTACATACAGATGGCGTTAAAGCTGTTAAAGAAATTAAAGCAAGAAATTATGGCAATAACCCAGTCGTGGATGTCGTCATTACCGTTAACCAGCAGCTAGATATTACTCACGCCCATGATATCTCTTCAGCCGTAGAAAATGCCTTAATAAATGAATTTAATGTGTTAGAGGTTCATGTCCATATTGAGCCAGACGAAGAAACCCAGTAAAGAAACGAATGAATAGTATTTAGAAGTATAACGGAGAAAGCTGAAGATTGACTTATGTAAGTATTCCACAATATAAAAAGGAATAATTTTCCTCACTATAGCTAATTCTGTCCTTTGCTTTTTTTGATTGCTGTGTATAGAGTGAGAAAATAGCCAACTCTCATTGAGCTGGCTTACAGTAATACTATTTTTCCCCTCCAATAAAATATAAAATGGTAATATGTATTGGATAAAAGAGATAAAAAAATATTTTAAGCCAACTCCTTTTTCCCCATTATAAAAATAGAGCAATGGCAAAGCTAAAATCATCATCCATTGGAAGTCTGCAAACGGAAGTAAAAATTGTGAAAACGGATTTAAACTGCCTCCCCATTTTTTATATACTAAAAAGATAAAAAGGCAATAAATTGAATAGCTTATTACTAATTGTTTTTTATTTCTAAATAAATAAAAGACAACACCTAATAAAACGAACAAGATTCCCCCTTCTACATATATTACATTTCCAAATATAGCTCCATAAAAAGGATATCTCAGAGCTGTATTTAATATAAATATTTCTGTAATGAGGGTAGAAAGCACAGTACTTATCATCTGCCATATTAAGTAGATACTAAAATATCTCCAACTTCTCTTATCGATTACATAAATTAACAATGCAACCGTAAATAATGTCGCAAAAAAATTATTAGTTAATCCTACTCCCGTATTATAATTTTGATTAATAAACACATTAACGCAAGCCATGATAACACTAGCAATATACAAACGGAAGAGATATCGATGTTTATTAGAGGTGTGAGTCATACCTATTATCACAAAATAAATAAAAATCGGTGCTGCTATTCTCCCTCCCCATCTTAAATATACTGGAGTACCAGGGATAAATTCCCCTATATGATCTATTAGCATAAAAATTAAAGCTATTATTTTTATTAAAGTAGTAGTCATGATCATCTCCTTAATGAAGAAAAGCACCTATACAACTAGGTGCTTTATATTTGTCATTTAGTGCTTTTTTATATTTAAACTTAGAATTTCATGGTTGGTAAAGTAGATGATCTTACTTTACCAACCTTTACATAAATTTCAGCTTTTTTATTAGAACATCTTCATATTTTCGAGATCCAAATTGCTCGTTTTTACTATCCATTTGATTTAGGCAAAAATATTAATATGCTTTAGCCCAATAGACTAATTTATTTGCTTTTTTGCCACAGCATACACAAGTGTCAGCGATTTTTTCTTGCTCAAAAGGCATACATCTAGATGTTGCACTTGTTTCTTCCTTTATTTTATCTTCACACGCTTGATCTTCACACCACATGGCTTTAATAAATCCTGGCTTTTCTTTTGCCGTCAACTGTTTAAATTCATCAAAATTTACAGCAGTATGAGTGTTTTCTTCTCTATGATCTGTGGCTTTCTTTAACAAGTTGTCTTGGATATCCGTTAATAATTGTGTAATTGTTTCTTCTAATCCATCCATAGAGACAAATTGTTTCTCTCCAGTATCTCTTCTCACAAGAACCACTTGATTTTTCTCGATATCTTTTGGTCCCACTTCTAGACGGAGAGGAATTCCCTTCATTTCATACTCATTAAATTTCCAGCCTGGCTTTTTATCACTTGCATCAATACCAACGCGGATCGAATTACTTAGTTTCTTCTGTAAATCGTAGGCAAAATCCAATACCCCTTCCTTATGCTGGGCAATTGGTACGATCATCACTTGTGTTGGTGCAATCATTGGCGGTACGACTAAGCCGCGGTCATCCCCATGAACCATAATCATGGCACCAATGATTCTTGTCGTAAAGCCCCATGATGTCTGCTGAACATGCTGCAAGTTGCCATCTCTGTCCGAGAACTGAATTCCAAAGGATTTTGCAAAGCCATCGCCGAGATTATGCGAAGTACCTGATTGCAATGCTTTGCCGTCATGCATCAAGCTTTCAATCGTATAGGTGTATTTCGCGCCTGCAAACTTTTCTTTTTCTGTTTTACGCCCTTTGATCACTGGAAGTGCCAAGTACTTTTCGCATATTTCTGCATAGACCTGAAGCATTTGAATTGTTTCTCTATCTGCATCCTCTTCCGTTTCATGACATGTATGACCTTCTTGCCATAAAAATTCTAAAGTACGTAAGAATGGACGTGTCGTCTTTTCCCAACGCACAACATTAGCCCACTGATTATATAGCTTAGGAAGATCACGATAGGAATGAATAATATTTTTATAATGCTCTGCAAAAAGCACTTCTGATGTTGGGCGCACACAAAGTCTTTCTGCTAGTTTCTCGTCTCCGCCATGTGTAACCCATGCTACTTCTGGTGCGAATCCCTCAATATGATCTTTTTCTCGTTGTAAAAGGCTTTCTGGAATAAATAATGGCATATAAACATTTTCATGCCCTGTTTCTTTAATACGTTTATCTAATGCTTCTTTAATATTCTCCCAAATCGCTGTTCCATAAGGTCGAATAATCATCGAACCTCTTACACTTGAATAATCGATTAGTTCCGCTTTTGTCACTACATCTGTATACCACTGGGCAAAATCATCTTCCATGCTAGTAATGCTTTTTACAAAATCCTTCGCCATTTTAAAGGGCCTCCTATTTTATCTGTGTTTTTAAACGTATTTCAAGCGATCTTTCTTAGAAAAAGACCATAAAAAAAAAGCGTTGCTATTCATTAGGGACCAAATAATGGCGGTACCACCCTAATTCAAAGCAAAGCTTTACACTCTTCCATGTTAACGGTATTGAACCGCTGAATCTTCTTAAACAAAGTCTATTCGATACAGAACGAAAAAGGCAGGTTCAACAGGTAAGCCTATAGGTCCTTTCAGCATTTAGACCCTCTCTTTTTATAGACATTGCTGCATACTAATCCTTTTTATAGTTTCATTATTCATTTCTTTGTGAAAAATCATATCGGATAGAAACATTATTGTCAATATAGATTTTTTTTATTCTTTTTAACCGATAGGGCATATATCTTTTATTTTCGATAATGGAGAAGGAGTGAATGGCTTCTCTGTGTTTTCTTTAAGCTCTATGCTTTTTAGGCATAGAAAGTATTTCTCTGGACCCTTATCTATTAACCTCTTAAATAAAAATTTAGCGCTGCTTGCAGTGCTTGGCCTGCAGGGAGTTTTACACCATGGCTAATGAGGCATGCCTCTAAACTCGCAAGTACGAATAAGACATTTTCTTTGCGACAGCTATAGCCCATTGTTCCAATTCTCCATATTTTTCCGTGTAATGGACCAAAAGAGCTGGCTATTTCTACTCCAAATTGCTCAAGCATCATACTACGAACAGATTCTGCATCAATCCCCTTTGGAACGTTAATGCATGTTACCGTTGGCAGCTTCCACCTTTTATCACCGAACAATTCAAGCCCCATTCCCTTTATTCCTTCCATGAGCGCTTGTTCATGGTACTGATGACGAGCAAACCTCTTTTCCAAGCCTTCTTCTAAAACAATTCTTAATCCTTCATGAAGAGCATATAACATGGTAGTTGCTTCTGTATGATGATTCAGCCTTCGCGGACTCCAATAATCCTGCAATTGTGCCAAATCTAAATAATTTGAGCGAATTGGGGCATGGGCTTTTATCTCTGCTAGCTCCACTTCTGTAGCTATTCCTCTTTCTACTTTCTTCCGTGCATTTAACACTTTTTCCACTCGATCATTATACGTAATAGGGGCATTTCCAGATGGAACTGATAAACATTTTTGATTTCCTCCAATTACTGCATCGATATACCAATTATCTGTTTGAACATTGGCTCCTCCAATTGTTGCAACTGCGTCAACGATAAAGAGAATATCTTGTTCTCGACATGCTTTGCCGACCTCTTCTAATGGCTGCATACACCCTGTTGATGTTTCTCCATGAACAAGAGCAACTACTTTCGGTCTCACTCTTTTCATTTCTGCAATAATTACTTCTGGATCAAAAACCTCGCCCCATTTACATTGAAGCAAATGAATCTCAGCCCCATATCTTTCAGAAATTTCCGTCAAAAGATGTCCAAATCTTCCGTAAATTGGAATTAACACTTTATCTCCTGGCTCAATGACACTGGCCAATACAGCTTCTAGTCCAGATCTTGATGTTCCATCAACTGGATATGCCCATTGATTTTTAGTTTGGAAAACTTGTTGAATCATTCTCATAACATCATTCATGATAGATGTAAATGCAGGATCAAATTGTCCCAAAATAGGTGTACTTAACGCCCTTAACACTCTCGGATCAACCTCAACAGGTCCTGGTGTCATAATCGTTCTTAAGGGTGTGTTTAGTTCTAAAAAAGTCACTATGATACTTCCTTTCCTTATCTTTTAGTAATTCCCTCTGCTTGCTTCGTGATCCTTCTTTTTGGTCTTCATCAATCTCATAAACACCACTTCTCTCTTTCCTCTCTTCTTTTCGGCTTTCATCAACCCCATGAACTCCACTTTTCCTATTCCTCTCTTACTTTTCGGCTTTCATCAACCCCATGAACACCACTTTCCTCTTTCCTCTCTTACTTTTTGGCTTTCATCAACCCCATGAACTCCACTTTCCTCTTTCCTCTCTTACTTTTTGGCTTTCATCAACCCCATGAACTCCACTTTCCTCTTTCCACTCCTACTTTTCGGCTTTCATCGACCTCATGAACTCCACTTTCCGCCTTCCCTGCACCTTAAGTACGTTCATCTCAGAAAAAATCAATAAGCCAAACGGTGTAGTAATTCTATAAGAACAACAACCCCATTTTTTAAATCTTCTAGATTTGTATGTTCCTTTGGGGAATGACTGATCCCATTTACACTAGGAACAAATAGTAACGCTGTCGGGCAATAGGTTCCGAAAATTTGTGCATCGTGACCGGCACCACTAATCATTTTTTGATATGGGATATCTATTTCCTCCACAATTCTCTCCGACAGCTGCGTTAGTTTATCGTCCATTGCAACGGCCTTAACATCCAGCCATTGATTCCATCCTACTTCCATACCAGCAGTCTTACATCTCTCTTTAAAATGTGCAAAAATTTTCTCACAATAGTAATCTAGCACTTCTTCTTGGTGGTGGCGGACATCCAGTGTAAAAGTAACCTCTTTGGCAATCACATTAGGAATATTAGGCACTGCCTGTATTTTCCCAACTGTCGCCACTAAGTGAGCGTCCATTTCCGTAACTTGTTTAATGGCATATGTAATTAATTCCGCTGCAAGATGTATACTATCCTTTCGATAAGGCATGGGAGTTGTACCTGCGTGGTTACTCTCCCCAGTAACTTTGATCGTAAATCTTCTTTGTCCAACTATATGAGAGACAATCCCTATAGACTTCTGCTCTTTTTCTAAGACAGCCCCTTGTTCTATATGTATTTCTATAAAGCATTCAATATCCTCTCGCTTAACTTGTTTTTCAACTGGCTGCAAGCCCGCCGATGTCATAGCATGAGCAAAAGAAATATTTCTTGCGTCAGCTAATCCTTCGCAATCACTTTTAGTAAACTTTCCCGTTACCGATCCAGATCCCCAGAAAGCTAAAGGAAATCTACTCCCCTCTTCCTCACATAAAGAGACTACTTCTATTGTCTTTTTTGGTTTACCATAATGTTGTTTCAAATAATTGACAGCGATAAAACTCGCCATAATCCCGAAGGCTCCATCATATTTTCCACCATCTATAACAGTATCAATATGAGAACCTGTTAGAATGGCTTTCTCCTCTAGATCTACTCCTGCTAACCTGCCAAATAAGTTGCCAACACCATCAAAATAAGGATTCAAGCCATTTTCTTTCATTTTTTGAAAAAGAGAATGTTGGGCTAAGCGCCAATTTTCATCATAGAGAAGTCTTGTAACTCCACCATTTTTCGTCTTCCCAAATCGGGCAAGCCATTCTATCCAGTCCCCTACTTCTTTTGTTTCAATATCAATAGTTGTCTTCATTTCTCCCGCTCCTCTCTGCTGATACTCTCCCTACATTCAAAATAAAAAGAAAGAACTCTCCTTCCTTTTGTTATTTTCTAATAATATTTAAAACTACTTAAAACGCACTAATATATGTATCCATTATTTTAATAATCACTTGCTAGCAATTCATTAGATAAAATGTTAGAATTGTCTAAATACTTTGTATAAATTAACTAAAGAAGCTTCTTGATTACACGGATTACTTTGGGAGGGATACAATTGAAATTAGCAGAGATATTACAAAAACCTGCCTTTGCAGAAGTGCAAGTAATTGCAGGTCACGGAGGATTAAATAAAGAAATTAAGCATATTACCATGATGGATGCCCCTGATATCGTGGACTTCTTAAACCCAAACGATTTATTAGTCACTACTGCCTATCATCTTAAAGATAATCCTGGTGTTCTGCTCTCCTTAATAAAAAGTATGCATAAAAGGGATTGTACAGCTTTAGGAATTAAGTCCAAGAGATTTTTAGGACATATACCACAAGAAGCGATTCAATTCGCAAATGAAATAGGATTTCCCCTATTAGAAATACCTTTAGAAACTTCACTAGGGGAAATCGTTAATGCTTCTTTAAACTATATGTTGAGTCAAAGAACAGCAGAGTTAACCACTGCCTTTGAAACCCATCGGAAATTCACGCAGCATATTCTGAAAGGGAAAGGGATAAAAAGGCTTATTGATGACTTATCTCAAATGATTAACAAGCCGATCTTTTTACTAGATGCCCATTTTCAAATACACACTTCTTCTCATAATCGAACATCTACCGATAACTTTTTGAGCTCTCTCCATGCTAATGGGTTTGAATTTTTATTAGCTAACTCACCATACTCTTGCTTTTCGAGTAGAAATACAGAAGAATTTTTTACAATTTTCCCCATTTATACACATATGAGAAAACCAGCATTTTTAGTTGTTCTGGGAGAAATCCCCATGGAAGGTCATAGCTTGCTTCTTACGATTGAACAAGCAACTAATGTGCTTTCTTTTGAGCTAATGAGGGAAAATACAGTGAAGCAATATACTAGAAGAGCAAGAAATGATTTCTTCGCTCACTTTATGGAAGGAAAGTTTAGCTTTGCTGAGGAAATCGAAAGCAGAGCTAAAGAATTTTTCTTAAAAAAAGAACAGGCTTCCATCGCAATAATTGGCAAATTGGATAGCGGCGATCAATATAAATCTTTCACACAGCATTCTGTTGAGGTAGATTATGTATTTGAATTTATCGAAACAGAAATAAAAAAGGCACCTTTCGCTTCTCAGCTTTTTCTTATTGAGGATCATTGTATTATTATCATGGAAGTTACCGATTCCTCTTATGAGCTAGACAAAACCATTCTTCCTTATTTACAAAATATCCAAACCCATCTTGTGAACACATTTAAAACAAGTATTTCATTCGGTATCAGTAATGTTTATCAGCGCCTGTTAAATTTACCTAATGCTTATCAAGAGGCGCTTAGTGCATTACATACTGGACAGCTTTCTGGAAACACTCCTTTTATCCAGATACATCGACCAAAGGATGCCTTTGAAATGTTAAGAATCATTCCAACAAAGGATCTGCAGGAATTTTATGATCATATTTTTCAACCTTTCTCTAACAATCATCAGCAAGAAGATGAACAAATATTACTCCATACATTATCTGTTTACTTAGAGACCCATTGCCAAATTTCTGAAACAGCGAAACGTCTTTATGTACATCGTAATACAGTGATTTATCGCTTAGAAAAATGTGAGGATCTCTTAGGAAAAAGTCTTAAGGATCCAGAGACTACCTTCCACCTTCGTTTTGCCTTTCGGATTAAATCAATTTTAAAAATGAATGAAAGAAAAAAACAAAGCCAAATCTAAAGAAGTTTTTCATTTGTCTTAGTTATATAATCTATATTTTCTAAATATTTTGTATAAATTAACCAATGACTTCTTTCTTCTTACTTCTTATTATGTTAATAAATATAACACCATACGTTAGAATGAATAACAAAGGAGAAGGAGTGTTTATAATGCCTCAAAATAACAAAAAGGGAATTCGAATTTTTTCTTTAGGTCTTCAACATGTTCTTGCTATGTATGCTGGTGCTATCCTTGTTCCACTATTAGTTGGAAGAGCCTTAAATTTAACAAGCGAACAACTAGCCTATCTTGTTGCAATTGATCTTTTAACATGTGGAATTGCCACATTGCTTCAAGCCTGGAAAAACAAATATTTAGGCATTGGCTTGCCAGTTGTACTAGGTAGTTCATTCGTCGCTGTTACTCCGATGATTTCGATCGGAACAAATTATGGAGTCACCGCTATTTATGGAGCCATTATTATTACAGGGATTTTTATGTTTATTTGTGCTCCTTTTTTCAGCAAAATTACCAAGCTCTTCCCTCCAGTTGTAATAGGAACAGTTGTAACTATTATCGGTTTATCTCTTATCCCATCTGGTATTAAAAATATGGGCGGAGGAGCAGCAAGCGAAGATTTTGGCTCCATTGAGAATTTGCTTTTGGCATTTGGCGTCCTATTGTTCATTCTTTTGTTAAACCGGTTTACAAAAGGATTTATGCAATCATTGGCCGTCCTAATTGGAATTATTGCTGGTACTATTATTGCTGCTATTCTTGGTAAAGTAAACCTTACTCCAGTAAAAGAAGCTAGTTGGTTCCATTTTCCTGAACTATTTTATTTTGGGATACCTAGCTTTGAATTTGGGCCAATTCTAACCATGTTAATTGTCGGTTTAGTTATTGTAATTGAATCAACTGGTGTCTTTTTCGCACTAAGCAAAATAACGGAGACGCCACTAAGTGAAAAGGATTTAACGCGTGGGTATCGTGCCGAGGGTTTAGCGATTACTTTAGGTGGACTATTTAATGCCTTTCCGTATAATACCTTTGCTCAAAACGTTGGTCTTGTTCAGCTATCAAAAGTCAAAACGGTAAATGTCGTAATTGCCGCAGGAGGAATCCTTGTTTTCTTAGGCTTTATTCCTAAGGTTGCGGCTTTTGCCACTATTATTCCCACACCAGTGTTAGGCGGAGCAACCGTTGTTATGTTTGGAATGGTTGTTGCTTCTGGCATAAGAATGCTGAGCAAAGTTGATTTTACCAATCAGGCTAACTTGTTAATCATGGCTTGCTCTATTTCTATCGGTTTAGGAGCAACAGCAGTTCCTAATTTATTTGACCAGCTTCCTTCCGCCTTACGAATCATTGTAAGTGATGGGATTATCACAGGAAGTTTGGCTGCCATTTTATTAAATCTTCTTTTTAATGTTAAAACCAGTAAGAAAAGCTCTAATGTCTCTCTCTTGAGCAAACAAGTCGGCGAAACAAATACATTGTAAACAAAAAGAGGCTGCCCATTTGGAACTAGCCTCTTCATCAATCCTTTTATTCTTTATCAAAAGTCGTCATTTTCATTGTTTTCAGTCTTACAGCTTCTGGATTAACTTGAATTCTTGCTACCTTTGTTTCCATTGCTGCTTTTGCCACAGCAGAAGCAACAGCAGGAGCAACTCTAGGATCAAAGGGACTTGGAATTACATAATCTTCATTCAACTCAGCATCCGCAACTAAGCCTGCAATCGCTTCAGCTGCTGCCTTTTTCATTTCTTCATTAATAGTGGTTGCACGAACATCTAAAGCACCACGAAAAATTCCTGGAAAGGCCAATACATTATTTACTTGGTTCGGAAAATCTGATCTTCCTGTTCCAACTATGACCGCGCCCGCTTCTTTCGCCTGTGCCGGACTTATTTCTGGTACTGGATTTGCCAGTGCAAAGATAATCGCATCCTTATTCATTGTCTGTACCATTTCTTTCGTTAAAGTATTTGCTACAGAAACACCAATAAATACATCTGCTCCCACTAAAACATCTCTCAGTGTACCTCTCGTCAACTTAACATTCGTATAAGCTGCAACAGATTCTTTCGCTGGATTCATCCCAGCTGTCCTGCCAGCAAAGATCGCCCCTTTTGTGTCACATATAATCATATTAGTTACACCATAAGAGTTGAAAAGCTTTGTAATAGCAATACCTGAAGCGCCCGCACCATTTATTACTATTTTCAAATCCTTCATTTCTTTCTTTACTATCTTAAGGGCATTTAGAAGTCCTGCCAAAGCTACAATTGCTGTACCATGCTGGTCATCATGATAAACTGGAATGGCTAATTCTTGATTTAATCTTTCTTCAATCTCAAAACACTGTGGAGCAGCAATGTCTTCTAGGTGAATGGCACCAAAAGTAGGAGCCATTAGTTTAACTGCATCTACTATCTTGTCTACATCTGTTGAATTTAAAACAATGGGGAAGGCATCTACACCTGCAAAACTTTTAAGCAATATTGCTTTCCCTTCCATTACTGGCAAAGATGCTTCAGCACCAATATTACCCAAACCAAGTACAGATGTACCATTGGTGATAAGGCCCACCATATTACCCTTCATGGTAAAGTCATAGACAGTTTCTGGATTCTCAAAAATTTCTTTACATGGTTCTGCTACTCCCGGAGAATAAGCTAAACTTAAATCTTGGGCATTTTTTACTTCCACTTTTGCATGGATTTCCAATTTCCCCTGTTTGACTTGATGCATATGTAAAGCATCTTCTCGTAAAGACATTCTATCTCTCCCTTATTTCTGTAACATGATTGCATCCTTCCATTGGATGCATTTCCTAGATAAGGATTCCCCTCCCTATCTACGATAATATAACGTAGAAACAAAAAAAGAAACGCTTTCAAGAAAAAATAAAGAATATCTTTAAAACTGTTCCAAAGCATTTCTACAGACTGCCACTCTTCTTTATCAAACCATCATTACAAGGGAATTTATCTACATAAATCCCCTATATCTAAAATTATCTGTTCTTATGCTCCACGCTGATTTGATCTTGCTCATTTATGGAAATTAAAACGTCTACCATATTAATAAAAAGGCCATTCTCTACTACCCCTACTATATTATTCAAGTCTTGATGTAATTGAGTGGGGTTTTGGATAGTAGGAAAAGAACAATCTATAATATAATTTCCGTTATCTGTTACGAAGAGCTTGCCATCTTTCTGCCGTATCGCTGTTTTGCAGCCAAATTTTCGAATGGCTTTCTCTGTATGTTTATAACCAAAAGGTACGACTTCAATAGGAAGAGGGAATTTTCCCAATGATTGGACTTTCTTGCTTCCATCAGCAACTACAATAAAGGTTTTAGCAGCACTGGCAATTATTTTCTCACGCAATAATGCTCCGCCGCCCCCTTTAATCGCAAAGAAGTTATCATCAATTTCATCCGCTCCATCAATAGCAATGTCTAATTGCTCTACTTCGTTTATATCAATCAGCTGAATTCCACATTCGCTGGCTAATTTTTCTGTAGCCTTTGACGTTGCTACACCTTTTAATTCCACCCCCTTCTTAATCATTTCTCCCATTTTTTTTATCACATAATAGGCAGTAGATCCCGTGCCAAGTCCGACTGTCATCCCATCTTTCACAAATTGAATGACTGCTGCTTCTCCGACTAATACTTTTTCATCCTGTCTTTCCATTCTGTTCACCTACACACTTTTTTTTATTCATCCAAATAGTTATCCTCCTTCTATAATAGATGATAACGCCTTCTCTTTCATCTATTTTCCTTAGAAATTTTCTCCTAAATATACTTTCACTTTATTTTTCACTTGTTCCATTTTATCTGCATTCCTCCTATAGATCGCTTTTGCTGCAATAATCATATTTTCCTTCAAAAAAAGAAGCCATTATATTTTTTGAACTGTCCGATTTCCTTTTTTGTGCCCTTTTAAATGATTTCATTTCCTCCTTAGTTATTCCGCAAAAAAAATTCCAATTTACCGAGTCATAGTTCGTTTGTCTTTCATTTGAAACTTTTTCATGCGTTTTTCGTATTTGTTAATAAACAATATAAGGGAGTTATATGATGATTATTATTGTGATTGTAATAGCTATATTCTTGAGTTCCCTAGCTGGAATTATCACGGATCATTTAGAAAAAAGGGCCAAGCTCAACAAAGCAATGCTAAAAGATCAGTTAGAGCTGGAAAGATTAAAACATGAAAATTTCTTATTAGAAACAGAAAAATTGAAATTAGAAGTGGAAAAAATGGAGAAGGAAAACAACTTATTAGAAAAGAAGTAATGGTGAATTCTATTAAAACGAAAACCGGAATACACTTCCCTTTCGGGTGCGTGGATTCCGGCTGAATCAATCCAGTATTCAAGGACATTGACCATATAATTTTTCATTATATAAACAATAACAAACTTACTGCCATCACAGCCATCCCTGCTATCAGGCCGTATATGGATAAGTGGCCTTCGTCGTATTTTTTGGCTGCTGGCAGTAATTCATCTAAAGAAATAAACACCATGATTCCTGCTACTGCTGCAAATATGAGACCGAACATAACATCATTTAGAAATGGCATCAAGATGAGAAAAGCAACTAATGCGCCAACTGGCTCTGCTAATCCTGATAAAAACGAAAGTTTAAATGCCTTTTTTCGATCACCTGTTGCAAAGTAAATGGGTACTGCCACAGCAATCCCCTCTGGTATATTATGTATGGCGATGGCAACAGTAATTGCTACCCCCAGTCCTGGATCTTGTAAAGCTGCCGTAAAGGTTGCAATTCCTTCTGGAAAATTGTGAATAGCAATTGCCAATGCTGTAAAACTTCCCATCTTTAATAAAGAATGATCTGTCCTTTTTAGATTAGATTTATTAATTTCCTCTACTTTCTTTAATTCATGTGGGTTTCCTTGCTCTGGAACAAATTTGTCGATCAAGGCAATAAGGAGAATTCCACCAAAAAAACCCGCCACCGTAAGCCAATTCCCAGTCTGTATCCCCAATGATCCTACTAATGCATCCTTTGCCTTCACAAAAATTTCAATCATCGATACATAAATCATTACTCCTGCTGAAAAACCAAGCATCCAAGAGAGAAACTTTGTGTTTGTGGTGGATGTAAAAAAAGCAAGGACACTTCCTATCCCAGTAGCAAGGCCTGCTAATAATGTTAAACCAAAGGCAATTAATAAATTTTCGGGCATTTAAATCCCCCTTTATCTACTATAATATTTCTGTGTTTTTCATTTATATAAAATTTATTTCTTCATTAAAAAATGTTTCTCTCAGGAAAAATTTTATCTAAATTCCAAATATTCGTCAATCTATACATTATGTATTATGGGTGAATTATCCATATCTCTATGCTAATCTTTTGCTTTTTTTATCCTTCTTCCCTAACCATTAACATCACTTAATACATTATACGCAAAAAGATCACTTTCTTTCCTTCCTTCTTTGTTTTTTCGAAATCAGCTCCATCTTCTAGGTAATAGTCTTATTTTTTATTATTTATCCCTTTAAACACTCTTTTAACTCCCTCAGTAATAATCGTACTTCCTATTAAATCAATAAGGAGATTGCCATTAATCATTTTAATTAAATAATAGGACAAAGTGCCGATTCCCATATCCATCATTAAAAATCTTTTCATTTGTGAAAATTCTAAAACCACAATCATTACTTCTTTTCCTCTATTGTCTTTCATTTTCCACAGCTCCCCTTTGCATTTAACGTATGAAAGCAAGAGATTGTCCGATGTCCCTAATTAATTTATTTAAGACAATAATCTTAATAGCAAAATAAAAGGTCCAAATCAAAAGTGATTTGAACCTTTTATCTATCAGCCTAATTGGCTAATGAAACTGAAATATAAGCTTTCACAGTACTATCGATTATTTTGCTTTTACATAATCTGCAGATTTCACACCAGCCTGACGACCAAAAATAATTATTTCTGCGACAGAATTACCGCCAATTCGATTTTCTCCGTGAAGTCCACCGGTAACTTCCCCTGCTGCAAATAAGCCTGGGATTGGCGCTCCTTCTTTATTAAGGACTTCTGTGTTTGTATTAATTTTTACTCCTCCCATTGTATAATGGATACCTGGGGCAATTTTAATAGCATAGAAAGGAGCTTTGGATAAATCATTGTCTATTCCTGTTGTTCTTCCGAAAGCTTGATCATCCTTATTTTTAACAGCACTATTCCATGTTTCTAGCGTGGCAGTTAACTCGTCAGCAGAAACATTCATCTTTTCCGCTAGAGCCTCGACTGTTTCTCCTTCTAATACAAATCCCATTTTTTTATACTGCTCAATAGCTTTTACACGAGATTTCACCCCAGCATCAAACACTAAAAATGCCGCTTTTTCTGGAAGCTCATTGATTGCCGCAGTAACTTTATCACGCGTGTCTAATTCGTTTGTAAATCTTTTTCCTTCTGCAGAGACCATTATTGCACCTTCTCCACGAACTGCTTCTCCTATTAAATATGATTCATCTTGTTGTACAGTTGGATGGACTTGAATTTGATCTAAATCAACGGTTGTCCCACCTAGTTTTTCAATCATTTTAATTCCGTCACCAGTACTACCAGCTTGGTTTGTTGTCACATAGTCTCCTAAATCACTTCTTACTTCTTTAATCATTTCCATATTGGCGCCGAATCCACCAGTAGTGACAACAACTGCTTTTGCAGCAATTTCTTTTTCATCGGTTTGATTGAATAATACATGGACGCCATTTACATTCCCGTCTTTTACTGTTATTTCTTTCACATCTGCATTAACAAATAATGGTATATCCTTTTCTTGCACATTTTTCAATAATCCATCTACAATGTACTGCCCAACTGCTGAGCCATCTTCAGGACGATGAGTACGTTTTTCGCTCATTCCACCTGTGATCGTTAAATTATTTAACCGGATACCAATGGAATCTAGCCAATCAATAGCACTTGCAGAATGATCAACAAAGAAACGTAACATTTCTTTATTATTTGTTCCATGACCACCCTTTAATGTCTCTTCATAAAAATTATCATTACTATCCTTAATGCCTTGTTCTTTCTGAAATTTAGTTTCTGAAGCATTCATTCCAGAAGAAGCCTTTGTTGTATTACCTCCTGCAACCGGCATTTTTTCAAGGATAACTGGATTTAATCCCTTGGCCTTTGCTTCTAACGCAGCTGTCATTCCAGCTCCGCCAGCGCCAACAATAATAATATCATAGCTGTCTTTAAGTTCTTCATATGGCGTATAACTAGTTTTGGACGCTCCTGATACTGTTTCTGCCCCCTTATCTTTTTTTTCTTGCTTTTGCGTGTTACTTGCTTTGTCGTTTCCACAACCAGCAAGGACAAGCACTAGGGAAAAAACTAAGATAAGCATAGATGTTATTCTTTTTTTCATCTTTTTACCTCCATACAGCACCTATTCTATTCATTGCTCAGGTGCCTTCATCTACCAAAGTATAGCACCAAAAACATAGTTTGTGCATAAGTTCACAAAAAAGTTAGAATTTCATTTACCTGTCACAATGGAAAATCTAAAAAGGCTGCCAATACTCTTATAAGGAGTATATCGACAGCCTATTTCCCTCTTTTTTATCGTTTTATTAATACAGATAATTCTCCTGTAAATACTTCCTCTTCTTTATCATTAAACGTCTTAAGCAATACAGTAAGAATACCGGTAGCACTTTTATTGGCTTTTTTTTCAAGAACTTTTACAATCGTATACAACTTATCACCTGGATATACAGGTTTAATAAATTGTACGTTATTCATCCCTGTTCCGGCAATAACATCCTCACCATATTTCTCCTCTTCGACCCATAGTTTAAAGGAAATAGCTAAAGTATGAATCCCTGAAGCAATTATGCCATTGAATCTTCCTTCTTTCGCTTTCGTTTCATTTACATGCAAATACTGCGGATCAAATTCTTCTGCAAACTTTATAATCTCTTCTTTCGTTAATGAAAGCGTCTTCGTTTGAAAAGTTTGTCCGATTGTAAATTCATCTAATTTCATCGTTACTTCCCTCTTCTTCTTGTAAATAATGTTTTTTCTCTAAAACAATGTAACTGGGTTCACAATTAATGATTACACTAATCTTTCATTTCCGCAAATCAAATTTATGAGGCTTAAGAGCGGGGCTTACCCTCTGATATAAAGTATTGTTACGTTATTGATACAAATACTATGTAGCGCATGAAAAAGTAATGGGAGTGGAGATCACCTGCAGACTGAATACACTTCACTTTCTAGGGCAAGCGGTGAGTTAATGCAATGGATTCGGTCCGCCAGTTTCTCTATTCCCATCTTTTGCAAAGTTCAAAACAAATAACTTTTCATTTTTTCCTTAAAGCAAGCTTTCTTCTAGTACCTTCATTTGATAAAAATAACCTTGCTTATCCATTAAATCCTTGTAAGAACCGCACTCGATAATTTCGCCATGATCCATTACAATAATTTGATCCATGGACTCTAAGCCATTTAAACGATGACTGACAATAATAAATGTATCCTGATCAGCATCTTTAAAAATTTCTTTGTAAATAGTTTGTTCTGTCTGTGCATCAAGTGATGAGGTTGGCTCATCTAATAACCATAGATGTCCTTTTTTCAAAAATGCTCTGGCAATAGCTAAGCGTTGTTTTTCTCCGCCTGAAAGATTTTCTCCTTTTTCTAATACGCGATGATCTAGGGAAAAATGTTCTAGCTGCACCTTTGCTAATACTGCTTCCATTTGTGTGTCACTAAGTTCTGATGCAGCTAATTGAAGATTTTCACGAATCGTACCATAAAAGTAATAATTCTCCTGCAAGACAACTTTTGTTTGTTCCCATATAGCCTCACCAGATACAGATGTTATATCTGCTTCTCCCCAATAAATATTTCCGGCATCTACTTCTTGCAGCTTTAAGATCAGCTGAAGGACAGTCGATTTTCCAGAACCACTGGCACCAACAATTGCCGTCTTTGACCTAGCTGGTATCGTAAAGGATATGTTAGGAATCGTGCTGCGCCAATCCCCCATGTAAGTGAATTGCACATCTTTAAACTCTAATGATGGCGGAAGGCTAGATAACTTATTAATAGCAGAATCACTATGATTCTTTTTATAACTAGGATCTTCTACCACTTCATATAAGCGACTTGATGCATCTCTACTTTCTTGCATATAAATTGGAAATACAGCCATTGGAGCTGCAGACTCAAAGACAGTTAAAGAAATCATAACAAGCATTGCTAAAAATATCCCCTCAAGCATGCCATTCGCAACTAAATAGGCTCCAACTCCTATGACAGTCCAACTTGTAACCAACGTGATAAAACCATTAAATGATTGACTCGATACTTTATTTAAATTTTCTCGTTTTTGTTCATTGATATACGATTCAGAACGATTTAATAGCTGTTGTTGTTTATATGGTAATTGATGAAACAGCTTTAATTCGCGAAACCCATACATCACCTCTGTAATATGGGTGGATAAATCACCTCGCGCATGCCTAACTTTCCCTTTAATATTAACCTGCTTTAAGGAAAATAGTGCCGGAATGATAATTGTCGTCAAGAAAAAACCAAGTAAGAGAATCAGCGCAATGGTGATGGAATAAAAACTAGTAAATAAGATCGTGCTGACAAAAACAAGTAAGAGCACAAGCGGTGGGTAAAACACCCTTAAAAAGAAATTTTGCAAGCTTTCTACATCTCCAACTACACGCGCAAGTAAATCTCCGCTTCTATATTTATGAAATATTTGCGGAATAAGCGGCGTCAATTTTTCAAAGAAAGCCACTCGCAAATTACTTAAAATCGTAAAAGTTGCTCGATGTGATGAAAGACGTTCTCCATATTTTGCTCCTGCTTTAACAAGACCAAGTAACTTAACAGTTGAAGTTAATATAATTAAAGTATAGAAGGGAGGAATTAATGCCGACTTAGATATAAGATAACCACTTGCAGCAAATAAGCCGACACTGCTAATTCCAGCAATAAAACCACATACTACCGCTATAATAATGTCTTTTTTCTCTATTAACATTAATCTCATTATTTTCTGCAGCGCACTCATTACTGTGCCCTCCCTTTTTGAATCATTACTATCTCCTTATATGCAGGTGAAATTTCTAATAATGATTCATGTGTCCCAACAGCTTGGAGTCTCCCATTTTCTAAAAAAAGAATTTGGTCAGCATTTTTTATCGTATGCAAACGATGAGCAACGGTAATCACCGTAGCTGTCTCCTTTAATTTTTGAATTGACTGCTGTAAGATTTTTTCAGTAGCTAAGTCAAGTCCACGCGTTGGTTCATCCAACAATACAATATGAGGCTTTTTCAGAAAAGCACGTGCTATCGAAACTCTTTGTTTTTCACCGCTAGAAAGCCCTCTGCCAGCTTCACCAATTCGAGTATCAAAGCCATGTTCTAATGAATTAACTAGTGGTGCAATTCCCGCTAATTGTGCTGCCGTTTCAATTGCCTGCATCCCAACTTCCTCTGTCGTTCCCATCGCAATATTCTCGCCAATCGTTCCTGAAAAAATATAAGGAGTTTGCGATATATAAGAAATCCTTTCTAACCAAGCAGCTTCTGTATATTTAGTGAGTGCTTCATGATTAATATAAATCGTCCCTTTTTCAGGAGTAATCATACCTGCTAATAAGTGAAGCAAGGTTGTCTTGCCAGCACCACTTGCGCCTACAATGGCAATTTGCTGCTTAGGTAAAAAAGTTGCTGTTATCGACTGTAGTCGGAAGTTAGTATTCGTATAAGCAAAATCAACTTGATGAAGCTGAATGGTTGGCGGTACTTTCCACTTAGGAAAGGTTTGCTTTCCCCATAAAGTGGGTTCATCTTCCTCTTCAAACACTTCTAATACCTTTTTTGCCGCTCCCATGCTGCTTCTGCCATTATGAAACGTTACACCCAGTTCTTTTAAGGAAGTATAAAATTCTGGAACCAATATTAATATCAAAAAAGCCGTAAAAAAGGAAATACTTTCATAAATAATTAATTGAATAGCAAGTTCTAAAGCCACAATTCCAATACTTAGCATAGATATTAGTTCAAGTGCAAAGGATTGTGTAAAAGCAATCTTCAATATTTCTAGTGTTGTATCGCGAAAGCTCAAACTACTTTTTTCTAATTCGCCTTTTTGCCGATTTGTTTGAGCAAATAGTTTTAACGTCACTAGCCCTTGTAAAGTTTCTAAAAATTTACCAGAAAAAGAAGCTAGTTTTTCCAGCTTCTCCTCCGATTTTTTTTGGGTTTTGATTCCAATTACGATCATATAAATCGGAATAAACGGGGCAGAAACAATTAAAATAATCCCTGAATTCACATGCTGAGTAAGAATAACAAGCAGCATTAAAATTGGCACAAAGGTACTCTGCATAACCTGGGGGATAAACTGGCTATAAAAACTATCCATCTCATCCACACCGTCAAGAAGCATGCTTACCTTTTCGCCTGTCTGTCCTTTTTCATTCAGCTGGACAGAATTAGCAACATATTTTTTTAATAAATTCTTTCGTGTTTCCCCTTTTACCTTGCTCGCAATCGAAACACCAATTCGTTTACTTATATAATCGGTACTTGACCTTACAAATAGGATAATAAGCAGCAGCAGCAACCACGGTATAATCGCTGAAAACGACTGTTCTTTTAGGAAAACACCGTCTACAATGGACGTCATCACATATGCCTGGGCAACAATCGCAAATCCTAGTATTAAGGTTAGTCCAAATAAACAATAAATCTTTTTCTTATGCATCCAAACTGTTTTCTTTATATTTTGCATAATGATTCCGCCTTCTTATTTTTTTCCTTTGGCATAATCTGCATCGAATAAAAACAGGCGCATCAATAATATTAGGGACGGAATTAACAGTAAAAGTCCTCCAATGAAGGCAATGATAAGCGCCATTGCCATGGATGGATTTGTGGCACTATCCTCAATATTGATGTATGGATAGAGCAAATAAGGATATTTAGCCATTCCGTATCCGAAAAAGGCAAAGAGAAACTGCAGCATAATGGCAATAAAAGCAATCCCATAATTCCTGCCTATATATAATAGACCGATCCCAATAATAAAAAAGCCCATTGATAAGCCAAATACCCACCATAAATCCAGCATATTTTCGTAGTTAACTTGGTTTCTCTGACTTAAAGCAATCATTGTTGTCAACGCCATAATAATGGTTGGCGTTGCCCAAAATAATGCCCATTTACGTACTAACTGAAGTGCAGCTAGATCTTTTGCCCTTGAGGCATAATAAGTAATAAAGCTTGCACTAATAAATAGAACAGATACAATCGCTAGCGCAACAATACTCCAAGCTAGCGGACTAGTAAATAATTCGAAATACTTTAACGAAACTTGGCCATTATGTTCAGAAATATATCCTCCTTCTGATATCGTTAAAGCGACTGATAATGATGCTGGGATAAATAGTCCTGTCGCTCCATATAGAAACATATAAACATTACTTTGTTTAGAACCGTAATTTTCAAAAGCATAAAAGGAACCGCGAATAGCTAGCAAAACGATTGCAAAACTTGCAGGTACCAGCAATGCGGAGCCATAATAATAGGCTGAAGAAGGAAAGAAACCAACAATACCTACAAAAAAGAAAACTAAAAACACATTCGTTACTTCCCATACTGGTGATAGGTAACGTGAAATGATTTGATTAATGATATGGTCTTGCTTTGTAATCTTTGCATAATAAGCAAAAAATCCTGCGCCAAAGTCAATCGATGCTACAATTAGATAGCCATACAGAAATAACCATAGTACCGTAATCCCGATTACCTCATAACTCATTTTTCAATCCCCTCTTTCCATTCAGGGTAGTTCTTTTCTAACTCCAGTTCTGCTGGATTGTCTTTAAATAATTTTCGTAAGGTGATCGTAAATAGAGTGCCAAGGACTATATACAGTGCTAGAAATAGAAAAAACATCTGCAAAATATAAGGAGATGATGTAGCTGCCTCATCCACAGTCATATATCCTCTTACTATCCATGGCTGTCTTCCCAATTCTGCAAAAACCCATCCAAGTTCTACAGCTAACATGGCAAGCGGCCCACTAATAGCGATTAACCATAGCATTAATCTATTATGCTGGTTCCAGCGTTTAAACCTAGCTAATACAATATATAAGAACGAGATTCCTAAAAGGAAGAATCCAATGGATACCATCGAATCAAATAAATAGTGGATGACCAATGGCGGTCTTTCTCCTTCTGGGGTAGCTTCTAACCCTGTTACTTCGCTCGTAAAATCGCCATGTGCTAAAAAGCTTAAAAAGCCAGGTACTCGAATCGCTCCAACGACCTCATTCTCATCATTCAACCATCCAAATAGAAGGAGATCTGCATTCTCTTCTGATTCAAATAGCCATTCTGCTGCAGCTAGCTTTTCTGTCTGATGTTTGGCTAAATATTTGGCCGATACATCCCCTGCTAATGCAGTAATTACGGAAAAGATAAACATAGCGATAACCGTCATCTTTAGTGCTTTTTTATGATATTCTCGTGCACCTTTGTTTCGCAATAACGCAATAGCAGCAATCGTTGCTAGTATAGCTGCTACAGTCAAATAGGAACCTCCTAAGACGTGAAAAATTCTAGTCGGTGATGATGGGTTTAACATCGCTTTTAACGGATTAACCGCAACAAATTCTCCATCGACCATAGTAAATCCATTAGGCGAGTTCATAAAAGAATTTACTGTCGTTATAAAAACCGCAGACATCCCTGCACCAATTACAACTGGTAATGTTAATAGCCAGTGCGTATATTTCCCTTTAAAGCGATCCCATGTATATAAATAAATTCCTAAGAAAATCGCTTCAAAGAAAAATGCAAATACTTCCATAAATAGTGGCAGTGCTATGACATTACCTGCAAGCTGCATAAAGTTTGGCCATACTAAAGATAGCTGTAGAGCAATGGCTGTTCCCGTTACTACTCCAATCGCAACCGTTATCACAAATCCCCTCGACCATCTTTTGGCTAGCAATTCATAATGCTTATCCTTCTTTCTAATACCGATAAATTCAGCTATAGAAATAAACAATGGTACTCCAACCCCTAATGTAGCAAAGATAATGTGAAAGATAAGGGTCATTGCTGTAATCATCCTGCTAATGGTGACTGTATCAAACTCCATGTTTCTCCCTCCTGTTTTCCTTAGTGAAATATTGAGCAAGTTTAAGCTATATATTAATATTTTGGATTTTAATCATGGATACTATCTATACTTCTTTATTAATACCCTAATTATTAAGTACTTATGTACTTATCCAAAATATACGAATACTGATATTAACACTATGATTATAATGTTAACATAAGGAGGTGGAAGTAATATGTGTACACTTTTAGAAGGATTTTTTTTCCATCTTCACAGTGGCGTTTTTTACATAAAAAAGAACCAACTCCATTTTGGATTGGTTCTTGCTGGCTTATTTATTTTTTCTACTTAAGATGATTAGCAAAATTAAATCTACTTGAACATTCAGCAGACAGTACATTTTTACACTGCTTCATTTCCATGAACTTTTTCATCCGGAATCAATAACAGACCTAATTCGTGGTGATCGCCCTCAAATAGAGCCCTTTGTACGAAACGAATTTCGCCATGACTATCAAAGACCTCCAATTTACAATGGGCAGAATTCTTCTGTAAAGCTTTATACAATTGAATTTTATCTTGAACGGGAATACTATTTACTTTCGAAATCATTTCTCCAATTCTAAGTCCCATTTTATCAGCAGGCGAATCTGGTACAATTCCTAAAATTACTACCCCATTATTTTTTCTAGAAAAATAAAAGGATCTGTTTTTTTCTTTATTTCTCTGTTTTGAGGTAATCCATTCACGACCGATAATTGCTACAAACACTAGACCAAGTGATGCAAGCGGGTATAAATAAGTTGCCGCTCCACCTACTATGACAAAAGAACCAAGGATAATTAGATTTCGCCCCACATTTCTAATAGCAACAATAGGATGCTCTCCTTGCACTTCTAGCTTTGCGCCAATCAAGAATGGAACGAAAATTAAAGAATAGGTTTGATTGGCAATAGTAAACATAGGCCACCATTCAAATGGAATTGTCAGTACGCCTGAAGGGATAAATAAAAACACCGGCATGAGCCATGCTCTTTCAAGTAAATGAACACCTATAACTTGGCCTCGTTTACTTTTCTTTAATCGCGGGGAAGTCCCTTTTACTCCGTTTCCACGAACAAATATTCCCTCGGAAATAATCAATAATCCTAATAAGATAATTGCCGTTGGAAAAATATACTCAGAAGGCTGAAGATTGCTTTTAGAAAACAAGAAATAATCCAAGCCAAGAAAAACAGACACACTACTTGCTATAATGCCTAGACCAGCCGTGTAAACAGGTGATAATATTCTTGTTTTTCCAATTAAAGCAAATATTATGGTGAAAATTCCTGTGAAAATAATAAATTCCATTGGAACTACTAAAACAAGACCAATTGAAAGAATAGAAACACATAGCCCTACAATTATCCCTCGTGGAAGTAATTGTCTCAGTTCAAAATAAGCATCCTGTGCTCTTACTGTGAAATTTCTTCTTTCTTTTTTCACTCTAGAAACCCCTAAAAAAGCGGCAAATAGAAATGATAAATAAAAAACAGGATTCAAAAATAATTTACCAAATCCTTTTAATAGTTCAAGCAGCCAATCTTGCCACATAAAAACTTCCTCCATCCTTACAATAAGCTTTCAATCTATTCATTCCTCGAAATAAAGGAATTTAATCTTTTTGATAGTATAAATCTATTATATTCTACTCATATGGTAATAGAAAGACTATGTGGAAGAAATATCTATCTTTTTATCTGCTTTTCTAATTATATACTAGTTTTTTATACTAAAAAAGCTAACAACCCATTACAGTCGTTAGCTTTTATTCATTAATGTTTAGTTTCTTGCCATGGAAGCTTTCACTTTAGCTACAACATTTTCCACCGAAAATCCATACTCTTGGAAAAGTTTATCCGCCGGAGCTGAAGCACCAAAATGATCAATGGTGATACATTCTCCTTTTGCTCCGACATATTCTCTCCAGCCAAGTGATGCACCAGCCTCGATAGCAACACGTGCTTGAACGCTTTCTGGCAGAATACTTTCTTTATATTCAGGAGATTGCTTTTCAAAAAGATCCCAGCTTGGCATACTTACCACATTTACAGAAATTCCTTCTTCTGCTAAAGCTGCTTGTGCATTGATTGCAAGGGATACTTCTGATCCTGTTGCCAGAATTAATGCCTGCGCTTCTCCTTGAGCTGGGGAAACAATGTATGCACCTTTTTTCACCCCTTCGTAGGCTTCTCCCTTCGTTAAGTCGAGAGTCGGCAGGTTCTGACGTGTCAATACTAGTGCTGTTGGTGTATCTGTACTTTCTAATGCCAGTTGCCATGCTGCTGCTGTTTCTTTGGCATCTGCTGGACGAATAATCGATAATCCTGGCATAGCGCGTAGGGAAGCCAATTGTTCAATTGGCTCATGTGTTGGACCATCTTCTCCGACAGCAATACTATCATGTGTGAATACATATGTTACTGGTAGTTTCATTAATGCTGCTAAGCGGATTGCTGGGCGTAAATAATCAGAGAATACGAAGAATGTTGCGCCAAATACTTTTACACCACCATGTAGTGCTAATCCGTTTAATGCAGCACCCATTGCAAATTCACGTACACCAAACCAGATATTTCTACCAGCATATCCATCGATAGCAAAGTTCTTTTCAGCAGTCATTAACGTCTTATTGGATCCTGCTAAATCAGCTGAGCCACCAAATAAAAATGGAAGTTCTTTCGCTGCTGCTTGAATCGTTTTCCCAGAAGATTCTCTTGTTGCCATCGATTCCCCTGCAGTAAATTCAGGTAGCTTTGCTTGCAAATCAGCTGGTAATTTCCCCTTGATTGCTGATTCTAATTGAGCAGCTAATTCCGGATAGGCTGCTTTATAATTTTCATAAAGTTCATTCCATGCTTTCTCTTTATCTGCGCCTGCTTGTGCTAATGCCGCATAATGCTCCGATACTTCTGCTGGAATATAGAATGCTTCTTCATATGCCCACCCATACGTTTGTTTTGCTAATTGTGTTTCAGAAGCTCCAAGCGGTGCACCATGTGATGCAGATTTTCCGCCTTTATTTGGAGAACCATATCCAATTACGGTTTTCACTTCAATGAGAGAAGGAATATCTGATTGTTTCGCCTTTATAATAGCCTTATGAATTTCTTCTATATTATTTCCATCTTCCACACGAATAACTTCCCATCCATATGCTTCAAAACGTTTTGGAACACTTTCAGAGAACGAAAGATGCAAATCACCATCTAACGAGATATCATTGGAATCATATAATACTACTAATCTACCTAATTTTAAATGGCCTGCAAGAGATGCTGCTTCTGCCGATACTCCTTCCATTAAATCGCCATCACCGCAGATGCTGTACGTATAGTGATCTACTACTGGATAATTTTCTTTATTATAAGTTTCTGCCAAGTGTCTTTCTGCCATTGCCATTCCTACTGCCATCGCGATTCCTTGTCCCAATGGGCCAGTAGTTGCTTCCACACCTGGAGTATGGCCGAACTCTGGATGACCTGGCGTTTTACTTCCCCATTGACGAAAATTTTCCAAATCATCAACCGTTACATCATATTGAAATAAATGCAACAAGCTATAAAGAAGCATGGAACCATGTCCTGCTGATAAGACAAACCGATCACGGTTAAACCAATTAGGATTAGCCGGATTATGATTCATTTCCTTTGCCCATAATGTGTATGCCATTGGTGCTGCCCCCATTGGCATTCCTGGGTGACCAGAATTTGACTTTTCAATAGCATCAATGGATAATGTTCGAATTGTATTAACTGCTAGTTTTTCTACATTTGCAACAACTGTATTAGTCATACTATCATTCCTTCGTAATTTTTATTTAAATAAAGAACTCCTTCTTTTTTAACTGCTATTTCTCCTGTTGGACTATCATTTTTTATCCATAATGAAATGATTTCCGCTATTTCGTTTGCTAAAATTCGGTCAATTGTTGTTGGATTGGTTCCCATGCACAGAGCTTCATCAATTTCCGTGTATTTCCAATCCACATTTAAAGAGCGAATCAGGTTCTTCTCTACACTTGCTTTGTTTAAATGACTATAAACTAGTACAGAAGAAGTTTGAAGAGAATTAAAACTATTATCGATTTTATTGCATAAAAGCTCTACTTCTTCTAATTCATCCGTATTTGCTAAAAAATGACCATCTACCGCCATGGAAATATCTTGGAGCATATGATTCGATGGGAACCCGTTTATAGCAAAACCAAACAATCTTGGTTTATCATATTTTAGCGAATGAATGGTATCTTTTACCTTCAGAACCATTTGCGTGATACTATTAATTGCGGTGTCATAGCCTAAAGACCAATCTGAACCTTTGATATTATTATAAATAGAGACAGGAACATATAAGGAATGGATCGTTTCGCTCGCTGCAAATGTCTGCGTCCATCGTTCTTTTGCCTGTTCATCGCCAATAAAAATTATACTGTCCATCGGAGAACAGATTTCTTCCCATCTGATATTGTCTACTAATGGTGATGGCTTCAATACAGAATCACTTAAATAGGGAGAATCATTATTCACAATAAATTCAAGATAGTCCGCTTTCCCTGTTTCTTTATTCACTTCAATCCCAAATAATTGATGAGTTGGAGTCCATTCATTAAACATTTTATGAATAATCTGCTTTACCCCTGCAGGCAGTAGCCCTGCAATAATGATGCCTATCTTCAAAATGGATGCCCCCTGTTTACCGTTATTTATTTAGTCTTATAGATTTCTATTGATTAGCTGTTTTCCATCCTTTTATCTTTATAAGCTTTATCGATCTATCAACATAGGTATTTCTCTAATTCCCCAATAGCTCCGACTCTTCTTTCATGTCTTCCACCTAAAAATTCCGCCTGAAGCCATGTTTCTACTATTAGCAAGGCCAAACCTTCTCCTGTCACTCTCTCTCCTAAACATAGGACATTACTATTATTATGTTCCCTAGTAGCTTTCGCGGAAAAAACATCTCCAACTACAGCTGCTCGTATACCATTTATTTTATTTGCCGCAATACTCATTCCGATACCAGTTCCACAACAAAGAATTCCTAAATCATTTTGCCCTCTAACAATCGATTCTCCCACTTTTTTGGCATAGTCTGGGAAATCTACACTTCCTCGACTGTGACAACCAAAATCTTCTACTTCTACTTCTTGTTCTAATAAATACTTCTTCACTGCTTCCTTGAGCAAAAATCCACCATGATCACATGCAATAGCTAACTTCATGCTCCTCATCCTTTCTATTAGTCAACTCTATTAATCGGATTCAGAATGGGAAAAGACGTATTATTTCCTTCCAGGAAGAACCAAATAATAGAATCATGAAACAATCAACTCTCATGCCCATTACATTCTGTTAGTTCCTTTTGGCATGTTCATTTTATCACATAAATCCTAGTTGACTGTATACGTTTTCATCCTCAATATTGTTTTACCTTTTGTGCCATCTAGTGATGGAAGATAATTTATAATAAAGTAAACAGATAAAAATACCCCACTTTTATGATGGAAGAGGAGTATTTTTTATCTGACAGCTGCTTAAGATTCAATTAAAACTTTTATCTCATCACCAGCCATTACTTTTTCAAAACCATTGCGCCATTCAGCAAGTGATACGATCTTTGTAATCATTTTATCTGTATCGATTTTTCCATCTTCAAGTAATTTCAGGGCAATATCCCAAGAACTAGGTTTTTGAGAACGACAGCCGATATAGTTAATTTCGCGTTGAATAATGGACTCTTGATCGATTTCATTTGCTTTCTTTGCAAATAATCCTACTTGAACGAATGTTCCTTTTTTCTTTGTTAGTGCAAGACCTTGGTTTACAGCTGGAACTGCTCCCGAACAATCAAATACTTTATCTGCACCATAGCCATCCGTATATTGGTAAACCATTTTGCTCAAATCTTCTTGTAAAAGATCAACGACAACATCTATTCCTAATTCCTTTGCAAGATCTAATCGCTTTCTATCTTTTGTAATGCCAGCCAATATAACGAAGGCGCCTTGTGCTTTTACTACTTGACTTAATAACAATCCAATGGGACCAGGACCAAATACTAAAACAGTATCGGTTTCTGCAATCGTTGTTTTTTCTAACGCGGCATGAACACAACAAGCTAATGGTTCTGTTAAAGCAGCTGCTTCTAAACTAACCTTTTCGTTTAAAACATGAACGCTCTCTTCCCTAGCAATCACATATTCTGCCATACTACCATTTACTTGTGTACCAAGACCTGTTCGATTTGGACAAAGATTATAGTCCTTTTCTTGACAATAGATACATTCTCCGCACGTTGTAAAGGTCGTTTCACTTGTTACTCGATCTCCGACTTTTACTCTTGTAACATCTTTGCCAACCTCCACTACTACACCAGAAAACTCATGTCCTAAGACAACAGGAGTATTTTTGCTATTGTATTCCCCTTTAAAGGTGTGAATATCAGATCCACAAATCCCTGTGTATGCAACTTTTATTTTTACTTTATCGTCATATGCAGAAGGCTCATCGATTTCGATTAGCTCCATTTCATCATAGCCGGATTTTAATTTTGTTACAGCTTTCATTTAATTCTCACTCCCATTTGGTAAAATTAACACTTTTCCATAGTTCTCTTCACGATTAATAATTAGATTAAAAGCCGCTTGAGTATCTTCTAAAGGAAATCGATGAGAAATTAAATCTTTCAACTTAATTTGTCCCTTTTGTAAAAAGGTAATGCTTTTTGTCCATTCTTCACCAGGGAAAGGAGCTGAATAGGAATTCCAAAATCCCTTTAAGGTTAACTCTCTTCTAAAAATATTTTCAAATGCTTTTTGTGATAAAGTTACATCAGAATATGCAATGCCTAAATATCCGATCTTTCCCTTCTTACGTGTAATCAATAAACATTGTTCTTGTGTAATTTTTGAACCTGCACATTCTAAAGCTATATCTACACCCAGGCCATTGGTATATTCATCTATTTTTTGATATAAGTCTTCTTTTTTTGCATTAATAGTTTTTTCACAGCCAAATGCTCTTGCTTCTGCTAACTTTTCATCGGAAATATCAATAGCTATTATTTCTTTAACCCCGGCTATTTTTAACCACTGAATAACGAGCATACCAATTGTTCCTGCACCAAAGACTGCGACTACATCACCTAAATGCGGCTTAATATTTAATACTCCATGTAAAGCAACTGCCAGTGGTTCAATCATTGCTGCCTCTTCAAAATCCATTTCGCCAATTGATAAAATATTCGTAGCAGGAACATTACAATACTCTGCAAATCCTCCATAAGATTGGGATCCTATCATTCCATGATTTTCACACAATGAAAATTGTCCCTTTAGACAATATTCACATTCGTTACAAGGTATAAAAGGAATGACAACAACTCTTTCACCAACTTTTACATTTGTAACCTTAGATCCAATTTCAGTAACAATTCCGGAAAATTCATGCCCCATTATTGCTGGTAATGGATATTTCCAAACACTTGTCATTTTATGTGTATCAGATCCGCAGATACCAGCCGCCATTACTTTGACCTTAACTTCTGTGGCTTTACATGATTCTAGCTCTATATCTTCATAAATAATTTTGTTTTCAGCGTGGAGAACTGCTGCTTTCATCGTTTAAACCTCCATTTCTTATTTTCATTTCATAATAAAAGCAGACGCACCAGCATAATTGCTTAAATCATCTGCTTTTATTCATTAAGTTCTAGTTATTTTCCAAATAAAAAGGCAACCGCTTCAGAGAATTTTAAGATTAACCAGTTAAATAAGTTACCTCCTAGATCTAAGCTAGAAATTTGGGTAGCACCCTCAGGTAAAGTAAATTGCGCACCAGAAATCATCTGAGTATGAACCTCCGCAAAATTAGTAGCCATATATAGTGATAACGCTACCATTACGATTCCAGCTAAAACAGAGTGAATGATATTTCCTTTACGAGATCCTACAACAAACGCAATATAAAATGGAATTGTCGCTAAATCACCAAATGGCAACACTTTATTACCTGGTAAGATTACAGCTAAAAATAATGTAATTGGAACTAAAATAAGTGCAGTTGCCATAACTGATGGATGTCCTACAGATACTGCTGCATCCAATCCTATATAAATCTCTCTATCGCCATATCTCTTTTGTAAAAATGACCGTGCTGACTCTGAAATAGGGATTAAGCCTTCCATTAAGATCTTAACCATACGCGGCATTAATAACATTACTGCTCCCATTGAAATACCTGTTTGTAATATTTTTCCGATATCATAACCAGCAAGTAATCCAATAAGTGCACCGAGGATTATGCCCATCATCATTGGTTCACCAAAAATTCCAAAACGCTTTTGAATAGTTTCAGGGTCTGCATTTAATTTATTTATTCCTGGAATTTTTGCGATAGCCCAGCCTACTAATATACCAATTGGTCCGAATGCCGCTGTAGAACCAGTTGGTAATGAAATTCCATCAAGCCCATAAAATTTTTGAACCATAGGAGCCGTTTTATCAGCAACAAACAGAACAGCATATTGATAAATAATTGCACATAAAATTGCAAACCACCAACTATCTGTTACAATATAGCCAGTTGCACCAGCTGCAATAAAGTGCCAGTAATTCCAAATATCAATATCCAAAGTTTTTGTCATCTTTGTTAATAAGAAAAAGATATTTGCAAATAAACAAATCGGAATTAAAATTGCTGCAACAGGTGATGCCCAAGATAGAGCTGCTGCTGAGGGCCATCCTGTATCAATTACTGTTAGATTCAATCCAAAACGCTCAACCATCTGCTGTGCAGCTGGGCCTAGAGTACTAACAAGCAAATCAATAACTAAGTTAATCCCAACAAATCCAATCCCAATAGTTATTCCCGCTTTTAATGCCTTTTTAAAGCCTGTCTTAAATGCAAGACCCAATAGAATAATAGCAATAGGTAAAATTACAGTTGGTCCAAGATTTAATACATACTGAACGCCATCTAATAGCTTTTGCATATTTTTCCCTCTTCTCTTTTGTTATATATTAGATTTAATTTCTGTTAATTGTTATATAACAATTAACAGAAATTTCATCCAAATTCACTTAACTTCTTATTTCAAATGATCGAGAATTTTTTTATCTAAACTTTCCATTCCAATTCCAGTGATATAAGCCGTAGCTATAATTGCTGGTATCTGATAAGTTGTAGGAAGAATAGTAGTTGAAACGATAATATCTGCCTCACTTTGTTTTGAAGCTACTTCTGCTATTTTACATTGAATAACTTCCGCATTAATATTGTTATCCTTCACCAAATTCTCCACTCGATTACAAACTACAGTTGAAGTTGCGATACCTGCTCCACATGCTACTAAAATTTTATATTTTTTCATTTTTAAAATCCCCTTCCATTCTTTTAACGTATTTAGATTGTTTTGCTTGTTCTTTCAAAATAACTTAGAATCTCTTTATCTAGTTTTTCTATACCTAACCCACTAATATAAGCAGTAGCACTGATTGCTGGGACTTTATATTTTGTAGGCAATATAGTAGTTGATATGATTAAAAATGCATCATCTTGTAAACTTGCCACTTCTGCTATTTTACATTGAACAAGCTCTACCTTTAGATTTTCTCGTCTAAATAATTCTTCTAAATGATCTAAAACAACTGTTGATGTAGCAATCCCTGCACCACATGCCACAAGTACTATTGGCTTGTTCAATCTAATCACCACCTTTCATGAAATTTTAATGCTTTCAAATAATAATGTTATATCTGATTTATCCTTTGCATGAATAAGCTTTTCAAGATGCTCTTCTACTTGGATAACCTGCATTAACTCCTGTAGAACCTCAATTTGGCTATGTGGTTGATTTAAGCCAAGCATTAATACAGCTTGCACCTCCGTTGTTTTTGTATTATCTTCCATTAAATGAAAGGATACTGGTTTTTCTAAAACAGAAACGGCGATAAATTGCTCCACTACATGTTCCGGATCTGTATGAGGGATAGCGATACTATAATTATTGACACTGAGCCCTGTTGGGAAGATCGATTCTCTCTCTTTAATTTTCGGTAGAAAGGTTTCTTTTACAAAGCCTTGCTCATATGCCTTTTCGAACATTGCATGGAAAAGCTCATCTTGATTTTCTACCTTTAATCCGATGTTTATTAAACTTTCTTTAATAAATGAAGCAACTGCCATTTTAAACTCCTCCACTTTCACTTAACTTTAAGAATATTTTTTAATGATTTCATATAGTTGATTGGAATCATTACTGTTTTTTAAATTGCTGATATCTTCTTCATTTTTTGATAACTTCATCAGCTGTCTTAATGCATAAAGATGTTTATGCTTATCTGTAGATGCCAATACCACAATAAAATGGACGCAAACGTTATCATTAAATGGAATACCTTCTTCTATTTTTAATAAGCTCATGCCGACATTATTTACACCATCTTCTGGTCCTGCATGAGGTATGGCTATTACGTTTCTTAGTAAGATATGCTGTACCATTGTAGGATACTGTTTCACCATTTCTGCAATATAATTTTCTGTGATGCTGCCATTTTTCAGCAGCTTTTCTGCTGCAAGTTGGATTCCTTGCTGCCAACCTTCTATTCTTTTCACCACGGTAATCATTTTTGGTGCTAAGAGAGAGGAAAGGGATAAATCTGTCTTCGCCATTGGTTCTTGTGAATCATTAGCTGGTGTAATGGAGAAATGTTCTTGTAACGTACTGCGCAAAGACTCTTTATCTTTTATAGAAGCATATTTCTCAATTTTCCCCATTAATTGTTCAATGTTGATCACACTAGTATTTAAGTCAAATATTTCTCTTAATACTCTTTGTCTAAGCTGAACTTTTTCAAAATCTGTTAATATGCGATTAATGACAAATTGCTTTGTATCCGTTTGCAAAGGCACTGGTGAAAAAATAATATCCACTTGGTAATTAAGTTGTTGAAATTCCCGAATAGATAAAGCATGATAAAAGTAAAATTCAGGGAATAACTCACGTAATGTGCTTTCCATTAGGCGTGATATCGATACACCATTTGGACAAACAACGACCGCTTTCTTCTTCTTCTGAATTGTTTCTCCTGAGCTGATTAAATGTCCGCCAATGAAGATGGTGATGAACATTAGTTCACTTTCTGGTATGGGACAGCCGATATATTCTTCTACTGGAGAAATCGAATCCTTTACAATAAAATGAATTGTTTCAAATTCTTCGCTTACTTTTTCCATCATCGTGTAATTCGTCGTTAGATTATATTTCATTCGATAATAAGCAGGCTTCATATGAAGAACTAATCTTTCAAGTAATGCCGCTTTATCCTTGAAGGCTATACACGCTTTATATTCAAAAGTATGAAGAAATTGTTCCAAGGCCCTCGTCAGCTCTGGGATTTGGTGATCAGCTAAAAACTGTGCAGATAATATTTTGGATGTAAGCAGCTGCAAGGTCAAAAACAGATGCTCTTCTTTCGGAATAGCTTTCATATCTTTAATCAAGATTTCTGCAGCAATAAATTCTTTCGTATCGGACAAGGAGCGATAATCAATATGGTAAAAATCTTGAATTACTTTCCCTTGTTGAATACGCTTTAGTATGACTGCTAAAATATATGGCAAAAGATTAATTCGTTCATCAATAAACTGAAGGTGTAAACTGCTTTCGACTTCTGCAAGCCTTTCTTTAATCGTTGTCAGATTGTCTTTTGATATATCAATAAACTTTTGAATATAAACTTCTCCATTATAAATCGATAAGATATTTTCCAATACTTCCACTAATAATTTTCGGACATCCCATTCCTTTCCTTTTAATTCATATCCTTTCATTCTTGAATAACTAACTTCAAGCTCGTATGGTTCAATCATTTGCTGAACATTTTTCATATCACGAAGGACCGTGTTTTTACTTACACCTAAGGCGGTAGTAAAATGCAGTAAGGAAAGCTCTTCATTGCTACTGATAATATACAATAGAATAAATTGAGCTCTTTCCGTTTCAGATGGAATATAATGTTTATCCACTTGTTCGTCTGTCTTTTCAGCGAATAATTCCATAATGACTGGGCTAATAATGAATTTTCCGCCATTTGTTCTTTTGATAGCTGGATAATTATTCGATTCAAGCCAATCATTAATCTTCTGAAAACTGTAACTAACTTGCCTTCTAGATAACTGAAATTTTTTCTCTAGCTTTATGTTAGAAGTATCGGGATTACTCAATACTTCCTTTAATAAGATATTACTTCTTTCGTCAAGATACATTATCTATCACCTCTTAACTTGATTTCATTGTAGCATGTAAAAACAAGATATTGTATCCGTTTTCATTTCCATTACTAGTTTGTGAATTGTGTCACTAAGTGATTAACTTGCACAAATCCCCTTCTTTTCTCCTTCTATCATAAATACAAACTTGTTGCCAAGATTAATCTGATTATGTATATACAGCATGAAGCATATTTCTCTATTGTGACTGTATTTAACTACTTTTGCTACTTAAACTAATGATAAAGTTGACATCGATTCCTAAGACAAGATTTAACAATTTTATTTTTTCATTGGCGCCTACTTCTTTTTCTTTGTACAAAAAAGAAGCTAATAACCATCTCACATGGTTATTAGCTTCTGTCCTTTTCACCTAGAAACTTGCGGATATTATTTTGCTTTTGCGATAGATGATTTTACTTTTGCCACAACATTCTCAACAGTAAATCCATACTCTTGGAATAATTTATCTGCTGGAGCAGATGCACCGAAATGATCAATTGTAATGTGCTCCCCTTTAGAACCGATGTATTCTCTCCAGCCTAGAGATGCACCAGCCTCGATTGCAACACGTGCTTGAACACTTTCTGGCAATACACTTTCTTTATATTCAAGAGATTGTTTTTCAAAACGATCCCAGCTTGGCATACTTACTACATTTACAGAAATTCCTTCTTCTGCTAAAGCCGCTTGTGCCTTGATTGCAAGAGATACTTCTGAACCAGATGCTAAGATTAATGCCTGAGCAGCTTCTTTACCAGCTACAACTGTATAAGCACCTTTTTTCACGCCTTCGTATGCTTCTGCTTTTGTTAAATCTAATGTTGGTAAGTTTTGACGAGTCAACACTAGTGCTGTTGGAGTATCTGTGCTTTCAATTGCCAGTTGCCATGCAGCTGCTGTTTCTTTTGCATCTGCTGGACGAATGATAGAAAGCCCTGGCATTGCACGTAAGGAAGCAAGTTGTTCAACAGGCTCATGTGTTGGACCATCTTCTCCGACAGCAATACTATCATGTGTAAATACATATGTTACTGGTAATTTCATTAATGCTGCTAAGCGGATTGCTGGGCGCAAATAATCAGAGAACACGAAGAATGTTGCGCCAAATACTTTTACTCCACCATGCAGTGCTAATCCGTTTAATGCCGCACCCATTGCAAATTCACGTACACCAAACCAGATATTTCTGCCGGCATATCCATCAATGGCAAAATTTTTCTCACTAGTCATTAATGTTTTGTTCGACCCAGCAAGGTCTGCAGAACCACCGAAGAAAGCAGGAACCGCACTAGCAATTGCTTGAATTGTTTTCCCAGAAGAATCTCTTGTCGCCATAGAATCTCCAGCATTAAATTCTGGTAATTTTTCTTGTAAATCAGCAGGTAGTTCTCCTTTAATAGCTGTTTCTAATTGAGTAGCTAATTCTGGATATGCTGCTTTATAATTTTCATAAAGCTCATTCCAAGCTTTCTCTTTTTCTGCGCCTGCTTGTGCTAGTGCCGCATAATGCTCCGATACTTCTGCTGGAACGTGGAATGCTTCTTCATATGCCCAACCATATGTTTGTTTTGCTAATTGTGTTTCAGAAGCTCCAAGTGGTGCACCATGTGATGCAGATTTTCCGCCTTTATTCGGAGAACCATAGCCAATAACTGTTTTCACTTCAATTAATGTCGGTATATCTGATTTTTTCGCTTGAGCAATTGCCGCTTGAATTTCAGCTAAGTCATTGCCATCTTCTACACGAATAACTTCCCATCCATATGCTTCAAAGCGCTTTTGAACACTTTCAGAGAAAGAGAGATTTAAATCACCATCTAAAGAAATATCATTGGAATCATATAATACTACTAGTCTTCCTAATTTTAAATGACCTGCAAGAGACGCTGCTTCTGCAGATACGCCTTCCATTAAATCACCATCACCGCAGATGCTGTACGTATAATGGTCAACAACTGGATAATTTTCTTTATTATAGGTTTCTGCAAGATGTCTTTCTGCCATTGCCATCCCAACAGCCATCGCAATACCTTGTCCTAATGGACCAGTAGTAGCTTCCACACCTGGTGTGTGTCCAAATTCTGGATGTCCTGGAGTTTTGCTTCCCCATTGACGGAAGTTCTTTAAGTCATCTACAGTAACACCGTAATTGAAAAGGTGCAGCAAGCTATATAGAAGCATAGAACCATGTCCAGCTGATAAAACGAAACGGTCACGGTTGAACCAGTTAGGATTAGCCGGATTATGATTCATTTCCTTAGCCCATAATGTATAAGCCATTGGCGCTGCCCCCATTGGCATTCCTGGGTGACCAGAATTAGACTTTTCAATTGCATCAATGGATAAAGTACGGATTGTGTTAATAGCTAATTGTTCGATATCTGTTTTTACTTGATTACTCATTTTCCTCATCCTTTTTTGATTTATTTAATGCTAGCCAAAATTAAAAAGAGTTTATTTCTTTTGGCTTAGCGTTTATTTAAATTGAATTCCATCCTTTTGAACGGTGAGTTCACCTGTTAAGCAATTATTCTTTATCCATCGCAAGACTTCATCCGCAAGTTCATTTGCTAGGATTCGATCGATGGCTGTTGGGTTTACTCCCATACATAATGCTTCGTCAATTTCTGTATATTTCCAATCTACCTCTAGCTTACTAATAACTGAATTTTCGATTACCTCTTGTAAAGCTTGGCTATATATTAGAACATTAGATGTTTTTGTATATGTATAGCTTTTCTTTATCGCATCACATAAAGTGGTAATTTCCTCTTCCTCGTAATCTACTGCTAAATAGTTACCATCCACCGCAAGAGAGATATCCTGCAGCATATTAGTCGATGGGTTACCCTCTATCGAAAAACCAAATAATCTTGGCTTATCATATTTAAGAGAATGAATGGTATCTTGAACCTTTAACACATTCTGAGTAATACTGTTCAGTGCGGTATCATATCCTAGAGTCCAATCATTTCCTTTAATATTATTATAGACGGAAACTGGGACAAATAATGTACGTAGCGCTTCTTTATCAGCTATAGAAGTTTGCCATATTTCTTTTGCCTGCGCATCCCCCAATACAACAGTCATATCCATTGGAGCAAATGTTTGTTCCCATAGATTATTTACTGGTGCAGCGCTTACCTTTAAGATAGTATGGCTTAAGTATGGTGAATCACTCACTTCTTTTATCTCTGTATAATTGACTTCACCGGACTTTCTATCTATTTCCATTCCAAATAGTTGATGCTTAGAAGATAACTCTTCATATAAGCGATGAAGAATTTGCTTTACTCCCGAAGGCAAACAACCTAAGACAATTACACCAACCTTCAACACCTTACCCCCTAACCTTTACAAGCTATTAAGTAACTAATAATATACAGAAAAATGTACATACTTATTGAAGAAAAAGGACCAATTTCCCTTTTCTTCTCCGTGATATATTTTTCCAAACTCATTATAGCATACAACTTACCAAGAATAAACCATACATATTTAGTATAACCTATTAATAGTACGTACAAGTTATAATATGTTTCATTTAACAAATCCGAGGTTAATTTGTCCTACTATTAACAATAATATGATTCTAATTCTTTAATTCCACTGATACGCTTTTCATGTCTGCCGCCTAAAAATTCTGCATTTAACCAAGTATCTACTATTAAACACGCTAGTCCTTCCCCAGTCACTCTTTCTCCTAAACAAAGAATATTGCTATCATTATGCTCTCTTGTTGCCTTTGCTGAGAAGACATCACCAACAACCGCTGCACGAATTCCAGTGATTTTATTGGCAGCAATACTCATGCCTATTCCTGTTCCACAGCATAAAATACCTAGTTGGTTTTCACCATTCACAATCGATGCACCAACACTTTTTGCATAATCTGGAAAATCCACACTTTCTCTACTATGACAGCCAAAATCTTCTACTTCCATCCCCGCATTATGAAGATGGGCTTTTACTGCTTCCTTTAACTGATATCCACCATGATCACTGGCTATTGCAATTTTCATAAACTCATCCTTTCTAGATAAGATGGTTCTATTTCAGATGTATTCTAACATAAAAACTATTATTTGTATTCGGTTGCATGTGAAAACTTTATTAATTTTCAACCACAAACAAATGGGAATAAGATCTATACCTAAACAATTCCCAGATCATATAGAAATTTGTGTGATAACATACTTTAGTCCAACCCAATGTATTTAGTAATATTTAAAAATAAACAAAGAACGATGAATTTTAAAATTCTCTCGTTCTTTGTTTGGATGTTTTCTTGTGAACTAAATATATTAGTTTACAAGAAAGCATTACAATTATTTATTCATAGGATAGCTGAACTAAGAATGTCTTGTTCTTTTGTGAATAAAATAAAACCAAATTAATTGGACTATAAGGATAAATACAAATGGAACGGCCAAAATTATAAATGTAATAATTCTGATTTCAGGAGTTTGCACAGCCCCTGATCCATCTATTTGCCTTGTTGCGATGATAATCGATAGTATTGAAAAAACGACTACCCAAAAAACATTTGCAATCCACCAGAGTTTCACCTTTTTTCTCCTTCCTTCATTACTAATTTCTGCACAAATTGTATTACGGTAATTCAAGAGAAAAGGTTACATTTTTTTGATTTCCACCCTAATTTTAGAATATAAGTAATTGATATAATGACTTATTAACTGTTATTATTACTAATTTGGCTGGAACTTATTTGTATGCTTATTCAGATGTTTTCAAAAGTGGCTGGACAAAACAAAATATATAATGAATAAAACGAACAATCTCTAATTTAATGGTGAAACCAATTCGTTCCATTTCACTCCGTTTTTAAAGATTATTTAGTTTTTCAGCAAACTAAAATTACTAGAAAAAAACAGAGCAGCCTGAATACACATAGACTCCTACGGGAGCTGCGAGAAAGTCCAAGGACCCGCAGGAACGTAGTGACGAGGAGGCTTGGCGCTCGCCTCAAGGAAAGCGAAGTGTATTCAGGCTGCGGGTGATTACCACAAACCTTCTTTCTTAAATTTAATTAACCCCGAACAATTATACGAATTTTTTTAGTGTGTACGTATAATTGTTCGGGGCTATATTTGATTGAAATACTTATGTCCCACCCTTTCGTACTACTTTTATTTGTTTCTTTTCCGAAACGGGATTAATGCTCCATTAAAAATCGAAATTATCTGGATCAGGACCAACTCGTTGATCCAAATTTAAGGCATCAATTTGTGCCATTTCTTCTTTTGATAACGTGAAATCAAAAACATTTCCATTTTCGATGATACGGTGCTCTTTAACGGATTTAGGAATCGTAATAATTCCATTTTGCAAGTCCCAACGAATAATTACTTGTGCAACAGATTTCTGATGTTTTGCAGCTATTTCCACTAATTCCGGCTGATCGAATAATTGTCCTTGCATTAATGGAGACCATGCTTCCACCTGTATGCCTTGCTCTTGGCAATACGCTATTAATTCTTTTTGTGTAAGTCTTGGATGCAATTCAATTTGATTAATCATTGGTTTCATTTCCGCATCTTTCATCAGGTCTTCTAAATGATGGATTTGAAAATTACTTACTCCAATTGCTTTTACCCTGCCTTGTTTATATAGTGTTTCTAACGCTTTCCATGCGTCTTTATATTTTCCTTCTTTTGGCCAGTGAATAAGATATAAATCTAAATAATCGAGTCCGAGCTTTTCTAAGCTTACTTCATATGCCTTTATTGTTTCTTCATATCCTAAATCATCTGTCCATACTTTTGAGGTAATAAACAAATCATCTCTTGTAATGCCTGCTTCTTTCATACCCCTCTTTATGCCTTCGCCAACCCCTGCTTCATTAGCATAAATAGCCGCTGTATCAATACTACGGTAGCCATTCTTAATTGCAGAGCTTACAGCATCCACAAGCACTTGCCCTTCCTCCACTTTAAATACTCCTAATCCTAGCCAAGGCATTTTGATTCCGTTTGTTAGTTGAATTGTATCTTGTAAGTTTTTCATCGTGTTATTACTCCTTTTTGCAATGAATTTTTTTCTAAAATTAAACTGAAACCAGTCAGGATAATAGCGGCAATAACCATAATTCCGCCTACCCATGAAGTATGGATAAGCCCCAATGAATTGGTCACTATTCCTCCCAAGTAAGAACCGATTGCTATTCCTGCGTTAAAAGCTGCAATATTAACAGCAGAGGCTACATCTACTGCACTTGGTACATAGCGTTCTGCTAGCATTACTACATAAACCTGCAGCCCTGGAACATTCATGAATGCTAATAAGCCCATGAAAAGAATACTTATTAAGCCAATTACCTTAAATGGAAGGGTAAAGGACAAAACAAATAGGATAATAGCTTGGATAATAAACATAAAAAATAATGCCCGAAGCGGGTTTTTGTTGGATAGCTTGCCGCCAATCATATTACCTATGGCAATTGCTACACCATACAATAGTAAAATCCCAGCAACTGTATTTTGCTGAAAGCCAGTTACTTCATGCAGTAATGGAGAAAGATACGTGAAAACAACAAATGTTCCTCCATAGCCTAATGCTGTAATTAAAAAAAGCATTAATAGTCGTGGATTTGTAACTAACTGCAACTGATCTTTAAAGGTTGCTCGGCCTCCTTTAGATAAGTTACTTGGCACAAGCAAACTATTGGCGATAAACGCTATGATTCCAATAATAACAATGGTGATAAATGCTAATCTCCAGCCAAAGTGCTGACCGATAAATGTCCCAAAGGGAACTCCTGTTACAGTGGCAACCGTTAATCCGGAGAACATGATAGAGATAGCACTTGCTCTTTTTTCTTTCGCTACTAAATCTGCTGCTATCGTGGAACCAATCGACATAAATATACCGTGAGCAAAAGCTGATACAATACGTGCAATCAGTAAAATAGTGATATTTGGAGCAATTGCAGCCATACTATTACCAATAATAAAAACAATCATGATCCACAATAATAAAGATTTTCGTGAAATATTAGAGGTAATGGCTGTCAAAACTGGAGCTCCGAATGTGACGCCCAGTGCATAAATAGAAACAGTTAATCCTGCTGTTGTAATCCCTACCCGAAAGTCATCGGCAATCAAAGGTAATAATCCAACGCTTATGAATTCAGTAGTACCAATAGCAAAAGCACTAACAGCCAAGGCTATTAACGCAAAAGTATTCATATTTTGCTTCAACTTCCTTTTCCTCCTCTTACATATATCGCTAACCACTAGTGGTATTTTTTGTAGTTTTGCATTTTAACCGGCAAGTGTTATTATGAATCATATAAGACAAATAGAAAAGTACGTACTTTTTTGTAATGTAGGAACTTAAAGGTAATATAGGTACAAAAAAGTTCCTATAAAATGGAGGTTATTATGGAAAATAAAAAATATAATATATCAGTTGAAGCCACTTTAGAAGTAATCGGCGGTAAATGGAAGTGTGTGATTTTGTGCCACTTAACACATGGCAAAAAAAGAACAAGTGAATTAAAACGATTAATGCCAAATATTACGCAAAAAATGCTTACACAACAATTAAGAGAATTAGAAGAAGATGGTGTTATTAATCGCATAATCTATCAACAAATACCACCGAAAGTAGAATATGAATTAAGTGACTATGGAAAAAGTTTAGAGCCTATTTTAAATGCACTTTGTGAATGGGGAGATACTCATATCACAAAAATATACGGAGATAAGAACTTAATGCTGGAAGATAGTGTGTTAAATAAATAAAACATTATAGAGAGTGGACAAAGATGAACATCTTCTAATTTAGCTAGAAACCCCTTTTTTCCATTGTGCTGCAGCACCGGAGAGCAAGTTTTAGAACACAGTATCTTTAGGTGTAGAAGACAGGCTATATTATGAACCTACATTATCATCATGGACAATGCAGTGATAATGAAGCTTAGGTGCAGCCCCTGGAAGGCGAAGCGTATTCAGTCTGCGGGTGATGTCCACAAACCTTCTTTCTTTAAATAAAATAAGCCGAACAATTATCCGATATACCTAATAGTATCTTCGTATAATTGTTCGGCTTTATATTTGGCTGAACTCCTTGTGTACCACGTTTTATTAATGAACTAAATAGCGGATAGCTGTTTGTAATTGAATATCGTTTTCGTCTTTTTGTTTTTCTGTTCTAACAGCTTCCTCCAGCTTTGCAGCTGTTTTTCCATCTATTACACCAGTAACCTCCAGTGCATTTTTGCTTTGGAATGCTCTTACAGCTACTTCTGTTTGCGGACTATAATAGCCATCTTGCCTATCTGTTGTAAATCCTAAGCTTGTTAAAATTTCTTGTGCGTATTGAACCTGCTCATCATTATCCTCCAGCTTAAGTGAATCTACAATCTGCAAAGGATGGGTATGATATAAGTCCGTTTGCTCGACATCGATAGTGGGTTTTATTCCTTGTTTATGAATCCAATTTCCATCAGGAGTAAGCCATTTAGAAACTGTTAATTTGATTTCACTGCCATCATCCATTAATATAGGCTGTTGGACGGTTCCCTTTCCAAATGAATTTTCGCCAATTAGCGGATAACCAGCTCCCTCTTTTAAGGCAGCAGCTAAAATTTCGGACGCCGATGCACTTCCATTATCAATCAATACTACAACTGGATATTCCTTTTGTTTCTTCAAATCAGAATAAAACTGTTCACGATCTCCATTTCGATTCTCTACTTGCACATAAGGTTTTTTATTTGTTAAAAATTGTTCTACGATTGCATTTACACTTGTTAGCAAGCCACCAGGATTACCACGCACGTCTAAAATTAGACTTGAAATGCCATTCTTCTCTAATTTGTTTAATTCCTTTTCAAACTCACTTGCAGTATCTTTAGAAAATGATGTAATTTCTATATAACCAATCTTTTCTCCGCCATCTTTTTTGATATCAGAATAAACTGTTATTTGGGGTACTTCATCGCGGACAATTTCCATTTTTAATGGTTTATCGACTGTTGCTCGCTTTATTTCTAATTCTACCTTTGATCCTTTTTCCCCTCTGATTTGGCCGATAACATCATTAAGATCTTTTCCTTCTACATTTTCTCCATTTACCGAAATGATTTGATCTTGAGCTTTAATACCTGCTTTTTCTGCTGGAGATCCTTTTATTGGTGATACTATGATCATTTTATCCTCCTCTATACTAATTTCTGCACCAATTCCTTCAAAAGAAGAATCAAGAGCTTGTTCAAATTGCTTGGCGGCTTCTTGATCCATGTAAACAGAGTATGGATCCTCCAATGTAGCCAGCATCCCTCTTATTGCACCATCTTCTAACTTTTGCTTGTCTACATTTTCCACATAGTTTTGCAAGATTATTTGATAGGCTTTATCCAATTTATCAAGCGAACCAGCCTCCATTGTTTGATTATTTAATTGTTCCTCCTGTCTTTTTTCTAACATATTTATTCCTATATAAGTCATTCCTGATCCTGCTAATAAGGAGCCTGCCATATAAATAGCCAACCACTTCCGATTCATTGCAATCGTCCCTTCTTCTACCACGATATATTTATCCTTTTTTATGTATATGAAGGGCTCGGACAATTTATGATTGAAACTATTTTTTAAACAGGACACGTACCTATAAAGAAAGCTTGCATAGTATATAGAGTATTTTATGAGGAGGGGAACCAATGTTTTTTCACATTAAAGAGCTAGCCTATGAAGCAAAACCGGAGAGACCCGATCCAGTTTTCGCGAAAAAAATACAAGAACTAATTGGTGGACAATTTGGAGAAATGTCCGTTATGAATCAATATTTATTTCAAGCTTGGGGAACAAGAAAAAATGATAAATATCGTGATTTATTATTAGATACGGGAACAGAAGAAATTGGTCATATTGAATTATTATCAACCATGGTGGCAAGATTATTAGATGATGCGCCCGTTACCGAGCTTGAAACAGCAGCTGCAACAAATCCAGCAATGGCTGCTATTATTGGGGGAATGAACCCGCAGCATGCGATTGTTTCAGGACTTGCCGCAATGCCCAAAGATAGCGTAGGGGTACCTTGGAATGGAGGTTATGTAGCTGCAAGTGGAAATCTACTAGCAGATATGCGCGCAAATTTAAATGCAGAATCGCAAGGTAGACTTCAAGCAGTCCGGTTGTTTGAGCAAACCGATGATCGAGGCATAAAAGATATGTTATCATTTCTAATCGCCCGTGACACGATGCATCAAAACCAATGGCTTGCCGCAATTTACGAATTAGAGCAAAAAGAAGGCGTAGTTGTACCAAGCACTTTCCCTAGACATTTAGAAAAGACAGAAGTATCTTATCTCTTTCTTAATCATTCGATGGGAGACGAAAGCAGTAAGGGGAGATGGGCATCTGGACCAAGCATGGATGGCATGGGGACATTCCAATATGTCCGAGATGTACCACCATTTGGTTCTGCACCTAAATTAAAGCCTGCTCCTCCAGCTGAACATAATACTCCTCCTAATCTTAAATAGGAGACAATTTCATTCATAAAAAAAACGGAGCCAGTCGTAAACACTAGCTCCGTTTTTCCTTGAAGTAGAATAAATGCAATTCTTCTCTCCGAAATCCTCTCTTTATATCCCTTTCACTTGCAATACTCTCATTGCATTAAGAACGGCAAGTACAGTAACACCTACATCTGAGAAAACTGCTTCCCACATCGTTGCAATCCCAAATGCACCTAGAAGGAGAAAGATTGCTTTAACTCCTAGTGCAAATATTATGTTCTGCCAGACGATTCGACGTGTACGTTTTGCAACAGAGAGTGCAGTGGCTATCTTAGAAGGCTCATCTGTCATAAGGACGATATCTGCTGCCTCTATTGCTGCATCAGCACCTAAACCTCCCATTGCCATTCCCACATCTGCTCTTGCTAAAACAGGGGTATCATTAATACCGTCTCCAATAAAGAGAATTTTTTCCTTTGCTTGCTTATGCTGATCAAGCTTTTCGATTTCTTCTACTTTATGCTGTGGCAATAATTCTGCATGAACTTCATCTATTTTTAAAAGAGACCCAATCTTCGCGCCAACCTTTTGAGCATCACCAGTTAACATCACTGTTTTCTTAATTCCTTGCTCTTTTAGTAGTTGAATAGCTTTCTCTGCATCTTCTTTTATCTGATCAGAAATAACAATAGAACCGATGAACTCTTGATCTGCTGCCACATAAATAACTGTTCCGACTTCTTCGTTTGGTAAATAATTGATATTTTCTTTGATCATTAATTTTTGATTACCAGCTAACACTTTTTTTCCATCTAGCTCAACCAAAATTCCATGACCCGATAATTCTTGATATTCTCCAATGCGTTCCTCTATGATCTGTCCTTGATATGCTTTGCGAATGGATTCAGCAATTGGATGATTGGAATGCACTTCTGCATATGCTGCATATTCCAGCACTTCCTCTTCTGTAATTCTAGGTGCTGGGTGAATGGAGTCTACTTCAAATACTCCTTTTGTTAAAGTACCAGTTTTATCAAAAACCACATATTTCACATCATTTAAAGCTTCTAAATAATTGCTTCCTTTTACTAAAATTCCTTTTTTAGAAGCTGCGCCAATTCCGCCAAAGAATCCTAATGGAATCGAAACAACAAGCGCACAAGGACAAGAGATAACAAGAAAGACAAGGGCTCGATACAGCCAGTCTGAGAAAGTAGCACCACTTATTAAGAGAGGTGGTACGATAGCTAATAATGCAGCTGTTATTACAACTACCGGCGTATAATATCTTGCAAATTTAGTAATAAAGTTTTCGGTAGGCGCTTTGCGGTTACTGGCATTTTGAACAAGCTCCAGTATTTTCGTAACAGTTGATTCTCCAAAGTCCTTTGTCACTTCGATTGTTAATAAACCATGATTATTAATATAACCACTAAGTACCTCATTGCCAATTTCTATATCTCGCGGAATGGACTCTCCTGTTAAAGCGGATGTATCAACAGAAGAGCTTCCTTCTATCACTCGCCCATCAAGCGGGATTTTCTCTCCAGGCTTCACAATAATAATATCGCCAATGTTCACTTGCTCTGGAGATAGCTTCTTCAGTTCAGATCCATCTTTTACATTGGCATAGTCTGGTCGTATATCCATTAAGCTAGTAATCGATTTTCTAGAACGATTGACAGCTATCCCTTGAAATAACTCGCCTATTTGATAAAAAAGCATAACAGCTACTCCTTCAGGATATTCCTGAATGGCAAAGGCTCCTAATGTAGCGATAGACATCAGAAAATGCTCATCAAATATTTGCCCACGTAAAATATTTTTTATCGCTCTAAATAAAATGTCTCCTCCAACAATTAAATAGGCCAAAAAGAAAAGAGCGAATTCCATTATTCCGGTTAAAGGAGCAAAAAATCCAATTGCTGCAACAAATGTTCCCGCTACTAATCTTCCAACTAATCTCTTTATATTCTCTGTACCATGGTCATGGGAATGCTCATGACCATGACCATGACCATGTTCGTGATGATGCGAATGATCAGGAGATGGAGAAGTAGCCTTTTTCCTCTTTTCTACCATCTTCACATGTGGTTCTAGTCTTGAAATTGTTTTTTCCGCTTTTGCTAAAATACTCTTTTCTTCTATTTCATCCACCTGTAATTGTAATGTTTGTGTAGCAAAGTTAACCGTGCATTCTCTAACTCCATTAATGGATGCTATTCCATTTTCTATTTTCATTGCACAATTTGCACAATCTAAGCCTTCTAATATAAATTCTTTTTTCCGTAGCTGCTTCTCTTCCTCCATTCCTTTCCCTACTTTCTTTAAATTTAATTTATTATACACAATTGCTTCCACTCTTAATATATGAACAATTATTCATATACTCATATTTATATTATATGAATAGTCTAATAAAAGTGTCAATCTATTTTCTGATTTTTTATAAAAAAACCATTCAAATCTAGAGCAAAAAACCTCTAATCTGCAACGGCTATAAAAACACCCCTAAATCGTTAGATTTGATGTCTAACAATTTAGGGGCAGTACAGCATCTATCTATTATATAGAAGCATCTACAGTCTAGATAATTGGTATTTTTTTAATGATGTCTTGCGTGATCAATCATTTGTTTTAACACGCCCATTACATGCTCATCATCACAAGAATAAATCATCGTAGTTCCTTCGCGCTTATATTTAACTAAGCGCAAATTCTTAAGGAAGCGAAGCTGATGAGAAACCGTGGATTGGAGCATACTTAGGCTTTCCGCTATTTCATTAACAGAATGTTGTTTTTTTGATAATAGATGGAGAATTTTTATTCTGGTAGGATCTGATAATGCTTTAAACGTTTGAGAAACAATAAATAATGTTTCTTCATCCAATTCAGACTTATTTATGGGATTCATTGATTCCTTTTTCTCATTAAATTCGCTCATCTCTATTCTTACCCCTTCATTATTACAAACCTTTCCATCTATTATAGCATAGAAATGATTGCTTTCTGTAGTAACATGATTCTTGTTCAGCTCGGTTCTTACTACAAAAAACAATGGCGTTCATTTAATATGAACGCCATAAAGTCAGGTTATAGGAGAATAAAGAGATTATGTTTAACTCTCCTTATTTCGGATAAACTAATACTATACTAATCTATTACAATGGAACAATTCCAACTGGGTTAATAGCATTTGATTTCGCTTGATTCCATGGTCCTTTATGCAATTCGAAATGTAAATGCTGACCAGTAGAATCACCTGTATTACCCATTGTACCGATTTGTTGTCCTTTGGAAACGACATCGCCAGCATTTACTAAACGACTGCCTTCTCTCATATGTGCATACACGGTTGTGTATTGTTGACCATTAATATAATGACTAATAAAAATAACTTGTCCATAACTGGTTGAAGGATATGATCTAATAACTACGCCATCAGCAGCTGCGTATATTGGAACTGTTCCAGTCGCTGCAATATCAACACCTGCATGGAAAGTACCCCAACGATGCCCTAGCCCTGAAGATAAATATCCTGCGCCTGCTGGTCGGGTAAAGCTGCCAGATGATACAGAAGTTTTTGGCTTGGATGCAGGAGAATTGCTTCCGCCATTAGATGAAGCAGTTGTCTTTGAAACTGCTTTGGAAGTAGCCTTTGTATTATTAGCCGCTTGTTTTTGTGCAGCCGCTCTTTCAGCCGCAGCCTTAGCTTCCTCTGCTTTTCTTTGTTTTTCTGCTTCTGCTGCTTGTCTTGCTAATTCAGCTTGTCTTTCCTTTTCTAACTTGATTGCTTTTTCCATCGCCACTTGTTGATCCTTCAATAACTGTTCTTCCTCTTCTAAAGAGAGCATTTCTGCATGAACGTGATTTTCTTCTTTTTCCAATTGAGCCATTAATTTATCTTTTTCTTTTTCTCTGCGTTCAATTGAGAACTTAGTGATTCAAGATCAGCAAGCATTGTTTCAAGAGAGCTTAATTTTGACTTCAGCTCAGCTTTTGATTGTTCCAATAACTTTTTATCTGCTTCTTGTTCTTTAATGATTGTTTGATCCGCTTCTACGATTGTTGCTACTGCACCAACTCTATCAATGAAATCACTGATGCTTTGCGAACCCATTAACACATCTAGGTAATTAACCATACCACCCGTTTGTTGATAAGATCTTGCACGTTCCTTCAATAATTCATTTCTTTTTTCAATTCTTGCTTTTACTTCTTCAATTTGCTTCTCTAATTTTTTACTTCTTCTTTCGTAGTGGAAATTTGTTCTTTTTTCTCTGTGATTTTCACTTGTGTACTAGAGATAGAAGTATTTATTCTTTTAATCTCTGTTTCTACTGAATCTTGTTGGGAATGGATATCACCTAATTTATTGGATGAATCATCTAGTTTTTTCTTTACGTTGCTATGCTTATTCTCAAGATTACTTTTTTCCTTATTCAATTCACTGAGTGAACCTTGGGCAGATACTGGTGATGCCGTAATAGATGTATATGCGATCATACTACTTACACTTAGTGTAGATACAAGTGTTAATTTTGCTAGTTTCTTTTTCATTTAGTACAAGCTCCTCCCCCGTATACCAATCGTTAAAATTGGTAAACCTGATGTTTTCTCTCTTTTTATAAGTTTTATTTCTTTAATCCCACGTCTAAACAATTGCCAATACATCTCTTTAAAGTAGCATTTTTTCCAATATAATAGCTTGAAGCACTGTAGTTCTCGCTCTTCAAGCTATTGACCATAAGACTAATTTATTTATCGACGACTACTTTACACTCTTAAAAACTTGCGGATACTCATTACGGAACCCCATATTCCAATCACCGCTCCCATTACTAGGAGTAACGTAGATACTTGGAATACAAATGGAGTATAATCCAAAATTTTAATATAGCTTCCTGCTAATTTTGCTTTTAAGAACTGATATGCATAGTAATATATTGCGCTAACCGCAGCTATCGGAATAATCGACCCTAAGAGGCCCAGCCACATACCTTCTAAGAAAAATGGCCAGCGAATAAACCAGTTAGTCGCTCCGACTAAACGCATAATTTCAATTTCTTTTCTTCTTGCTACAATCGTAATCTTAATTGTATTAGAGATTAGGAACATCGCTGTAAATAGCAAACCAATAATCAGGACAATTCCTACGTTTCTACTCATATTGATTGCGCTAAACAGCTTTTCAACCGTTCCTTGTCCATACCTTACTTTTGCAACATGTTCAAATTTCTCAATCTTCTTTACTACAGCTAATGTATCCTCTGGATCTTTCGTTTTCACCACAAATACGTCGTTCAACGGATTATCCTGTTCAAAGAGTTTAAAGGCATCCCCATCTTCTCCAAGACTGGTGATTAAGTTGTTCAATTCTTCTCCTTTAGGCGAGAAAATAACACTACCAACTTCAGGAATCGCCTTAATTTCTTCTTCTAGAGCGTTTTTTTCTTCTTTCGTTGCTGCCACATCAATATGCACTCTGATCTCTACATTTTCTTCAAGGGAAGTCGCTACATGATTTAAATTCATCATAATAACGAAAAATACACCAACAAGGATTAATGTGATCGTTACTGCGCTGACAGAGGCAAATGTCATCCAACCATTACGAAGAAGGCTTTTAAAACTTTCTCTTGTATGTCTCGCTACTGTTCTAGCCTTCATAGCCGTATTCACCTCTCGTTTCGTCCCTTACAATTCTGCCGCCCTCAATAGCAATAACACGATGCTTAATCGTATTAACAATTTCACGATTATGTGTTGCCATTACAATGGTTGTTCCTCTATTATTTATCGTTTCAAAAATATTCATAATATCCCATGATGTCTCGGGATCCAGATTACCTGTAGGCTCATCTGCAATTACTAGTTTCGGAGAATTAACGATCGAGCGCGCAAGCGAAACACGCTGCTGCTCTCCTCCAGATAATTCTGTTGGCAGCATTCTTGCCTTATGCTTTAATCCAACTAGCTCTAAAGTATCCATGACTTTTTTCTTTATATTTTTTGGGTTTTCTTCAATAACTTCTAATGCAAAAGCCACATTTTCAAATACAGTTAACGTAGGAAGGAGTTTGAAATCCTGAAAGACAACTCCCATGTTTCTTCTTAATAACGGAACTTTCTTATCTTTTAATTTTTCTAAATTAATACCATTTATTCGGATACTTCCTTGAGTGGGCTTTTCCTCACGATACATCATTTTTATGAATGTAGACTTCCCCGCACCACTTGGTCCTACTACATAAACAAATTCACCTTGATTAATCCTAACATTTATTCCATTAGCGGCTATTACACCGTTCGCATACTTCTTCATTACATTTTTCATTTCTATCATCTATTATCACACCTGAATTATTTTTTGTATGGATTATTGAAAAGCGAAGAAGGTACATATGAGTTTGAAAACATAAACGAATCACTGAAGAGTTATGGTAGAAGTGATTTGGTTTATGAATTTATCCTCTAGCAATAAGCTTTATTTCTTTCACTTATTCCTTCCACTCTTCCATATGATTCAAAAACCAAAATTCGACAAGTTTCAACCGACTAAAAATGACAATCTGCAAATAGTTGCAGGTTGTTACTTTTCTTACTTAAATTATTATAGCATCATAATACGACAAATTAATGTAAAAAATTATTACATTTTCTTTTCAAACATAACATAAAGTACTATCAATTTCATCATATGCCAACAATTCCTATTATTATAGTACTACAAATCGACCTATTTCCCCTTTATTTCTGTAATTTTTCTTGATAAATAGTAATATATACCTAAAAAATATACTGGGTATATCCAGTATTTACATAATGAAAGGGGGCGTTTTAGGTGTCCAAAAAAGTTCATAGAATTAATTTCATCTGCATTATAGGAGTTAAAAAGAAAATTCGACAAAAACAGGCTAGCTTTTTTTCCTATTTCTGTTAAAACCCACAAAAAAATATCTTTTTTAGTCCAATTCCCATTTCACGAATCAACTCTAAAAAAGATACTCTCATTAATTTATTTAAATCCTCTACCAAGAACCTCTGAAGCATCTGTTACAACAACAAAAGCTGTTTCATCGATTGATTGCACTAATTGCTTAAGCTTGATAAATTGGGATTGGTCTACGACACACATTAAAACAGGTCTTTCTGAATCTGTATAACCACCATGCGCTGTTAATCTTGTTACACCACGGTCAATCTTATTTAAAATCCCTTCTCTTACTTCCTCTTGCTTATCTGTAATGATTAAAGTCATTTTGGAACTGCCAAAGCCCACTTGAACAAAATCGATGGTTTTGCTCGTTACAAATAGGGCAATTAAAGCATATAAACCTTGTTCAATACTGAAGACGATAGAAGCGGTGATGACGATTACGCCATCGATCATAGCTACACATTTCCCTAACGAAATGCCTGTATATTTGTTGATAATTTGTGCGGCTAAATCTGTGCCGCCAGTAGATGCCTTGCCTCGAAAAACAATGCCAATTCCTAGGCCAATACCAATGCCCCCATATATCGCAGCTAATAATGGTTCATTGGTCCATGGCTCCAATCCTCTAGAGAGATACACAACAAATGGCAAGAATACGGTACCTATTAATGTTTTCACTCCAAAGTTTCTTCCTAATAATACAACCCCTAAAACAAATAAAGGAATATTAAGGGCCCACTGAACATAGGCTGGCTCCCAATGAAATACCGCCTTCGTAATAGTACTTATTCCACTTACTCCGCCAGATGCAATATTATTAGGTAATAAAAATAAATTAAAGGATAAAGCGACAAAAGCCGACCCTATTAGCACATAAATATATTCGCGCCATTTCATTTTTTTACACCTCTATTTTTTTGTCAGTTTATGTCATATTTTCACGGTGTTCTTATTCGACATCTTTATTAATGATAAAGAGTATAATCCAGAATATGACATGGTTTTAATATCAGCTTATTCTATAGAAAAAATCCACATGAAAAAGAGGAAGCGATGTACCTTTCCCCAGTTTTATGCTTCTAAAAAACAAAATGATTCTTCCAAGCAGAGAGTATATCATCTATTATTTGAAGTGTAAATGGTGGCAAATTAGCGTGGTAAAGCAGTGAAATAACGGGAATCATCTTCAGACGGGTTCGTTATTTTCCGTATTTATGGAAAGTTGGGATAGAATATAGGACCTCACATCAAATGTATGCGAGGTCTTTCTTTCAAGCTTATAAAATAAAAATCCAAAAGAGGAAGGCAAGTACAAAACGATAGTAGGCAAAAGGAGCAAGTTTAATTTTATTGATTAGTTTTAAGAAGAATTTGATCGCTAATAATGCAACAACAAAGGCGGTGATAAATCCAGTCAAGAAAAGAGGGAGATCCTGTGGGGATAAATAATTCCAGCTTTCGAATAAGTCTTTTCCTGTCGCTGCTGCCATAATAGGAATGGCCATAATAAATGTAAATTCAGATGCTGCTTTATGGCTCATTCCAGCAAGAACCCCGCCAGATAAAGTCGCTCCAGAACGAGAAAACCCTGGTACTAATGCAAAACACTGAAACATTCCTACTGTAAAGGCTTGCCGATAAGTAACCTCATCAAGTGTTTCTGCTGTAGGCTTACGTGGCTTCCATTTCTCAGCTGCAAGCATCAGTAAGCCGCCAATTATAAGGGTTATCACGACCGTTCCTGACCGAAAAAGCACTTCCTTAATAAAATCATAGAACAGGATGCCACCTACCCCAAACGGGATAATGCCAATTGCGAGATGAAAAATACTTAATGTCCCAACATCCTCTTCTGTCTGCCATTTTTTCATTCCAAGAATACTTAAAATCCGTCTCCAAAATACAAATACAACGGCAAGAATGCTTCCTAGCTGAATAATAATCTCAAATGTTTTTGCTTTTTCTCCTGTGAATTCCAGTAAATGTGCTACCAATATAAGATGTCCTGTTGATGAAACAGGTGCAAACTCGGTTAATCCTTCCACTATTCCTAATATAATAGCAATGATAATCTCCATGAAGCTCCTCCTATAAGAACAGTATGTGTAAAAGTGGCTATTAACGCCTGTCCATTTTAATATATTTTTTTACCTTCCTATCTAGAATCAAAAATAAAAAAATACCTGACTTCTTCTTGATTAGGAGAAGTCAGGTACTCTTTCACATCACTTTATATAAATAAATATGCCAATTGCTATTTTTTGATTCAAAGTCCTTCATAAAGGTGAGATTAGTTTCTGCTGCATTATTTATCGGAACGGCTGAGAGAACATATTGGCCACCCATCTCTTTCAACGCCTCAACATTTAGTTGTAAATGATTGATTTCTTTATTAGATCGCTTTGAGTATTGATAATTCTTGCCCAGTTCATCGACGAAAATATAGCATCTCCCGCCCCAGTCATCATAATAAGTTCTCAGTGCTTTATTTTTATCAAGCTCTGGCTCTATTATTTTCCTAAATTGAAGCTTGTAATCTAGTGGATAAATATTGCTATAGGAATCAAGGGTATACAAGCCATTGTATTGTGCTATATTCGGATGAATACCGATGCTCACTACTCTATATTGGTCAAGCGGTTTTCCAATGTATTTCTTTATGTCAGTAAACTGATCTGTAGCAAAGTACGCTTTATAGCTTGGTTGATTTTTGTACATGATTTGTTCATTTGTTGGTACTAACACAAGTAATTGACCAATAATCAGTACATAGACTAACTTTCGTCCCATGTTACGGTTCTTCCATAACATTTTTAAGGTAAGAGCAAATAAAACATATATAATCATTGGGCGCAGATAATGGAAGCGCGCAAAATTGAAGCTTGTTAAAATACCAAACTTCTCTTTTAATGGCTGCCAGCCTTCAAAAAACCAAAAAGCATACCATGTGGATAAGACAATATTCAATAGGTGAAGACCTATGTAAAGTTTATTTTCTCGCCACTGTTTTTTCAAAAGAACAAAAAGTAATCCAATTATAGTCACCGGTAAAATAATATATTGATGAATGGTACGATCTTGATTATGACTGATGACATAATTTTTTCCTACAAGCTTTAAGGTTTGGACAAAATCCAACTTTGATTGGTAAAATACATCTCTGTTCGTTAATTCATCGGATATCGGGGCAATCATCGAAGCAACAAGGCGATAATCGATTGCCAAATAAACCATTGTCATATACAAAATAGCAAAAAATAAAGCCCAGTTGCTTTTTTTATTCCGCACAAAGTCATAAAGCCAGAACAGTCCCATGACAGCTAGGAAATAGAAAAAGCCGATAACAAAGGTGGAAAAGAAAGGAAGCAGCGTTAAAACGGCTAAATCTTTCCAGCTTCTTTCACCCTTATAAATATTCAGCATACTCCATAAAGCAAGAGGCATTCCAAGAATACTAAGCATTCCTGACGGCCAATAGGGTGTTAAGCTAAAGGCAAGCGCCACACCAATAGTTAAGATATAAGCTTTATTATGCTCTTCTTTCATCACATATTTTTTCAATAATAAATACATGCCAATAAAAGCAACAAAATGTGTTATTGCTTGGCAAAGGCCATAGGCAATGACTGGTGGCAAGAATTGAAATAGAAACACCATTGCATAATACTCTGAATAATAGGTGTCTCGTGAAAATTCCCCATTCATAATTTGTTCCACTGGTGTATGTAATGGCGAGAAGGCAATTCCGTTATCCTTCATCACCTCATACCAGCCTAAATTAGAATCTAGATTATCATGTACACGCATATGTGCATCTTCATTTAACACAAAATAAGGAAGTACCCATACGAAAATAATGGCAATTGCTATATAAAAAAACTTTCTTTCTCTTTTTAGATAATTCATTTGACGCTCCTAGAATTTTGTTGATATCTTTTTGGAAAAACAAAATATTTTTGTCCAGCATAATTTAACAAAGTATAGAAACCACTTCCAAACAAAACGGCGATTTCATCGGTATAGGAAGCGAAAATGTTCCATTCACCAAGCAGCATTTCAACCAGCACTAATCCTGCTTTATATGCCAGCAGATAAGAGGCTAAAATTACGGCAATAAAGCGAAGTCCACTGCTTCCTAGAGCGGCATTGCTTTTGAATGTAAATCGCTTATTTAAAAAGTAGCTCACACATGCTCCTACTGCATTTCCTATAAAAGTTGCGGCCCAATAATCGAAATGAAAGGCGGTCAAGCATAAATAAATCATCGTTAAACCAATAAAAGTATTCATAAGACCAACTACTAAAAATATAAGAAATGATTTATCCTTCATCAAGATTGTACCTTTGATCTTTTTTCTATTTTTTTGCATAGATTGCTTTCAATAATATAACGTGGACGCTGCTTCACTTCTTCATAAATTTTTCCTATGTACTCACCAATTAAACCGATGCTCATTAGCATTAATCCACCAAGCAGCCAAACAGAAATCATTATAGAAGTCCATCCCGATTCTGTATGTCCCATAAATTTTTGAACAATGGCATATACACCAGCAAATACGCTAATAACAGAAAATAAGAAACCTAGTATGGTAATAAGTCGGATTGGCTTGACACTAAAAGAAGTGATTCCATCTAAAGCAAAAGCAATCATCTTACGGAACGGATATTTGGATTCTCCTGCCGCTCGTTCCTTTCGCTCATAATAAACCTTTGTTGATTTAAAGCCTAGTAAAGGGACAATCCCTCTTAAAAATAAGTTAGACTCTTTAAAGCGCAGCATTTCCTCAATCGCTCTTTTACTTAATAATCGGTAGTCAGCATGGTTATAAACAAGGGATAATCCCATTTTCTCCATTAAACGATAAAAGCCTTGGGCAGTATTTCTTTTGAAAAAAGTATCTGTTTCTCTCTTACTTCTTACCCCATAAACTATCTCATTGCCTTTTAAATACTCTATGATGAAATCTCTGATTACACCCGTGTCATCTTGAAGGTCAGCGTCAATGCTTATTACACAATCTGAAAACTTCACAGCCTCTTCCAAACCAGCTAATAGTGCCCGCTGATGGCCAAAATTTCTTGATAGCTTAATTCCACTAACTAAAGGATCAAACAAAGTTGCATTTTCTATTTTCTCCCATGTCGCATCTTTACTGCCATCATCAATAAACAATAATTGGCTTTGTTCACTGATTAAATTTTCTTCCATTAAATCGCGCAAAACAGTACGTAGATTCCCCATTGTCTGCTCAAATACCTCTTCCTCATTGAAACATGGTACCGCAATGGTTAATATTGTTTTTTGCATTTGTACTACCTCTTTTCTTTCCGTTTATTGCTCAAAATAAAATATCCCTTTTAAATTATCCCACTTAAGTAAGACGAACAAACTGTAGAATAGTTTCATAAATTGGAAAAAATTATATGAAAAATATGTAAAAAATAGTGAATAGCTAGTGATAACGGATACATTTTCCTGAACTCCCAATAAAAAAGGCCAAATTCTAGGATAGATTAGCACATACTAATCCATCCAGAATTTGGCTTCATTTATTAAGCATTAATTTTTGAACGAAGATAAGCATTAATAAAGATATCAAGGTCACCATCCATAACAGATTGTGTATTCCCGACCTCTGTATTTGTGCGGTGATCTTTCACCATGGAATATGGATGGAAAACATAAGATCGGATTTGGCTGCCCCAACCGATTTCTTTTTGTTCTCCACGGATTTCCGCAAGCTTCTCTTCTTGCTCTTCAATTTTACGTTGATACAATTTCGCTTTTAACATCTTCATGGCTGTTTCTCTGTTTTTTATTTGGGAACGTTCTGTTTGACAGGAAACAACAACCCCTGTAGGAATATGTGTAATACGTACAGCAGAGTCCGTGGTGTTAATATGCTGACCACCCGCTCCACTTGCACGGTACGTATCAATTTTTAAATCTTCTGTGCGCACTTCGATTTCGATTTCATCATTAAACTCAGGCATTACATCACAAGAAACAAAGCTTGTATGTCTGCGTCCAGATGAATCAAATGGGGAAATACGAACTAAACGGTGCACCCCTTTTTCTGCTTTTAAGTACCCATAAGCATTATGGCCTTTAATTGCCAATGTTACACTTTTAATCCCAGCTTCATCCCCTGGCAAATAGTCCAAAGTTTCCACCTTGAAGCCTTTTTTCTCTGCATATCTTGTATACATACGTAATAGCATGCTGCCCCAGTCTTGAGACTCTGTTCCACCAGCTCCTGGATGAAGTTCCAAGATGGCATTGTTTTTATCATATGGTCCACTTAATAATAAATTTAATTCGAACTGGCTTAAACGACCAACTAATTCTGTAAGCTCCTCTTCTAACTCCGCACGAAGTTCAGCATCGTCTTCTTCTTTAACCAATTCATATGTCAACTCAAGATTTTCAAAAGTTTCCACTAATTTATAGAACTCATGAACTTGATCTTTTAATGCATTGCTTTCTGATATGACGGTCTGAGCAGCCTGCTGATCATTCCAGAAATCAGGATGAAGCATATCATCTTCTAACATAGCAATACGTGCCTCTTTGTTTTCTAAGTCAAAGAGACCCCCTAAAGTTTTCTAGTGTTACATTTATCTTTTCTAACTCATTACGAATATCTGCTAATTCCATTCATGTCACCCTTTATATAAATTATAGTACTAGGTAGTTTACTACTTCCTTTATGTATTATATGGCTTTTTGCAAAAAAATGCATGTTTTCCTGTTAATTTCATGGTGGATAATGTTTTTACTGGAGGAAAAAGAGAAATAGTTGTGCGTTTTTTTTATATGCTTGCGGCTTCTCCACCTTTACTTGCGACTCTCCCTTTCACCTACAAACTTGCTCCGCAAACCAAAACCAAGAAAAAAAAACTATCCTTCCTTAAAAGGAAAGATAGGCTGCTCACGAAATTCTTTTATAAATTTGCTCCATGGCAATTTTTATATTTCTTGCCGCTTCCACAGAAGCATGGTGCGTTACGTCCAATATCTAGTTGTTTTACTGCTGGCTTTTTCTTTGGTTTCTTGTCGCCGCCTTCTTCTTTCGGGTTTACTGCTTGGCCTTTTGCCACTTCTTCCCTTTCCAGATTATTGCGGATTTCTGCTTTCATGATATATTTAGCGACATCTTCTTCAATGGCAATAACCATTGCTTCAAACATAGCAAAACCTTCTGATTGATATTCACGAAGCGGGTCGATTTGTCCATATGCACGAAGGTGAATACCTTGGCGTAACTGATCCATTTGGTCAATATGGTCAATCCACTTGCTGTCTACTGCACGAAGCACGATAACTTTTTCAAATTCGCGCATTTGCTCAGGAGAAAGCTTCTCTTCTTTTTCATTATAGCTTTGTAGTACTTTCGCAAAAATGAATTCAACGATTTCATCGCCTTCTTTTCCGCGAAGATCACTTACTTCTACTTCGCCTTCGTTAAGAAGATTTCCACTTACATAATCCACGATCGCTTGTAAATCCCAGCTTTCTCTATCAGCATTATCTGGAGTATGCGCTTGGATATTTCTCTCTAATGATGATTTAATCATATTTTCTACAATAGAGCGCAGATTTTCCGAAGTTAATACCTCGTTACGTTGTGAGTAGATAATCTCACGTTGTTGACGAAGAACATCATCATATTGTAGCAATTGCTTACGTGAGTCAAAGTTATTTCCTTCAACACGTTTTTGGGCAGATTCTACAGCACGAGAGACCATTTTACTTTGAATTGGCTGAGAATCATCCATGCCTAGTCTTGTCATCATATTTTTCATATTATCGGAACCAAAACGGCGCATCAATTCATCTTCCATCGAAAGATAGAATTGTGTAACCCCTGGATCTCCTTGACGACCAGAACGACCACGAAGCTGATTATCAATACGTCTACTTTCATGACGCTCTGTACCGATAACGGCTAATCCGCCTAATTCTTTTACACCTTCACCAAGTTTAATATCCGTACCACGACCTGCCATGTTCGTTGCGATTGTGACGGAACCTTGTTCTCCGGCAGTTGCAATGATTTCCGCTTCTCTTTCATGGTTTTTCGCGTTCAAGACATTATGTGGAATGCCCTTTTTCGTCAAATATTTAGAAATAATTTCAGATGTTTCAATCGCAACTGTACCAACAAGTACTGGTTGGCCTTTTTTGTGGCGCTCCGCAATGTCCTCCACTACCGCTCTAAATTTCCCATCCATAGAAGCATAGATTAAATCTGCGCGGTCATCACGAACGATCTCACGATTTGTTGGAATAACAACAACGTTCATATTATAAATGTTGCGGAATTCTTCTTCTTCTGTTTTCGCTGTACCAGTCATCCCTGCAAGCTTTTCGTACATACGGAAATAGTTTTGGAATGTGATGGTTGCAAGGGTCATACTTTCATTTTGAATCTCTAAGTTTTCCTTTGCTTCAATTGCTTGATGCAAGCCATCGCTGTAGCGGCGACCTTTCATCAGACGACCTGTAAATTGGTCAACAATGACAATTTCGCCATCTTGAACCACATAGTCTACATCCTTATGCATACTTGCATGGGCTTTTAGCGCTTGGGTAATATGATGGTTAATCGCAACATTGGAAACATCAAAGAGGTTTTCAATTTGGAATACACGCTCTGCTTTGGACATTCCTTCTTCTGTTAATTGAACACCCTTTGTTTTTTCATCATACGTATAATCTTTTTCTGGTTTTAAGCTGCTGACAAAAATGTTGGCACGAACATAAAGCTGTGTTGATTTTTGCGCGGAACCGGAAATGATCAGCGGTGTACGTGCTTCATCAATTAAAATAGAATCGACTTCATCGATTACAGCATAATACAATGGTTTTTGTACCTTCTGCTCATTATAAAGAACCATGTTATCACGCAAATAGTCAAAACCAAACTCATTATTTGTTCCGTAAGTAATATCTGCATTATAAGCAGCTTGCTTATCTTCTCTTGAAAGGCCATTTAAGTTAAGCCCCACTGTTAAGCCAAGAAAATTATACAATTGTCCCATTTCTGCCGCATCACGAGTAGCAAGATATTCGTTGACTGTAACAACATGGACCCCTTTACCAGAGAGAGCATTTAAATATACAGGCATTGTCGCAGTTAACGTTTTACCTTCCCCCGTTTTCATCTCTGAAATATTACCTTCATGAAGGGATGCTCCCCCCATTAACTGGACAGGGTATGGATAAAGTCCAAGCACACGCTTTGCTGCTTCTCGAACAACTGCAAATGCTTCTACCAATAAGTCGTCTAATGTTTCACCTTTTTGGAATCGCGCCTTGAATTCTTCTGTTTTTCCCTTTAATTGCTCATCCGATAATGCTGCTGTTTCATCTGCAAGCAATTCAATCTTATCCGCAATTTTAGTTAATTTTTTAATATCGCGTTTGTTTTGATCAAATACTTTATTTAAAATTCCAAGCATTAAAAAACGCTCCTTTTTCTATTATAATGAGAAATCGCACTAGTTATTGGGAAGATTATCTTTTTATCATTAAAAACAGATGAAAAATATTTGTCTTCTTTGTTAACTTATCCTGTGATTTCATCCTTTAAAATCCATTTTTTGATTATTTATCTATAAGACTGACGTAATACTATATATTATAGAAGAAAAATGATCGCTAAATACCCATTTTTCTTTAAAATGAAACTAGTATCATCTATACATCTTACCATTTCCACAATAGCGTGACAACTTATACCTAGTAAAACAAAGCACTCTATCAAGCAAACGGACACAAAACAAATAAAACGAGAGGCATGAATATTATTCTGCACTCTCGTTTTATTTGTTTTGCCTATCGCCAATTCACTAACACTCTTTTAATCGACCTATTCGATTTTTATCGCTTTTTCCTGTGCTTCAATACATAATGCTGCAGCAGTAAAGGCATGTTCCTGTGTCATCGCATTTTCTGTGCCATTTATGCAATCTAAAATAAATTGACCGAAAAATGGATAGCCTACTTTACCGCTTAATTGATAGTATTTTTCTCCTTCTCCATTTACCAAAAATAAATGGTTCCCCTCCTTGCTGCGTGCTATATCAATATACTTTCGCACTTCAATATAGCCTTCTGTCCCAATAATTGTCACACGGCCATCTCCCCAAGTTCCCAGCCCATCCGGAGTAAACCAATCGACACGGAAATAAAAGGTAGCGCCATTATCTGCCACCAAGGTTGCATCCCCATAATCCTGAAATTCTGGGTATTGCTTATAGTGATAGTTAGCAACCGTACTATGGAGGACTTTCGCACTTTTCGCATTTGCATAATGCAAAAATTGCTCGATTTGATGACTGCCAATATCCGTTAAAATTCCGCCATATTGCTCTGGATCAAAGAACCAGTCAGGTCGGCTATTTACATTAGCACGATGTGGCCCTGTGCCCATTACAGAAATAACCCGGCCAATCGCTCCTTCTTCTATTAATTGACCAGCAAATACGGCACTTTCTACATGTAATCGTTCACTATAATAAATCCCCCATCTTAGACCTGTCTCTGCTACCTTTTGCTTTGCTTGCTCGACTTGTGCCATTGTAGTAAAAGCAGGTTTATCCACAAAATAGTGTTTCCCAGCATCTAATACTCTTAACCCTAGTGGGCCACGCTGGACTGGAATATTCGCACTTGCTACAAGCTGAATCGTTTTATCTTGGAGGATTTCCTCTTCTGACGCTGCTGCCCTTGCTTGTGGATAGATTTGGATAAATTTTTGCACTTTTTCAGCATATAGTGATAGGTAAACCTTTGAGGCCATCTCCAGCTTTTCCCCCACTTCACACCGTGCATGAGACTTTCATCTCACACGGCGTTCCATTGAAAATTCCAAAAGAATCGTGTGTTATTTATTATGTATCTAGCATTCTTGGAAATTTCCAACTAGAGCCTATCCCTCCCCCATTTATTATCATGGTTTCATAGGTACTGTGACTCCACTCTCACGAAAGGTTAATCTGTTTTAATAGGTTAGATTGTTCCCCTTTATATACAGAACTGCTTCATAAGCAGGTTAATGCCTCCACATCCTTCCGCTTTCCACGTTCCAATTTCTCTATCCTTCCCATATATCCTTAGGTCTCTCCTATGGTCCTGTATGTATAACTTGCCTGTAACAAGCTATGGGCTTTCATAATCCAGATTCTTACTTACCCACCCATACGATCGCAATTTTGCCACCTGCTGCATTTCTACAGCATTTATGTCTAGAACCGTACATTCGGAGATTTGTCAGTATATCCCTATTCATTCTAACCATAGATACTTTATGGACTCCCGGCATATAGGATACACCATCTACCGCTAGACAGCTTTCGTGATTGACAAGGAAAGCCCCTTATCAACTTACGGTATCTCTCTGCCGACTTCACCGAGCTTCATACCAATCTATTTAACCATAGAAATGGCATGTCGGAGTATTAGAGTAGGCGTTTCAGAGCGTTACCTCTTCATTCCACCTATCGAGAAATCAGTTCTCCTAAGGTGATTAAAGAACCTTAGTGTCTAACCTTTTCCGTTAGAAACGTGTCGCACCTGGATCATAAACAGCTACTAACGTGCCGCCTGCTTCTATTAATCCATTACACATCCCATAGATATGCCCATGGTCTAAGCCAATCGCAGCAAACAGAAATTCCCCTTCTTCGACTACCTTATTTACTTGACCTTTCGGCGCATAATTCATTCCATCATTTTTATTCACATTTTTCTCCTCCTTCATATTACTCATATTTACCGCCTACCGTAATATCATTATCTTCAAAATTTTCAACGGCTGTTTTCTTTTCGTAAAAATGAATTGCATTTGTCTGTGTACCTTCTCTTGTGTAGAATAAATTATCTTTTGTTAATGGCAGCTTAATGGTTTTCCCTGTACTCGCAGATTCATAGATTGCTGAAATAAGCTCAAGTGTTTGTCTGCCTTGTTCTCCATCTACTAGCACTGCTGTTCCTTGTTCCAACGCTGTTAACACATCATCGATTTGACCAGGGTGCCCTTCATATGGAATATCATCTAGCTGCTCATAATAGCGCTGAATTTTTTCTTCCAGTTCTGTATCCGCTACTGGAAAGCCATTTCCCTTTGATTTAGACGCTTTTACTTTCCATGGTACGGAGACTCTAGCATTTTTACCCTGAAAGATTAACTGCTGTTCTTCTCCATGATGGATAACAGAGCTTGTTATTTGTGCAAGGCTGCCATCATCATAACGGCAAATAGCAACAGAAATATCCTCTACTTCCGCATTATCATGAGAGGCATTACTCATCACAGCAGTTACCTCTGAAGGCATTCCATTCATCCATTTAAAAATATCAATATGATGGACTGCATGATTTAAGGTACAACCACCACCCTCTTTTTCCCAAGTACCTCGCCACCATAAATCATAATAGCTATGCCCGCGCCACCAAAAGGAATCAACCTGTGTATGGACAATTGGTCCCATCATTTTCGTATCAAGTACGCTCTTTAACTTCATCATTGGACTTTGAAAACGATTTTGCGAAATAACGGACAATAACTTGTCATTTCTTTCTGCCGCTGCATTCATGGCATCACACTCTTCTAAAGAAGAAGCCATTGGTTTTTCCACCAATACATTTTTTCCAGCATCAAGAAAATCAATGGCAATTTTTGCATGAGTATAAGGCGGCGTACACACCGAAACTAAATCAATGTCTGTTCGCTCCAGCATCATTTGATAGTCTTCGTACACGGTTGCATTCAAATGGAATTCTTCGGCCTGTTTTTTTGCCTTTTCAGGATACAAATCACATAAGGCAACAATCCTACAGCGCTCAGGAAATTGTTGATATGCTTCAATATGAGCAGATGAAATAGCTCCTGAACCGATAATAGCTACATTTAGCACAAAACCCTCTCCTTTTCCTTAATCTATTTATTCTTGTTAAAAGAGATTTAGAATTGTTAATCTCCTCGAAATACCTTCTTAACGTTTCATATAAGTCTAGCAGTCTTCTTTGTTTGAAATGCTTCTAAGTAATTCTATGCGACTATTTCACATAAATATTTTTTTCGAAATCAGCGAATTACCATTTTATTTTTTACCAAGCCGTCTTTGGGTAAAGCTGGAAATCCATAAGCTTATAAAAGCAAATAACAATAAGGGAAACATTAATGTTAATGCTAGTGAATTAAGCATTGGCTGCGGCTGGGAACCTGCTCCTTGAAGGACACTAAATACCATGACACTTAATGTCTGTGTCTTCGGTCCGGAGATTAATAGGATAATGGTAAATGTGCTAAACATACGAATGAAAATATTAATGGCAGAAGCCGTTAACCCAGGGACTAATTGCGGGATAACAATTCTACTAAATAATTTAAATTTAGTTGCACCTAAGGATTCAGCAGCCCATTCCAATCTTGGATCCAGCGACTCCATAAATGGAAGCAAAATGAAAACAGAAAACGGAATACCGACAATTAAGTTAACTAATATTAAGCCAGGAATTGTTTCCGCTAGACCTGTTGAATAAAAAATGGAAGCAACAGGTATAGCATAAACAAGTTCTGGTAAGGTAAAAGGCATCTGAAAGAAACTAATCAAGCCTTCTTTAAAAGGAAATGACTTACGCCCCAATACATATGCAGTTGGAATACTTAGCAACAATGATATAATGGTCGCAGTTACAACAATTTGTAAGGTTATTTTATAAAAATGCCCTATTTCATAAACCTGCCAAGCCTGAACAAACCAGTCCACTGTGTACCCCGCTGGAAGGAAAGTACCATACCATTCTGTTCCAAAGGCAGTTAATAATACCGCGATCGTCATCCCAATAATGGAGGTAATACATACTATTATTAAAAGCCATGTTAGAAATTTATAGAGTAGTTTGAGTAATCCTGCCACTTTACTGTTCTTAGGTACACTTGCTTCCGTAGGATTGTTTATACCACCCTTTATGGTATTCTCCACAATTCTCACTACATCTCACCTCTTTGTTATTTAAATGTACTTGCTGAACCGACGAATCCTCGTTTACGTAATGCAAACACAATTGCCAGGATTACTAATTGCGTAATTGCCATTACTACAGCAACTGTATTAGCCATACTGTAGTTAAAGTTTCGCATCGCCTCTTCGAAAGCAACTACAGCAAATGTCCGGGTTGCCGATGCAGGGTTACCTACAATCACGGCAGAGGTATACACACCAATCTGCATAATAATATTTAAAGCAAATACTCTTAAAACCCCACCACGAATAAGTGGATAAAATACTCGTCTAAATGTAACCCATTCGCTGGCACCAAGCGATCTGGAAGCCTTTTCTAAATTTGGGTCAATGGAATCCATCATCCCGATGAAATTAGTAGCAAGGAATGCCACACCCAAAATAACACAAGCAATAAATGCACCAGTATAGTTATAGACAAGTCTGACTGGCTCATCAATAAGGCCAATTTGTAAAAGAATCGTGTTGAACCAGCCTGTTGGCTTGAAAAATGAAATAATCGCCATATCAATAATTAAGGAACCTAATGTAAGGGGGAAAATAATTAATCCGGCAATTATTCCTTTGCCCTTCATCTTTCCTCTTATATAATAGGTAATCGCGAAAGCAATAAATAGCTCTAGAAATGCTGCTGGAATCACTAAAGCAAGCGTTCGAAAAATAGTTTGATAATAATCTGGATTTGTAAAAAACTCAATATAGTTACCCATCGTGAAATGAGAGGTTCCATTTTCTTGGAACGTCATCATAATCCCTCTTATTAAGGGATAAACAAATATCAAAAGTACTGGAAGCAGACTCGGCAGAAGCATTAAATAATCACTTTTTTTCGGTTTTGCCTGATGATTCATGTTTTCACCCCTCATCCAAAATAATAATCTTAGCGGGATTCAAATATAGCTTTACTTTTTGGTGGGCCTTATAAGGATCCAGCCCTAAAACACTGGTCTTCAAAATAGAACCATCTTTGGTTTTAATTTCATAGCCAGTAGTGCTTCCAACATAATCCCCAACCAATATCTCCCCTTCTATTACATTGGCTCCGATTCGATCATTTGAGACAATTTCAATCATTTCTGGCTTAATTGTTAGAAGTACACTATCCCCTACCTGATGGCGACCATCCCCTTTTATTTCCAAACGAAGCTTTGCATCTGATTCAAAAATAAAGTGATCATTATTTTTACTGACAATTTTTCCTTTAATAAAGTTAGCGTAGCCTAAGAAATTGGCAACAAAGTGATTTTTAGGCTTTCCGAAAATTTCCTTTGGAGTGCCTAGCTGTTGAATTTCCCCTTTAGACATTACTGCTATTTTGGTGGAAAGCGACAATGCTTCTTCTTGATCATGTGTTACATAAATGGTGGTGATCGCTAGTTCATCATGAATTTTTTTAATTTGAATTCGCATATCTTTACGAAGCTTTGCATCCAAATTACTTAATGGTTCATCTAATAATAGAACCTTTGGGCGAATAACTAGTGCTCTTGCAAGGGCAACACGCTGCTGCTGTCCTCCACTTAACTCTTTAATAAATCTATTTTCCAGTCCATTTAGCTGAACCATCTCCACTGCTTCTTGTACTCTGCGCTTTTTTTCCTTTTTTTCTACTTTGCGCATATCTAAACCAAATGCGATGTTTTGAGAAACAGTCATATGAGGAAATAAAGCGTAGTTCTGAAAAACCATGCCAATATCTCGCCTATTCATAGCAATATGATTAATCGGAGAGCCATTAAATAGAATATCTCCTGAAGTCGGCTCAAGGGTTCCTAATACCATCGATAAAATAGTTGTTTTCCCACAGCCGCTCGGTCCAAGGAATGTCATAAATTCGCCGCTTTCAATGGTCAAATTCGCATTATTCACAGCTGTTGATTCACCAAATTGTTTTGTTAAATTCTTGATTTCAACCTTTGTACTTGTCGTATTCTTGATTGCTTTAGATGCTGCCGACTCCGTATTTGCCAATACTGATTGTTCCATACTAATTCTCCTCCTTCTCTCCCTAGTCTCTAGCAAACAAGAGACTAGGGAAAATACTTCCTATTTGAGTGCTTGAATTTTTTCTTCCCAAAGACCGTATAATTCATTGGTCTCTTCTAAGTCTGGGAATAGTATCCATTCTCCGTCTGGAACTTTCATTTTGTCGCCTTCTTTAAACTCTGGCATTACGGACTCCACTAGAGTTTCATATGATTTTTGATATTTAGGTTCTAGCATATCAGGTGTTGCTAGACTATTTGCTGGAAGGAAGCCTCGAACATATCCTTGTGCTTGTATTTCCTTCGAAGTAGCAAACTTTAGAAACTCGAGCGCAGCATTTTTACGATCTTCTGGTAAATCTTTTACCATTACATAAAATTGAGAATCGATAACTTGTTTGGCATCCTCCAATTTCACAGCTTCAATATGCGGCGGGATTGTTTTAATCGCTTTATTATCCGCATACCAGAATGGGATGTGCGGTACAATATCTACTGCTCCCTCATAAAGAAGATCAAAGGAGTCAGATGTTTTTGCTGGGTAGTATTCAATCGTTTCTCCAATTTCTTCTAAATAATCCCACGTTTTATCTAATGAGCTTGGATTATTTAAATCTTCTCCCATTGCTTGAATAAGACCAAAGAAGAATCCTCGTGCTGGACCACTAGATGGAACTGCAGGGTATGTAAATTTTCCTGGATTTTCTTTAATCCACTTTCTTAATTCTTCATATGTTTTCGGTGGGTTTTTAACTGTTTTTGTGTTATACATCAAGATAGGACCACCAGAACCAGTTGTAACTGGTGCACCATAGCCTTCGAATTTATCAATATACTCCTGACCAATTTCATTCCATTCTGCAGAATGAGTCTCTTCTGAGTATTCGGGTAATATCTTTTCCCATAAGCCTTCTTTAATGCCAAGTGGAAGACCATCTAAACCAGTCACCACTAGATCAATGGTTCCATTTTTACCTTGTGTTTTTATTTTGTTGATTACTTCTTGGGGTGTACCTCGACCATATTCCACGTTGTATTTTCCATCTGTTGCTTCTTCAAACATCGGTATAACAATATCCTTATAGTATTCATCTCCACCAGCGGCCGAATAAATCGTAAGCGTTATTTTACCATTTTTTCCTCCAGAACTTTTTTCAGCTCCTCCGCATGCAGATAGTAATAAACTAATTGTCATGATTATTGTTAAAAAAGGCCATCTATGCTTTTTCAAAATAATCCCCCCAATTCTCCTGTATTATTAATGCTCGCAAATAAAAATGCAGAATTGTTACTGGACTAAGATGTATTTTGTTTCCCCTTCTAAGAATCACCCCCTTTAAGTAACCTCGGCATCGTATAACGCTAAAATAATTGCAAACGATTACAATTATACAAATTCAAGATATTCGTTCTATATCCTTCTTTTACTCAAGAAGAATATACTAGTATGGCAGTTTGAAGTTTAATTATTATTTATCGTAAGATTTATGCTTAAAGTTTACGATTCTATTTTGAAAGATCTTTGCGCTGTGTAAACAATGGGAGAAATGATTTGTTTTAAAACTACTGTTAAATGAATCTGTTTTATTCAAAAAGGGTGGTTTTTTGGATGCTTTAGCTTTCACGATTTAACTTCCTCTATTAAACATGATCAATCAGTGGAGTTGTTGCCCCCCACTAATTGAAAGGTGACCAAATTGGTCTTTAAGCGCAGCTGTTCCTCCACCTTTGTTTTCTTTAGGTGTAAAAGTCGATTTTGCGGGGAAGAGTGGTACTAATTAATAGATCATTCTATTTTTTTCGTCGGCAATTCCTGATTTTCTATAAAAATACGTATTAATGCGATCACACCATTCTTTTGCATTTTCTAACTGCAGCTGTAAACGTTCTTGCACATTTTTAAAAATCCAATCCTCTACTTTTCCTTCTAATTCATGCCATTTCTTAATAAACATCGCCACTTCTTCTACCCCTTGAAAATGGGTATTATAAATATGCTGAATGACCGTCTCTCCAGAATTAAGTTTATGTAAGTATGGGACATGGTGGAAAAATAGCAGAAGCTCATCTGGACAATCTTCTAAAGAATTGTATCGTTGTGCATTTGGTCCAAAATATTGCCCTGCGTAGCCAGTTCCCGTTTCCATTGTACGATCTACCCCAATTCCATCACGATCTGCAAAGTGATAGGTACCCCATTTGGAATATTCGTATCCGTCAACATTCGGACCATAATGATGATCTGGATTAACCATCCAGCCAACACCAAGGGGGGCAGTATAATTTTCATATGTGTTCCATGATGAAAGTAAAATCTCTTTAACAACACTTGCAACTTTTGGATTTTCCCCAAATGTTAATTGAATCCATTCATTTGTGATTGTTTCTGTCGTTAAGTCAGGATTCCATGTTAATCTGCCAAAGCCATAAAGATTTGCCTGTGCTAAAGTATTTCCAGTCCAATTTATATCATTGCCAATATTGGAGACAGCAGCAATGCCACTATGGCTATAGTTATAAAGTGTGCCAGCTACGATTGATTTAACGGTCGATCCTTCTCCATCCGAATAGGTATCAAAATCTAGCACCTCTTTCCATTGTGGTACTAAATAGCAAACATCCTTCTGTTGACCGGTATATTCCTGTGCAATTTGAAATTCCACAACTTGATTTGTTTCCTTCATAGCACCTATTAGTGGAGAGATTGGTTCCCGCACTTGAAAATCCATGGGTCCGTTTTTAATTTGTAAAATGACATTATCAAGAAACTGCCCATCAAGCGGCTTAAAATGATCATACGCAGCTCTGGCACGATCTGTTTTTCTATCACGCCAATCCTGTAAGCAATTATAGACAAAACAACGCCATACTACTTTTCCATTAAAAGGCTGTAATGCTCGTGCTAAAACATTTGCCCCCTCAACATGGCCTCTTCCATAACTGAATGGTCCCGGTCTGCCCTCTGAATCTGCCTTCACCACAAAACCGCCGAAATCAGGGATATAGCGATAAATTTCTTCTGCCTTTCTCGCCCACCACTTTTCTACCTCTTTATCAAGTGGATCAGCAGTCGCCAGGTTTCCTAACTCTATTGGACTAGCAAAGTTTATACTTAAATAGGTAGTTATTCCATAAGACCTTAAAATATTTGCTACCTCTTTTACTTTAGGTAAAAACTCCTTTGTAAGCAATTTCGTTTCTACCTTCCATACATTAACATTATTAATAGAAATAGCATTGACACCTACAGATGATAAAAGACGAGCATAATCCTTTACCCTTGTTAAATCCTCATTGAAATCGTTATCATTAAAAAAGATTGATTTTCCAGAATAACCACGTTCAATGGATCCGTTCATGTTATCCCATTGATTCATCATCCTCAACTGATTCTGCGGTGCTTCCTTTATTTCTAAGCCAATTAACGGCTCTTCTTGCTGTAAAATTCTTAAGAAATGAAAAGCTGCATATAATGCGCCTCTATCTGTTTTTCCAATTAATAACATCTGTTTATTATCTTCAGTGGTTTTTAATAAATAGCCTTCCTCATTTAAGTCATCAAATAACGTGGATGAAATTCCGTAATCATTTAAGTTAACGCTTTCATATGTACCTAAAATAATAGAGCTTTTCTTTGAAGTATATGGTTGAAGAGTTGGATTAACGTCTAACATGGATTTAATTGCATTCTGGAGTTCCCTTGCAGCAGAATTAATAATGGGTGTATCTTCTGCTATTCCAATCATAGAGGCGATATTACTGTATTGATGAGCGTTTTCTATTTTACGATACTGTAGCCAACAATGATAACTATTGGTTACGAATTGTTGATTTTCTTTATCCACCATTTTTTCCATTTACTTAATCCTCCTATAATTAACCAATAAAGATTGATTAAAATTCTGTGAAAAGGTTAGGTTAGATTCTGTTCATTTTAACGAAAATAATCAGGATACGTCTTCTTTAGTTCCTCTTTCTCAAAGTTAACTAAGTTTAAATGTATTCCTATTAGTTTTTCTGCTTCACTTGCTTTCTTTTCCTTTATAAACTGAAAAATATCTTTATGCTGAGAAACAAGCATATCCCATTCCAGATTGGATTCCACTCGAAGCACACGCAAGCGGTCAAAGTGACTATTCATTTTTCTAATCATCTTCCAAGTTCTCAGCTTGTTACATCCCTCAAATAATAAACGATGGAACTGATCATCCAATTCCAATAATTGATGGTAGGATTGATTTTTTAAGCATAATTCCTGCATGGCAATATTAGATTCCAATTTAAATAACTGCTCTTGTTTAAAAACCTGACAAGCTTCTTTCACAACTGCTTTCTCCATATTTTCCCGGACAAACCTTGCTTCTTCCACAAGCTCTAAATCAATCAAGGAAACAATCGTACCAATTTGCGGATATATCCCCAGCAAATCTTCTTGTGACAGCTTTAAGAAGGCCTCTCTTACAGGCGTACGACTTACATTTAACTCACTTGCGATTTCTTGTTCAGAAATCTTTAGCCCTGGTTTTAACTCTAATTCTGTAATTCTATTTTTTAATGATTCATACACAAAATCTCTGGTAGAGATATTTTCCTTTTTCCAAATCGAAACGATTATACTCACCTTTTCCTCGGTATTCTAATCATACTAGTATGGTAGTTCGTATTTTCATTATAAAAGGACTCCCTTGGAATTTCAATCCTTTTTATTAGACTAATTTTGCATTTCTGACTATTTAAATTTTTATGATATAGGGAAAATAGGCGGTTGCAGTTTGGAATGAAGAATTAAAATTTTTAAAATTATCTCAATTGCATTAAACTATGAACGTTAACAATATCAAAAAACTCCCATATTAATAGGGAGTTTTTCTGCATTTTCATTTAATCCAAGAATATTGCTCCATACACTAGAGAACCCGCTATCACATAAGCTGGATGAACCTTAACCTTTTCCAATAAAATCAGGCTGACAGCTCCAAGAAATACAGTTTGCAAGATTCCTATTCCATGATAAGAATTCTGGAAAAAACTAATCGTCATCATGGCGAGTAAGACAGCAATCACAGGTCTCACTAAGTTTGTCAGCAAACTTACTTTAGGTGAATCTTTAAAATTCATTAACAGCCGTAATAAGGCAATCATTAATAATAAGGACGGTGCAACCGTTGCAAAAACCCCAATACTCGCACCAATTATTCCACCTTCTTGATATCCAATATAACCTGCCATTTTAGTCGCGATCGGGCCTGGCAGTGCATTTCCCATTGCCAGTATTTCACTAAATTCATTTTCGGTTACCCAGCCATACCGATCGACCACTTCTTTTTCCACTAAAGGGATCGATGCTGGTCCCCCTCCATAGCCAAGAATACCCGGAAGAAAAAATGCCAAAAAAATATGCCAAAAAATCATGACGCTTTCACCTCTTTCACTTCCTCTTTTTGCTTCTTGCTAAGTAGAGAGACGACAATGACAACTCCAATGACAATCGCGGGATGGATTTGGAGAAGGACTAAAAGAATAAGACTTGCGGCCATCAACCCAATAGTCATCTTCAGACGAAAATGACTATTTACTTTCTTTAGAAAGTCTACTGTCAATACCCCTAGCATTACACCAACCACAGGAACAACAGCCTTTGTCATTCCTAATACCCAAGGCTTATCTTTAAAGGAATTTAAAAAAGTTAATAAAACAATCATTAATAATATCGTCGGAACAACAGATGCAATAATAGCGTTTATCATCCCGAATACGCCCTTTACTTGCCAGCCAATATAACCAGCCATTTTCGTGGCAATTGGTCCTGGCAACGCATTTCCTAATGCCAAAACATCAGAAAACTCATCATCTGTCATCCATTTATATTTATCCACTACTTCGTTTTTTACAAGAGGAATTGAAGAAGGACCACCGCCATATCCTAAAATCCCTACCCGAAAAAAAGCAAGAAATAGATGCCAATGTGTCATAAACTCAACAACCTTTCTGCAGCTTTACCAGGAGGCAATCGTTCCATCTGTTCTTGATTCTGTTCCTCCAATTAATACACCTGTTTCTTCATCTCTCCAGATAATCTGTCCTCTGCCGAAATGTCCAAACTCTGTAGCCGTTTGAATCTCATGTCCCCGCCTTGCAAGTGCTTGAGCTAAATAGTTAGGAAAATGCGGCTCTACTAGTATCTTCTTCCCTTCCGTCCACTGCCAGCGCGGCGCATCTAAAGCCGCTTGTGGATTCAAATGAAAGTCGATTGTATTGGTGACAATTTGGAAATGACCTTGTGGCTGCATATAACCGCCCATCACCCCAAAAGGTCCGATTGGCTTATTATCTTTCGTAAGGAATCCAGGGATAATTGTATGATAGGTTCTTTTCCCCGGTTTTAATGCATTGGGATGAGCTGGATCGAGGGAAAAATCATGCCCCCTGTTTTGCATGCTAATCCCTGTTCCGGGAATGACAATTCCTGAGCCGAAGCCCATGTAATTACTTTGAATATAGGAAATCATATTTCCTTCTTCATCTGCTGCGGCTAAGTAAACCGTTCCTCCCTTTGGAGGTGATAGCGGTTCAGGTGTAATGGCTTGGTCGCCAATTTTTTTTCTTCTTAAAGCAGCATATTCTTCGCTTAATAATTCCTTTACTGTATGAGGCATTTCCTTTTCATCGGTAATAAATGCTTTTCCATCCGTAAATGCAAGCTTCATTGCTTCTATATGTTTATGGTATGTATCAACAGAATCCTTCTCTGTTAACTTGAAGCCTTTAGCAATATTAAGTGCCATTAATGCGACCAATCCTTGCCCGTTCGGCGGGATTTCCCAAACATCATAACCTTTATAAGAAACAGAAATTGGCTCCACCCATTCAGGATAATAACGCTCTAAATCTTCTTTTTGAAGATAGCCATTATGCTCTTTCATAAACTGTGCTATTTTATCAGCTAATTCCCCACGATAAAAGCTCTCTGCATTTGTTTCTGCAATAGAGCGCAATGTAGAAGCATGACCTGGTGATGACCAAATCTCCCCAATTTGTGGTGCTTTTCTATTAGGAGTAAACGTATCAAACCAAGGCGTATATTCATCTCCTTGAAAACTTTCTTTAAAGCGATTATAGGCCAGATTCCAATACTTTCCGAGAGTTGGGCTAACTGGATAGCCTTCTTCAGCAAGACGAATAGCTGGTGCCAATGCTTCTTTCAAAGGTAATTTCCCAAACTTTTCTGAAAGTGACGCCCAGGCAGATGGAACACCTGGTACTGTTACTGGAATAACGCCATAAGTTGGTATCTTTTCTAGCCCTTTTGCTTTTAACGAATCAATGGAAATAGAGCTTGGTGCAGGTCCGCTCGCATTTAATCCATGCAGCTTATCCTTGAACCATACAAGTGCAAAGGAATCTCCGCCGATTCCATTAGAAGTTGGTTCCACTACTGTTAATGCCGCGGCTGTTGCAATTGCTGCATCAATCGCATTTCCGCCCTTTTGTAAAATCTCTAAACCAGCTTGAGCAGCAAGAGGCTGCGACGTAGCAACCATTCCCCTTTTTGCAAAAACAGTATTTCGCTGAGAAGGATAAGGGTGATACAAGTAATCTAGTTTCATCTTAATTCAATTCCTTTCCGACATAATGACAGGCAACAAAGTGATTTACTTCTGCTTCTTGCCACTCTGGCTTTGCTTGTTTGCATAGATCTGTTGCTATCGGACAGCGTGTATGGAATGGACATATCTCTATAAGGGAGAGTACAAGCTGAAATAACCTTCTAATAATCATGGAGATCAATCATCTCACCTTCCCCTCTTTGTAAAAATATCCAATTTTAACTTTCAGAAGGAAATCAAATCACTTTATTTGATTAACAAACGAAAGAAAATAATTAATATTCATGATTATAAGACAGTTATAAACAAAATTCTAGTCATTTTTCTAAAAAATTTAATAATTATATATATTCTGCATTTACAGAAAACAAAAGAATCCTTTCGTACCTCTAATATTTACTTTCCCGAAATAATAATATATTTTCCACAAAGTATAGAGGGGAAATTACTAGAGAGCATGTGAGGTGAATTCTTTTAATAATCATTATTTTTTCAGTATTTTTATACTACTGTTATTTTCTTATAGTAATTTAGTTGCTTGAATCCCTTCAGATTAGTAGGGATGTAAAAAGATCAATATTATTTCAAGAAAGTACATACACTTATATTTTTTGTTGGAGATTTTTTTTAATTTGTGAATTTCTCGGAGAGAATCGATGAGGTTTCCAATATTTCACAATATAGCTATTTAAGAAGGTCGATTTGCTAGGAAGGTTTGGTAATGGCAAGACATGTAATTCATTTATATGAATTGGTGTGTAGGAAGGTTTGTAGGAAGGTTTGTAGTAATTATCTATTATCCTCCGCTTTTCGTCAGGAAGCGGAGGACAATAGACAAGTAGAAGAAAGCAATATTTCTTTTCTTCTTAAGGCGCAAAATCAATTTGACCAGTAAACAAGAGGATAAAAATGATGATCCAAAATATAAACAAAGAACAGGAAAATATGAAAGATATTATAGGGATTACCTTTTTCTCTGTTTTCTTCATCATTGCAATGATTGATAATAGGATCCCTGTACCCGTAAGAATAAATGTAATATAATCACCAACCGCATTTCCGTTATTAGCTATTCTTGTCGGTGTGACAAAAACAATAAAGACACAAATAATACCAATGGCAAGAGCAATATAACTAATTATACTGTACTTTTTTGGTGTGTTGATTTTATTTTCCAAATATAAACAACCTTTCTAATTTTTATAATATACATGTATTTTATCATGCTTTTTCTTAATTATGGAAATTAATTCGGATAGACTTTGGAAAAAAGAAGACAATAAAATACCAAACAAAAGATTAACATAATAAATTTGATCTTTGTTTGGTATTTGCTTCAAATTTTTAAACCATTTCTACTTTTAAACCTTCTTAGAAGAATATGGCTTTCCACTCTTGTGATGCCTTCTAAGGAATATAATTCGTTGTTTGTAAAGCTTTCTAGTGCTTCGAAGTCTTCGACGAGAACGTGCATATGTAAGGTGCTTGGCCCCGTCATTTGATAGCAGCTAGCCACCACAGGATTTTCCGCTAGTGTTTGAGCTACTTGAATGAGGGAAGCTGGCTCGCAGTCTACTTCAAAAAAAGCAGAAACTGTTTTGCCTACTTTTTCCGAATTGATTACAGCACTGAATTTTTCAATCACTCCATTTTCGATTAGTTGGCTGACTCGCTCTCTTATAGCCACGCGAGATAATTGCAGCTCTTTGCCAATTTCCACATAGGAAAGTCTGCCATTTGCTGTTAGTAATTCTAATATTTTTTTATCTATTGCATCTAATTTCATTTAATCACCACGCATCTTCTCTTTATAAAATATGTTTCATTATAGCTTGTAGATAGGAAATAAGAAAGTATTCTTTAGAATTTTCAAACTTTCTAAAGTAAATGACAAGCACGAATGGAATATTTAGTTGAATTGTCTATTGACTTGGGGGGATAACGAATTTTCTTGTGTTATATCAACATATAGAATAAAGCCTGCAATGTAATCACTGCAGGCTTTATCCATTATTATTGAGCTTCAATCAGGCCGTATTTCCCATCTTTCCGTTTATAAACGATATTGGTGTTGTTAGTTTCTGCGTCTGTATAAACGAAAAAGTTATGGCCTAGTAAATCCATTTGCAGGATTGCTTCTTCACTATCCATTGGTTTTAGATTGAAGCGTTTTTGGCGGACAATTTCTAGCTCCTGTTCTTCTTCCTCCACATTTGGTGTGCTTTCGTAAGAACCAAATAGTTCATTCAGATTTCCTTTTTCTCTATGCTTACGATTTACTTTTGTTTTATGTTTTCTTATTTGTCTTTCTAATTTATCAGAGATTAAATCAATAGCTGCATACATATCCATATGATCTTCTTCTGCACGTAACAGCAACTGGGACATTGGAATTGTAACCTCTACCTTGGATGTTTTATCATTGTACGTTTTTAAATTCACATTTACTTGTGCATCTGGTGATTCAGAAAAATATCTTTCTAATTTAGAGATTTTCTTTTCGACATACTCTCTAATTGCTGGAGTTACCTCAATGTTTTCTCCTCTAATGTTGAAATTCATAAGTTACTCCTCCTTTATAGTTTCCAGTGCAAGTCTTATTTTTTCCTTATAGGAAATGAAAATATACCATATAAGGAATTATTTTGACTATACTATCTATTTCTATCATACCCTGGCAAAATCCTGCTAAAACGATAAGAAATTTCGACAAAATTGTGAACTTTTTAAATACAAACGCTTACTATTATTCTATCAAAAATTATTTTCAACAAATTTTTATGTTAGAAAATGTTTCAAATCGATTAACAGCGGTTATATATACACCATAATCAAAACGTTTAGCTCGTACGAAAATAAAGTGACTGATTACCACCTAGTAAAAAGAACTAGTTCTTTGAAAAAAGAAGATAGGCAAGTGTTAGTATAACCAGTATTTTCTATTTCAAAAGTAGAGGCTATTGAAGTTAAATATCTATACAAAGATTCTCCCTTTTGAAAAACATTTCGACATAATCTATGAGAAGAAGCCTATATTCCTAACAATAGATGGAATTATGAGTATTACTTATTCGGTCGGTGTCGAGTTTTAGCGAAATTAATCAAAATATTTTTACAATTCAATGTTTTATATTTGCTACAATGAACACATTAAGAATTTAACCTGGAGGTAAAAGAATGAGTGAAGCAATTTTACAGAATCAGCCTGAATTAGAACTAAAGGAAATGGAAGAGGAAGAGTACTATTACAAGTTGTGGGAAGACGATCGTTTATAGGCCGAAATAGATCTACTTGATAAGAAAGGAAAGAACATTTGCTTTTTTAAGAAGTGTTCTTAAAATTTGAAATCTTCCTGGTAAAATAAGTAATAAATTACTTTCTTTTGAATTTCTAACAAATGAACTTTGATAACGCATACTGGAGGGATCTATTTTGAATAAAAAATGTATTGCAATGCTATTGGCTGGCGGAAGAGGGACAAGACTAAAAAAACTAACAGAAGAATTAGCAAAACCGGCAGTACCCTTTGGGGGAAAATACCGTATTGTTGATTTTACATTAAGTAATTGCCGTAATTCAGGAATAGATACTGTTGGTGTATTAACACAATATCAGCCGCATGTACTGCAAAATTACATTAAAGACGGAAAAGATTGGGATTTGGACAGCAGAGATGGCGGACTAAGCATCCTCCCTCCATACCAATGTGGTACAGAAGAACGCTGGTATGATGGTACAGCCCATGCTATCTATCAAAATATATCCTATATTGACCAGTATAACCCGGATTATGTTCTCGTTATTTCTGGTGACCATATTTACAAAATGGATTATAATTTAATGCTGCAGCAGCATATCAAAACAGGGGCAGATGCAACAATTTCTGTTACGGAGGTTCCTTGGGAGGAAGCAAATCGTTTCGGTATTATGAACACAGATGGCACCAATAATCGAATCGTCGACTTTGAAGAAAAACCATCTAATCCTAAATCAAATCTAGCTTCCATGGGTGTATATATTTTCAAATGGAAAACGCTTAAATCTTATCTACAAAAAGAAGAAAAGAACGAATTATCTTCTAAGGACTTTGGAAAAGATATTATTCCTGCCATGCTGACAGATAACCGCAAACTACATGCTTACACATTTAAAGGTTATTGGAAGGACGTTGGGACAATCGACAGCTTCTGGGAAGCAAATATGGACTTATTATCAAAGGAAAGCAATATCTTTCTAAATGACAAAGACTGGACCGTATTTACCCACGAACAGTGCTACGCCCCGTCCTATATCGAATCTTCCGCTACCGTAAATCGCTCCATTATCAGTGAAGGCTGCGAAATTTATGGAACTGTTGAAAACTCTGTTATCTTCAATGATGTCATTATCGGAAAAGGAGCAATCGTCAAAGATTCCGTACTCCTACCTGGAACCGTTATCGGCGAAAATGCTGTCATTGAAAAAAGCGTAACAGCATGCAATGTAACAGTGGGAGATCACAGCATTATTGCACCAAAGGATGCTGATTCAGAAATTATTTTGATCGGTGAAAGTATTGAGAATAAACAGACCCGTGTTGGGTTGTCTAGAGTGATTTGAATATAATATTAAATAAAAAGATTGTTGCCTTAATTGGCAACAACCTTTTTATTTTTTCTTATCATAAAACATACCATCTATAGAGATATTTCCACCATACGGATCATTATATTGATTAATCCTTTTCTTTCTCACTTGCTGCTGCTTTAAATCTGTTTTTATTTTCCCTTGCAAAGAAAACATCTTGTCATTCAGAAGTTTCTCTGAAGCTATCATTTCCTTTTTATCTGCTTCATTAATCTTCGGCCATAAAGGAAGCTGATTTAATAGTTCTTCCCTCTTCTCTAATAAATCATTTATTTCCTTTATAACAGCTTCTCTTTCCTCTATCGTTCCTTCCTCTATCGTAAGAAGTCCAAGCAGCTTTTTCGTACACTCTTTATAGTCAGTTAATAGACTCATTATGCTAATCCATTGGAAGGTCCAATATCTTTTTTCGCTATTTTTATTACTTCCTTCCAAGTATCACGAAATTCGATAACATAACCTTCGACTTCATTTAATATATTAATATCATTCTTAGTATTAGCTTCCACTAACCTTCTGTAAATATAATCGTACATTTGGAGCATATTTTTAGAAATATCGATCTCTAAATTTAATGTAATCATCAACTCATTAATGATATTTTGTGCTTTACCCAGATTTTCATTTCGTTTTTCAATATTTTTATCCTCAATAGCTCTTTTCGCTAATGTAATAAATTTCAAACAACCATTATACAGCATAAGAGTCAAATCACCGGGAGACGAAGTATTGACTGCATTCTGCTTATAGGTTTGGTATGGTTGATTAACTGCCATCTACTTACTCACCCCTAAGTTATTATTATCCATTTTGTGCAAAAAAGCCTGTTAATTGCGAAGATTGATTATTTAATTTTTGTATAGCCTTTTCCATTGCGTTATACTGTGCCCAATAACGATCTTCTATTTGCTTTAATCGATATTCCATTGATTCAATATTATCATCAATTCGCAGCATATCTTTACCAATGGTATAATTATATTCTGTTTTAAACGTATTACCAGCTTTTTCTTCAATTTGTTTCATTGTATCTGATATATCCGTTCTTAACCTTCTCGCTAATCCTTGTTGATCAGTTGTTGGGCCATCCGCCATAAATAACTGGTATACCGCTTCTGGATTATCTTCGATTGCTGCTTTTAATTTATCTTCATTAATTTCTAGCTTACCACGTTCTAAATAATCCTTCGAAGTAGTGATTCCAATTTCAGCCAACTGATTATATTTTTCAATTGTTTTTGTTTTATCATTAACTGTTACAGACGCATATAAGGAGTTTCTCATTTTATTTAAACCAGAGGTTAAAAGGGGATCTCTCTTCAGTAAGCCACTTTTCGCCTTTTCCTCCCATTGCTCAATCTCCTTTTCACCCATTGCCGCCTTCTGTTCTTCTGTAAGAGGCTGAAAAGCTGAATAACGCTGAGCAGTAAGTTCTGTATTAACAGCACCGATTGTTTCATTATATTTATCTACAAAAGATTTTATCGTATCAAAAATACTATCTGTATCAGTTTGAATATTTACATTCACACTTTCACCAGCAGTAGTATTTTTATTTAAATTAAAGGTAACATCGTTCATTGTAAAGGTATTGGATTTTCTAGTAGTTTTTAAACCATTAATAGTGAATTCAGCATCAGACCCAGCAGTTTTTTCAGTTAAATTCAGAGTTTTAGTAAAAAATTCTGCATCCTTTCCCAAAAACTCAATTTCTTCTGCTCCATTATTTAGTATACCAGTATCTGTGCGTTGGGCGACTACTTTATCTGTACCAGTGTCATAAAACATACTGATCCCGACATTAGAACTGTTAATTTTACTAAACATACTATTTAATGAAGTGGAGCCATCAATTTTAAAACTTTGCTTATTCTTTGTACCATCTTCATTTGTTGTTTGAATATCAAACTCAATATAGCTGTTCTTCTTAAGATTGTCCCCACTCACTGTTACCGTGCTATTTTCTGGAAGAATTTCACCAAATGTCATTTTTCCGGTGGCTGGATTAACATATACAGTATCAGCTGCTCTAGTGCCTTTTTCTGGAGCATCTCCTTCTATCAGCTGAACTTTAAACGTTTTATCGGTCCCTCCTGTGACAGTTATTGAATCAGGAAATCCAGATAAGGAAGTACCACCTAGATATATTTCGTCTCCTTGTCCTGTTAAAGTCTGTGAAAAACTTTCTCCCTTCCATTGAATTCCTGAGTCATCAGAGAGTTTGCTTTGCTGGGAAAGTAAACTCTTGGTAGGATCTAACGTACTATTACTAATTTTATTTGCACTTTGTACTTTAGCGGACTTTGCCATTACAACATCGGAGATATTATAGGAAACATTCCCCGCATTCGCTTTTGCACTTACTGATACTATATCCTTGTTCGAAGAAACAGCAGTTCTTTTCATCATATTTGATTGTTTGGAAATACCTTCAAATATAAATGTATCGAACTCTTTTAATTTTGCATTCATTGTTCGGTAATTATCACGTTGCCATTCTAAAATTTGCTTTTGTTGTTTTAGTTTGTCTAGGGGCATACGCTGCACTTTCATTAATGAATCGACAATCGATTGTGTGTCAAGTCCACTGGCAAGACCGGTGAATTTTATTGAATTTACACTCATTATAAATCCTCCTGTAATTTAAAGCTTTTTATCGATAAATATTCCGATAAACTCTGTCATTTTTGCATAGATGTCTAAAAGTTCTTTAGATGGAATTTCTCTTATAACCTTCTCTGTAGCTTTATCAACGACTTCTATATAATAGCGTTCTGTTTCATCATGGACCTTAAAATTTATAGAAGTATAATGTGGCTTTAAAAATTCATTGATACTCGTTACTATTTCTTCCGCTTTCTCTTTTTTCAGAATGTTAGTCGATTCTTCTGAAAGAGTATCCACCAATTTAGTGTAGTCCCTATTATTTAAGCTAATTTCATTATCATTTCTGGTTGAGTTCACTAAGTTAGATATAGTCGATTGTTGTTGATTCATCTCCAATTTCATCCATATAACAGCTCCTCTATCAGATCCTTTAATTTTTATATCGGATACTCTAAACATTTATTAACAAAAAGTTATTTCAATTGTAAATAAAATGGGATAAATAAGGAAAATTACCTTTCTTTCGAAAAATAGCCTATTACTTTCTGCACAGCTTTTATTACAGATTGCACATCTTCCTCTGTCATTTTCGGAAATAAAGGAAGTGTAATCGCTTCTTCATAGTAGAGTTCAGCGTTAGGACAAATTCCCTTCTTATATCCTAAGTTTCGGTAATAAGCTAAAGTATGGACTGGGATATAATGAACATGAACACCTATATTTTCAGCACGTAAAGCTTCAAATATTGTCTTTCTATCTACCCTTAAACTCTCTAATCGCAATCGAAGCATGTATAAATGCCAACTTGATTCACCAGCTGCCTCTTGAAAAGGTACCACTACATTCGGAATGTTATGAAAAGCAACTGTATATTGATTAGCAATCTCTCTGCGTCTTTTCACAAAACTATCAAGTCTTTTTAATTGGGAACATCCAAGACTAGCTTGTATATCTGTCATTCGGTAGTTCATACCTAAATCAACCATTTCATAGCTCCATGGTCCCTCATCCCCTTTTAAAGTATCCTTCGTGATGCCATGTGACCGAAATAATCGAAGTTTTTTTGCATATTCTTCTGAATTAGTGACAATAATGCCACCTTCACCTGTCGTTATATGCTTAACAGGATGAAAGCTGAACATCGTCATATCAGCTTGAGAGCCAACCTTTTCTCCTTTATAAGAAGCGCCAATCGAATGTGCACCGTCTTCTATAAAAACTAAATGATGCTTTTTACATAACGCTTTAATTCCATCTAAATCCGCCGGCTGTCCTGTATAATCTACAGCAATAATTGCCTTTGTTTTAGAGGTAATCAGTTTCTCGATATTAATTGGGTCAATATTATAAGTTTGTTTATCAATATCCGCAAAAACTGGTTTTCCTCCCATATAAAGAACACAGTTGGCGGACGCTGCAAATGTCATTGGGGTCGTAATGACTTCATCTCCATTATCTATGCCAGCTGCATAACAAGCACCATGCAGAGCAGCTGTGCCATTTATAAAAGCAACGGCATATTTTGTGCCGACATATTCTGCTATCGCTTGTTCAAATTGATCAATTTTAGGACCCTGTGTTAAATAAGGACTTTGCAATGTTTCTACAACTGCCTGTACATCTTCTTCTGTAATCCATTGTTGGCCATATGACAGAAACTCCTGTCTTACTGGTTGGCCTCCATACAATGCTAATTCCATTTCATTTTCCTCCTTTGGAAAAAAGCCACCTTACATCAGGTGACTTTTAATCCATTCTTCCGTTTCTCTTAATCCTGCTTCTAAGGTATACTTAGGGCTCCAATTTAATAATTGTTTTGCCTTATCATAATTGCATAAAAGCTTTTGAATCTCACTTTGCGGATGAATATGTTCAATGTGTTTAATACGGTCCGAATCTCCAACAATTTTAAGGGCCAGTTCATTGATAGAAACGTCTCTTCCTAAGCCAGCATTTACAATTTCTCCGTTTACAGCATCTGAATATCCAGCATTCACAACAAATTCTGCACAATCTTCCACATATAATAAATCTCTTGTTTGCGTTCCCTCACCATATATATGAAGCTGCTCTCCAGCTATTTTTTTCTTCAGAAAAATAGCTACTACGCCACCTTCTCCTCCAGTTTTCTGAAAAGGTCCATATGTATTAAACGGACGGATTACAACAGTTGGCAAACCGTAAGCATGATAATAAGACAATACCATATTTTCCGCTGCAATTTTACTTCCTGCATAAGGAGAAGCTGGTTTAATTGCATGCTGTTCTGTAATCCCTGTTTCATCGGTACATTGATCATACACCATACATGTACTCATAAACACAACCTTTGTGTTGGTTTTTCTACACTGTTCCAATACATAGAAAGTCCCGATAGTATCGTTGTTAAAAGTTGTTCGAGGATCATCAATCGAATCTTGGACATTAATCGATGCTCCAAGATGATAGCAAATATCAAAGGATGTTTTAGCAAACAATTTCTCTAGCAATGCCTCATCCTTAATATCGCCAATAATGAATTCCTCCAGTTGATCTTTAAATTCCTCAATATTTTTCTCACTGCCATTGGATAAATCATCTAAAATCCAGACTTTATGTCCATCTGCCAGCAACTTCTTTGCCACAGCTCTGCCAATAAAGCCTGCTCCGCCTGTTAATAGAATATTCATAATGTCTCCTTTCTACAGTAAATCCCATTGAAGCGGAGTTCCTTTTTTTAAAGTACTCTTCGCTTTTTTTCCTAAAATACTTTGTAAGTGTTTTGGAGGTAAACCATACCCTGGACGGATAGGTCGGATATTCTCTTTAGTAAATACCTCTCCCTCTTCTATATCCTTAATAATATATAGAGATCTTCTATCTTTTAATGATGGCAATTCATCTTTAGTGGGGCCATAACTAATTTCCCCTAAGCTTTTCCATGCTCTTTCAGTTTCTAAAACCAACGCCTTCATTTCATCAGGTTCCATTGAAAACGCAGCATCAGTTCCACCAGAAGATCTTGAAATAGTAAAATGTTTTTCAATGACTGTTGCTCCCAAAACTACACTTGCTACTCCTACTCCTATTCCCATCGTGTGGTCACTCAAGCCTACTTCACATTGAAATAAATCTTTCATATGAGGAATCGTTAATAAATTTGAATTATCAGGAGATGCTGGATACGTACTTGTACATTTTAATAAAATTATATCTTTAGCTCCTGCATCCCTGGCAGCCTTTAACGTATCATCTAATTCCCCAGCAGTTGCTAAACCAGTAGAAATGATTATTGGTTTACCTGTCTTTGCAACCTTTTGGATAAGTGGAATGTCAGTATTTTCAAATGATGCTATTTTATAGCATGGGACATCTAACGTTTCAAGAAAATCAACTGCCGTTTCGTCAAACGGTGAACTAAAAGCAATTAATCCTAACTGATGACATCTTTCAAAAATCTCTTTATGCCATTCCCAAGGAGTGTATGCTTTCTTATACAGATCATGGTAAGTTTGGCCTTTCCATAAACTTTCTGGATTATCAATCATAAAATCACTGTTATATACATCTAATGTCATAGTATCTGCAGTATAAGTTTGCAGTTTTAAAGCATCAACTCCCGCTTCTGCTGCAGCTTCTACTATTTGAAGTGCCTTTTCAAGAGATTGATTATGATTGCCGGACATTTCAGCTATAATAAATGGTTTGTGATTTTCCCCTATCATCCTGCCAGCAATATTTATTTCATTGTTCATGATTTTTCCTCCATAATAGCCTCAATTACAGGTTTTTTTACATATGTTTCATTAACATTCATCAGATTTCTTGCCTTTTCCTTAACTTTTTCCAACTTTTCTTTTCCTTTTAAAATATTTTCTAGCATGTGAGATAAATCATTTTCTTTGACTTCAATATGCCAGCCCATATTCCAAATTGCCCCATACTGAGAAGCCGCAACTACCGATGCTCTTTGATTCTCTTCTACTATTGTGACAATTGATGGCAGACCAAGATAACATCTTTCCCACATGGTTACTCCTCCAGCTCCTAAAGAAAGATCTGCTTGTCTCATTAAATCAGCTAAGTAGTCAATTTGTAAATAATAGTAATAACCATTCATCTCACATTTTTCTCTAATATGTTCCTTATTAATATTAGATTGTCCAGTAACTACATGCACTTTTATTTTTGAAGTATCTAGAACAGATAAGGCATTAATAGCTTTATCTGTTTCATTTGTTGGATCAGAGCCTCCATAAAAAATTAATATATCAAGAACTTGTTTATCTTTTTTTTGTTTTCTTGAGTTTTTTTTATAAAATTCTGGTCGTAAAAGTAAATATTTTGGACCTAATAACTGTTTGCATTCCTTTGGAACTAATTTTATATATCTAGTCATAAAATCCTTAACATAGTTTTGATCAAGTAAGATATCACAATCATGCTTTCTATTTGCTAAATCATCAATTACCATAATTTTCATGTTAGGGAAGTTGAAACGCATTTCTTTTTCCCATTTTATATCAATTTGATAATGATCAATTATTAGTAAATCACAATTTACTTTTTTTAATATTTTTACAACATGATCCGTTTTCTTACTATCATCAATAAGATTTAAATATACATGAAATCCTTGCTGAATAATTAATTCAGACAAATCCCCTTCTGCCTTATTGCATATAAAGGAAACTTTTATTCCTTCTTCTCTTAGCATATGGGCTAAAGTAAGGCAACGCATTACATGGCCAGAACCAATTAGATAAGATGCATCAGCTCGAATAACAACATCTTCTATCATATTAAATAACCGGCTTCTGTTTAATATGAGAATTAATTTTTGCGATATCTGGATGTTCTTTGAGGTATTTCACGACATCTGTTGCTGATATTAAAGTGTCATTGTAGAAATAATCGGCAATTTTACAACAAAGTTCATAATCCTCATTCGTATCCAAGGTTATTCTTAAGGATGGCTCTTGAATTGTTTTCAAAGCTTCTATCTCAGTCCATGTAAATTCAGATGGATTTTCATAAGCATAGTAGGTGACATGTTCTCTATGTCGTTCTTCCCTTCCATGCTGGTGTATATATAATAATGAAGAATAAGAACATAACTCTACAGCCAGGCCTCTCGGTAAGTTACCATTAATCCGTATAAAGTCTTTCCTATCCTTTGTCATTTTCTCAATCATTTTACTACCTAGATTATAATCAACAAAAGGACAATCCGCAGTCACTCTCATTACCATATCTGGCTGATATGGTTGTGCTGCCTTTACATATCTATCAAGCACATCCGTTTCAGATCCTCTATAACATAAAACATTTTGTTTTAAACACCATTCTTCTACAATATTATCTTGAGCAAGTGTTGAAGTCGCAATAATAACTTGATCAATTCCTCTGATTCTTTTACATCTTTCAACTACATAAGTTAAAACATTTACTTCTCCAAGAGGTTTTAATATTTTCCCGGGTAATCTTGATGATCCCATACGAGCCTGAATAATTACAATCGTCTTCATTTTTTACCACCTTACAATTATTGTTACAGAAAAAACTTTAAGTCCTGCAAAGTTTCTATCCGATCATCAGCCTCATATTCTTCTGGCATCTCAATATGCTTATGCTGCCCTGTCATTATACGAATTGTTTTAAAGCCAAGAGGCTTTATGCCAACAAAGTCTTTTCTCGGGTTATCTCCTACATAAACAATATCTTGAGCTTCTACTTTTTCTTGTCTCATTATATGTGTAAAGCAATATGGTGAAGGTTTCGCATTCTTTTTTCCATATCGATGAGTTACATAACAATGCTTCATTATCGGATAAAGACCTAGCGCTTCTATCTTATTATGCTGCACAATTTTATTCCCATCAGTCACAATATAAAGAGGATAACTAGAAATACTCTTTAAAAATATCAAAGTATTATTTGACAATGCAATATTAGGTTTATGCGTTCTATAAACCGATAAACATTCTTTGGCAACTTTCTTTGTATAAATTCCATAATTTCTTAATACATCATCAAAAATACTACCTCTTCCGTGTGTTTGAAGACGTGACCACATCCACTTATTTGTTTCCAATGCAGCTACATTATATTTTTTTTCAATAAAGGAAGCGACTTCACGAAAACCACTCTTTACATATGATAGCTCATCATAAAGCGTATCATCTAAATCAAAAACTATCACCTTCACAAAATCAAATCCTTCTTATATCTAATTAATGTCAAGTCTTTGCTACATTGTATAAACGGATAATTATCTAAATTCTCGTTATTTGATTCTAAAATAAACCATTGAAAACTAGATAAACCAGCTCTAATACTTAATGTTGAAGCCCCACCTATTCTAGGATTACATTCAATAATCTGTGGATTATTATGCTTGTCCAGTAAAATTTGAAACATAACATGACCACTTAACCCTAAATCTTCAGCTAATTTCATCGACAAATTAGTTAACTTTTCGTTCTCTATGGTACGAGTAATTTGTGATTCACCGTCCACAACCATTACTCTTTCTCGTACTATTGCTCCTTTACTTTTACCATTCCTATTTACATATACATCTACGCTATACTCTTTACCTTGAATAAAAGGTTGATAGATGGGACTTTCCAAATAATTTGCTCCACTTATGGCATCTTCTTTATTTATATTTATAAGCATATTTTTAGACCCTGATCCATATCTCTCTTTCACTACAAATGTAGAGCATTTTAAAGCATTAATATCCCTTGTTGTTTCTATCACTGGATATCCCATCTTGCGTAACTCTTTAAAAAAAAGGAATTTATCTTGCGTTATTTCAATACTTCTTTTATCAGAAACCATCACACTGATATTATATTGCTTAAACTCCTGATAATGTTCGGCAAAGTATTTCAATTCGCCATCTCTAGTAGGAAAGATTATATTCACACCTTTTTTTTTGCAAAAATTAAGTATTTCGTTTACAGACATATCTGCGAGTTTAGGCATATGCCAAAACTCATCAACGAAGTGACTTCCTACAACATGTTCATTTATATCAGCACCAATAATATATATTTCTTTTAAATTGGCAGAATCTCTGATTGAACTTATTAAAGGTACTTTACTTGAAATACTCGTTATTAGAATCTTATTCAATATATATCACATTCCTAAATTTAATTTCTTAAAGTTTTTTCCCTCTATAAATTATGGAAGTTTTTACACACTCCCATACTCTATAAATCCAGTCTAGATTCTTCAAAATTATTAATAGATAGATAAGTATATCTAATTCGTTCATGATTGCAAACAAAGAAATCAAAAAATAAATAGTAAATATATCAAAAGAAGGGATAACCCCTCTAGTTAAAAACCACTGTTTCCATTTCGACCGAATTACTCCGTATTTTCTAATAAACGGCAATATATAGATTTGAACTGCTAGATGATCAATAATAAATGTCAAAATTAATAATCCATCTATCCACATAGGTTCATTTGTTGCTAAAATAATTCCAATTAAAACAACAGCTCTTACAAGCCGATCTGTATATGCATCTAATTTTGCTCCAAATACTGTACATTGGTTAGTTAATCGTGCTAAATTCCCATCAGCTCCGTCAATAATATGGTGTAACTGCAATAGTATTCCGGCCAATATTAATTGTTGGAACATCATTGATATTCCTGATCCAACACCTAAAAGGCCCGATATAATCGTCACTGTATTTGGTTTTAACCGCAAATCATATACAAGCTTTGTAAAGAATGGATCAATTAAATGAGCGTAGTATTTATTAAAAAAATATTCTTCTGGTCTTCTTTTCTGAACTACATACCGAGATCTAAACGTCCTGTAATTACTGACTATTTTCATTACTATTTACACTCCGAAATACTGAAATAAAATCTTCTCCACTTCTTAAACCAGCGTTTTCTAAAAAAGAGATTATTTCTTTTTGATGGCTCGCAACAGTTATTAATATCTTTCCTTTTACTTGCGGAGGAATGACCTCAGTGTTCTGCACCAATTTCCCGTGTTTATTTATATCTGAATCATAAATGCTAGAAATATTGAAGCCTTTTGCTGTAATCCAAGAATACAGAACCTGTCCAATTTCTCCAGCTCCCCAAATTGTTAAATGATCATTTTTATTGCGGAGAATAAAATGATGAATCCTTTCATCATCTAATATATGAAAATCTTTAGCATCTTTCGATTGTATTTCAGTAGAAGCCAATATCTCTTTCAATGCATTTACCGCTCTTTTAGGAGCTTTACTATCATTGAAGCTATATAATTCTTTTAAAAGACCAGAATAAGGAACTTCTTCATTTTTCATAGAAGTTTCTATCAAATCTAGTAATTTATTTATATCTTGTGTATGAGGAAGTATGTTTCTGACCTTTATATCAAGACTTTCTAAGTTACTTTCATCCTCTTTTTCTTTTGTGTATACCGCTATATTTTTCATATTTTGCAAATTGGTAAATCCAGTATTCCCCTTATTTTGATAAGGGTCCAACAATACTATAGGCTTCTTAAAAAGCATTGCATCAAAAATTGCTCCACTATGATCACTGATTACAGCATCACATTGACTCAACAAATCAAAAAGGTCATACTGTTCATCAAATATAAAGACATCTTCTGACTTTAGAAATTCATCCATTTTTATGTTATTATCGGAAAGCACATTACCATGGTGCAATTTTATTAAAACTGTATAATTTTCTTTTAGTTTCTCAAGCGAGGTACTAAAAAGGTTTAAAGATGATAAATCTGCCCATGTAGGACAATAGACCACAACAGGCTTATTCACTAATGTTCTACTAAAAGCCTTCCCTTGTATATCTAGTAGTTCTTGTTTATAACTCTCTCTATTTCTTGGATGACCTATATTTATAACTTTGCTGAACTTTGCTAATCTTTCCTCAGCATACGGCCCATAACTTAAAATCAGATCAAACCCTTTATTCCATTCAGCATAATTCCAACTGTCCTTAGCATAACCATAAAGACATCTAACTTTTATTATCTTATTATCCAATAATTGAAATCCTGGTAAAAAATATGGGGCAATAATCATATCGAATGAAATTTGATTACCAAACACCTCTTCAAAGCTACAATAATTTATGTCATTATTCTGAAAGTACTCTTCCAGCTTTTCAAATCGCCCATTTACGTGTCTAGGAGTATAAATGATAAACATTACTTCCATTTCATTTTTCCTAAGCTCTATAGCAATCCGTTTAAGATGTATATAATGGAAAATGTTCGTACAAGCTATTCCTATTTTTTTCAAAGCATAATCTCTTCCTTTTGTATTTATAGTGTTCTTATCTATATACCATGAAGTCCACTTCTGATTGGTAATCAAATTGTTGAAGATAATCAATAATTTGAAACATTCCTGGCTGAGAAGCAACTATTACTTTATTGATTTTTTTATTATCGATAATCTCGGGTGAATACACTTCTATGCCATCAATAAGCTTCCCTTGTAATTCAGGATTCGAATCAATATATCCTTTCAAATGCCAACCTCGCTTAACTAATACCTCATATACTGACTTTCCAAATTCTCCAGACCCCCAAATATAGATTGATTGATTGTTTTTAAATTGATTTAATTGTTTTTCTTTGATTAAATATACACATTCATCAAATAAGTTTTTCTTCCGAACAGTTGTGGAATTTATAGATACTCTTTGGTTTACTAAGGTCTCATTTAAACTTCCCATCAATAAATTATCTTCATTTAATCGATAAAATAAATCATAATCCTCACACAAGGGAAGATTACGATAACGATACCTTTTTAATACTTCCGTCTTAATCATCATAGTTGTATGCGGAATGCAACAAAACCACTTTAATCTTTCAGCTATTTTTTCTTCAGTCAACGTAGAGTTTTTGTATGGCTCTATGTACTTTTTAAATGTCTTATACCTTTGACTTCTTTCTATTTCCAAATTATCCGGGAAATACTGATAAGATGTTTTGGATAGAATTATCTTAGGATTATCTAACATAAAAGATAACTGCTTTTCAAATCTTTCTGGATCTTGAATATCATCAGCATCAATTTTTACTACATAATCTCCGATACTTTTATCGATGCCAAAATTCAATGCCTTTGGAATACCAACGTTTTTTTCCAAAAAGAAAACGTTCATTCTAGAATCCTTATAGCTTTTGAGGATATCAGCTGTTCCATCATTGGAGCCATCATCCACAACAATAAATTCAAAATCGGTAAAAGACTGGCTTAAAACACTATTAATTGTCTCTTTGATATGTTTTGCACCATTATATACTGACATAAGAGCTGTTAATTGTACCAATTAGCTTCACCTCTTTTTATAAATTCAAAGGCTTTTTGCCATTAAGTATTCATCAATACTTTCCCATACTCGCTGACTAGCTTTATTATCCAAAAACTTAAACACTAAATTCCTTATTTGCTCTCTATGATTGACATATGGGTCATTACCATCTATTAAGGAATAAATATTACTTTTAAGCTCTTCAAAACTATTAACTGTAGGACCAGGAGTAAAATATTGATAAGGCTCTAACATGAATCCTCTATTTTCTGTATATTCATCCAAATCTGTTGGTGCAAAAATAACTGGTAAATCAATTAGTAAAGTGTCAAAAAATATCGATGAATAATCTGTAATTAATAGTTTCCCGCAGCCTAATATTTCATATAGATGTATTTTATTCTGCTTCAATATATCTTCTGAAAGTAGAAATACCCTTTTTTCTTTAAAAATCTCCAAATCTTTAAATTGATTATACTCATTAGGATGTAATTTAACTATTAGGTAAAGATTTTTTTCTTCTAAGAGTTCTAATAACTTTTTAGTACTTTCGTCTTTAAAGCCTATAAGTTTTTCCCATTCTTTATAAGTTTCAACTCTAAAGTCCTTTCCTTTTCTCCATGTTGGCAAATAAAATACTATATTAGATGAGTCTAGATCCATCCCTATTATTTTCTCCAATTTTCCCAAGCTATTTTCTTCAAAAAGTAAATCATTTCTCGGCATCCCAGTTATCTTATATTTTTTTGGGTTAGTCGGAAAACAACTATTAAAAAAAGTATTATAAAGTTGAGAATATGACATAATCAATTGAGTATGATCTGAGCGGTGATTAATATGGTTAATTAGATCTCCTGTAGCTCTATTTTCTTGAATATATCCTATTTTTTTCAAAGGAAATCCATGCCACATTTCAATATTTATATGTCTGCCGTCATAAATACCATCGAAATGTGAAGTACATAACACATCATATCCCATAAGATCTCCAACATTTTTTTCCTCAATTAAAGAAACTTCATATTTTCCCTTGAATTCTCTAGGCATATACTTATAAAGAGCATATCCATTATTATTTGAATAATTGTAATTTATAATGCCTATTTTTATTTTTCGACCACTAGGTTTGTTATCGAGAGTAATAGACTTTAAGATTTCATTATATTTTTTAGTGATATTATAATGATGGACAGCTATATCCATTGGAACTATTTTTTTATGATGGATTCCCATATCTAATAATTGGCTATATATCTCACTTGAGAATTGACTTGCAATAACGACATAATCAAAATTTTGGTTTACTATTTCACTAGCTGGAAAAATGACATGGTTTCGAAAGGTTAAATTATGCTTACTTTCGTTATTATCACTAAAGCCAATAATATTCACCTTAGCAAAATCAAGAATCTCTAAGAGCTTCTCTGAACTACTACCAGTTCCAAAAATAATAATATTAAATTTCATACATACACCTTCACTATTAATATAACGTTTAACGTATTTATTTTAAGGATATGACTTATTCAAGCAACTATTTCGTAATTAAAACACTTCCAAAATAATCACTAATTGGAGTATAACTGATGTTTTCATTTTCACAATAATCTCGCACAGCACTTTTTACACCCTTATATTTATCAAAATTATAGTCATGAACTAAAATATAGCCACCTTTTGATAAACGCTTATAAAAATATTTTAGCCCTTCTAATGTAGGCTGGTACAAATCTACATCAATGCTGACAAAGGAAAAGCATTCATCCTCTAATCCAATTGTAGTCTCAGGAAAGTAGCCTTTTCTTACAATAATATTGTCTGGATTTTTAATTTTTTTCAAAACAATTTCTAGATTAGTATCCTCAAATCTTCCAGCTTTAGCTATAGAATAATTATTTATTTCTTCCAAATGTATGTCTTTTTCTGAAAAGCCTTCAAATGTATCAAATAAATAGAATCTTTTTTGAGGGAATAGATCTCTAATAATTTTTGTAAAGTCGCCTTGATATACTCCTAATTCAGCTATGCTTCCTTTTACTTGCTTATATTCAAGTTCGCGTGATAATAATTCAAGAGTAGATAAACGAACATAATCATTTCCCTTTAAGGCATAGTCTGGATATTCCATTAAATTGATCTTTCGACTTTCCCTAATACCTTGATTTATAGAGTATAGCCCAAAGTCATTAAATATCTCAGGCAAGTATTCAGGTTTTAAGGCCTTTTTATATCTCTCATATTCTTGATTTTTTTTCACATGGAATTCTCTAAACTGTTTTTGCTGCATTGTTCGACGCAAAGGGATGATTATTTTTTTATTATCAATTCCCAATTTCAGCAATTGATTTTGCATTTCCTCAGCGTAAGTAGAACTTCCAATAATGATAAAGTCAAAATCATATAGTCCTAAATCATTTGGCGATATTATTTGTTTGTTATTATATTCCACTTTTTCAACTAACTTTTTATTATCAATATATCCTTCAATTGATACTTGATCTGCGTTGATATATTTTAAGATTTTTTCGGCTCCCAATCCTGTTCCGAAAATAAACACTTTGATTTTTTCCACTTGGATTACCATCTTTCATTTTATACTTTTATTTTTTTTATAATTAGCACTGGTCTAAAACCCCATAGTCTCTGAATATCTTTTTCATCAATTTCAAAAAGCGTGTTTTCTTTAAAAATATTCATTTCGTTGTTTGTATAATAGCTATATACAGCTGATTTACCTTCTTCTTGATCAATAAAACTATGTAAACCATATGACTTATCTACATTTCTTTCATGATTCCAGACATTTTCATCATTCGCTACGATAGTATTATTCAAATTTGAATTTTGGATATATAAAATCCATTCATCAATATCTCTATTAACTTGAGGCAACCGAATTCTTGTATTCAATAAATTATCAATATGAACATTTTGATCAAGACCTTCTTTTAGCCTTTTAAAACTTACAGAATTTTGGATATTTCGATCAGCAATTAATTTTTTATTAGCTCCATCTTCATCTACCATAATAAAATAAAAATCTCCATTCGGATTTCCCATTGACTCGTTTGGAATAAAATCAACTGTTTCTTTTCCAAGATTATCAAATGTTCCAATTCTATTATATGTTGCAGTATAGTGGCAGCGAATTTTTTTACCGATTTCTAGTTCATCTATCGTAGTTACTTCATTTACATGTAGTACTCTTTCGTTTTCTTCCACTTCTACACCTAAAAACCAGAATATAGATTTCTCTAATAAACGGATTTCAACCTGATGCTCTTGGTTTTCAAGATTACTAATTTCAAAAACACTAGCTTTAATTTCGCTAATATTTTTAGTACTGCTATTAACAGCCTCACCATCAATTAATACTTGTATACAGCTATTGTCTGTGACTTTTCTACCTATAAGTCGCAGATACTTACCGGTAAATCTAAACTTTATTGTGGAGTAATCTGTATTAGTTTCTTGTTTAAATAAGTAAATTCCACTATTTCTATATCTCTTTTTTACATGTCCTGTAAAACTAAAACATCCATTATTTACATCATAATATTTATAACACTTATGATTTATATTTTTATATAGCTGATAATGTTCCCTTAAAATAAGTTCAGTAATCCGCTCAATTGTTTCATTACATCTCTCTAAAAACGGTCTAAAAGACTCAATTAAAACTTTTGCTTTTTCTATATCATTACTTTGTTTTCTTATATTTGCAGCCTTTAAGCTTAATGATTGAAAATGAGAACGATTTATCGGATAAATATAAGTAATATAACACTCATTCATAATGATTTTTTTCATTATTTTATCAAACTTCTGGAATTTCTTTGCAAGTTGCGAACCATTTTTCTTCACTAGTTTATTTTGTATATCACTTAATACAACTAGAATTTCCTTATATAACTTTTGAAAATTCTCCATGGATTGTTCCATTTTGTTTATATACTTCAATATGTGATTTTCACTATATTCTTTTTGCGTATTTTTAAACCAGTTTTCTTGCACCACAGGAGAATGCAGTCTATTTTTAGTAAAATCTTTTAATGGTATAAATTCAGTGCCTGCGATTGCAGCTCCACCATTTGTTGTATTTATTACCTCGACATTTTTATATTTTGCAATATAGTACTCCATGTTCTCTAGCATATTAATGAAGGAAGGAGAGGATTCTATATCCATTCCATATACATCTTTTACAATAGTAGTCTTAGTTCGATCAGTTTCTTGTAATTGAAAAGACCTGCCTCGATCTTTATACTGAACTTCTTTAGAATAATATTGGTTATTTCTGTATGCTAAATTTTGACCAACAAATACTACTGGAGAACACCCTAATTTAGCTGCTAATTGGAATGTCACAGAAGCAATTGTTGGAGCATCTTCGATAAATTCAAAGTTCATTCCATTTTGATTTTGCAAATAATATTTACTTACAGTATCTTGGCTTGTAAACATATGCAACTTCGGACCTTGGAATAAATTTAACGTTTCAAATCCTACGCTCGTACCATATATCATAGGAATAGATTCAATACCTTTTTCTATAATACTTGAATACACATTATGATTATGACCTTGAGGATCATAAGTAGTTACTGCATCTGGTATGATATTTTGAGCTATTAGCGCCTTATTAGCAGAACCAACAGCAAAAATATAGGCTAGTTTATGTTGTTTTATATATCTTAAATTCTCATATTCTTCTTCTAAAGATGGACCAGCTGAAACAATGATTAAAGGTTTTTGCTTAAAGAGTTCTTTATATGTTTGATTTAAGATGTTTGGAGTTTTTATCGTTGTAGAAAAATTTAAAAGGCTATTTATTGTCCACCTAGTACTAAATTTAGTATCGATATAAATTGATTGTTTTTTATATTCAACTGCCATTTTAAAGTCTTCCATAAAGTCTGCAAATTCATCTTTAAAAATTTGTTGATAACTCGGTAAAATAATTAATAAAATTCTTTCCTGTATTTCTTCTGTTAATTTTATTAAAAAATTTCGGCCCGCTTCTCTCGATGTTTCGACAAATATATTCTTTATTCTGTATAAAGGTATATCTACATGTTCAGCATATAATTTAAATATATTGATTTTAGGCTCATAAATAGAGAATTTAAACATGGGATTACGCTTTGTAAAAGCCTCAATATGATAACCTAACCCAACACCATAGAATAATACATGGTCATAATCACCCATATTCTCTTGGAACTGTTCAATAAATTTTTCCGCTTCACTTTTCGGGTCATATTTGCTATGAACAAATCGTGAACGGCCTTCCTTATTTACTTGTATAGTAGGAATTCCTGTTCGTGTTTCAATTACTTGATAACTCGTATCATCATCTTCTATTGAATCTATATTGATTAAATTGAAAAGACTTGGATTATATTCTCTTAAAACAGATAAATTTTTGCTTTTCAAACTATCATATCCTTTATTATTAATTGTTAATTAAAATGTTTTTCGTTAAACCAAATCAGATAATCATTTCCTTTAATATCCAATTTCTCAATATTTCTTTTTCTATTGCTTTTTCTTTAGAAACAATAGGTATTTCTTTAATTAGAAAACTAGCATGATCTATCTTGTATTTGGTATATGTTGGAGGAATTATATACATATTATTTGTTTCGTATGCAATTCTTATTTCATCTTCTGTCATGAGTTCTTCATACATTTTTTCCCCTGGCCTTAAGCCAATTTCTTTTATTTCAACTCTATTGTTTAATTCGAATTTATTTGAGATTTCTTCCATTATAATCTCAGCTAAATCACCTAATTTAATTATTGGCATTTTCAATACAAAAACTTCTCCACCAATTGCTTTTTCATTTGCTTCAAGGATAAGCGAAATAGCTTGAGATGGAGTCATCATATAACGAAGCATTTCTTTGTTGGTAATAGTTATATACCCTTTTTTCAAAATCTGCTTTTTAAACAAAGGGATAACCGATCCTCTTGAACCCATTACATTTCCAAATCGCACAGAACTAAAAATGGTTTTTTTGGGTCCTTTTTGATAATTAGCTGCAGAAATAAGTCTTTCCGCTGTTAATTTTGTTGCTCCATATGCATTAGTAGGAGCAATCGCTTTATCTGTACTTGTAAATAGGACTCTTTTCACACCAGCATCTAATGCTGCTTGAATGACATTCTGTGTTCCGATAACATTTGTCTTCACTGCTTCAAAAGGATTATATTCACAAGCAGGCACATGTTTCATTGCTGCTAAGTGAAATACAAAATCAATATCTTCCATTGCCATTAATAATCTCTGTTGATCTCTTACATCACCAATTAAATACCTAATATTAGATATACTTCCCAACTCTTGCTGCAGTTCAAATTGCTTATACTCATCTCTGCTAAATACTCTAACAACTTCTGGACTGCATTTTAGAAGTTCCATTAAAAGTTGCTTACCAATTGTTCCTGTTCCACCAATTATTAAAATCTTTTTTTTATAATACAGATTTTTATACATTTTTTTACTCTTTTCTATTTTTTAATAACTTGAAATGTCTTTTCGGTAATCGATACAATTACTTCATATTGAGGGAGAACTTCATAAGAAATAATATCTCCAATTAAAATAAAATCCTGATTCTCCATTGCATCCAATAAATTAGGTAATTCTATTTCCAAATGATTAGCTATTACTAATAATTGTTGTTTATATTCATCTAATTCTCCATTACTAATACTTTTTATCGTATTATATATCCAGCTTAATCCTTCTAATAAATCTTGAAGCAACCCCCATGATTCTTCTGTTGGGGATTGATAAAACTGCTCTGTAAGCTGCTTAATAATAGGAATAGCACGGTTACTATATTCGTTTAGAGATACAGTTAAGTCATTAATAAATTCATCAATTGTTTTCGTTACTAATTCTATTTTTTCAATTGTATTGATTTGCTCCATAATTTGTTCTTCAAAATCGCTATAAACTTCTTTTCCATTAATAATTAAGTGACTAAAATATAATTTGTTTTTTTCTAAGTCTTCATTAATTTTTTGTATAAGAATTTCTATGTTATCCACATTATTTTCATAAATAAGCATTTCACTGGATAGATGTAATTCCATTTAGTAACCCCCAACAACGTATTCTACTTACTATATCGGTATTATTTCAAAGAGTTGAATAAGAAATAGAAGATAAATAATGGAAGGAAAGATATCGAAGAGATATTAAGACAAAAAATGACTACCGAAAACTCGGTAGTCATTTGCTATAATTATTAACCTAATAATTGTAATACTGATTGTGGACGTTGGTTAGCTTGAGCAAGCATAGATTGAGATGCTTGAGAAAGAATGTTAGACTTAGTCATTTCCATCATTTCTTTCGCCATGTCTACGTCACGTACACGAGATTCAGCAGATTGTAGGTTCTCTGCAGAGTTACCTAAGTTACTGATTGTGTGCTCTAAACGGTTTTGGAATGCTCCAAGCTTAGAACGCTCAGCAGAAACTTGGTTAATAGCTGCATCGATAGTTGAAATTGCAGAAGTAGCTTTTTTATGATCACTGATATCTAAAGCATATACTTCAGCACCAGTAGCGTTACCAGCATCAGTAAGTTTATTTGCAGCGCCTGAAGCAAATTTAGAATCTGCTGATTTTGCAACAAGCTCTGCACCCACAGTTGTTCCATTTTCAGTTAATACTTTAGGTGCTCCCTTAACTGTTGCTCCACTAGCAGAAGAATAATCTTCAGTTCCTGCTGTACCACCAGTTACCCATGTATTTTTTTGTCCAACTTGGTCTGATTTACCAATTTGGGCTGTTGATCCTGCTGTTCCAGCAACACCAAGTGCTTCAGCACGCATATCGAAAATGTCTACTGTAAAGTTTTGTTGTGAGTTTGCACCAACTTGTAAATGTAAACCATTTCCACTTTCTGTGTTACCAGCAGTTGCAACTCGCTCACCATCTTTTAATGCTTGTGAACCATTAAGAAGTTTCTTTTGGTTAAACTCAGTATTGTTACCAATACGGTTGATTTCAGAAGTTAATTGGTTCAATTCTTTTTGTAGCTCTTGACGGTCTTGATCTGTATTTGTATCGTTAGATGCTTGTGTAGCAAGTTCACGCATACGTTGCAGAATAGAATGCGTTTCGTTTAAAGCACCTTCAGCTGTTTGGATTAAAGAAATACCATCTTGAGAATTACGTTGTGCTTGGTTTAAACCGCTGATTTGTCCACGCATTTTTTCAGAAATTGCTAGACCAGCTGCGTCGTCTCCTGCACGGTTAATACGTAAACCAGAAGATAATTTCTCCATAGATTTTGAAGCATTTACTTGGTTTGAACCCATTTGGCGATAAGTATTCATCGCTGATAAGTTATGATTGATAATCATTATTTGTTTTCCTCCCTGAATATAAATAGTTCCACATCCATGTGGTTAGCCGGTCATTTCAAAAAGTCGGCCGCCTTCTTGAATTGCCGTTCTATTAAATATATCGTCAGGAAATTATTTATGTTTAGTATATTAACAATAAAAATCTAATTATTTTTTCCTAATTGATTAGTAAGATTTTTTACGAAATCAACAGAGGCAATTCCCGCCTCATTATTCTCATTTTGGATGGCAACATAGACTTCTTTTCTATGTATTTCAATATGTTTCGGTGCTTCGATTCCGATTTTTATTTGCTCTCCTTCAATTGCTAGGATTGTTATTTCAATATCATTTGCAATTTTTATCGATTGATTTACTTTCCGTTTTAATACCAGCATTATTTAGAACCCTCCTTTTGTTCCTTGAAAAGAAAAAGTTCATGTTTGGTTTGATAATCTGAATCTACTAGTATGACTTGCTTGCCTCTTTTCAGCCTATCATTTATGACAATTGGTCCTTGAAGATTAGCTGTAATGCTTTTCAGCTCTTCTTTAATGGTTAATAGAGAAAAGATGACTACTTCTTTTGTATCTTGTATTTTTAATAACTCTTTTACCTCATCGGAAATTTTCACTGCGTATTCTTTAAAATACAAAAATGGATCTATCATGACAAAAGCTAATAAGGGGGTTGCTACTGATTGAAGTACGAAAAGGTCTGCTCCTCCTTCTAAAGGCAATATATAAAATTCCTTCTCCTCTTCAAAACCAGGTAATCCTTGTTCAAATCGAATTATTTTTTCTTTTTCTATAGCAACATTCCCATGAAATTTCGTTTTTATTTCCACTTTATTACCACCATTCTCATTTTAATTTATTATTTGCATCCAGTTAAAAAAAATTCTGTTTACCATCCTATCTATAGATAATTCTATTATAAAGGAAAAAAGCTATCCAATCGGACAGCTTATCGTAAAAAGTCTACTAATGATCTTTGCATAATTTGCGCTCCTACTTGAAGTGATGCATTATGAACCAGCTGCTGTGTTAAGTAGCCCATCACAGCTTCTTCAAAATCCATATTTTCATTCTCAGAAAGTGTTTGATTCGCAACAACCTCTTGCTTCTTCAATCTACTTTCAACCATTTCAGCACGATTCAATTGTGCTCCTAATTGAGACTGTGTGGAAACAACATCCGTTATATATCCATCAATTGCATCTAATGATTTAGTAATTTCCTTGCCTGTTGCATCGGGGTCCAAGATCATTTTCTTAATTGCCTCAATTCCACCAAACATATCTAATGAAAAAGCATTACTTGAAGTTATGTTAACAGGGATAGATATACCTTTTGAGACTTCTAATAGCACTTGATTTGAATTCGTCGAAACAGCAGTATCTTTTGAAATAACAATACTTCCACTATCTATTTTCTTTTCAGCAGCAACTGTTTCTCCATCTTTATATGGTAATTCTTCTTGATAGGTATATGTTATTTCTCCTGTATTTCCATCAATTTCAATCGAAGAGCCATTTTTATTTTTAAACATATTATCTGTACTATCATAGGTATATTTATTTCCTTGATAGTTTATTACATATTCAGAAGGATTAATAGACCCATCTGCTAAACCAGCTTGAAATCCCTCAAATTCCATATCTATTTGATTTAAATTCATGGGAGAGGAAGCTGTATCAGTTCCATTAAAAATATACTTATCCCCTACTTTTGTTTCTGCCAATGTTACTAACTGTTCTTGTAATGTGGTAATTTCATCGACAATATTCTTACGTGCCGTTTCATCATACGTATCATTTGACGCTTGCACTGTCAATTCTCTAATTTTTTTTAAAATTTGATTCGAGCTATCTAGAGCTGTATCAGCATTTTCCATCCAGTTATATCCTTCATTAAGGTTGCGCTGATATTGTTTTATCTCCGATACTTGTGTACGATAACGCATCCCTTTCATAGCTATAACAGGGTCATCAGAGGGTCTAGTTATTTTTTTTCCCGTTGTAATTTGATCAGAAAGCCTTTGTAAATCCTTATAGCTATTACTAATGTATTTCATATTATTATTGGTAAGCATTGATTGAGTTACTCTCATTATCTATTACACTCCTAGTTTTAATTAGTTAGGAAATAGAAGTTTTTATCTTCCTCCGACACCCATTCCATTAATAACTTTATCAAGCATTTCATCCACGATTGTAATCATTCTTGCCGCTGAATTATATGCCTGCTGGTATTTGATTAAGTCTACCATCTCTTCATCAATTGATACACCACTTACAGACATTCTTGATTGCTCAACTGAAGTCTTTAATATTCCTGAAGTCTTTTCCATCCTATTTGCCTCAGAAGCTTGTTCTCCTAATTTGCCGATAACCCCTTGATAAAAGGCTTGGACATTTGTTTTATTCCCGCCAAAATCAAGAATCGAATCCTTTACTTTTGAAAGGTTTAAGGCATTTGTTCCATTTCCAGCAGAGGACTCTGTAGCAGCTGCTATGTTATCTACATCCTCCAAAATTTCCTTGGACAATACAATACTACCAGCTGCTCCTTTTGGATTATCAGCTGTTATATTGCTATCTGTAAAACTAAAGAAGTCAATATCTTTGGCAGTTCCATCTTCTATTTCATTTAAACTATATCCACTTCGGTGAACCTCATTAAAAGCTGTTACAAACGTATAGACCATTTCATCTAAATCGTCAAACATAGCATTATATGTGCCCTTTATTTCTCCGCCTTCCATATAACCGTAACCTTCAATTACGCCTTTCAGCTTCCCTTGACTATTTAAGGCCTTGAAATCGTTTAAAGTATATACACCATTTGCAGCATCAGCATCAGCATCCGTTTCTATTCCATCAAACTTACTTTTAGCAGTCGGGTCATCATTTAGTTTAAAAAATTTAAAAGAGGTAACTGGGCTGTCTAATTCTTCTCTACTATCAAATTGGATATGGATGCCATTTGCTGTTCTTGTTGATGCATCTATTAGTTTAATAGGCTGACCATTAGAATCTGTTAAGATATCCCCCTCAGGTGTTGCCATGTATACATCATAAAGTCCCTCAGCACTTGCCCGAGCTAATCCGCCGCTGGACTTAGCTTCTACTTTAATATTCATCATCGTAGAAAGAGAATCAAGCAATCTATCACGTTCATCATATAAGTCATTAGGCAAATAGCCATTAGGCTCCACAGCACCTATTTGCTGATTCAATTGATTAATTTGCTTCAACACACTATTAATATTATCTTCTGTATTTTCTAATTCATTTCTATTATCTTTTTGAATTGCTTTTAAAGAAGAATACATATATTTAAACGTATCCGCCAAAGCAGATCCACGTTCTCTAACAACTCTTCTTGCCCCTTCATTTTCTGGCTCTGTCGCTAAATCCTGTAAGGAATTCCAAAATTGATCCATACTATTCGAAATCCCTGTTCCAGATAACTCATCCATAACATTTTCCATTTGTGATAACATTTGTGCCTTCGAATCCCAATATCCCAATTTACTAGATTCTTTGCGATATTGCATATCTACAAAGCTATCTCTAATTCGTTCAACCTGATCAGCTTGAACTCCAGTCCCCAAATGACCTGGCATTACCGGACTATTCTGACCAACTGTAGGAAATCCTTGTGTAGCAGCTAAACTTACTCTTTGTCTCGTATAGCCTAATGTATTAGCATTTGCAATATTATGCCCAGCTGTAGCAATAGCTGATTGCTGTGTTGTCAAAGCACGCTTTGCAGTTTCTAAGCCCATAAAGGTTGAAACCATTGATTCTCCTCCTAAATCTTTGATTCAAATATCGAAAATCCTTCTTTTTGATAAGGATTTTTCGTCTCTGACCGATTGTAATTATATGTGTCTATATCTGGCTTTAATAAATCAAGAGAGACCTCAATAAATTGCAGAGATTGGTTAATAAGTTGTTGATTTGTGTCATTTTGCGTTTTTATTAATCCCAGCACTTCTACCAGTTTCTGTTTTATTTCCATTAATATCTCTTTCGTTTGATCGTCAACCATTTTTATAACATCATTTAATGTTGTCTGCGTTGATTCATTACCTAAAAAATTATTACAATTCACTTGCAATTCTTGATCCTTTTTTTGAATAGCTTTAATATACTTTTGTTCTTTGCCTGTGATTACTCTTAATTGATCTGTATCGCCTTTAATAAGGATGTCTTTTTTTTCAAAAGAAAGTTGCAACAGATCTTCATGCAAGGAAAGTATGTCTTTTAACGAAGCTTCAATCTTTTCGGTCTGCATCCGAAATCCTCCTATCTTTCCTTAGCTCTTTTTCCAGAATGATAGAATTTTTTCAGCAACTTCTTTTGAATCTACTTGATATGTTCCTTCACTAATTTGCTTTTTTAGCTCTTGAATTTTTTCTAGTCTTACTTCATCTTGTGTACCTTGAAGTTCTAACGCAGCTTTTGATATTTCCACTTTGTCTTCTTTTTTTATGTTTTGTGCAGTTGCATTTTTTTCCATCTGCTTTTTATATGGATTCATATTTACCGGATTATAATTATTAATTTTCATTTTTACACTCCTCTACAGAAAATTTGACCTTATGTTTCATATATGGAAATTTACTATACTCATCTTTCAGTTCTTATTCTTCTATCTTCTATATCGGTCAAAATTTTTCCTTTTAAAGACTAAAACTTGTTTTTATACAAATTAGACTGATATTCCTATTTCTATTCTAACCAGTCTATTCATATTTCATGTTCAATTTAGTCAAAATATCCCGATATAATAAAAAAGCAGCATAGAATTCCTGGGAATTCACTTGCCGCAATAGTTCTAATTACTTATTCAAGTATATATATTAATTAAAAGACCTTGGATTTCACCAACTGATTGTAATATATCTAAACCGTTTTTTTCTTTGTCTAATAAGGTATTGGTTAAGTCCACCAGCTTTTTATCCACTTCTTTAACAATTTTATATACTTTCGTTCTTCCTCTTCGATTAAAACCACTCTGCTCTTCTAGTTTCAAAGCATTGTTAACCGCTTCATCCATAAAATCTTTTACCATTTTTTTGTATCTGCGCAAATCATCTACCGTACGGTGTTCCGATAATTTTTTCCCTTGTCCCTCAATTTCTTCTACTAATTTTGTTAATTTGTCATAAACTGCCTGTTGACGATTTTTAGAAATAACTTCTTGAAAAGAAATACTCTCTGCCGGCAAATTATCTTTACTTTTTATTTTATCCGTACTTGTCCTCGATACTCTTTGTACTTCCATATATAAACCTCCCTTTCATAATTATAAATATATTTAGATTTCCAAGAGAAGATTGTTAATGTAGTTAATTTTATATTTATTACACACATATAGCATTTATATTATCATAAAATAGAAAGAAAAAAGCTAGTCCATCTTTTACCAGGACTAGCTTTGATTTAATAATTACGATTGTAGAAGCTGTAGAACTCCATTTGGTAATTGATTTGCTTGAGCCAGCATCGCTTGAGCTGATTGATTCAAGATATTATTTTTTGTAAACTCGGTCATTTCTTGAGCCATATCTGTATCACGGATACGAGATTCTGCAGATGTTAAGTTCTCATTTGTTACTTGCAGATTGCTGATTGTGTGCTCTAAACGGTTTTGGGTAGCACCTAGTTTAGCACGAATGGAAGAAATTTGGTTAATCGCTTGGTCGATTTTGAAAATTGATTTGCTTGCATCATCATTTGAAAGAATATTCAAATTATTAATCCCCAGCTTTACAGTGCTTAATTGCGGGATATCAATATTCAGATTCTGATTTGTATTGGCACCAATTTGGAATGTTAGAGCTTTGTTTGTTAAATCAAATTGTGATGAACCCTCTTTAACATTCGCTCCAAAAGATAGCTTCAATCCGCCGTGCTCAACTTCTCCATTTCTTGTAATAAGCTCTTTAGAGAAAGTAATTGGAGTAGTAGAATCGTCACCATTCACTTTAGAAACAGATAATGTAACTTTAGATTCTATTTGAACTTTAGCTGTACCATTTCCAGTAATTTGTGCTGTGTCTATCTTTATTTTCTTGCCAGTCTCTGTTCCAATTGTCTCAGTTTTTCCATCTTCACCTACTACTGCTGCAAGCTGGCCAATAGAAAATCCACTTGGATCAAAAATTTCAATATTGGCGCTTCTTTTTGTTCCATCATCCTGATATCCTGTAACCACCACAGAATATTCTCCTAATGCTAAGTCACTGTCTGGATCCATTGTAAGAACATCTGAGGAACTGATTCCCGCACCTGGTTGATTTAATGTATTAACAAATTGCGGAGTTCCAGAAACTGCCACTTCGTATTTGCCTGTTGCCAAAGTTGGATCTACTACTGTAGGAACCTGCTTTAAGTTTGTTTTTGCCTGTTCTCCATCAAGGAATTGTGTATCAACTGCACTAGAACCATCTAATAGCTTACGTGTATTAAATTCAGTTTTAGCGGCAACACTATCAATCTCTTTTAACAGCTGATCAATTTCTTGTTGAATGGAATTACGATCTGAATCGGTATTTGTGTCATTTGCTGCCTGTACAGATAGTTCACGCATACGTTGAAGCATTGAGTGCACTTCATTCATTGCTCCTTCTGCTACTTGCATTAAAGAAACACCATCTAGTGAGTTGCGTTCTGCCATAGATAAGCCTTTAATTTGCGAACGCATTTTTTCAGAAATCGCAAGTCCTGCTGCATCATCGGCTGCACGATTGATTCTTAAACCAGAAGATAATCTTTCTAGGTTTTTGGAAGTATTGAATTGGTTTTGGTATAGATTGCGGTAAGCATTCAGCGCCTGAATATTGTGATTAATTTTCATTTTAATATGCTCCTTTTGTTTTAATTTTTATCATATGTCATGATATTTTTTTCGTATGCCAATGTTTTTTGGCGAAGACCAGTATTTATCTTAGGTGTTTTTTCTTTCATGCTTGCAGTCCAAGCTGCAAGCAGTTCTTCTACTATCGTTTTAACTTCTTGGATAATGGATATATCTTTTTTTAAATTGGCATCAATAAGTTTTCCTGCTATATAGTTATATAACATGTCTAGTTGATCGGCGATAATTCCTGCCTCATAATTAATCCCAGCGCCAAGTCTCCAGACAATGTCATTAGCTTTCTTTAATTTAACATTCGCGAGGATATAATCTTTATTCTCTATATTTTCAATTGCTTCTTCTAAATTATTTAGGCATGCTTCGTATAATAACGCTGTGAGTTCTTGTGGAGATTTTTGATAGAGTACTTCTTCTGTAATAAGGTTAGCCATGATTTTCCACCTCCAAATGCTCCTGTTTTTTTTATCGGAACAACTTTTAATTTCTTTAATATTTTTTATTCATTTCTTCAATTAATAGAAGAATTTCTGCTATTACTGAATATAATTGAGGAGGAATACTATCTCCTAAGTCCATATCTAATAGATTTGCGACAAGAGAGGAGTCTTCTTGCATATGGATATTATTTTTTTGGGCCAATTCTATTATTTGTTGAGCAACTGCTCCCTTTCCTTGTGCAACAACGGAAGGGGCAGTACTTTTATCGTCATATTTTAATACTGCTGCAACTGGCCCATTTCTTTCAAAACGATTTTTTTGATTATAATATCTTGTCATGCTCATATTTGTAAGTTAACTCCTTTCTCTTGTATGAATTCATTAACGCTTGCAAGCCTTTTATTCTCTTTTTTCTCTATTGCTTCAGCTGAAGGATTCGTAAGATGCGTAAATTGGATATTTTGAACTTGATAACCAATCTCTTGTAAACGATCTACCGCAATTTTAGATAGCGGCGACATTTTCTTTTCAAAATCTGCTAAATCATTTTTTACGGTGATAGATAGATTGCGATCTGTCGCATTTAATAAAATTCCAACATCCCCTAATTTCTTCGTTTCTAAAAGAAAGTAAAGATTGCAATTTTCCCAATCTACCTGCTCTCCTTTTGATTTTGAATTGATAAATACTTGTATATTCTCATTTTTCTCGCCTAACAGCATGGGTAAATTAAAGAACATGCTTTGCAATTGGCTAGATGAATCTTGCTTATTTAATAATTGTTGACCATTAATATTGTTTAATGCCTGTTCCGCCTGCCTGCTAACTGTTTCATCACCTAAATTTTCACTGCTTGCCAATTTCAATAATGTTGTCTTTAGATTATCTTCTTGTTCTTTAGTTGGTGTATGGCTTGAAACTAGTTTATTTGCTACATCGCTCTCTCGATTTAAACCGAATGAGCGGATTTTTTCATACATTTGTCGTGAAGAAGGCTCTTCTCCTTCTAATATATAATTCCTCCCCATATCTTCAGATTGTTTTACCAAACTTTTCAATGGAGATACTTCTTCTAATAACGCACTATTTTTTGAAACATAGTGGACAATTTTTTGTTCAGATGGCTTATATTGAATACTCTCAACCATCTTCTTCACCTCTGAAACAATTTCAGTTGCTTTGGCAGTATTTCCATTAGAAAGATATTTTTTTGCCTCCGCTAATTGTGAGCTTGCCTGGAGTAATCGTTTTTCGGTACGCATATCGGCATATAACATTAAATCACTTTTTAAAATTGTTTGATCTAATTTAGCGATTGTACTTTCAATTATTTTGGATGCTTGCGGAATACTTGAATCTTTATATTTTTCCATTAATTTTTGTGCATTATCTAAATTCCGATAGATTTCTCTCTTTATATCTCTAAACTCATGTGTTGCCTCTGCTAATTTTTGCGATATTTTTGTTACCAATATATCCTTTGATGAGATGCCCATGGCTTGTAACTGACTATCCCATCGTTTCTCTTCCATCTCCACTTGTTTTGGAGAACTATCTTCTACATAATTTTTATTTTCCTGTTGTATTGCTGTTTCTACTTCTTGTAAAGCTTTAGAAATATTTTGTCTAGATGCCATCTCTCTGCCTTTACTACTTAACTCTAATGAAGTATTAATTGCTTTTTCTATCTTTTCTTTTTTATCTGGACTTAAGTTTTCATTTTTGCGAAGCTCAGACTTTAAATCATGCAGTGCCTTTTCTAAAATAGGCTCCTTCTGTATTTGTTTAACAGCTTGTTTGATACTATCCAACTGTAATTGAGTTGTCGCGTTAGCCCTAGCAGCTTCTCTATTGCTCTCATTTTGTTGAACTGGACTCTTTTCATTAGGAATTTTTGCATTATCCATATCGATAACCTGATTAAGAGCAGTTTTTATACGCTCTTTGGACGCTACATTTAATTGATCTGCTTGGTTAAGAATCTGTTCTACTTGTTTAACCACTTCCGGCGGCATTTTTGGATTATTGGTTATCGTTTCTTTTACCGTTTGGATCGCTTTTTGTAGGTTTGGCTCTTGCTTTATTTGGTCTTTCGTTTGGTTCAATTGATCTTGTACTGCTTTGCTTTGGTCTGTTGATATTGGTTTGGTTTGTTGGGCTGTTATTTCTTGTTCCGCTTTTGTGAGTGCTTGTACTAATTTCTCGCGGCCAGCACTTTCTTGGCCTAAACGCTGGCTTATTGTCGCTTCTCTTACTGCCTGTTCTACTTGTTTAACCACTTCCGGCGGCATTTTCGGATTGTTGACTATCGTTTCTTTTACCGTTTGGATCGCTTTTTGTAGATTTGGCTCTTGCTTTATTTGGTCTTTCGTTTGGTTCAATTGATCTTGCACGGCTTTGCTTTGGTCTGTTGATATTGGTTTGGATGGTTGGGCCGTTACTTCTTGTTCCGCTTTTGTGATTGCTTGTACTAATTTCTCTCTGCCCGCACTCTCTTGGCCTAAACGCTGGCTTATCGTTGCTTCTCTTACTGCCTGTTCTACTTGTTTAACCACTTCCGGCGGCATTTTCGGATTATTGATTATCGTTTCTTTTACCGTTTGGATCGCTTTTTGTAGGTTTGGCTCTTGCTTTATTTGTTCTTTCGTTTGGTTCAATTGATCTTGCACGGCTTTGCTTTGGTCTGTTGATATTGGTTTGGTTTGTTGGGCCGTTACTTCTTGTTCCGCTTTTGTGATTGCTTGCACTAATTTCTCGCGTCCTGCACTTTCTTGGCCTAAACGCTGGCTTATTGTCGCTTCTCTTACTGCCTGTTCTACCTGTTTTACTACTTCCGGCGGCATTTTCGGATTGTTGACTATCGTTTCTTTTACCGTTTGGATTGCCTTTTGTAGGTTTGGCTCTTGCTTTATTTGGTCTTTCGTTTGGTTCAATTGATCTTGTACTGCTTTGCCTTGGTCTATAGGTTTGGATGGTTGGGCCGTTACTTCTTGTTCAGCACGAGTCAATGCCTGCACAAGCTTCTCTCTGCCCGCACTCTCTTGGCCTAAACGCTGGCTTATTGTCGCTTCTCTTACTGCCTGTTCTACCTGTTTTACTACTTCCGGCGGCATTTTCGGATTGTTGACTATCGTTTCTTTTACCGTTTGGATCGCTTTTTGTAGATTTGGCTCTTGTTTTATTTGATCTTTCGTTTGAGTCAATTGATTTTGCACGGCTTTGCCTTGGTCTATAGGTTTGGATGGTTGGGCCGTTACTTCTTGTTCCGCTTTTGTGATTGCTTGTACTAATTTCTCTCTGCCCGCACTCTCTTGGCCTAAACGCTGACTTATCGTTGCTTCTCTTACTGCCTGTTCTACCTGTTTTACTACTTCCGGCGGCATTTTCGGATTGTTGACTATCGTTTCTTTTACCGTTTGGATTGCCTTTTGCAGGTTTGGCTCTTGCTTTATTTGGTCTTTCGTTTGGTTCAATTGATCTTGTACTGCTTTGCTTTGGTCTGTTGATATTGGTTTGGTTTGTTGGGCCGTTACTTCTTGTTCCGCTTTTGTGATTGCTTGCACTAATTTCTCGCGACCGGCACTTTCCTGGCCTAAACGCTGGCTTATTGTCGCTTCTCTTACTGCCTGTTCTACTTGTTTTACTACTTCCGGCGGCATTTTTGGATTATTGGTTATCGTTTCTTTTACCGTTTGGATCGCTTTTTGTAGATTTGGCTCTTGCTTTATTTGGTCTTTCGTTTGAGTTAATTGATCTTGCACGGCTTTGCTTTGGTCTGTTGATATTGGTTTGGTTTGTTGGGCCGTTACTTCTTGTTCCGCTTTTGTGATTGCTTGTACTAATTTCTCTCTGCCCGCACTCTCTTGGCCTAAACGCTGGCTTATCGTTGCTTCTCTTACTGCCTGTTCTACTTGTTTAACTACTTCCGGCGGCATTTTTGGATTATTGATTATCGTTTCTTTTACCGTTTGGATCGCTTTTTGTAGATTTGGCTCTTGCTTTATTTGGTCTTTCGTTTGGTTCAATTGATCTTGCACGGCTTTGCTTTGGTCTGTTGATATTGGTTTGGTTTGTTGGGCCGTTACTTCTTGTTCCGCTTTTGTGATTGCTTGCACTAATTTCTCGCGTCCTGCACTTTCTTGGCCTAAACGCTGGCTTATTGTCGCTTCTCTTACTGCCTGTTCTACCTGTTTTACTACTTCCGGCGGCATTTTCGGATTGTTGACTATCGTTTCTTTTACCGTTTGGATCGCTTTTTGTAGGTTTGACTCTTGTTTTATTTGGTCTTTCGTTTGGTTCAATTGATCTTGCACGGCTTTATCTGTTGCTATTGGTTTAGCTTGCTGGGCCGTTACTTCTTGTTCCGCTTTTGTGATTGCTTGCACTAATTTCTCGCGTCCTGCACTTTCTTGGCCTAAACGCTGGCTTATTGTCGCTTCTCTTACTGCCTGTTCTACCTGTTTTACTACTTCCGGCGGCATTTTCGGATTGTTGACTATCGTTTCTTTTACCGTTTGGATCGCTTTTTGTAGGTTTGACTCTTGCTTAATTTGGTCTTTTACTTTATTCAATTCCGTAGCAGACTCTTGTAAATTTCCTGTTTTTATATTAGTCAATACATCCATTATTTTAGTTTTGGCTATCGATTGCAGTTTTTCAGAATCTTGTATAGCTTGTGTAATACTTTTTATATGCTCTTTCGATATCCGTGGATTTTCGCTTATTTTTGTACGTAATAGCTCTATTCCTTTCTGAATATCCGCTTCCGTTTCGATTGAAGAAGATAATTCACTTATTAATTTACTCAAAGCATTATTTGGTTTTGAACTAGTTTCATTTTTTAAAGCATAGACTGTATTATGATGTTCTACTTGATTTTCCGATAAATTTTTTTGAAAATTAGGGTCTATCGCATTAGCTATTTTTGTAATGATATCATTTAAAGGCTCTCCATTAACTGCTGCATGAATAGAACGTAAATTAACTGCTGATATCTCTAGATTTTTGCTTGCCAGAGCACGTATTGAAACTAATTTTTCATCTATTGTTCCTGTTTCATCTTCCAAAAATGCATTTAACTGAACTAATATATCTCTATTTATAGTAGTCTTTTTTCCTAAAATAGCCGTTGCCATTCTTAATTCATTTTTACTTTTTTCTGAAATACTCATATCTTCTATCATTTTCTCTGATGAAGGATTCGATGGTAAGTCAGGAGTTTTAGTGGTGTTTGTTTTAACTTTTATTTCACCACCATCCATATCACTAATTTGGACAGAAACTCGATTTTCCTTGGGAATCGTTTCTTCAAATTTCACATTAAAGTCTTTTCCTTTAATTTGGACAACCGCTTCAGTTTCTGAAATCCGAGATTTAATTTGGGCATTATATGTTTCATTTTTTAAAAGCTCTAATTGTTTTTCATTGGTTGTTACATTGGATAGTTGGGTTTTATTAGATATTTGCATAATAACACTCCCATAAAATACATTCTTCTTACTATATCGGCCCAATGCTTTCTAACTTTATTTATTCAAGAAAAATGGTAAAATTTAATTAAAAAAGTTTAATAGAAAAATAATTCTATTAAACTTTTTTAATTATTCTACCTTTTATCTAATACTCGATAGGCTGATTTATTTCGTTCTTCAATTTCTCTTTTTCGTTCTTCTTCTTTTTCCATCACATTGAGATCATTCTGTATTCCTGATAAACAAGAATGACACAGCTTCCCTTCGCGAATAATCGTTCCACACTTGGCACAAGGATATCCAAGATTAGGGAATTGGGCAAGCTTGATTCTGCCTTTTTTAATAAATTTATAAATCAACGTTCTTTCTACACCAGTTGCTTCGACCACATCATCCATCTGTGCTGTGCGATTCTGCTTTTTGCGAATATATTGGTATACTTTTTCATAATCTGCTTCTTCTTGTTTATAGCATTTCAAACACACATCTCGAATGTTATTTAACACATATATATCGCCACAGTTTGGGCAATTCCCTAGTTCAGCCATCTATGATTCCTCCTCATCTTGCAATCGTAAAGGAAGTGATGGACTTTGCTCCCGCTTCCTTTAGCACTTTCGCTGCATTTCGTAACGTTGCACCTGTAGTATATATATCGTCCACCAGAACAATATCTTGAGCAATAACAGCCTCTTTCTGCTCTATTTTAAAAATATTTTCTATCTGTAATCGTTGTTTCCGTGTTTTTTTCGATTGTTTTTCACTATGTGTGCGCACAAGACCATTTACGTAAGGAACTTTTGCATAAAAGAGAACTGCCTCTACTTGATTAAAGCCTCTTTCGTACAAACGTTCGTCACTTAATGGAATGGGCATCACCACTTTATTTTTTCCGAAATCCTTCGGTAAAAATGAAACGAAAGCTGCAGCAATTTGATAGTCCCCTCTATATTTAAACCGTGCAATCGTTTCTTTCAAAAAATCATTGTACAAAAATAACGATTGGTTGGATTGCAGTATTCCTTTCCATTCCTCTACGCCCTCCCACTTTTGACAATCATGGCACATACCATCCTTAATATGAACAGATTCCAGCAACTGCAGAGATCGGCCACAAGTTCGGCAAGTATCTCCCTTTATTACTGCTAACTTCTCTTTACAACTGGCACATAAATAACATTCTGGTTCTTTTGAGAAAAGATAGGTCCAATTAAATTCCGGTATAACTGGTGCTAAACAAATCACACAAATCATAATAGAAGCATCCCCTTCTCTCTTGCCTCCTGATTGCTACTCTTAATTTGCTTTCGTGCTAATACCATATTATTTGTTTTTCCATAATGAAAAAAAGTAATCGTTCCATCTGGAAATTCCTTTTTCCTCCCTACTCTTCCCGCAATCTGTACAAGGGCACTCTCTGTGAAAATCCGATTTTCTGCTCCTAACACTGCAACATCTACATTTGGAAAAGTGACGCCCCTTTCTAAAATCGTTGTGGTAACAAGCAAATTTACTTCTTTATTACGCATTTTTAGTACCTTTTCCTTTCGATCAGGATCTTCGGCATGAACTGTTTCAATCGTATCAACAATTGGCTGCAACAGCTTTTTTACTTTTTCCATATAATAAATTTTCGGCACGAATAAAAGCATTGGTTTATTGTGTGGAACCCGTTTTCGAATCCAATCAACTAGCATGACAGGCAGCTTATCCTTTTTCAAGCCCTTTTCCCAATTCCCACACCATTGAAAATCTGGAACAGGCAACGGATATTGATGAAAGCGTGCTGGAATAGTCACAGAGTGTATTTTGTTATGCTTGCACTTTTCTTGCCAGCCTTTATTGGGAGTCGCCGTTAAATAAATAAGTGTCGATTGTTCTTTCCTAGCTTTTTGCACAGCGTATTGAAGCGATTTATCGACGGAATATGGAAATGCATCCATTTCATCCAAAATAATGAGGTCAAAGGCTTGGTGGAACCGGAAAAGTTGGTGAGTCGTGCTAATGGTTAGCGGACTATACTGATGACGTTCTTCACTACCACCATAAACAGGCAGTACCTTTATTTCCGGAAAAACTTCCTGCAGTCGCGGAGCCAACTCGAGGACAACATCTGTACGAGGAGTAGCAATACATACACGTTGATTATCTCGCAGTGCTTTTTCAATTCCTTTAAAAAGAATCTCCGTTTTCCCAGCGCCGCAAACGGCCCAGATAAGGAGCTCCGATTGTACCTCGATAATATGCTCCATTTTCTCTGATGCCACTTGCTGTCCTTGCGAAAGCCTGCCGCTCCATTGTAAAGTGATCTTTGATGTTTCTTGATCTCGTTCTGGTCCGTGCCATGTAATTAATGGGGTACATTCACTTATTCTCCCCATCATGATGCAATTTCGACAATAAGTGCAGTGTTCCTGACAGCGCGCGCAGGGAAAAGTAGCAAATAACTCCTGATTTTCATTGCCACAACGCATGCAAATATATTTATTGCGTGCTTTTTTCTCCACACCTTTCCTATATGAGCAATAACCATTTTCGTAATGTGTTTGGATTTCTTGTTCAGAGAAGGGGAGTTCAGCTAGTAGTAAAGCTTTACCTTGGAGCGTGGCTTGGAGTTGTGGATTAAATGGATAAGCTCTATTAAGCGACGGCGTTATCAGTTGGTTTTGGGAAGCATTTGAGATTCGGAAAGAGTGAGGGGAATTACTTTTCGTTGGGAGTAATATATTGTCCTTTTGATAAAAACGCATTATTTTCCTCCTAGTTCTGATTTACATCAATTTAGAAAAAATGTTTTCCGTCCCATAGGCGTTAATCATGCGGAATAAAGCATTCATCACCTGGCAAAAAACAAAGTGGAAAATCCACGTCCTTTCCCCCCTGTATCCTGCCAACTTCCCTTGATAAATGGAATATTAGGATGATGAGCTCTATTGCTCGAGAGCAAGGCCTCTAAGTGGAGCGCTCGATATGGATATTCAATTGGTTTACGATTAACTGCTCACTTCCTTTCTTTTTTATACTGAATTTATTCTATACTGCCATTTGAATTCCTGCCTATTTGATAAAAAAGGACTAGTGAATAAAACCAATTGCTTTTGTTTACTAAACTGCAATTTGGTAACTACATAATTTAAATTTTTTATCGTTAGTCGATATAAAATATAATACCAATTTTCAGTTTTTATATTAACTGGTAATAAAAAAGGAGTGTCGTTATGCAAATTAATCTTTTGTTTGAAGGAGCAGTAAAAGAACAATTTAAGCAACAAGTATCGACCAATACAGATGTACTAACGGGGCAGCCACTAGGTGGGAAAAAGGAAATTGAAGTAGAGCGTGACGGAAAAGCTTTTACTTTAAGATTCTCTGATGAAATCAAACACCTAAAAGCAGCGACAGATGAAGAAATTGCACAAATGTTTGCTCAGCAAGTAGAGGACCCATCTGATATTTTTTCATATCGTCCGCGAGACCAATGGCTTATTTTCAGTCAATATTTAAATGATAATGGTATCTTTGATGGGAAGAATGCGAAGGATATTGAAGAAATTGAAAATCTACTTGTAGATATAACGGATGGCTTAGATAATTTAGATATTGCTACACCAAAAGGCCGAGATATAAAATCTGGAAGCAAACCTATTACACAGCAATTAACTTCTGCTGAGGCACAATTAGAACTTGCCTCTTCAACAGCTGCATTACAACTATTTAGTGAGAAATATGTTACAGGCGATGCGAAAGAGGGCTTTCACCAATTGATTGAACAGTACACAAAGCGAAATGAAAAACGTGTATTGAGTTATAAGTCAATCGAAGAAAAATTTTATCAAGGGCGTGCGAAGATTTATGAAACACGACATATGGATGCATCTTCTTTAAATGCCAAACAAAAAAATAATTTATCGATTACAAATAAACTAGGCAAAATCACTTATACAGAAGCAGAAATTTCCAAAATGATTGAAGGTTATAAAGAAAAATTCGGAATGCTTCAAAATAAATCAGATGTTGATGTCCTCATTGCTAAATTGCAGGATGAGCTATCGAAGTTTGTTACAAAAGGTATTTCTAAACAAGATAAAGACTACGAAGCAGCAAATAACTTCGTTAAAGAGAAAACAGCAAAAACTTTTGAGCGCATTGCAGATTATTGGAAAAAATTATTATAATAATATACAACACCATACAAAATAACGTTTCCAAATCAAAGTTTGGGAACACCCCCAAAACTCGTAAACGTTGATTTAACAATGTTTACGGGTTTTTACATAATGGAAGATTTCAAAAGCTTCCGAGAGCAACAAATGGAGATTAATAAACAGCTGATTGAAGAAATCCTTGATCAGCATGAATACATAGAGAAGCGCTTATAAGAGAGGTACCGGTTGCTCGTAGAATCGATGAGCCAAACGCTGGTGGCTCGTAAAGAGATTACTGCAGCTGAGAATACGGAGAAGAAAAAATGGTGGTATTTTGGAAGATAGGGGAAGTTTAAAAATACCACCTTGTGGATCAAGAAGGGACCTTGAGCCTAGTCAAGTTCTTACAGCGGTACTGGACTGAATGTAGTAAGGGAGGATACAAAGCTGTAAATGCTTGACTAACACGATTTACAAGCTAGTCATGACGAAGGAATGAAAAGGGGCGCTCTTCCCCGTTCATTTTTCCTTGCGACTTCCACAAAAAAATCCCGATTCTTTTCCAAGAACCGGGATTCCAAACAGCATTTATTATCTTTTCTTTATCCAGCCAAGTCCCATTGATCCTTCTCCTAAGTGTGTACCAATAACAGCACCAAAGTAACTTAAAGAGAATTCGATATTGGGGAATTCTTGCTCTAATTCTGCTTTCCATTCTATTGCTTCTTCTTCACGATTACCGTGGATGATGGCAGCGTAGTAGCTACCTCCATTCGTTTCTTCGCGGAGAAGTTCGACAATTCGCCTCATTGCTCTTTTTTTTGTGCGGATTTTTTCAAATGGGACGATTATTTTATCCTTAAAATGCAGCAATGGCTTTACCTGCAGGAGACTGCCGATGATTGCTTGAGCACTGGAAAGTCGGCCGCCTCTTTGGAGATTGGATAGATCATCTACCATAAAATAAGCGTTGCTTGTTTGTTTTAATTCGTCCAGAATGGGTATGATTTCTGCTGCGGTTTTCCCTTGTTGGACTAATTTGGCTGCTTCTATTGCATAGAAGCCTTGAACCATGCAGCTTATTTCTGTATCAAAAGCAAATACTTCAATGCCCTCGACCATGTCTCCAGCAGTAATGGCTCCTTGATAAGTGCCGCTGATTCCACTTGATAAATGAACACTTATTACTTCATCATAATTCTTAGATAGTTCTTCAAATAGCTCTACAAATTTTCCAATAGCTGGTTGAGAAGTAGTAGGCAGGTCCATCTTTCTAACTGCTTCATAAAATTCAGATGCAGTTAATTCTCTTTCCTCCTCATATACTTCTGACCCTAAGAAGACTGTCAAAGGGATCATATATATATTGTACTTCTCCCTCACCTCTTTAGGAATATAGGCCGTACTATCTGTAACAATAGCTGTTTTCATGCAATTAGTTACCTTCCTTATCTATTCTTTGTATACATATTTTAACTAAAAAAGTTTATTAGCATTATCTATTAATTCTATTATAATGCACATAAAGAGGAATTTATATGGAATTTTAAATGGCAAGGAACTATTATAACAGATTTTTCACTTTATAGGTTGATTAGAATGGCAATAATTCTTCCCTATCACTTCCTCTAATTCTTTCGCATTTTCATATAATCGCAAGGAAAACACCAACTTCACCAAAATAGAACTATTCGTTAAAAAAAGGAGTTTCCTCAAACCAACAAGTGATTTAGGTAACCCCTTTTTTCTTAACGAACTTCTACCCAACCGTTTTTAATAGCAACAACTACTGCTTGTGTACGGTCGTTCACATTCATTTTTTGTAAAATATTACTTACATGGTTTTTAACCGTTTTTTCACTAATAAATAGTGCCTCGCCGATTCCTCGGTTACTTTTTCCATCAGCAAGAAGCTGTAAGACTTCACATTCACGTCTTGTTAATAAATGCAACGGTCTTCTAATTTCTACTACTTGGACATGATGTTCATCCGAATTTGCATTCTCTAATGCTAAACGGCGATATTCATTAACGAGATTATGGGTTACTTTCGGGTGTAAATATGAACCTCCATCTGCTACTACTTTAACTGCTTCAACCAATGCATCTGCATCCATTTCCTTAAGCAGATAACCGCTCGCACCTGTTTTAAGGGCATGGGTTACGTAGTTTTCATCATCATGAATAGATAGGATAATGACCTTTGTCTCTGGAAATTTCTCTAGTAATTGTCTTGTTGCCTCTACACCGTTAATGGTAGGCATATTAATATCCATGATTGTTACGTCGGGTTGGTATTCTTCGATTAGCTGAATAGCTTGTGTACCATCGTCGCCTTCCGCTACTACTTCGAAACTCGATTCGAAGTCGAGAATTCTTTTTACCCCTTCTCTAAATAATTGGTGATCATCAATAATAACTATCTTTGTAGTCAACTGCTCCGCCTCCCTTATTTTCTTTAGGCTTTCGTCCCAATGTTATTTTTGGTAGGAAAATGAAGTTCTCGCTTTCCTATCCAGACAAGTATCCTCCACTCCATTCAACGCAAAAGTGTTAAACATCATTTTGGTTAAAATAACATACTTCTCGAAAACAGTCATTTTTATCATCTAATAGGAACGTTGATCATAATAATGGTTCCAACTCCAAGTTTGGAATCAATGGTTAATTCCCCATCCAGTAGTTCTACTCTTTCTTTCATCCCAATTAAACCAAAGGATTCTTCTTTTTTCTCATTCTTATCGAATCCTTTTCCATTATCCTTAACTAAGACGATAACTTGCTCCATTTGTAATTCTACTTTTACGGAGATTTTAGATGCTTCTGCATGCTTTAAAGCATTTTGGACTGATTCTTGAACTAAGCGAAAAATGGCAACTTCATATTTGCTTGGAAGTCTTGTTTCTTTTCCAATGGTGGCAAACTCAATTTTAATTGATTCATGATACTCTTCTGTTGTTTTCAAATATTTTTTTAGCGTCGGAATAAGACCTAGGTCATCTAAAGCCATTGGACGAAGATCATAAATAATTCGTCTTACCTCATATAATGCACTTCGTACCATCACTTTTAAATTTCTGATTTCTTCAAAGGCCTCTTTCGCCCCATGCTCTTTATATATTCTTTCCACTAAGTCAGAGCGCATCATTACATTTGCCATCATTTGTGCAGGTCCATCGTGTATTTCTCGAGAAAGTCTTTTCTTCTCTTCTTCCTGGGCACCAATAATTTTCAAGCCGAAATCCTGCTTTTGTTTGGCGTCTTCGATTACTTCGCCAACTTGCTTTAAATCACTAACCAAATAATTCATCACGACAGAAATTTGTGTGACCAGATGTTCTGCCCGCTTAATTGTTTCATCTAGACCTAACAATCGACGCTCTAGATCATCGCGGCGTTCTCGATACTGCTTTTCTAGGTGCCGATTCATGCTCAAATCCATTTGCAGTGTATGTGCTCTTTCATAAGCTTCGCGTACTTCTGCTTCTGAGTATTCATTAAAATGCTTACTCACTTCTGATAAGCGTTTACGGGCAAACCGCGACTGGATTTCTAGCTTGTCTCCTTTTTCTATCGTTTCTAATACAAGAACTTTCATTTCTTTTAATTCTTCGGTAAGGGTTTCATAATCTTGTCGACATTGTTCTCCAATACGAAAAATTTCATCTTTGCTTGAACCAACGGTTTTAATCATTTGTTCTACAATATAATCTAACGTTTTTGTGTCAAATTTCCTTATCAACATATTTAATTCCTCCAAAAAGGCTAAAACCCTTCCAACATCCATTCTTATTTTAGCTTGAAAGTTAATAATATGTTTAATTCATCGAAAAATAAATTAAAATCGTTATTTAGACATATATCACCCTATATAAAACCATGTCCGAAGACCTATTAACATCAAGAATTACTGTGAAAAAGTATGTAAAAATGCAATAATATAATTTTATCCTATTCTAAACAAAAAACAAAGTAAAAGAAAATAGAGAGATAAAAGCGCCTGTAATCAAAGACTCGTAAGCCTCTCCATGAAATATAGCCCATACCATATGTAGCGGGTCTTTTCGAGCATGGAGTTTTACTTATTATATCATGCTTGCTAAATCGCTATATTAAGATTTGATTACAATGCGAACAATAATTGAACAATAAACAATGTCGAATTATAATGAAATAAGACTAATTATCGATTTTCTACTATTTTTTTATAGAAAATGGTTACAAAAAAAAGCTTATATAACGAACAAACCAATATTAGTGGAAAGAGACACAAAGAAAGGAGCTGCCCATATGCTTCCTTCCTATCTTACTGTGCCTAGCTACGGAGAATATGAACTAATTATTCAAAAATCACGCTTTATTGCTCATATCGCTCGAACAGAAACAGAAGAAGCAGCACAGGCTTTCATAGGAGAAATCAAGAAAAAACATAAAGAGGCAACACATAATTGTTCTGCTTACTTAATTGGAGAGCATGATCAAATTCAAAAAGCAAACGATGATGGGGAACCGAGTGGCACCGCAGGAGTACCAATTCTTGAGGTCCTGAAGAAAAAAGGACTGAAAGATACAACAGTCGTTGTTACCCGTTACTTTGGTGGGATTAAGCTTGGTGCAGGTGGGCTTATTCGTGCTTATGGAAAAACAACCTCTGAAGGATTAGCAAATATCGGTATTATCGAAAGAAAGTTAAAGCAAATAATCAGTGTATCCATCGAGTATCCCTTACTTGGTAAAATAGAAAATGAATTACGTTCAAAGAACTATGAAATTAAAGATATCCATTATTTAGAAAATGTCGAAATAGATGTCTTTGTAGATTCTGATGAGGTGGAGACTTATAAGGATTGGATAACTGACTTGACGAATGGACAAGGTATTATAAAAGAAAAAGCCACCTTGTACGCTGAAACCCTCATTTGAATTTTTTACAATTAATACAAAAATATACCTGGTATAGAAATAAACTACTAATTTACGTTAAAGAGTGATAGAGGTAAGATAGTATGTATGATTTCATTCCGCTATTTCTTAATTCAAAAAGGAGAAACTTATGGCAAATAATACAAGAGAGACTTTAATAAAGGATACAAAGAAAAAGAAACGAAAAAAAATTAAGCTTTTTATTTTTGTCCCATTGCTGGTTATTATCTTAGCAGGGATTGGTTATGGAGCTACCTTATATTCCAAGGCAAAATCAGTGGCTGATGATTCTTACGAGCCAATTGACCGTGATTCTAAAAGGGATACAAAAGTAGATCCAAACATTGATGACGTTTCGATTTTATTCATTGGAGTAGATGATAGTAAGAAAAGATCGAGCAAATCCGGCACAACCCGTTCTCGTTCCGATGCTCTCATGCTTGCTACTTTAAATGAAAAAGAAAAATCCGTTAAATTGCTGAGCATCCCACGTGATTCCTATGTATATATTCCGGAACGCGGCTATTCTGATAAAATTACCCATGCCCATTATTTCGGCGGAGTTTCATCAACTTTAGACACAGTGGAAGAATTGCTAGATATTCCTGTTGATTATTATGTAAAAATGAATTTCGATGCCTTTATGGATGTAGTAGATGCATTAGGTGGAATTGATGTCGATGTTCCAGTAACATTTACAGAACAAAACTCAAAAGATAAAGCAGGCGCCATTCATCTTGAAAAAGGTTATCAAGAATTGGACGGCGAACAAGCACTTGCCCTTGCACGAACAAGAAAAATCGATAACGACATTGAACGTGGGAAAAGACAACAATTAATTATGCAAGCCATTATGAAAAAAGCAGTCTCTATCGAAGGGATTACCAAATACTCAAAAGTGATGGAAGCGATCGGAAGCAATATGACAACAGACTTATCATTTAGCGATATGCAATCTTTAATTGCATATGCAACTGCGGATAATGGTTTACAAGTGGAGACACTAACGCTAGCTGGAACTGACGGCCGTGTCGATAATAAATACATCTATCAATTGGATGAAACAGCATTAGCAGAAACAAAATCGATTCTTCAGCAACATTTAGGAATCACTAAAAGTCTTCAATCTGACTCCAACAGTACAACGGATACAGATACAACAGTAGACACTGAATCAAATACTAATACTAATACTAATACAAGCACTACAACAGACACTTCTACTTTAAATTAATCTTTATACCTGACATACACTTATCTTCTGGTGTATGTCTTTTTTTGCAAAAAATTTATACTTCTTCTGCTTACATCTATATTTGCCTTCACTCGACTTCTATCAAAACTATTTACCTCTTAAAATACCAGTATTACCCACGAAACAATAGTATAAAAGTATGATAGAATCATACTAGCTTCATGATGAAAGAAAGTTTTACTCTTCTATCGTTCCAATGGTTTCAATTAAATTACAGATCTACATCAATTAAATAAAAGGAGCAACGATATTGAAAAAAACATTCTCATTGTTGTTATCATTCATCTTATGTATTTCTCTATTACCTACATTTGGACAGCCCACTTATGCAGCAAGCGGCAGTGAACCACAAGTACATGTTATGCTAAAAAATTATCTAGGAAACAAAACTCAAATTAGCATTGCACCATCAGGAACATATAAAACGACAGATGGAAAAATTTCCCTAAACAATACAACAGCCTATACCCTTAAAATAGAACAAGCTAAACTTAAGCTATATAAAGGAAGTACTTTTCTTTATGAAGCTGATTCATTAACATTTGCTCCATCCAATCCTGATGATTATCTAACAATTAACAATAGAAAATACAAAGGTTCTTTTACCTTTATGATGGAAACGATAAATGGTTCTAATTATGTTCGCCCGGTTAACACTCTTGGGATGGAAGAATATCTTAAAGGCGTTGTTCCGAGTGAAATGCCTGCTTCCTGGAATATAGAAGCTTTAAAAGCACAGGCAGTGGCAGCAAGAACATATTCTTGGAATTATGGCGGCAAAACCATTACAGATACAATCAGCCATCAAGTATATGGTGGCTTAAATGATTCCCATCCTAATTCAGATCAAGCAGTTGAAGCAACAACTGGCCAAGTCCTAAAATTTAATAATCGCTTAATTGACGCTGTTTTCTCTGCAAGTAACGGCGGGGTAATGGATTCGGCGAAAAACGTATGGGGCAATGATTTTGCTTATTTAGTAAATGCACAAGATTCGTTTGATACAAGCTATACATGGAGCTTCAATGTTCAGAAAGCCCAAATAAATATGCAAGATTATGATGTAGCAAACCCAGATGCTTGGTGGAATAAAGTTTCTGAAAAAGACAGCACCATTACAACGAATATAAAAAAATGGTTAAATGATAATGGATATAAGGATAAAGACATCAAAATTGTCGCTGTTCCTACCTTATCTTTTGATAACCCTTCTACAACGAAAAGAGTAAGCACAGGTTCTATCTCCATTCAATTCTATGTAAAAAATCAGAGAGATTCAAAAGGAGCACTCCTTTTACAAGAAATAAAACAGGCAAATGTGGCAGCATCGAAAGTAAGAGCAATCATCGGCATAAATAATGTAAAAAGCTATCTCATTACAAAGAGCTCTTCTACTGTTGATACACACAGCATCGCTGGAAGAGGATATGGACATGGTGTTGGTTTAAGCCAATATGGAGCAAATAACCGCGCAAGTGCTGGACAGAAGTACAATACAATCTTAGCGTTTTATTATCCTGGAACACAATTAGTTACAGAATACAGTAAGACTGCTGCAATTACAGTTCCTGAACTAAAAGAAGGAAAAGCTGAATTTAATCAAGCAAACAATACGGTTAAAGTGGGCTTTACCCTAACAAAAGCAACTAGTACTGTTGTAACAATTAAAGATAACGATGGAAACAGTGTTGCTACACTTTTAAACAATGGGGCCTTACAAGCTGGTAGTTACGATTATACTACTAATGCTTCAAGCTGGAATAATGGCAGTTACACAGCTGAAATAACAGCAACGGACATTGCGAATAATAAAGTGACAACGAACATTGCCTTCCAGGTCGCAAAAATAGAAGTGCCAACTATTAGTATTAGTTCCATCAAAACTGCATATGATCAGAAAGGCAATACTATTAATGCATCCTTCGCTATCAATCAACCATCTAAAGTAACGGTGACGATTTCGGACAGCAAGAATAAAGTAATGAAAACTTTAGCTAGCAATAAGTCTCTATCTGCCGGTACGTCCTCCTATAAATGGGATGTCCGTAGTGTAAAAGATGGCACTTATACGCTAACGATAAAAGCGGTTAATAATATAGGAAAAGAAAAAACAGAGAAACAAAATTTCACGCTTAAAAAAGCTGTTGCACCAACAATAAAAGATGTAAAAACAAGCTATGATACAGCAGGTAACAAGATAAAGACTAGCTTTAATATCAATCAATCAGCAACATCCACAGTAAAAATCTTGAATAGTAAAGGCAAGGTAGTTAAAACTCTAGCCTCTAATAAATCATTAAAGACAGGAATCCATTCTTTTACTTGGAGTGTTGGAAAAGCAGCAGACGGCAGCTACACTGTGTCTGTAGAGTCTGTAAATGGAAGTAAACTAAAGAGTACAGTTACGAAAAAGTTCACCTTATATAAAGTAAAAACAGGGACTGTAAAAGCTTCTAATCTTAATATTAGACAAAAAGCTTCCACCTCTTCCAAAAAGGTTGGTTCGATCCCAAACAATAAGAAAGTCACCATATACGCGAAAAGCGGTTCTTGGTACAAAATTAAGTATGGGAAAGTCACTGGTTATGTATCAGCACAATATGTGAAAAATGTGAAATAGCCAAAAAGGTAATTATTATATAGAGCACGGAGCATAGCCTCTGTGCTCTTTTTTATTCACTCCCTTAAATAATAGATAGAAAATCGAATTAAAAGCTTGCAAATTTGTACATACTATTTTTATTGGTATTAAAGTAGTTAAGCGAGGGATTGAAATGAAAAAGTTAAATATTTTCAATAAAGTTACTCCTGAACACTTAAAGCATTATGATAGTGAGATCTTTCATCTTGATGATGAAGAAGGAGAAGAAATAGATTCATTTTCTCTCAAGAAAGAGAATGAATGGATGTAAATGCATAATAATAAAAGTCGGGAATGTCTCCGTTATTAGAGACATTCCCGACTTTTATAATCATTATTTTTTTTCTGCTGAATATCTTATATCATTGATAAATTTTAAGATAGGTTTATAATTCTTCCCTACCAATCCTATTTTCTCTACGATTAATTCAATAACCAACAATACTGTAACAATTAATAAAATGGCTCCCCACACCTTAGCTTGGGAAAAAATAACAGCAACTAAGCCAAAGAAAGAGGCCATTGCATAAATAATAATTACTGTTTGTCTATGAGTAAAACCTACATTTAACAAACAATGATGCAAATGCGATTTATCAGGCGCCATTAACGGCTGCTTATTCACTAAACGACGAATGATCGCAAAAAACGTATCGGAAATAGGAACCCCTAAGATAATCACAGGAATAACAAAGGAAATTAACGCTACATTTTTAAATCCGAGTAATGACATAACTGCTATTATATAGCCGAGAAATAACGCACCCGTATCCCCGAGGAAAATCTTAGCAGGATAAAAATTAAAGAATAAAAAGCCTAATGTGGCCGCTAAAACGATAGAGGAAATAGCAATTACATACCCATTCCCCATAATCATAGCCATTCCAGTAATCGTAAATAATGCGATACTAGAGACTCCTGATGCTAGACCATCTAATCCATCAATTAAGTTCATAGCATTGGTTATTCCTACAATCCACAGAATAGTGATCGGAATATCTAAGAACCCAAACTCCAATTTACCTCCAAAAGGAAGATTGATGAATTCTACCTGTACTCCACCCCAAACAACAACAATCACGGCTGCTAATGTTTGCGCTAGAAATTTCACTTTCGCTGAAAGATTATAAATATCATCTAGCATTCCAGTTACAATAATTACCGCACTACCAAGTAAAATAGGATAATGATAATCTTTATCCGGATTAATAATTAATGCTCCAATTAAAAAACTTATATATATTGCTAAACCACCCATGCGAGGCATAACTTTCTGATGAACTTTACGTTGTTCTGGTTTATCCATTGCTCCTAATTTAAATGCAAGCTTTTTTACTACAGGAGTAAGCAAGATAGAAGCGATAAAACATACAACAAGCATTATATAAATCATATAGATCCTCCCTAATGCCTTAATAACGCACATTTGTAGGCATCCGTCTTTCCTTACAATATCGAGATTTATTATAGCACATTTATGAGATACTTGGTCTCTATAATTTACTATCTTTTTTTACAATTATATTACATAAAAATAATTGCTTTGTTTACTATCATAATATAAGACGTATAAAAGTCCAGAAGGTTTCAACTGATTAATACATTTTTCACCAATTATCGTTCGTTCAATAGAGTTAGTATACGATTTTTCATGTAAGAAAACAGTGACTTAAAAAAGCCACTGTTTTCTTTCTATTTTCCAACATTCAATCCTAAATTAGAGTTAACGGTTGTATAAAAATGAAAGGATTTTTTATCTAATACTTTTTGATGAGGATCTATTCGGCTTATACTTACTTTTTGATAATCATTATATTTAATAAAGATTCCATAGCTTCCTTTTGCTAGCTGTATTAATGCTGAGTTAGGTAAAAATGTTTCATAGAGATACTCTTCAGCTTTCGAAATAGAGAAGGAATATTGATCGTCTGGATTGCTTCGATTTCGAAAAATTAATTCATTTAAATTCTCCGTATAATCTCCATATACATAGAATTTAAATGTATAACCATCTTCTTGGAAACTTCCGTCCTTAAAGAAAGCTGCCATTGATACTCTTATATGTTCATATCCTTCAACAGGAGTGATCATATATGGTAAGTTATCATTAACAATAACTTCCTTCACTTTTTGACTTTTATCCCACATAAATAATTTCGCTATTTTGTCAAATTCACCATTTAGGTACATTTGATAAGCAGATTTATTGATATGATGGAAAAATTGATTTGTTATATCATATTTTAAATCCTTTGTTGTTTCGACTACCTCTGCAAATTTTTTAAAATAGGCACTCTTATTTTTGCTTTTGAAAAAATGCTGTCTATTAAAAAATCTTGTAATACAGTCAAACTCATATAATCTATTTAAAATCATTTTTTCTATTTGTTCATCCAATTGCTTTGCTTTAACATAGTTAATAACTTTAATATTCGTATCCATTTTATGCATGATATCAGTTTGTTTCGTTAGTGAAGCATTATTTTCATCCAAACGATTTAAATAGTAAATCGTTTTGGTTGTAGTGGAGATGGCGCGCGCATGGACCAAAACATCGATGAAAAACTGCTTGTCCTCAGCAAATTTCATTTCTGGATACTTAATATTATTTTCCTTTAATAAAGATGTTTTTACCATTCTTGCTCTTGGTCCTAAATGTTGAAAGATATGGGGAATTGAAGTAGGAAGTACACTTCTTCTTTCCATGCATGATTCATGTTCTCCAACAATCTTTGTTGATTTGCTTTCGACCTGAATCGTTTTCCCAACCACATAATCATCATTAGTTTCTTTTAAAATAGAATACAATGTCTGTAAACCATCTTCTTCTAACCAATCATCTGCATCTAAAAATGTCACATATGGAGAAGTAGATAATTCTATTCCTAAATTCCTTGGATGTCCAGGCGTACCGGTGTTCTTTTCCAGAAAAACAACTTTAATACTATTTGGATATCTTTTAGCATAATCTAGCAGAATAGGTCGTGAATTATCAGTCGATCCGTCGTCTACAAGGATATATTCCACTTGATTAAAATCCATTGTTTGATTAATGACAGATTCAACCGTTTTCTTTATATTTTCCTCTGCATTATATACCGGAGTAACAACTGTAACTAATTTGTCCATTTTCTTCTTAAATATTCCTAAAATGTTTGCTTTTTTTTCATATACATAGTATCCATCCGTGTTGTAATGAATATTATTCTCTCTTTCAAAGCTATTTCGGTTATAGGATTCAGTCATTCCATTAACCTCCCCAATCCATATGTATTTTCCAATATATAAATTACTATTATATCTATCATTCATCATATACCAAGAAAAAGTAATTTTCCATTATTATTCCACATATTCTACGAACTAAAACAAATTTACACAAATAAGAAACCGCCTTATCTGGCGGTCTATATTTTTCCAATATATTCGGGATCACTTTGCTTTTTAAAGCCCTGTTCTCTAAATTCCCTTTTTTCTTTATCATTCATCTTTTTATACTTAGCTAAAAATTCTTCATAGGCAGGGATAACTTCATCAATTTTCCCTTCCATTTTCAGTTGACCATGTTCTAACCATATTCCCTTTTGACAGAATTTTTTCATCTGGCCAATCGAATGACTGACAAAGAACATCGTTTTTCCATTTTTTTTGAATTCATCCATTTTCGCTAAACACTTTTCAGCAAAAGCTTTATCTCCTACAGATAATGCCTCATCAATTATTAAGACATCTGGATTTGTATTTACCGAAATGGCAAAGCCTAGACGTGATTTCATCCCACTAGAGTATGATTTCACAGGCTGATCAATAAATTTTCCTAATTCAGCAAATTCAATAATTCCTGGTTCCAGCTCTTTTATTTGTTCTTTCGAAAAACCAAGCATCAAACATTTCAATTCAATGTTTTCTCTACCCGTAAGTTCATTATTTACACCAGCAGCTACGGCAATTAAAGAGGCTTGTCCATCGATTTCTACTGTTCCCTCTGTCGGTGGAACAATCCCTGCAATAATATTCGATAGAGTAGACTTACCTGATCCGTTTACTCCGACAAATCCAATAACATCGCCATGATTTGCCTCAAAGTTGATATCTCTTAAAGCATAAAAAGGTTCCCCATAACTTTTAGGCAAGAAAATATCCTTTAATTTATCGCTGCTATTTTCATATAATTTATACCGTTTTGTTAAATTTTTAACAATAACTGATTTCTCCATTAAACCACTTCCAATTTTATAAAAAGTCAATAAAGTGTTTTCTAAATCTAACGTGCATATACGTTCCAACAAAAAGTAACACAAGTACTAAACTCCAGAAATAGATCGTAATTCCTAGATGCTCTGTGACAAACCAGCCTTGTCCTAAAAGGGCATAGCGATAACCTTCAATTAAATAATAAACCGGATTTATCTGCATTACTTTCTCAAATTTGTCTCCTAGATGATTAGCAGGCCACAAAATCGGAGTTAGATACAAAAGAACCCTCATTAAAGATTGTAAAAGCATTTGAAAATCTCTTACAATGGTAGAAATAGTTGAAGTTATTAATGCAAGCGCAAATAAAAACATAACTGCAGCAAATAAAAAATACGGAATCTGCAAATAGTATATGGAAATTGGATACCCAATAAATTGATATATAATCATTACTAGAACCATTAATAATAATTGTGGATACAATAATGACATAATGACATAAGAAGGTATAACACTTAATGGAAAATTCATCCTTGATACCATTCTTAAACGCGTGTAAATGGATTTAGAACTTTTCGTTATGGCAGGATATATAAAGAACCAAATCAAAATACCTGCAAGCATCCATATAAAATAGGGATAGGTTTCTCCATTAACACCTTTTACATCATGCCTTTTTTGTACAAATCCGAATACAAACCAATAAATCGAAATTTGGATTGCCGGATTGATTATTTCCCACAAGATCCCTAAATAGTTATTGCGATTAGCACTTTTTAACTCATAAAGGGATAATCTTCTAATTAAATGAAAATGATTAACTTGCTCTTTTAATACTTTAACAATAGAAGCCATTATCTTATAGAACCTTTCTTTAAGCTGTTCCCATTATCTATTCTCACCAAAATTAATGGGATTACACTATATATATTTATTTTGAGGAATACAATGTTTATTTCTTGTTTAAATTAATCATACGTTAGCATAAATTGCAATGCCTTTATTACTATACATCCTTTCCGCTTATTTTGAAATGAAATATTTCAACCTAGATCATACAATCTATCAAACATTATATAAAGAAAAAAGATAGATTTCAAACCTTATCATAAATACCTTTCATTCCACTACCGATAGAGGTAGTGACAGCAAGGTATTTATACTATCTTTACTACCCTATATTTTGAAAGTTTTAACCAATAAAAGGTATTGGTTAAAACTACGATTCACAACCTCAGCTTCAGGAGAGTTCGCTGAAACAACCTTCTTATCCATAAAAAGCCAAACAATCAACATGTAATTGTTTGGCTTTGACTTTAAATCCGGTCGGAACACTTGTATTCTGACCTTGTTAATTCGCTTTTATTTATATTTAGGTATCTCTAAATCCATACGATAAGAAGTTAACATATTATATAAATTATACATACTGCTTACTTGTTTGCTTGCCCATCCTATATCTGTAGCATATTGATGTACACCAGGTTTACTAGGGTTCCAGCGCATTTTATAAAGTGTGTCTTGTTTATATGTTGCATTATTAATATAATTCTTCCCTATAAACTCTGCTCCACCTATAATCGCTTTTTCTGGAGTATCCCAGCCCATCTTGTATGCATATTCAGATCCGCTCTTTACTGCAGAGCCATCCACTGCCCCGATACCATACATATTATATACTGTTTTCGGTGTAACTTTTTTTCCATCGACACTAGAAACTTTTATACCAGTTGCCAGACTTGAAGTTCCATTTCCAGTTTCTAATAAAGCATGGGAAATCAAATAAATTTCATTAATACCATATTTTTCTCCCGCTTTATTGAATGAACTTCCTTTTCCAGCTAGAATCCCTCTATTTTTAAGTATTTTATCATTTACTTCTTTTGAATTTAGATTCGCACTAGAAGATAATAATAAAAATTGTAGTTTCTGCTTGTTGTCATTCTCAAAATTACTTGGATTCATATAGTATTTAATGTCAGTTGGACTAGCGTTTACCCACGTATTATATTTAACTGTATACTTCGGTGTTATATCGGGTTTAACTTTCCCTACTGGCACCGAATATTTATAAAAGTCAACTTCATACCAGTATTTCCCGTCACTGTCTTTCTTAGCTGTTTTTGATAGAATGGTAACTTTATAATCTCCTTTAAAGGTACCTATAACCCAACTATTTTTGCTGGTCCCACCTCTAACATTCCACGTACCGCTCTTAACAAAAGCATAATCATTCTTGCTACTTACATATTCAAAGGCATCTTCTCTCATATATGCTTTATACTTTTTATCTGTTTGCGCATTTTTGCTAAGTTGAATATTCACAGCATCGTTTAATGAAGTTTTCAAGTCATTATAAGTTTTTGTCACTACTTTTGATTTTTCCATATCAAAAGAAAGATGCGCATCGCCGCTTCCCTCATAATATTTAATCACAAAAGTATGTTTCCCTTTTGGTAGATAGTAACCAATTACTTCTTTTGTTTTACCAATATTCCCATTCCAAGCATCGATTAGTACTTTTCCATCCACCTCAAGTACTGCTCCGTTATCTGCTTTCAGTTTAAAATTGTAATTACTGTTCTCCGTAACATTAAGCACTTTCTTGTAAACAGCCGAAAACTTGTTAGAAGGAATAGCACTATCAGGAGATCCTTTCTTCCAATTAAAATCGATATTATAGATTTTATTTAAAGAATCTTTTCCGCCAATAACAACATTTCTCTTTGAATCTGTTACCTTGTAAGAAGGTGATTGATTTTTGTTTATTACCTCTGGATAATACTCTGCATACCAAGTACCATCAATCATGTTTTGTTCATTATATGGCTGGATAGAGACTTGGAATTTAGCCGTTGATTTATTGTCATAGTATCTCACTTCAATCCAGTGAACATTATCGCCATTTACATTATCTATTTTTACCTTTGTTGCTTTTTCACGATAGGAGCCATTTTTCCAATTATCAACAATAAGTTTACCATCTATATATACTCTTACACCGTCATCAGATAATCCTCTAATAACATATTCGCCTGCATTCAGCCTTTTAGCAGTTACAAATTTAGCTGAAAAATTATCTTTATTTATTTTTGAAACCGGTGCATTTATCCCATAATCCTTGGTAAGCGTATTTGAATTAGAATTATTGATAACATTGGAGGTAACCGGAGCTCCAGAGAGATTTTTATTATTATAATAATAAGCTATCCAATTACCTAAAGGCTGGATATCAGCAAATACATATGCATTTCCTGTTTTCTCCATATAATCTGTTTGAATTATATGTTCTCCTTTTCCTATCCCTTTAATAATAGCATTATCAAATGTCCCGCTAGAATTCTTCCAACGATCAATTACCGTCTTATTATCTAGTTTTACACGAATGCCATCATCAGCAAAAGTGGAAACAAAATAATCATTGCTTCCCGAAACTTTCCGTAAAAAAGATGCTGAAAAGTTATCTTTTGGCATCCCTACTACAGGAGCATCTTTTTTCCAATGATACTGAATGCTTGAAACTTTATTCTTTGAATTCAATCCACCTATAACTGTTCCATTGCCAGATAAACTGGGGTTAGGATAAAAAATATTCATCCATTCTTGACCTGTAACTAATTGATTAATAGGTTTAATATCAAAGTTTAATTTCGCATTTCCTGTTTTCTCAAGATATTCAACTCTAATCCAATGAATATTTCTTTTCGATGAATCTGATTCTTCCTTTCTATCGCTTATTTTAATTTTAATGGCATCTTCCTTGGCATTCGCAGAAGTCCATCGATTTATGACTAATTTATCATCCACATAAATACGAATGCCATCATCTGCGACAGAACGAATTACATACTCTCCTTGCTTAAGCCTTAAGGCAGTTGTAAAGCTTGCTGAAAAATTATCTTTTGGTATACCAGACATTGGGGCATTCTTACCATAATTAAAACTAAATGCTCCTTTGCCGTCCCCTTTTATTAAGGTTTTATTTGCAGGGGCACCTTTTAAACTAGTATTAGCATAATAGTACCCAAGCCATTGTCCTAATGGAAGCACATCTGCATTCACAAACGCCTTACCTGTCTTTTCAAGATAATCTAACTGAAACACATTATTATTCTGGTTAAGATTGGTGATTAATGCCTTATTTGCTTTACCTGAACTGCCTGTCCAGCGATCAAACAAAATGGAATTATTAATTTTCGCTCGTACACCATCATCTGCAAATGTATAAACAAAGTAATCCCCTTTATTTAAAAGCTTATAAAACGATGCTGAGAAATTGTCCTTATTGGTTGAAGCATTTGGCGCGCTTTTCCCCCAATTGTATTTAATATCTTTTATTCCTGTTGAAACAAAAGCGTTCCCTGAAACGTTTGTATTATTAAAATAGGACGCAAACCAAGTGGATGTTGATAATGCTTCTTGAACTGGTTTTAGAGAAAATTGCAAATAACTTTTTCCTGTTTTCTCTACATATTCAATTCGAATTTCATGGACATCCTTTCCTTGGCTATTCTCAATCTTTATTAGTCTAGTATCTTGAGAAACTCGATCACTATCGAGAACTAATTTCCCATCAATGTAGATACGTGTATCATCGTCATGCTTTGTTTGTAAAATATAATTTCCTGCTGGCAATTTTTTATAGGTAAAAAATTTAGCAGAAAAATGATTAGATCCAATTCCTTTAGCATTAGGCTTACCATACTGATAATCAAAGCTTAAATTGCCATTTTTATCTGGTGTAAATACTAAGGCATCTTCCGGATTGCCACTGAATTTTTCATTATTGTAAAAGTAACCAATCCATGAACCGAAAGGAAGCATATCTGCAAATAATACAGCATTTCCTCCGCCTTCATAATATTCAGTTTTTACGGTGTGATTGCCCGCAGATAAATTAGTCATTGGTGCTGCTGAGTAATTTCTACTTGAACTTGTCCAACGATCGATTTTCTTTTGATTATCCAAATACATTCTCACACCATCATCTGCATAGGTATGAAGAAAATAATCTTTTTGTGATTCCGAAATAGTTATATTTTTTTCAAAGCTAGCGGAAAAATTATCTTTGTTTATTCCGGCTATAGGCTCGTTTTTCCCCCAATTAAATCTTATATTGTTATACGATTTAGAAACAGGTGTTTCTGATAAGTTTTTATTATTGTAAAAATTGGAGGACCATGTATTTTCTGCTGCTTTTATGTTCGTTTGGGGTGACATTAACAACAAAAGAAAACATAAAAACAAAGCTGTACCTGCTATTCTCCAAAATACTCGAGTTTCTATTTCCCACTCACTCCTATCTATTTTTTCTATATTCTATTATCTAGTAAAATGGTAAATATGTTAAGAGGATTCGACGAAAATTCGTAGGTAATATTATCTATTTTTTATCGATTCTTGTCAAAATTGCTATTTTTATAAAAATTCACCCATCCACCAGAACTAGTCCATAAGACTTATTCATAGTGATTTATTTAACTATATGACAAAAAACTGCCTCCTATTAAGAAGGCAGTTTTCTCTATTTTTCATTTTATTTCCCAAAAACTATCTAAAAGTTATTACTTAGAAAGTTTATTCATTTCTTGTTCTTTTAGTCTTTCAGCAAGCTCTAATATATAACTTCTTAATTGTGAATTAATATCGGTGCGTTTTAACCCCAACTCAATCGTTGTTTGAATGAAACCAAATTGCTCTCCCACGTCGTAACGATTTCCTTCAAATTCATATGCAAAAACACGCTGAATTTTGTTTAACTTCTCAATGGCATCTGTCAGTTGTATTTCTCCTCCTGTGCCAACTTCTTGTGACTCAAGAAAATGAAATAGCTGTGGTGTAAATATGTATCTTCCGATAATCGCTAAATTAGAAGGTGAAGTTCCTTGCTCAGGTTTTTCTACAAATTTCTTTACTTGATATCTTCTCTTTGTATCCGGTAAAGGGTCAATTATCCCGTAACGATGGGTTTCTGAGTCAGGTACTACCTGTACACCTATCACAGAAGAAAGTGTTTGATCATATTGATCCATCAATTGCTTTAGACATGGTTTGTCATTATCAACAATATCATCCCCTAATAATACAGCAAATGGCTCATCGCCAATAAAGTTTCTTGCACACCAAACAGCATGTCCTAATCCTTTTGGCTCTTTTTGCCGTATATAATGAATGTCCACATTAGAAGATTCCTGCACTTTTGCTAATAAGGCAAATTTTTCTTTTGCAATCAAATTTTCTTCTAATTCTAAGGCATTATCAAAGTGATCTTCAATCGCTCTCTTACCTTTCCCAGTAACAATAAGAATATCTTCAATCCCAGATGCTATAGCTTCCTCCACAATATATTGAATGGTTGGCTTATCCACAATTGGCAGCATTTCTTTCGGCATTGCTTTCGTTGCTGGTAAAAATCTAGTTCCTAATCCTGCAGCAGGGATAATCGCTTTTTTCACTTTACTCATAAAAAATACCTCTCTTATAAATAAATTTTTAGTGCGTCTCTTGCTACTATCTTTAGTATACTGCAATCCAACTAAAAGCTCTATGGCTACACTTTTTGATGGTATTCCCATTATTTCGCCATTTTTTCACATAAATAAACAAAAACCTAATTTTTTTGCAACTTTTCTCCTTTAAAGATCGTCTATACATTCAGGGATTAGTGTATCATCATCTATTATAGAACATTTATCATATACTTTTCGTTATTTAAACAATCTTTACGAAATATTACGCATGGAAGATTAGCTTTGCCGGATAATAATTACTGCATGTTCCCATAATAATAGAGTACTAAGCTCTTTTTCATAACTTTATTATATACAAAAAGTTTATCCATAACATTTAATAATCATTCCAAAAGACCTGTGATAAACAAATGACTATAAATTTGCTAATTATTACTGATTGAAAGGCAATGTTGCTTTTCTTATTGTTACTAAAAAAGATGTTCAGTAGAGATGATTTCTGCTATTCTTGAAATAAGTTTACTATCATTTTTTGTCAAGATATGGAGGATATTGTTAAATGAGTAGAAATAAACCGAAAAAAAAGAAAACATGGTTAAAGGTTACGGGTATTGTGCTTCTTCTCCTTATAATTGGGATAGGAATATATCTGTATACTGTATGGAATTCCCTTTCCACAGCTGTTAATAATATGCATGAGCCGATTGATAGACAGACGACCAAAAGAACGGACACTTTAAACCTTGGCAGCAAGGAGCCATTTTCCGTTTTAATGCTGGGTGTCGATGAGCGTGATGGTGACTCTGGAAGATCGGATACAATGATTGTCCTTACGGTAAATCCTGATAAAAAGTCAGTTAAAATGCTAAGTATCCCGCGCGATACTCGCACTGAAATAGTTGGGCATGGTACTACAGACAAAATTAACCATGCATATGCCTTTGGCGGTGTTGCAATGTCGATGGATACGGTAGAAAACTTCCTCGATATACCAATTGATTACTTTATGCAAATCAATATGGAAGGCTTTAAAGATATTGTTGATTCTGTTGGCGGAGTAACGGTAGATAATGATTTAGATTTCACTTATCAAGGAACCCACTTTCCAAAAGGACCAGTTAATTTGGATGGCGAAAAGGCATTAAAATTCTCCCGTATGCGTTATGATGATCCAAGAGGTGACTTCGGTAGACAGTTAAGACAGCGAATGATTATCCAAGCTGTTATTAAAGAAGGAGCTAGCTTAAGCTCTTTAACAAATTTTGATTCAATCTTTGATGCGTTAAGTAAGAACATCAAAACAAATATTACCTTCGATGAAATGATTGATATTCAATCTAAATACAAAGCAGCAGCTGGTAATATTGAGCAGCTTACAATTAAAGGCACTGGACAAACAATCGATAAAGTATGGTATTTAATTGTAGACGATGCAGAAAAAACAAAAATTCAAAATGAGCTAAAAGAACACTTGGATGTAAAATAAAGAGAAAAAGAATAAGAATAAGGCAATAAAAAAAGACCTAAACTGGTCTTTTTTTATTGCCTTAAAGTTTTACTTTTTAATGATTACCTTTTGTTAAAAACCTCTTCTACTACTCTTTCAGCAGATTTTCCCTCTTCTAGGTAGCAAAACTTGTCATAGAAGGTATTGAATTTATCACTTATTGGGTTAACTTCTGCCTCTTTGATAGATTGAATAACTTCTTCTGTCGTTTTCACTAGTGGACCCGGGGCTGTTTTTTCAAAATCAAAATAGAAACCACGTAAATTATCTCGATAATCTTCAATATCATATACAAAGAAAATCATTGGTCTTCTTAAATTGGCATAGTCAAAAAATACGGAAGAATAGTCTGTTACCAAAATATCCGACACTAAATAAAGTTCTCGAATATCTTCATAATTTGAAAAATCAAAAGCAAAGCCAGTGTATGGTGTTAAGTCAAAGTTTTCAGCTACTAAGTAATGCATGCGCAATAAAACTATATATTCATCGCCAAGCTGATCACGAAGCATATTTAAATCTAATTCTAAATCGAATTTATATTTTCCTCTTCCATAAAATTGATTATCTCGCCATGTCGGTGCATACAGAATAATCTTCTTATCCATTGGTAAAGCAAATTTTTGTTTTAAAGCTTCCATGTTTTCTGCCGTATTATCTACATGTAACACGTCATTTCTAGGATATCCAGATTCAATCATTGTTTTATTAAAAGCGAAAGCCCTTTGAAATATTTCCGTAGAATACGCATTAGGAGAAATTAAATAGTCCCAATTAGATGCTTCTTTTAAAAAGTTGTTCTTATATTTAACTGTATTTGTACCAGGCATATGCACTTCATCCATATCGGCAGCCAATTTTTTCAGTGGCGTGCCATGCCAAGTTTGCAAATAGGTTGTATGGTTTGGTTTTGGAATCCATAATGGTAAGCGACTATTACTCACCCAATATTGGGCTCTAGCCATTATAAATAACCACTTAATAGAGAAGCGTGGCACTATATTTAAATTTCTTCCTTCGAAATTTTTCATGTACTTTTTATCAACACTCCAGTACATTTTATATTCAGGATTAGAATCCTGCATATATTCAAAAATTGCTCTTGGGTTACAGCTAAACTGCTTTCCAGCAAAACTTTCAAATACAACGGATTTTTTTCGAACCGGTGCATATCCCATCAACTTAAATGCTTTTTTATATAACGCTTTGATCTTTCGACTTCTCTTAATATCAGTCAATTTTCTTCTGATTCTACTTTTCCATTCTTTCGAACGATTGTAAACATATACTTTGACGGAAAGATAGCTCTTTACCTTGGTCTTTTTAATAAAAATTCTTCTATCTATTCCATCTATTCTGATCACTTTAGCTCTTCGCGATTGCAGAGGATTAAAAGGATTGAATGTTAATCTTGGACTGACCTTTACTATCTCTTCACCATTATCTATATAAGAAAGCTCTATATAGAATCGGAAATAGATTAATTCAGATGTATGTAAATATTCTTTTATAGAAAAGGTGCCTTTAAACCCAATATCATCATAATTTCTGATTCCATCCCCGTATAATTCGGTTAAATCCGTTCTAGTCACACTCTCTAAAGGAAGACGATACTGCTCATCATCTAAATGATTTGTAATGATTAGTGTTTTTTTCATATCATGTTTAGCGCCCATAAGCTTTGTATCTAATACATATCCGCTAATATTTAATAAACCGTCTTTACTAAGATAAGCATCTTCTACTTTCGAAATAAAAGACCTTTTCGTTGTTTTCAGGGAAAGATTCATTTTATTAGTTGTATATGGATAAAAAACAGTGCCCATATCAGCATATTGATAGTAGATCAAATTTAATTCTTGACGATTACTTACGATACGATATCGTTTGTATTCATCTTCTTCAGACTCAACAACAATATAGACATCCCATACTCCAGATTGTCCAAAAAAATCTTTTTCTTTATGTAAATCAATGGTAACTTCATAACTTCCAATCGTATTTTCATCGTCCAATGTATGAAATGGCAGATATTTTTCATTTTCCGTCTTTCTATTTAAAATGAGGAACGATGCTTTATTATCCTCTAAGATACTTGTTTTAAAACCAAATTGAATACTGAGCATATTGTGGATAATGCTGATCGTTTGTATTTGTTTATGATTAAATCCAGATTCACTCATTAAGAATCCCCTCTCCAAAATGCAAATTCCATTAAATCAAGTTATTGAATTATAAAGTTTATCCATTATCCGACAAACTTCTTATTCATCCATTCTCTTATAAAACACCTAACCAACATTATATATAACAATGTGCCGGAATTCAATCAACCATGAGAGCAACATTTATAAAGGTTGTAAAACTTCAAATAATGGCAGAGAGGAATAAATAAAAAATCACCTTTTTTCGCTATTCTAAACAAGGATAAAATGCATTCATTTGATAAATGATAAGAAAACATTCTTTACTATTATTTTAAACAATTTTTGCATAAATATTTCATTTTATGACAAAGCAATGATGATACTTGTCAATAAGCGGAAAAAGTTTTAAAATAAGATAATTAGGGAAAGCTAAAAAAAGTTTTTCGATTTCACAATCATCATTCAAACATGGAACAATTATTATAGGTGTTTCAAATGACACATCTTAAATAATTAGCCTTTTAATAATTCTATCCTTATTAAATTGTCTATAATTGTAGGAGGAAAAAAATGAAGAAAGTTATTACCTATGGTACCTTTGATTTATTACATTGGGGCCATATAAATATTTTAAAACGAGCTAAAGAGTTGGGAGATCACTTAACTGTTGCACTTTCTAGTGATGAATTTAATGCCATTAAGAACAAACAAGCATATCATAGTTACGATAATCGCAAAATGATTTTAGAAGCAATCCGTTATGTGGATGAAGTAATTCCAGAGCATGATTGGGATCAAAAAATCAGAGACGTTGTGGATCATAATATTGATGTTTTCGTTATGGGAGACGATTGGGAAGGAAAATTTGACTTCTTGAAAGATTATTGTGAAGTTGTATATCTTCCAAGAACCGTTGGAATCTCTACAACAAAAATTAAAAAGGACCTATTTAAAGTAAATGGTTAGAGAGTTAGCCATTTACTTATACTTAAAACTATTTTCTTTTCTATTTGAGATAGCAAAACTATTTCCTTTACAGAAGAAAATAGTTTTTTGTGTGTCTTTTGTTGAAAATACAACTCATCTCTATGATGAACTGAAGAAGAACAATCCAAACATCCCATGTATTTTATTAGCTGATTATAAAACCTATCGATTTTTTAATGACAAAATGATAACAGATCCGGTTTTATTATTTTCTCCCAAGTATCCTTTATCTTTTCTGAAAGGAATTTTTCATCTAGCAACATCTCAAGTGATTGTGCTGGATAATTATTACGGTTTCTTATCTTCTGTATCATTCAAAGAAAATGTTAAAAAACTACAAATTTGGCACGCCAATGGTGCCATTAAAACATTTGGATGGAATGACTTAAGTGTCAAAGATCGTTCCAAAAATGCCAAGGAAAGATTTGCAGCCGTTTATAAACAATTTGACTATATTATCTCTGGATCAGATAAAATGTCAGCTATCTTTTGCGAAGCTTTCTCTGCTTCCTCCCAGCAAATATTAAATACAGGAATACCTAGAACTGATATTTTCTTTGATAAAGATCATATGGAAAAAATAAAAACCAGTTTTTATAAAAAATATCCTAATCTAAAAAATAAGAAAATCATTCTATATGCTCCAACTTTTCGCGAAAACGAAGAAGAATCAGCTAATCAAATTCGATTAGATTTTTCCTATTTAAAAGATAGATTAGAATTCGATTATATATTTCTCGTGAGACTTCATCCCAGTATAACTAATCAAATGGATTTTAGTGAATACAATGGTTTTGTTTATAATTTTTCTGATTATCCTATTTTAAATGACTTGTTATTTATTACAGATATATTAATAACCGATTATTCATCAATTCCTTTTGAATTTTCCTTTTTACAAAAGCCCATGATTTTTTATCCATATGATTTAGATGAATATAGAAAAACTCGAGGCTTTTGGGTTCCTTATCATGAACTAGTTCCCGGTCCTATTGCCTATTCAACGGAAGAAATTGTGCAATTTATTCATCTTTCATCTTTCAAAATGGAAAAAATAGCAAATTTCCATCAAGAGTGGAATACGTATTCAATTGGTAATTCTAGTAAAAATGTTGTTCAAACAATAAATAGCTGGTTAACAAAACAATAATATATATAAAGAAGTGGCAGATTAACAATTGTTAATCTGCCACTTCTTTATAAGCCGACATTTCTCGGGAAATACTTGTCAACATTTGTTGATAATTTAGTGTTTTCAATAAATACAAACGCGGTATATATAAACTATAAGAAAAAGAGTAGAAAGGATGATAAATATGAAAATAAAAGCTGGTAGCTGGAGATTACTAAGTTCTCAGGATAAGCAATTTATTTTACAAACTGTTTGTACCCTTTCTCAATATAAGGGAAAAGCACATTCTAATTAAGCCTCATATAATTCAATTGGTAACCCATCAGGATCAGCAAAAAAAGTAAACTTTTTGTTCGTAAAAGGATCGATCCGAATATCTTCAACTGTAATATTATTCGATTGTAAATACTGTACAGTTTCTTCTATATTATTCACTTCAAAGGCAATATGACGTAAGCCGGCAGCCTCAGGATAACTTGGTCTTTCTCTTGGATTAGGAAAGGAAAATAGTTCGATTTGATAGATATTGTTTACTAAAAGGTCTAGCTTATAAGAATCTCTTTCTTCTCTGTATACTTCATTTATAGGCTTAAAACCTAAAAGTTCCACATAAAAATGTTTTGATACTTCGTAATTGCTGCAAATAATCGCTATATGATGAACCTTATTTATATTAAACATTTTATAACTCCTTTTCCGTTAAAAAATAAACATCATTATGCTAGAAAAAAAGCGAAGAAACTGTTTGGATTCCTTCGCCTTCTATCTATTATTTATTGTGCCATTTCCATGCACTTTCAATAATTGTCTCTAATCCTCTTTCTGCTTTCCAGCCTAGTTCGCTGAATATTTTCTCCGAGGAAGCAACTAATCTTGCAGGGTCGCCTGATCTTCTGTCACCTAAAATCACATTTGCCTTTGTGCCAGTAACCTTTTCACACATTTCAATTACTTGTTTGACGGAATAGCCTACTCCATTGCCTAGATTGTAAGTTTCTGCTTCTTTTGTTCCATTTAATAGAGCGTCTAATGCAGCTATGTGAGCATTTGCTAAATCTGTCACATGGATGTAATCACGAATGCATGTCCCATCCTCAGTCGGATAATCTGTGCCAAAGACAGAAATAGACTCTCTCTCTCCTAATAATTGCTGAAGAATAATAGGAATTAAGTGTGTTTCTGGATCATGATTTTCCCCGATTTCACCCGATACATGAGCACCAGCAGCATTGAAATAGCGTAAAACCACATAATGAAGACCATATGCTGCATGAAAATCAGCTAAAATTTGCTCTACCATTAATTTTGATCTACCATAAGGATTAATAGGTGCTGTTTCTGATGTTTCTACAATTATTTCTTCTTTTGGAATTCCATATGTAGCCGCCGTTGAAGAGAAAATAAAGTTTTTCACATTATGTTTTAACATAACATTTAATAACATTAATGTATTGGCTACATTATTCTCATAATATTTATATGGATCTTGAACAGATTCTCCAACTAGACTATATGCTGCAAAATGCATAACTGCTTTAATTGGATATTTAGAAAAAATCGCTTCTAAATCGTCTGCATTTCCTAGATCTCCTTTTACAAAAATAGCACGGGAATCTACTGTTTCCTCGTGACCTGTTGCAAGATTATCTAATACGATCACTTCTTCTTTCTCTACTAATTCTTTAACCAAATGACTGCCAATATAGCCAGCCCCACCTACTACTAATATCATAGATAATTCTCCTTTAATAACAGTTTATCCTCCCTTCTATTTTATCACATTATTTGTAAATTTTTTTACTGTAAGATATTAATCGTAAATTGACACTAAAAAAGGAATAGACTATTGTCAAATAGACAAAATCATAGTATCTTTAAATAGACCCAAATAAAGAAACCGCTTTCAAGTTTTCCTATCTATCATTCTAGCAACAACATCTTATTTTGCTATTTTACGCAAACGTTTTCACAAATACCCCATCATGAACTCACTTTCTTAATAATTCACCTTTATGCTATTAGAGCAATCGTTTTCTTTGCAGTACATAGGTAGTAACAGAAGTCTTTCTGTTCTCATAAAAAAATGGAAAGGAGAATGTTTTTTGAAAACGAAAAAACATCCTTATCTCGCACTATGTTTAATTTTTCTTCTTATTTTCACAAGCTTTGGAGGTTATCTTCCAAGTAAAAAGGCAAAAGCAGATAATTTACTAGATTCTCCTATCGTCAATGCTGATAAGTCTGTACAATTCTCCTATGACAATGCATCTGCACAGGAAGTGAAAGTAGCAGGAAACTTTACTGACTGGCAAAATGGAGCATTAAGCATGAAAAAGGACACAGATAATCGCTGGTCCCTTTCTATTTCAAATCTTGCAGCCGGCGTCTATCAATATAAGTTTATTGTTGATAATGAATGGATAACAGATCCAGCCAATGAGACTATGGAAGATGGCAATAGTCGCTTCGTTGTTCCCGGCTTAAATCTTGATTCTATACCGGGGAAGGTTGAAAAAAGTAAATCCTATCCATTAGAAGCGACGCTAGTTAATAAAGATGGCAGTACACAAAAAGAAACAGAGCTGACTTGGTCAGTGAAAGAGAAAGTAGAAGGGATCGACATTGTTGATGGCCGACTAACCATACAAGACAATGCAAAAACTAATGAATCCTTTATCCTGCTTGCTGAAAAGGATGGGGAAAAGGTAGAAAAGAAAATTGATATTGTTGGCAATATGTATTCGTACACTATTAACTATTATCGTCTAGATGAAGACTATACGAAATGGGATTTATGGATTTTTAACAGTGGGATTCCTGATAATGGCTTTCCATTTACAGAGGAAGTGCCAAATAATTATACGTTTACAAGTGGGAACTATTCTTTTCCAGAAAATGAAATAACGATTATTCCTCGCAAAGGAAATTGGGAAGCGCAAGATATACAGAACTCTATTAAAATAGCTGATGGCAAACAAGCTGCAGAAGCATGGATAATTGAAGGAGTAGAAACTGTTTTCTACGCACAAGATGATGCTATTAAAGCGATAAAAGATTTAAAAGGAGGGGATTATGTAAGGCGCCATATTCAATTTATGTATGATCGTCCTGATTTGGATTATAAAGACTGGAATATCTGGGTATGGGGAACTGGTGTAAAAGATGACCAAATTGATTTTGATCGCAACCTTCATGGAATGGCGACTGCAGCAATTAATGTAAGCGAAGCCGCCCAAAGCGTTGGATTTATTTTACGAAAAGGCAAAAATTGGGATACAGCTATTAAAGAAGGAAATGGCGATCGTTACATTCCTCTAAATACATCGGATTTAATCACAAAAGTTTATGTTACAAGTGGTCAAGAGGAGCTATATATTGTGCCTGAAGTCACTGGACCCGTTTTAGAAAACGGAAATGCTACCTTCTACTACAGAGACAAAGATTTATATGCAAAAAACGAAATGAATAAAATAGAAAAAGTAGAACTTCAATTTAATGGAAAACGTTATAACATGACGAATGAAGCAAAAAATGAGCGTTTTTCCTATACAATAGAAAATATCCCTGAAGGAAAGCATCCCTATTCTTTCTTTGTAACAATCGATGGCATCGAAACAGAAGTAACTGATCCATATAATACGGAAAATGGAGCATCTATGCTTGTCTATGAAAAAGCAGATTTTGACTTGCTTACAGATATCACTCCAAAAGAAGTGACTTATAACGATAATGCCGTCCTTTCCGTTGATTGGCAAACAAACAAAAATACAGCTATCCGTGAAGTATATGCTGATTTACGCGCTATTGGCGGAAAAGAAAAAGTAGCAATTGATCCAAAATTAAAGGAGCTTACCATCGCCATTGACCAAAATACCACTACAGGGGCGAAAGAAATTCCCGTTTACATCACTGATCTGTATGGCAACACTCATACCGATCAAGCAAAAATCACGGTTAAAGCAAGACAATCAGTGGGAAAAGATGATTTTGACTGGGATGAAGCAAGAATTTACTTTATGCTAACAGACCGATTCTTCGATGGAAATTCAGCAAATAATGATCCATATGGCATTGGCTATGATCCAAGTAAACCTGGGACCTATCATGGTGGAGACTTTAAAGGAATTACGAAAAAGCTAGATTATCTCGAAAATCTAGGAATCAATACAATATGGATTAATCCGATAGTAGAAAATATCCAGTATGATGTTCGCTATGAAAACCCAGATACTCCTTATTATGCATATCATGGATATTGGGCTAGTAATTTTGAAAAATTGAATCCTCATTTTGGAACAATGGAGGATTTCCATGAACTAATTGATGCAGCCCATGAACGTGGAATAAAAATTATGGTGGACGTTGTCGTAAATCATGCGGGCTATGGGTTAAAAGCAAGTGATGCCGTAAATGATGGAAAAATCGCCAACTTCCCTACTGCTGAAGATAGAAATCGTTTTGCTGGAATGTTCCGTGATGGCGGCACAGATACTGTACAAGGCGAGCTATCAGGACTGCCTGATTTCTTAACGGAGGATCCAGATGTAAGGAAGCAAATTGTAGATTGGCAAACTAGCTGGATTGAAAAATCAAAGACAGTGAAAGGAAATACCATTGATTACTTCCGCGTGGATACCGTAAAACACGTTGAAAATACAACATGGTCAAGCTTTAAAAATGAATTAACAAAAGTTTTGCCAACCTTTAAATTAATTGGAGAAGCATGGGGAGCTCAAGTGAATGATGACCAAGGCTATTTAAATAGCGGGATGATGGACTCCTTATTAGATTTTGATTTTAAGAATTTAGCACGTGACTTTGCCAATGGTCATATAGAGCGTGTCCAAAGTGCGTTAGAAGAGAGAAACAATAAGCTTTCAAACACAGGCACATTAGGGCAATTTCTAGGTAGTCACGATGAAGATGGCTTTTTAGAATCTGTAGATGGTGATATTGGCAAGCTTAAGCTTGCAGCTGCATTGCAAATTACGACTAAAGGTCAACCTGTCATTTACTATGGAGAAGAGCTTGGTCTGTCAGGGGCAAATAATTATCCCTACTATGATAACCGCTATGACATGGATTGGAATCTAACGAAAAACAACGATGTTCTGGAGCATTATACAAAACTATTAAATGTTAGAAAAAAATACTCCAGCATATTTTCCAAAGGGACTCGTACTCACCTAGCAGGTAGTGACGCGGAAGGTTATTCTGTCTTTAAACGCGAATACACAAATCAACAAATTTTTGTTGCTCTCAATACGAAGGAAACAGCGACAGACGCAACCTTTGAGGTTCCATTTATGAAAGAAGCAGTAGACTTATATTCTGGTAAAACATATTCTATTAGTGAAAATAAAATTACGCTAACCATTCCTTCTAGAGAAGACGGCGGAACTGTTTTATTAGTAGATGCGGGGCAAGCAAAGCCGCCTCACCCTACAGAACCAGAGGTACCTTCTACTCCTGGAGAAACGGATTCAGAAACGCCTCCAACATCTAATGATAATGGAGGGAATCAACCTGGATCAGATGGTTCCAACAATCAGGGTTCTAAACAAGCAGCAGAACCCTCAACCACTCCTAACAAAGGGAATGGAATAGCAGCACTTCCTAATACTGCCACTGACTCTTATAACATTATTTTAATCGGTTTAGGTCTGCTAGTAATTGGAACGGTAATATTTATTCGAAGAAAGAAACACACTGCAAATGAATAAGAAAATGCCTGATAAGGATTTTTCCTTATCAGGCATTTTTCAGTTTATTTTTCTTTGTTTATAAATAGAGTAGAAAAAGGAGGCATGTCCAACGACATTGCGTTTCCATAATCTTCTCGGTTCTTTTCCCATTCGATATAGCCACTCAAGCCGGAGGTCGCGAAAGATTTTAGGAGCTCTTGTCACTTCACCGGAAGAAAAATCAATAAAAGCACCTACTGCCATCGTAATCGTACTCTCTAGCTTTGAACGATATTCATTAATCCATTGTTCCTGTAACGGCATTCCAAATCCTACTAAAAGGATATCTGCTTTACTTTCATTAATCTGACTAATTATATTTTCCGTATTCTCTTTCGGGAAATAACCATCCTGATTACCTACAAATAAAATATTTTGATATATTTGCTGCAGCCGCTCTTGTGCCTTTTGGGCAACACCTGGTTTAGCTCCCAAAAGAAACACTCGATATGGTTGATTACGCTTCTCTTCATTTAATGATGCAAATAAAGCCGGAATAAAATCTGTACCATTTAAATTCTCCTTAAAAGAAAAGCCGAAAAGCTTTGCTCCCATTTCAATACCAATTCCATCATTTAACAATAAATCAGCATTATTCAGCATTTCCCGATATTCTGTGTCCTTTTGGGCAATATTATATCCATGGTCATTTAGAAAAAAAACATCCGTTGCTATTCTTTTGTCTAGTTTTTCCTTTATATACGTAATAGCTTCTTTTGAGCTTATAACATTTACTTTTAAATTTCCTAGCCATTTCTTATCCATTTTGTATCCCCTAATGAGAAATTTTTTAAAAAAGCCCTTTTCTATTATATAAAAATTGTCTACTAGAAACAATTCAAGCTAACAATCCCTCTACAAAGTAGCACTTCTAATTTGTAAAACTTTTCTCTTTATTAAGAAATATTCACTACACAAATGTTGGAATATGTCGAAAGATTTCATATGAAAATGTTATTAACTTTTGGATAATAGTGATAAAATTTTATTGTACAATTAACAGATAAAGGCAAACCATCTGAAAGGGTGGGACGCAAAGCTTCGGGTCTAAGGTAGATTTTTTTACTATGATGGCTGGGCCACCTTATATTCTATAAGGAGGTTAATTATCATGATTAATTTGTTTCCCACCGAAATTCAAACTGAAAGCAATTTGGATAGTGAATGGTTATCGCTTATCTCGGAGGCAAAAAAGCAGGGCTTAACACAAGAAGAAGTTCGTGCAATGTTAACAATACTAGAAAATAGCAACGAATAAATTGTTAGAATATTTTAAAATATGGTAGCGTTTCAACCTTAATAGTTAATCTATTAAGGTATCTTTTCTATTTCACTTCACCTGCAAACAAAAAAAGTGTCACATTGGACACTAAATAATGGGGAATAGAATCGAAGTGTGTATTGATTTTTTCTAATAAAGGATGGTGTTTCAAAGAAAGAGCTTTGAAACGGAAAGATAATTTTTGTGTGAGTAGTGTATATGGTGAAAGTCTTAAGATGTTGGGGAAGTTCGAGTGATAGTTTCCATCTGAATAATATGTTCTAGCTGTTTTATTCTTACATTACATTGTTCTAATTTTTCATTAGTCTTTGCCTGCATTTTAATTAATGTAACCATTAAATCTGGTACATTATTCACCTTGTTTTCCTCCTTTAAGGAATGGTTTGTTCTAGTTTTTTAGGGTCCAAGAAACGTACGGATTCAGCAATAACTTCTGTTACATAGACCTTTTTCCGCTCTTGATTTTCATAGTTTCTTGTCTGTATTCGGCCAACGACTCCAACTAGAGAGCCTTTATGACAATACTGAGCTGTATTTTCCGCTACCTTATTCCAAAAGGTACATTGCACAAAATCTGCATCATAATCACCAGCTTGATTCTTGTAGTTTCTATTTACTGCAACAGTCACATGGACAATAGAAGTTCCTTCTTGTGTTACTCGCAGTTCTGGATCTTTCGTTAGCCTTCCTACTAAAGTAACTTGATTGATCATCTTCTCCCTCCCTTCTCTCTTAAATTAGTAAAATCATACTATAAATTAGAGCAGAGGGAAAATGCCGAAAATTCCAGTTTTGAGCGTGTTTGCATAAAGAAAACGAAGATTTCGCCTAAGCGATTTTTAAGTTTTGGAGCAGATATAACGTTCAAATTTAAAGTTTTGCTTTTTTTATTTTTATCAATAAAAAAACTCCTTCATCGAATGTCTAGAAAAAGAATATCACTTCGCTTTTCCCAAACAATCTTGAAGGAGTTTTGGTAATTTATTTATTATATCCGTCGATTACTGCATTCACTTGCTCCATTACGCCTAGCTTCAGTGCTTCTAGCTTACTTGTGCTTTCTTCTAAAGAAGAACTATTTACGCTAAAATAGAATTTCGCTTTTGGCTCTGTTCCAGATGGACGAAGGCAGAACCATGAACCATCTTCCAAATAATATTTAATTACATTAGATTTTGGTAGATCAATCAATGTTTCTGTTAGACCTTCTGAACGCTTACTTGTTAAATAGTCTTCCACTGCTACAACGTTTAAGCCCTTAACCTCTTTGATAGGAGCTTTACGGAAAGTATCCATAATATATGCAATTTGCTCTGCTCCATCTTTTCCTTTTAATGTTAATGATTCTAAACCTTCTTGGTAGAAGCCATACTTTTTAAAGATTTCTAGTAAACCTTCATGAAGCGTTAATCCTTTTGCTTTATAATAAGCAGCAACCTCTGCAGCAAAAATAGCAGATTGAACAGCATCTTTATCGCGCACGAAATCACCGATTAAATAGCCATAGCTCTCTTCATAACCGAAAAGGAATGTATGCTCATGTGTTTGTTCAAACTCTTTAATTTTCTCTCCAATAAACTTGAACCCTGTCAAAGTATCAATAGTTGGAATGCCATAAGATTTTGCAATCGTGCGGCCGATTTCAGAGGTAACGATTGTTTTAATGACAACGCCATTTTCTGGAAGCATTCCTTTTGCTTTTTTCTCAGACAATAAGTATTCAAGCATTAATGCACCTAATTGATTTCCGGTAAGAACTGTGTATTCGCCACTTGTATCCTTCACTGCAACCCCTAGTCGATCTGCATCTGGATCTGTAGCAAGGAGAACGTCAGCATCGATTTCTTTGCCGTAACGAATCGCAATTTCAAAAGCTGCATGCTCTTCTGGATTAGGTGATTTTACGGTAGAAAAGTTAGCATCAGGTAATTCTTGTTCTTTCACAACTGTTACATTTTCAAATCCAAACGCTTCTAAACCAGCACGGACTGGCTTGTTTCCAGTACCATGTAATGGAGTATAAACAATTTTTAAATCCTTTGCTTCTGGCAAACGATTTAATTGGATTGTTTTTAGTTGTTCTACATAGGCAGCATCTACTTCTGCACCAATATATGTTAATAAACCTTTTTCTAGTAACTCTTTTTCCTCTAAAACTTCAATTGTAAGCTCATCTTCGACTTCATTTACATATTTAATAATGATATCTGCAGCCTCAGGAGGAAGTTGTCCACCGTCTTCTCCGTATGCTTTAAAGCCATTATACTCAGGAGGATTGTGACTAGCGGTAATCACTACTCCCGCAAATGTATTTAAATAGCGTACAGCAAAAGATAATGCAGGTGTAGGACGAAGCTCTTCAAACACATAGGATTTAACTCCAAGCTTACCTACTACTTTCGCAACTTCTAGGGCAAATTCTGGAGATTGATGACGAGAATCATACGCTACAGCTACCCCGCGCTTCATCGCTTCTTCTCCTTGCTCTACTATGTATTTCCCTAATCCTTCTGCTGCTTTACGAACAGTATAAATATTCATGCGATTAATACCAGGTCCTAGTTCTCCACGCATACCGCCTGTACCAAATTCTAAATGTTTATAAAAACTGTCCTCCAGCAACTTATCAGATGTTTGTAATTCTGTTAGTTGCGTTTTTAAGTTCGCTTCTAATCCTGCAAAACTTGTCCACTTTTCTACGATCTCTTTATAAGCCATTGTCGCTGTTCTCCCACCTTTAAATTAATTAACCATATATCTTTACATTACCTAAAATATGTATATAAGTAAAGATTTTTTCAAAACCATTCTTGTGGAACACTCTTCACCAATTAGGTCGTAGTTCCTATCCCAATAAGATTCCTAGATCCATTTCACGCACATCATTTTTGTCTCCACATCTTTGACAGCGGGCCGTTTTCTCCATAGACTGGATCAGCAGCTGGAAAAAATGCACTTTCAATCTCTTCCTGTACACCATCTAAGTCTTTCTCTACATCTGTTTTTATATTATAATCTTCCCCATTTGGATATGCACCGATCACTTCAAATTCTGGAGAGGCAGATAATTTCTTATGACCAGTTCCTGCAGGAAGCAATAAGACATCACCACTCTTTACAATAAGCTTGGATCCACCTTCTCCGCCTATTTGTAATAAAGCAGAGCCTGTTTTTATCCCAGAACTTCATGGGCATTGCTGTGATAATGATGATAGGAGAATACTCCTCCTGACCAGGTATTTTTCCAATTATTTTGCTGAAAGACCTTTTCCATTTCGTCTTCCTTATTCTCCATAGCCCTTTTATAATGAAGTGCTGGGAGATAAGGATGATTGGGTATATATCTATTCTGTTCGAAATAATACATTGTAATATCTGGATTCCCCATGGATGCACACCTCTTTGTCAATTGATATTACTGTATACCCCTCTTCTTCCTAAATCATTCCTACAGTTATTGATAGAAGCAACAAAACCATTAATTCAAATAATTACCTCTTTTCTTTTTATTCCGACTTTTGAATTTTCTACTAAAAACAAGCAAATTTCCGTCGATAATATTCAAGGTATCTTTTAATTTTGATATATGAGGATTATTTACATTAAAAAAAGGAAGGCGAACAGTATGAAAATTTCCATCAGGTATAAATTATTAGCAAGCTTTCTGATTGTTTCTATTTTATTTATGATTCTGTCCTATTATTCTTATAAAAGTACAAAAGAAACAGTAGAAACTTATGATTATGTAATTGAAACCGTAACAGAATTACGCTCTATTTCTGAACAAATACAGACAAATGCAGCTAGAGAAATTTCAAACTTAAGGGGTTATTTTGTTTATAGAACTGATGCCTATAAAAATAGAGTAAATGGCGCAAGCACAAATATTGATACGCTTGTTAACACTGGGATAGAAATCTCTACTGAGGCAGAAACAGTAAAGCGATTAAAGGATATACAGACTTTAAACAAAGAACTTACTCATAAGGCGAATGCATTGATGAATAGTAATAACCCTTCTCCATCTGCTTTAGATGAGATTACGACATTATCTGACAGCTTATCTGATCAAACGGAAGCTTTTAATATTTGGCTGACCCATGATATTTTGAATCCAGAGGTTGAAAGAGCTCATACAGATTCTGAACAAAGAATGATGCTGGTACTTATTTTTAGTGTATTAGTTACGTTGCTATCTATCGTAATGGGTTTCCTTCAATCAGCTCTTATTATGAAACCAATTCAGTATTTAAAAACAAATATGCAAAAAGTCGCAAAAGGGAACTTACACACAGCAAAATCCCCAATAAAATCCAGAGATGAAATTTATCAATTAAATGAAGCTTTTGAACAAATGAAAGAGAATTTAGCAAAAATGATTGTTAACATGACAGAAAGCTCAAATCTGGTAGCAGCATCTGCAGAGCAATTAAATGAAAGTGCAGAACAATCAAGCAATGCGTCTGCAGCAATTGCTTCCTCTATTCAGGCAATTGCTGCTAGCAATGAACATGCAATTGTTAAAATATCTGGCAATACGCTTGCCTTAGATTCAATTTTAACCGGAGTAGAGGCGATTAAGGATCGTTCTTTGCATGTGTCTGCCTTATCACAAGCTGCCTTTACAAATGCAGAAAAGGGCACAAAACAAATCGAAGATAATTTAACACAAATGAAATTCATTTATGACTCTGTACAACGTTCCAATACGATTATTGCTTCTTTAGCTGACCGATCACAAGAAATAGGAAAAATGATTGAGTTAATAAGTAATATTGCCGAGCAAACAAATTTATTAGCATTAAACGCGGCTATTGAGGCGGCTAGAGCAGGAGAAAACGGCAAAGGCTTTGCCATTGTAGCCGATGAAGTTCGTAAATTAGCGGAGCAGTCTCAAGCTTCCGCACAAGATATTTCCCAATCTTTACATGGAATTCAGCAGGATACATCCGACGCAGTCACCATGTTAAATGAGACAATGGATCGAGCGAAGAACGGAGTAACTATTTCAACAAATACGGTTGAATCCTTCTCGACCATTGTGTCCAACACTCAAAAGGTGGCCCCAGAAATAGAAGAGGTTGCCCAAACAGTTGCTACCATCACAATACAGATTAAAGATGTGGTCGAGGTTGCAAATGAAATTACCCTTCTTGCTAAAGAAAATGGAAATAGTACAGAAGAAGTTGCCGCTTCTACAGAAGAACAATCAGCATCGATGGAAGAAATTAAAGCTTCTGCTGAATCCTTATCCAGCATGGCAGATGAATTAATGAAAATTGTGTCTCAGTTTAATAGTGAAAACTAAATTTTTTTGAAGCAAGAAGACCCGAAAAGTTAGCGTAAAAATTACTTTTCGGGTGTTTTTTTGAGGGGAATGGAATAATGATTTGTGGTTTGGCTGATTTCCTGTCCCGGTTGGCTGATATTTTTTTACTTTGGCTGATTTCCTGCCCCAGTTGGCTGATATTTTCTTACTTTGGCTGATTTCCTGCCCCGGTTGGCTGATATTTTCTTACTTTGGCTGATTTCCTGCCTCGGTTGGCTGATATTTTCTTACTTTGGCTGATTTCTCGCTCCGGTTGGCTGATATTTTTTTACTTTGGCTGATTTCCTGCCCCGGTTGGCTGATATTTTTTTACTTTGGCTGATTTCCTGCTCCGGTTGGCTGATATTTTTTTACTTTGGCTGATTTCCTGCCCCGATCGGCTGATATTTTTCTACTTTGGCTGATTTCTCGCTCCGGTTGGCTGATATTTTTTTACTTTGGCTGATTTCCTGCCCCAGTTGGCTGATATTTTTTTACTTTGGCTGATTTCCTGCCCCGGTTGGCTGATATTTTCTTACTTTGGCTGATTTCTCGCTCCGGTTGGCTGATATTTTTTTACTTTGGCTGATTTCCTGCTCCAGTTGGCTGATATTTCTTACTTTGGCTGATTTCCTGCTCCGGTTGGCTGATATTTTCTTACTTTGGCTGATTTCTCGCTCCGGTTGGCTGATATTTTCTTACTTTGGCTGATTTCCTGTCCCGGTTGGCTGATATTTTTTTACTTTGGCTGATTTCCTGCCCCAGTTGGCTGATATTTTCTTACTTTGGCTGATTTCTCGCTCCGGTTAGCTGATTCCCTCCTATTTCCCCTGATTCCCCGGTGTATTTGACTAATTTCTCGCTACTTTTAGCCAAAATCACCATTCATTTCATCGAGTATTCCCTATAAATATTAATTTTTCATCCTTCTTCCACTCCTCACTCCTCCTTCTTTTTTCTCCAGACAGAATAAACAAAATAAATAGCAATTAATACCAGAAGAACAAATAAAAGCAGAAATAAATAGTGAAAGCCTAACATGACTGCCTCAAATTCCGAGCGTCTTGTATCATTCATCCAATCAGTAATCGTTCCATCTAACCACATATTCATAAAAGTAATCGCTAGCGCTGTCCCGATTACCATTCCAATATTTCTTAGCAAGGCAATAGTACTGCTCATCATTCCTAAGAATTGTAAGGGAACATATAGCATCATTATGCTGTAATTGGGCGATGTTAAGATCCCCATCGAGAACCCCAATAAACAAAGCAATATGATTAATGTAGGTAAGGATGTCCCAGGAGATAGGAAGCTCAGCCCAAGCATCGTTATACATAAAAGCCCTAAACCAACTAGGACTACCTTTTCTCCCCCAAACCGGTCTGCTAACGATCCACTAATAGGACCAAGTACTGCCAGAAGCAATGGATAACACATTAATAAAAGTCCTGACTGCTCAGCAGAAAAGCCTAAAACACCTCGTAAATAAAAAGGTAATATAACAGTCGAAGCAAATGCTGCACAATAGCTTGTCATTAAGATTAATCCACCGGCTTTCACAATGGGGGAAGAGAAAATCGATGGTTGGATAAACGGGTGCTCCTCCTTCTTACTATGGAAGAAAAAGAAAAGAAAACAGGCAACACTAACACAGGCAATCCCTAATAAATAGATCTTATAAGCTCCCTCGCCAATCGAGTTGAGAACAAAAACAAAGGAAACAATCCCTATCCCAAAATAGATACTGCCTTTGTAATCAAAGCTAGAATGTTCAAAATGGCGGTCAATTGGAACAAATTTCTGTGCTAAAAAATAGGCTCCAATACTTATTGGAACAACAGTCCAAAATAAGATATGCCAAGAAAAGGATTCGATAAAAAATCCACCAACAGAGGGACCTAATAATGCTCCGATTCCGACAGATGTACTGATAATCCCAAGGGCTTTTCCTCGATGTTTCTCAGGATAAACATCTGTCACAATTGCCATATTAACTGCTTGAAGCATTGCTGCCCCACTACCTTGGATTACTCTAGCAATAATCAACATAGGAATATTGAAAGACAGGGCGGATCCACATGCTCCCGCCGCAAAAACTAAATAGCCAAGATTATGTATACGCTTCTTTCCAAACTGATCTGCTAGTTTCCCCATCAACGGTAAAAACAACATAATCGCCAATAGATAGCCATTGACAATCCATTGGGTAACAGAAAGCTTTGCCGAAAAATCAATGGATATATCGGTTAAGGCAATATTGACAAATCCAGCAGAAAAGTGGGACAAAAAAGCACCCGTACAAACAGATAGCAGTAAAAGTATGGATTGGAATTTTTGGCTCGAGGCTGATGGTTCTTTTCTTACTTCTAAAAAACTCAGCTTATTTTTTGTCATTTAAATCATCCTTTATGCTATGCATTCAAATCGAAAGAGGAGGAATGAGAGTATTATAAACTTCTCCCCCGTTTCCTCCAATCAAGCTATTCTCTTTCTACTGAAGAGCATGAATAGATTTAACCACTTCTTTACTGGTGGCAACTGTACCAAAAAACTGGTTAATGGTTTGCAAGGTCATCTCATGTGCCTCTTTTGAGAAGGCTGCCGTACAATCTGATAAGAAAATAACATCATAATCCAGCATAAAACCATCTCTTGCTGTTGATTCCACACATATATTTGTGCTAACACCTGCCATTAACAGCGTCTCAATTTTTAATGCTCTCAGAACAGAATCCAATCTTGTATTAATAAATGCACTATATCTATGTTTTATTACGATAACATCATTCTTCTCTGGTTCCAATTGATAAAATTCTGCTCCCCATGTATCCTTTCGGCAAAGCCCCTTCTGATTTTTTCCCTTTAGTCGCTTAATCCACGTTTCTGAATCTGTGCTGTCCTCATGAATTGTTTGTATATAAATAATCGGCACATTTATATCTTTCATCGAAGCGATCATGTCTTTTAGATTTGGCATCATTTCATCTACCATAGATACATCTAAATCCTGCTGAGCTAAGCTTCCTTCTTTATGACAATAATCATTTTGAACATCAACAATTAGTAATGCAGTATGTTTGGGATTCCATTCTAGTTGATTCATCAGCCTCATCCTTTCGTGTTAAATTTATACCTTCCTGTATTCTTTTGCATTCCCATCAAAATGATCCATGTTATTTAGAAAGCTCATCCACAAATTGCATGTCAATTAGCTTATCGTATTGATAGCCATTTGTATAAACTCCAGTTTTTTCGACAACTTCCATTGGTTTTGCAAGTGCCTCTTCGGAAATAAAGCCATCCTTACTCCAAAGACTGTCTGCATAAGCCCGATCAAGCGAAGCCTGCAAGCTTTCCTCCGCAGTCGAAGGGAATTCTTGTTTTAAAATTTCCATCGCCAATTCATGATCCTCATCAATCGTCTTAAGTCCTTTCATAACTGCACTGACAAAGCTTTTTACTGTCTCTGGCTCTTCTTCTATTGTTGATTTTTTCACGCTTAATACCGAATATGGGTAGTCACCAAGACTGGCAAAGCTATAAAAGGGTTCTGCCCAAACTCCTTTATTTATTCCTTCGGTAATCTGTGGTTCTGCACCATTCGCTATATCAGCTTGACCCGATTCAACTAATGAAACGACAGCACTTGCATCTGCAGGTTCTTCTAGTTTGACATCTTTTTCAGGATCTAAACCGACATCCATTAATAACCACCGCGTTAATAAATTGGGACTTCCGCCAAAGCGACCTGCTGCAATGGTTTTTCCTTTTAAATAATCAGCAAGTTTCTCCTTACTAGTATTGGCTATTGTTTGCTCTGTATCCGCCATTAAGTATACATTGGCTCGATTTACAACATTTACTACAGAAACAATAGGATCAGCATTTCCTGTGTTAGCCATTTGATTCGATTCTGGGCCACCAATATTTCCCCATGCATCCCCACTAACTACAGAAGTAACATGAGCACCGCCTGTTGCTGTAATTATTTCAACCTCTAGTCCCTCTTCTTCAAAAAAGCCTTCCCGAATCGCTGCATATAAAGGTAGATAGCCAATTAAATGAACTGGTTCAGCAATAACAAGCTTCTTTGTTCCATTCTCAGACTCTTTTTTACTACTTGTGCCTTTTGTTGAGGAACATCCGCTAAAAATAATTAAAAGTAGTATTAAATAAATTCCAAAATGAAAGTAGCGATTTTTTTTCATGTAAACTTTCCCCCTATTTGATGCTTTATCTAAACTGGATAGAACTACTCTCTCAATCCTTTTCCTCTTAATAAGCGCTTTTCCAGCCAAACAGTCCCTATATACATCAACACTGATAATATGGATAAAACAACAACTCCTACCCATACTAAATTTATATTCATAATTTGTCCTGCGTACAAAATCATTCTGCCAATCCCTTGTCGCGAACTAATAAATTCTCCTACGATTGTTCCCGCTAAGGCTAAGGCAATATTAATTTTCAAACTGCTGACAATCCACGGCATAGCAGAGGGAATAACGACTTTTGTAAAAATATGATGTTTTTTTGCGCCAAGGGAAAAAAGCATTCTTTCTAAATCAGCATCTACACTTTTCACGCCACTATGTGCAGCAATAGCAGTTACAATCACAGTCATCATAAATGCCAGAACAACTTTTGAGCTGAAGCCAATCCCAAAAAGAATAACTAAAACCGGAGCTAATGCAAGTTTAGGGATAGCGTTAAAAGCAATTAAATATGGCTCTGCGATTCTGGAATAAAAATAGGACCACCAAAAGGACAATCCAAGCAATGCACCAAAAAATGTGCCAAAAAGAAAGCCGATTATAGTCGCACCTGAAGTGTATAGAAGATCACTCCATAAAGTTCCTTCCGTAAAAGCAATAACGCCTGTTTCCCAAATAATCGTCGGACTGCTCCAATAATAAGAATCGATTATTTTCCACTTTGTGAATAGTTCCCATAAAATAAAGAAAAGAATACCAATTAAAACTTGCCCAATTAGCGTTATTCGCTTCTTTCTTCTTTCCTTTAATTCCTCATCCTCTATAATCGGCAATGTATCTACCTCTTGCATTTTTACTTTGTGCGGCAAAATAATTTGCTCTGAATTATCTCTCATCTATGTTCCTCCTCTTTTCAAGAATCTTATTTAGCTAATACTACTTCTTCCTTTAATAGTGCAAATAAATATTTTTTCAAAGCAATGAAATCCGGATGCAATAATGTATCTTGATTGCGTGGCCTTGCTAATGATACGTCTACCTTTTCCTTTAATCGTCCTGGTCTTGGGGATAGGACATAAATTTCATCTGATAAATAAATAGCTTCATCAATATCATGGGTTACAAACAAAATGGTTTTCTTAAAATCAGACCAAATATCTAACAGCCAAGTTTGCATCAATAATCGTGTCTGGGCATCTAAAGCACCAAATGGCTCATCGAGTAAAATAATATCTTGGTCATATAACAAGGTGCGTAATAATGCTGCTCTTTGTCTCATCCCACCAGATAATTCATCTGGATAATGATGTTCAAATCCCCCTAATCCGTATTTTTGAAGAAGTGGTTTAGCTCTTGCCACAGCTTCTTTCTTACTCACACCCTTTATTTCTAGTCCTAATATGACATTTTGCAAAATACTTCTCCAAGGTAGAAGCAAATCTTTTTGAAGCATATAGCCCACATATCCATTCTTGCCAACAATGTTCTTGCCATCGAGGATTACCTCCCCAGTAGTAGGCTTCATTAGGCCTGCGATGATATTAAATAACGTCGATTTTCCACAACCACTCGGTCCAATTAAGCTGATAAACTTGCCTTCTTGGATTTTCAAATTGGCATCCCTCAACGCTACTACTTCTTTTCCTTCTTTTTTAAAGATCTTATTCGTATGGCGAACTTCTAGTTTATACACCCTAAAACTCCCTCATTTCATAAAATATTTCTATTAATAAAAAAAACCGCCAGAATTTCCTGAGTGTTGTATCTCAGTCTAATTCTGACGGTTTTCCTGCTCTCTTCCAAAGAGTTCATTTAACCAGCCAAATAGGATTCAATTTTCTTGTCTAACATAATAATTGTTCCACTAATCTCTCTCATGGAATCATAATCCTTTAATATTAGCTGCACCTTGAAATGCAGTTTTTCTTCTAAATTGCGTAAAAGCATTTCCTTGTATTTATCAATTAATAGACGATCAATGATCTCCGCAAGGTTATCACTTGAACTTTCTATAATTTCCAGTACAGGAATACGCTTATGCTTAGCAATAATGATAATTTTATTATCGATTAAACTAATCTGCTGTTCAGTTAGCCCAACCTTAAAAATCAATTGATTGACAAGATTGTTTTCCTTCATGATGCTTTGCTTCAATTCTCCGAGAGTTCTTGGTAGCTGATCGACTAATATAATTATCACCCCCACTAAAGATAGCAGAACGAATAAGCCATTCTATAACCTATCAAAAGCTCGCAGCACACAAGCAAAACAAATCTATCTATATAAAATATAGAATATAGAATATTCTGTTTATTGGATCATATCATATCTTTGTACAACATTCTTCTATTTTGTCAGAAATTCTAACTCTATTTTTTAGAAAAGTTTAGATATCTAATTCCAATGAAAGAAATTTATACTCTAAATAATCTTCTAATCCATACTTTCCACCTTCGCGGCCGACTCCTGATTCTTTTACTCCGCCAAATGGTGCTTGTTCAGTGGTTGGTACCGGATCATTAATCCCAATTATGCCATATTCAAGGCCTTCTGACATTCTAAATACACGAGAGATGTCTTTTGTATAAAAATATGCTGCTAATCCATAGGAAGTATCATTAGCCAAATATAAGGCTTCTTCCTCTGTTTCAAATTCAAAAATTGGCGCCACTGGTCCAAATGTTTCTTCCGTCGCAATTTTCATCTCATGAGTAGCATGTAATAAAACTGTTGGTTCATAGAAATGGCCATTGTCATATTCTTCGCCAGCTGGTTTTTTTCCTCCATAGATGACTTTAGCGCCTTTTTGGATAGCATCTTGAATATGCTCTTCCGTTTTGGCAACAGCTGCTTCGTTTATAAGTGGCCCAATGGTTACTTCAGGATGTAGGCCGTTTCCAACAACCAAATTTTTCATTTTTGTTACTAGAATATCAGAAAAGCGTTCTGCAATTGTTTTCTGAACATAAATCCTATTCGTGCATATACAGGTTTGTCCTGCATTGCGAAACTTACTTGCAATTACGCCTTCAGCTGCTTTTTCTAAATCTGCATCCGCAAAGATGATAAAAGGAGCATGGCCCCCAAGTTCCATCGAGATCTTCTTCATTGTAGCAGATGCTTTTGCTGCAAGCTCTTTCCCTACTTTTGTTGAACCTGTAAAAGTGATTTTTCTAACTTCTTGTCTTTCCATCATCGCATCTCCGATTGGAGCCGCATCGCCATGAACTAAATTTAACACACCTTTTGGTAGTCCTACTTCATGAAATATCTTCATTACTTCTATTGCTGTTAAAGGAGTGGCTTCCGCTGGCTTTAGGACAACTGTACATCCTGCTGCAAGCGCTGGAGCAATTTTTCTAGCAAGCATGGCGATTGGAAAATTCCATGGAGTAATTGCTCCGACTACTCCTACTGGCTGTCTTAGCACAATAATTCGCTTTGTTTCTGAACTAGCAGGAATGGTATCGCCATAGATACGTTTTCCTTCTTCCGCATACCATTCCAAATAATCTGCTGCTAAATTTACTTCCCCCTTAGCCTCTGCAACTGGCTTTCCCATTTCAGTTGTAATAATTGCTGCGAGATCTTCGATTTGTTCGCGCAGTTTATCAGCTACTGTTTTTAAATAAATAGATCGTTCCTTTGCAGTTTTTTTCGCCCATAAAGGCAGTGCATTTTGGGCTGCATCAATTGCTAGATGCCCGTCTTCCTTTCCTCCTCTTGCCACTTCTTCAATAACCTTTGCAGTTGCCGGATTATAGACAGAATAAGTTTTTCCTGAAGCAGAATGACGCCATTCCCCATTAATATATTGCATTTTCATACTCCTTTCTCAACTGTTTTTCCCCTATCATAACAAACATTTTCAATAATTCCACTTAATCCGACTTGCTTACTCCTATAAAAAACGGAGCATCTTATTAAAAAAAGACGCTCCGTTTCTCTTAATTCACATAAAAATATCCTATAACTCCAAGAATGATTAAAACGATTAAAAGAATTCCATATTTGCGAAAAAACTTTACACCTGGATTCGCCGTTTGTTCACGAACTTCCTTTAAAAGTTTTTTCAAAGATTGAGATCGTATACTTGCTAATTCTCTTTTCCGTTCTTTCTTCTTCCAAATAGAATTTCGATCGGTAATTAAGTAATCTTTTAAGGCATAATTGAACCTTGGGCTTGTCCCGAATTTTTTCAAGGACCATTCAATATAATCAAGCATTTCATCTTCAGAACCATATATCGCTATATACGAAAAGACTTGGCGATGCTCCACGCCCTCCATTCCTCCTGGAAACAGAAGGAGAAATCGTTCATATGGCTTAAAAAGACCATTGTCTTTCGTAATCTCTTGGGCTAAATCACTTGCTTTTGCTTTAATTGGTTCACTTGCCATCCGAAAAACATGTTGTGTTTGTTCCTGAGATAGATAGAAATAGGTATACAGTAATTCTAATACTTCAAACTTCTCCTTTTCCCAGCCCTTTATCTCAAAACTACGTTCCTCTTTGCCTTGTAAAAATATCTCTCCAAACTGCTTAACATCGGCAAGATCTACTTTTTCCAACTGTAATTGTACCAATAGCTGTGCTTTTACATCCGGCAGTACCATCCGCTTATATGATTCAAATGGAATAGACCTTTGAAAATAAACGATTATTTCAAAGACAATGGCCATAGGATGGCTGCTTTTTTTCACTTCATACACTAGTCTATTTTTTGTTGATTTTAAGAACGTTGCATTATGCTCAAAGGAAGAATTTACATGCAATAGATTTTTGATATTAATTAAAATTTGGGATAAGGAATGTTGAAAGCTGAATTCATGCTTTAAATAATCTTCAATAATCTCTGAGTAAGAAAAAATATCACTCATATAAGATAGAACTTGCTGATACGTTTCTGGATATTTTCCAAGAATTTCCCATAGTGATTGGCAAATATCTTCGCCTTCATAATAAGCAATCGTTTTAACAATAAATTCTACAACATCTACATGTTCAACAACCTTTTGGATTTCCAAAACAAATCGCAGATAATCTCGAACAATGGAAGCATCCTTCATCCGCTCTTCTCGATGGAGCACTTGTTTGAAAATATGTACAAGCTCGAGCTTTTCCCGATGATTTTTTTGCAGAAAAGTATACAGCATTTTCAATGTCGCCACTTTATCGTTATCATAAAAATAATAATCTAGTTTTTCCATATAAAATAGAAGAAATAAGTCATTGTATGATTGAAGAACAAGTTTCTTCTGTTTATCCAATCCTTTTAAAGCCCGTTCACAGTAAACAAAAAATTCATCTAGCTCTGTGGCAGTTTCGAGTGCTTCAAAAGCAAAATGAAGATAATCATGATCTTCTTCCTTAAAGTTTAAGCCGTTTCTTTTGTCCTGACTTAAATCAAAAGTAAATTGGTTTTCCACGGCTCTTTTTCGGAGACGAATGGATCCCTGTTCTACAAACATTACATGGATATTTTCTAATATTTCTGGTTCATTATGAAAAGTAGTTGCACCAAATAATCTTCTTGTTTCATACGGCATATATATAAATAATAGTTCCAATAGCCACATTGCATATTTATGCTGCAGATGAGGTGAGGCCTGAAACGATATATACACTCTTTTCTTTTCCGCAACTGCCGTAATACAAGCAAATAATAATTCTTTGAATTTCTTTTCATCCAGTTGTAAAACATGAAACAGTTCTTGCTTTTTAGTAAAGATATTCTCTTTCGTATAAGAGACATATTCTATTTCTTCTAATTTTTCTCCTAGATTGTCGATATCTTCCAAGCTATAAAAATGTTCAATATGAAAAATTTGAGAGGGTTTATGAATCCATTCCTCTTTTCTACTTACAGGAATAATATAATTATGTACAAACAGGCGATTCTTTCGCTTTGGGCTTTCAGCAGGCGCAAAACTAGATTTCCCTATCACTAATTCTCCCGTATCAGGCTGCATTAAAGTAAATTGCGGTGGATAATTCTCTATTTCTTTGTCACTGCTTTTCTTTAATTCACTCGGCATATGATACGTACTAATTGGAATTAGGTATTTCTTGATGAAGCTTTCCTCCACGTTAGGTGAGAAAACTATAGTATCAGACTCATCACCTGTAAGAAAAAGACCTTTACTATCTCTAGTTACTATTTGCTGCTGTATCAGGCTTTTTCCCATTATCCTCTCCTCCTTCTTTCCTTGATTGTATAAGTTAGGTTTATATTAATGCTTCTATATTCATCACTATATTTACAATATAAAAAACAACTTTCATTTCATTTTCGAAAAATAAAAAACAGCTAATATCTGTATTATACAGGCATGCTGTTTTTTTAAAAACCAACTTCGCTCCACTTTTCTAATAAATATAGAAATTCTTCCTGCTTTTTTACGAAAATTCTATATGTGATTGCCTATTCTAGAAAAGTTCTGGAGTCTGTATCCTTTTTCTTTTTTGTTTCTTGCTTTTGGTAATTGAGCGCTCCTCTCTGTTCCCCTTTTTCTTTCTGTCTCTTGCTTTTGGGCACAGAGCGCTCCTCTCTGTTTCCTTTTTTCTTTCTGTCTCTTGCTTTTGGGCACAGAGCGCTCCTCTCTGTTCCCCTTTTTCTTTCTGTCTCTTGCTTTTGGGCACAGAGCGCTCCTCTCTGTTTCCTTTTTTCTTTCTGTCTCTTGCTTTTGGGCACAGAGCGCTCCTTTCTGTTCCCCTTTTCCTTTCTGTCTCTTGCTTTTGGGCACAGAGCGCTCCTCTCTGTTCCCCTTTTCCCTTCTGTCTCCTGCTTTTGGGCACAGAGCGCTCCTCTCTTATCGCAATTTTTCTAAAAGAAGGTGTTCACGCACGCTCTTTTCTTTTATTTCAGCTTACATGTTATTAACTCGATTATAAACTACTCAAAATAGCTCCAACGGTTGACTCCAGCTAGCTTAAAATGTTTTACTAATATTCTTCTTATTCTTTTTTTGGAATGAATGATTCTACACCAATCATATAATAAGGGGGTTGTTATTTTTTCATTAGGAAAAAGTAATTTCAGTTCTTCTACATTGCGTAATACCGCTGCTTCGACTGTTTCTGCCTGTCTGCATTCTTCACAAACTACCTTCATTCCTATTTCTACCACTTTAAATGAATGACATGTTTTGCAAAAGATGCCTTTCTGTAATTCTTTATATTCATAGATTGGAATTTTTGAAAAAGGAGATTTGTCGATGTGCAATGCTGTTAGTTTTTCAGCCAATTGCTTCTGAAACTTGTTCAGCTTTTTAGAAGGATGACCCATCCTTTTTAAATATCGCTGGACTTGCGTTGGAAAAATAAATGGTAAAGATAGTGGAGCTTGGTATAAGGTAAACTCGGGATTAACAAAAACAACAGAAGAAGTAATTGATTTATTTTCCCAACCATGCTTTTGAAGTAACTGTTGAAATAATGATTCATTCCTCCTTATTTGATTTAGCGGATTACTAATTTCTTTATGCTTCATTGTATAGATACGATCATTTTGATAGTAATAATCTCCTTCATAATTCTTTATTTCGAAAAGATGAATTTCATCAGAGTTAATAATAGTGGAATCGATTTGAAAAGTAGTGTTATTTATTTGCAGTAGTAGATCATTGATTATATAACAGTCGCTCAAAAAAGTTTCTGTGAAGGAATCAAATAATTTTTCTCCTGCCAAGCCTTTTTTCAGATGAGCTAAGTACTGTTTTTTATTTAAATCTAGTTCCATACGTTGATCCAAGGATTGTAAAACGAGGATTTCTGGAGAAAATGTCCGAGGTTTATAGAGCATACTAATTTGTTTCATCCCTTCTTTTTTATTAAAAAAGGCCATTCTATAAGAACAGCCTCTTTTTCTATTCAACTGCAACAATTATTCTGCCTGTTATTCCGCCTTCTAATATTTTGGGTAATTCTTCAGGTAATTGCTGTAAAGATACTTCTTTATACACAAAGGAAGAAAGGTTTTTTGGTTTTAAATCGGTTGCAATTCTTCCCCATATTTTTTGTCTACTTACCATCGGGCAATAGACCGAGTCGATTCCAAGAAGATTCACGCCTCTAAGTATGAATGGAAATACACTTGTCGGCACAGCTCCACCACCTGTTAAGCCACTTACTGCGACCGAACCGCCATAGATTATTTTACTAATAATTGCTGCCAATGATTCACCGCCGACAGGATCAATTGCTCCTGCCCATTCTTGCTTGTCCAACGCTTTTATCTTACCATTATAGACATCTTCTCTGCCTATAATATGAGATGCTCCGATGCTTTTCAAATAGCCCTCTGCTTCTTTCTTTCCAGAGCTTGCGATAACGTTAAAGCCTAATTGGGAAAGCATCGCTACACCGAAGCTGCCAACTCCACCAGTAGCACCTGTCACCAATACAGATCCATTCTCTGGCTTCAGACCATTATCCTGCAATCTTTGTACAGAAAGAGCTGCGGTAAAGCCTGCTGTTCCAATAATCATTGCTTCTTTTAAGCTTAATCCTTCTGGAAGCGGGACAATCCAATCTGCAGGAATACGAGCATATTCACTATAACCTCCAGAATGAGATACACCTATTTCATAGCTAGTAGCAATAACAGGGTCTCCTTCTTTAAAGCGACTGTCTTCTGAAGACACAACTATCCCTGCCATATCAATTCCTGGAATATGGGGATACGTGCGAACAATTTTTCCATCTGGAGTGCTTGCAAGTCCATCTTTATAGTTTACGCCAGAATAATGAACTTTTATGACTACTTCACCAGCAGATAAATCCTCTACGCTAACACGCTTTGTTTCTACTGAAAAATTACTATCTTTATTATCAACTACAACTGCTTGAAAATTATTTTCCATTATTAAGTCACCTCGTACTCATAGTATCAATTTAAAAATAGCAGGTCAAAGCAAAGAAATTACCCTATTAATATAGTAAAAATGTGAATTCTATCTTATAGATGTGAGTGATTTTTTTCGGCTGACTATATTTTTTGATAAAATGCTATCGCAAAATCAAAAAGTACATAGTCCAAAATGGTTAAGAAGAGACCTATTCGATCATATATTATTACATGGATCCTAGAGATTAGAACTATTTTCCCGCTAGTCGGAAAAACTTTCATTATGAGTAATATCTAACAATTCCATCACCAAAATTCATTGATTTCTTTATTTAAATAAGCTAATTTCCTTTAATTTATTCCATAATCTATCCGTTCTTTTTCTAAATGGATTTCTTTTATCATCTTTTAATTTTAAGCCTATAACCTGCGCAACTTTTTCGATTACTTCCTCGATATTTAAACCATTTGTGTCCACTTGCTCCTTAAAAATAGGAAGTTCTAGCTGTTTTAGTCGTGATTCAGCTTGGTTATATGCCCAAGAATCTTCTCCTTCTAATCTGCTGCGTAATCGTTTTTTGATCGTAGCTTTTGACGCCATCAGTGTAACATGTTTAACTATAATTTGATCATTCTGTAATCGCGAGATAATTTCATGAAAATATGCTTCATTCGTAATGGTCATCGGTACTATAATGATTCCATCGTAATCGCTGGTGATTTGTTTTAATAATGAATAGTTTGTCTCTCTCCAAAGAGGAAAATCTTGAAAATCATCCTTTTGTAAGGCAGGTGGAATATTTTTCATTAACACATATCCGAATCTTTCTGGATCAAATACAAATGCATTTTCTAATCTTTTCTCAAGCTCATAGGCAGTTGTCGTCTTCCCTGAACCAAATGTTCCGTTAATCCATATAATCATAAACTTCCCCCATAGTGTATTCTTCTTTTACTATAGCAAATTTATCAATCTTCTTTTCTTCTCGCACAAAATTTTTTGAAAAATACCTACTTTTCGGTTTCCGAAAGTTGTATAATTTTTAGAATAATATAATTTATTCACAGAGACTATCTCTAAGGAGGAAAAAAAATGCAAATTCAACCAGAGGACATCGTTAGAAGTGGTCCGAACCAATATATTTGTAAAGAAGGAATCCTAAAGGTGTTAGATAATTTATTGTCTCCTTTTCAAGCTCCTGCCATCATAACGGGCTATAAATCATTTGAAGCCTATAGTCAGTATGTCTCTTCCATTCCTGAACACTGGCAAATTATTCAGCACGCAGGCTATAGTTCGCAACAGGCAATAGAGGAGATCGCCCCATTATGTGGAGCAGCTGATGTCATTATTGGCATAGGAGGCGGCATTATATTAGATACTGCCAAGGCAGTTGCAGATAAATTAAATATCGAAGTTGTTTTAATTCCAACCGTTGCTGGAACATGTGCAGCAAGCACACCATTAAGTGTCATTTATTCACCAGATGGAGAGTTTGAAAGAGTAGCATATCATAGACGCTCTAGTTATTTAACGGTGGTTGATCCTGCATTTTTAATTCACGCGCCGATTGATTATTTAAAAAGTGGAATTGGTGATACCTTAACAAAGTGGTATGAAGCAGAAGCGATTATCCGAAATGCGAACGATGAAAGAGCTCACTCTTTATTTGTCCAAGCTGCATTAAGCCAATCTGTTTTCATCCGTGATATTTTATTAAAGGATAGTATAAAAGCTGTTCAAAGCAGTGAAGCTGGAAAGGTTACAGCGAGCTTTACTAAGACGGTAGAAGCAGTTATTACTTTGGCAGGAACAGTAGGGGGATTCGGCGGGAGATATGGAAGAATGTCTGGATCTCATGCTATTCATAACGGATTAAGCTTTATCGAAGAAACACACACCATCCTTCATGGGCAAAAAGTGGCCTATGGTATTTTAGTCCAGCTCGCTTTAGAAAACCGCATCGATGAAATTGATGCACTGCTGCCATATTATCAGCAGCTCGGTTTTCCAACCAATTTAGCAGACTTACATATTGTAGATAATCAGGCAATAGCTCTACAAAAGGTTGCAGAACATGCTGTTAATCCAAAAGAGTCGCTTCAGCTGATGGGTTCCTATCGAGCAGATGAGGTAATTGCGGCAATGAACGTCCTGGAAAGTCTCACAACTAGCAAATCTGTATAAAAAATGAAAAAGGAGATAGAATTCAACATCGCTTATAGCGATGTTGATCCATCTCCTTTTAACTCTTTTAAAACGGCCATTACATCGAATTCTCCTAATCCATTTTCAAGAGCGGATTGATATGTTTTATGGGCTGATGCTCCAATCGCATTTAATTCAGCCGTTTCACTTGCTAGTCGTAAATCTTTTGCCATATGCTTAAGGGCAAATGCTGCTGGAAACTCATCCTTTAAAATAGACGATGATTTCATTTTTGAAATTGCTGTTCCGACTGCACTTTCATTAATAATAGTTAACATGTCTTCTTTTTTTATTCCTTGGTTTTCTGCAAAAAGAACGGATTCGGCAATTCCTTGTACTGTAATTCCCAATAATAAGTTAATGGCAAGTTTTGCATTACTGCCGGCTCCAGATGGACCAAGATAAATAGAAAGCTTGCTCATCGGCTCCAATACAGCTTTCACTTGTTCGTAAACTTCTTCTTCGCCGCCAACTAAAACAAGTAAATTTCCTTCCTTAGCCGGTTGAACACTTCCTGAAACTGGGGCATCAAGAAACTTCACTCCATTTTCTAAAGCAGTATTATAAATGAATTGAGACGTTTGTGGGGAAACGGTACTCATATCAATAAATACTTTTCCTGCTTTTGCATGTGACAAGATTCCATTTTCAAGATAGATGCTTTTCACAGCATTATCGTCTGAAACCATTGTAAAAATGAGGTTACTGTTATCAACTAGTTCTGTTAACGATTCAGCCTGTTTGGCACCAACAGCAATTAATTCTTTTCCTTTATCAGGTGTACGATTATAGAACGTTAATTCATAACCAGCCTTGATTAAATTCAAAGCCATCGGAATCCCCATATTTCCTAATCCTATCCAACCTATTTTCATACAATCATCCCATCCTTCCCATCCAATAGTCATACACATTTTACCATATTATTTATCACAATACGTCAATGTGGTTATAGGATAGGAAGAAGAATTACCGTTTATAATCTTCTAAACAATACATTATTCTCTAGATGAATATGATCAAATGTTAAGCTCTCTAATTCTTCTAGTTTTAAATAGGTTAATCGGTACGTATTACATGCATGCAGTGGCAGTTCATAATCATTCGTAGCTTGGCGAATTTTCTTCAATATTCCCCCTGCTCCTTCATGTTCCTCTTCCAATATCGAGATTTCCGCACGAGCTGCTTCAAGACTTTCTGCTTCCTTACTCGCCTCATATTCTATTACTTGTGGAAAAATCCGCTGCTCTTCTCCAAGTAAATGTTGTTCTAATTCGTCCTTTAATAAATAAAACTGGGTATACACATCTTTCAAATGTAAATCGCGCTCTCCATGCACACGATAGACTTTACTAACAAATCCATCTAATTCTTCTAATAAATCTCTCGTATTTGCATGGTAATGATCAATAATATATCTCACTAAGTCAGTTAATGGTATATTCATCCAGTCAATCTCTTCGGTTGTCTGCATCTGTTCATACATAATATTGAGGACTTTTACTAAATCCTTATCTTCTAAATGTAAAGATTTAATTGCCTCCCCTATTGGTCGATTTCCCCCACAGCAAAAATCAATTTTATATTCTTTAAATAGTTTACTTGCTGCTGGAAACTTAATAATGATATCACCTGTTTTCGTCTCTTCTGTAAAAATGGCATTCATACGAACACTCTCCCTTATTAGAATAGCTAAAGTATAGAAGATATAGACAAAGGAAAATAGGATTGAAATCACAGATTAAAGATTGTTATAATTTAATTAGATAATCATCGTTTTAATTGTGAAAAAATACACAAATTGACTGGTGGTGTTAATAATGAAACAAAAAATGGTTAGCCCATGTCCTAAACGAGTTCCTATATTTTACTCCTTATCAGATTCAGAAATAAAAAAAATAACAGATATTGTTCATCATAGACTATTTAAAAAAGGCGAGATGATTATAGAGGAAGGAGATATTTCCACCTCTCTTTATATTATTCATAGTGGAAAAGTCAAGCTATCTAAGTTAACTATTCAGGGGAAAGAACAAATCGTTCATTTATTAACGACTGGTGATTTCTTTGGAGAAAGCAATCTTTTTCATGATGACATGGTTATGAACTTAAGCTGCCATGCTTTAGAAGATACAAAGATATGTGTATTAAATAAACAAGATTTTGATCACATAATGTTAAGTAATCCTGACATCTCTTTCAAACTGCTAAAAACGATTACCAAACGCTTATCTCATACAGAAGATCTAGCGAGAACATTAGCAACGAAAGATCCAGAAGTAAGAATTGCCGATATGCTTATTGAATTCTGTGAGAAATTCGGGACAGAACATCAAAATACTGTTCTTATTACCCTCCCTATCACCAGAGAAGAAATCTCCAGCTATGTTGGCCTTACAAGAGAAACAATCAGCCGTAAACTTGCAAAACTTGCCGACAAAGACATTCTTACCTTAATCGGTAACAAACAAATTCTCATTCATAATAAAGGGAAGCTTCAATCAATAGGGGGATAACTTCCCCCGTTATAATAATGAAAAACAAATAAATATTCATTGCAGCTATTCCTTCTCCTTTTCCAAGCAGGAAACACTTTTACACAAGTAACTTCTTCTACTCTACTAAGCTGTATGTCTTCCGCGCAATGTCCAAATTTGATAAACTATCATTAATGATTTTAAAATCGTTAGCTAGATTAATGTTATCCACCCACCAATTAATTATTTCTTCCTTTTTTATAGAACAACCTTCCTTTCTAATTAATAGAAAGGCGCTTCAAAAATCATCTCTCATTTCCATTCTTTTTGCTTCTTTTGAAATAATCTTCTCTACAAAGATATCTGTTTAAATATCCTAGTGAATTACTTCTTGGGAGAAGAACACCATTCTGAAGTCAAAATCTTTTAAAAATTCACTTGAAAAATATTTTAATTCGAATTACCTTATCTAAGAAGGAGGTTATAATATGAATATAACTATTGAAGAAATACCTAAATCAAGGATTGCTTTTTTCCGAAATGTTGGGGAGTATGGGGAAAAACAAAACAAAGAATTGATGGAATCCTTTAAAAAGTGGGCAAAATTGAATGGCATATTTGATAATTCTATTATTCTCGGCATACCGCAAGATAACCCAGAAATCACACCTAAGGAGGAATGCCGTTATGATGTTTGTATTGTGGTAGAAAATGATTTTAAGGTAGCAAAACCAGCTCAAGTTGGTGAATTTTCCGGTGGGAAATACGCTGTTTTCTTGCTCGACCATACAAAAGAGGCAGTCAGTGAATTTTGGGGGAATATTATTTCTGAGATAGAAAGAAATAATCTATCATTAAAAGAACAACCAATTATAGAAAGATATACTTCACAAATGATTGAAGATCATTTGTGTGAAATACTAGTTCCTATACAGTAACCGAGCAGGGGCACAGTAGGGTATTAGACGAGTATTCGCTTGATGTCTTTATATAAAAGAATGGCGTTTCCTTATTTAAATTTTGGGCACAACGAGAAAAGGGGGCTCTGTTACCTTTTTGCACTTTTTCTTTTGGATTTCATTCAAAGAGAGCTCTTCTCTTTGACTTTTTCTCTGTTCCCCTTCTTTTTGTGGCACAGAGACCATGGCTCTATTAAATGTTTCACTTGTTTCTCTTTATAATCGTTACTTTCCCTCTACATCCTTTAAAGTTTCTACATTCAACTTTCTTATGAACCTACTTTTTCATCATTCACGCTAACTTTCACTCATGCTACACCATATTGTATTCCACAAAAACTCTGTTTGATTATCAACATAGGAGATGCCCATCTACACTTCCCTTTCTAGCTTAAATACACTGAAAAGATCGAATACGGTTAGTATCTGTTCGATAATAGATCCAATATTTTTTTTGCCAACGATATCCTGCAATAGAATGACGTCCAATAAGAGTTGGAAAGAACCAAAATCCTTTACTATTTTCTAGCCAGATATAAGTAAAGCGGAATATACAGGGGCGGATAGACATAGATTCAACAGTTGAAGTGCTTGCTTGTGACTGGTTTAATTGTGGTGATCCAGGGTCTGTCCCCCCTCCAATCGGCGGTGCATCTGGATATGCTGGAGATCCACCTACTGGAGGAGGCGGTTGTTCTCCACCTGGAAACGGCGGCAAAATCCCACCTCCGCTTGGTGGTGAAGGAGGAACGGCCCCTCCTCCAATCGATGGCGGAGTCATTCTAGATTCTCCACCTTTTAGCAAACTGACCATCCTATATTGAGGTAGAAAAGATTGTTGTCCATAATGAGCAGAATACGGCTGAAAATACATTACTATTCCCCTTTCGAGCTTTTATATTACTCTATGTAAATAGCCCATTTGAGGTGCAGTAAATAATTTTCTTGTCCGCAATTACTAAGCCCCTTAATTAGGAATCTCCTTATTGCTTTATATCAAAATTCGCTTTCCATTTTTTATGGAAAAGAAAACCTACTAACCCCACATTGCCAATTCTCAGTAACTTCCCCATGTTCCTTCAATAAAATGGAGAGAGCGATAAGGAACAATTATACGAGTTAGTTAAAACAAATTCAGAAATAGCGACAAGTTTCCCGGGAAATTTTCCTAATATCCGTCGATATTACCTTATTAAACCTCAATCAGGCATACACCTTATCACTATTACAACTAGAATAGTAACATTAACCCTTAAATAATGGAGAAGAACGTCGAAATCCAAATGTCTCTTTTTCTTTCTTTGACCATGATCCCCTGTCTCAAACCGTGATTTTGCACCTCTCCCCTCTTCTCTAGATATTCCCGAATAGAATAATATACCAATTCTACTCTTACATGAATGGTAAATTTAATCTTTGCATTGGAAAAGATATTGTTTCAGTCTTCCTTTATCATTTTCTTCCACTCGTGGATATTTTTTGAATAACTCCTCTTTTTATATGGGCATTGAATGGATAAACAATTATCAAATGTGAAAAAAAATAAAAAAAAGAAATAATATATAGAGGAAAAAGAGTTTAAATGCCTAATATAGTATAAATAACCTATAATTACGACAAAACATTTGACATTTCTTTTTTTATAAAGATAACTATAGGTCTTTTGATACTGGTATTATGAACTAGTAAGTACTAATCTTATACTATAATAATCTGACTAATCGACGAAAGGGCAAAATCATTGAAAAGTGATGACGCAAAGCTATAGGGGCTTAGGGGTAACGAAGATCGATTTTTTCTACATGATAGCAAAAGTTATGACATTCATTACGCTTGCCAGCCAGTTACCGAATCCACCTTCGACGATTTAAATGAAGGGAAAAAAGAAGATGAAACAAAAAAATAATGATGAAATACTAATCAAGCAATCAATCGTTGTAAGCGACCAAAACTATTTTTTACCAGAAACAGGTAATATTTGGAAGGGGTTGTTTTTCGGTATGCTTATCAGTATCCCCTTATGGGTTTCCTTTTTTGGATGGCTTCGTATCTTCCTTACTTTAGTTGGTATATAGACTAAGGCGAACAGTAAATATTTTACTTATACCACACAAAAGCATATAATCATTATATGAATAGGCGCGAAAACCATTAGGAAAGGGGCTTTCATAATGGCAGAATCAAAAGAAAAATTGGAAAAAGAACTTGCTGTAGCAGGAAAGCATTATTCGGAGAAAAAATTCTGGTCCAAAATTGCAAAGTTTGGAAAAAAGGCCGGTTCATCTGTTGTTTATGCGGTGCTTCTCTTGTATTACACTTTACAAAAACCAAATGTACCTAAGAAGGTCAAAGCAACTATTATTGGAGCATTAGGTTATTTTATCCTTCCTCTTGATTTACTCCCTGACTTTCTAGTTGGTATAGGTTATACAGATGATTTAGGGGCACTAGGACTTGCATTATTCCAAGTTGCTATGTACATTGACGATGATATTAAATCAAAAGCAAGATTAAAACTTACTGAATGGTTTGGGAATAAGGTCGATACAACCGAAATAGATAAAAAAATAAATAAATGAAAAAGGGACTATTTTTTAGTCCCTTTTTCATTATTATAGAAATAATCCTACGATTGTAGCCGTTAATATAGATGCAAGTGTCGCCGCTAATAACATTTTCAACCCGAACTTCGCAACAATATCTGCTTTTTTAGCATTAATTGCTTGAATCGATCCAGCAATAATTCCAATACTAGAGAAATTTGCAAAAGATACAAGGAAAGTAGACACAATCCCTACTGTTTTGTTTGAAAGTTCTCCAAGTAATGGCTGTAATTGCAGCATTGCTACAAATTCATTTGCAGCTAATTTCGTACCCATTACAGAACCAGCCGTTACAATTTCGCTTCCTGGTATCCCCATTATCCAAGCAATCGGTGCAAAAATATAACCCAATATCCCAGTAAAACCGATGCCGAAAATACTTGTAAAGAAACCGTCAATTAGAGCCAGTAAACCAACATAAGCAACTAACATTGCAGCAACAATTAAAGCAACACGACCACCATCTAAAGCTCCTGCAGAGATTGCTCCAAAAACAGAATTCGTATTGGAGACATCTTTTACATTGATGCTCTCATCTTCATCTTTTGAAATTGGTGCAAGAAGTGTCGCTATAATCAGTGCAGATAATGCATTTAAAATCATTGCAGCTAGTACATATTGGGGAGGAATCATCTCCATATAGGCTCCCATAATAGATGCAGAAACAGACCCCATCGCAGAAGTACATACAATAAATAATTTATTTGCATTTATCGTATCTAAATGGCCTTTAATCGCAAGAAGTGCTTCCGATTGACCAAAAAAGATTGAGTTAATGCTGTTAAATGTTACTACCTTTGATAAACCAGTAATCTTAGCCAAAGCTCCACCAATATATTTAATTGCTAGAGGCAATACTTTGATATGCGTTAATAAAGATAATAAAGTAGAAGTAAAAATAATGATCATAAGAACATTAATAAAAAAAACACTTCCGCCTTCTGGAACTAATCCGCCAGTAACAAAATTTACCCCTTCATACCCATAGTTAAGGACTTTAGAGACACCGTTAGATGTAGCTTCTACTATTTTTAGTCCTACTGTAGTTTTAAACATTATTAGTGCTACAATAAATTCAAGCACAAATAATACGAGAATAGCTCTGAAATTAATCCTTTTTTTATCATTTGATAGTAAAAAGGCAATAGCTATCGTCACAATGATACCTAATATCCCAACTAAAATCGACATAGAAAATTCCTCCTAAATAAGAAGCAATAACAACCCTTTCCTCTTTATATAAACTATCTCAATATAGTTAATATAACTTCAAAAAACATTGTTAATACATTAAAAACGATATACAGTTTTAGATGTTACCTTATATTTAGGTCAATGTCATCCTTTAATTGAAGAATAAGTTAAATTAATAAAATTTAAATCTTTCTAAATATTATCTAAATATATTTAATTCATATCATTGCAAATACTTATCTAGGTAAATAGCAATATAAAAAGCAATTCCAGGAAATTCTCCTCTGAAATTGCCTTCTGCATTTCTGTATGCTATTGAACTTTCCAGTAACAAAAATAACTATTTTAAATGGAGTTTACTTTTTCTTTTTTCGCTGCTTCAAATGCTTTATTCACACGATTTAAAAGCACACTATCTGAAAGCAAACGATAGCCTGTTTTTGCGAGGACTTGTGCTCCTTTAACAAGGGCGGCATCTCCTGTTGCTGATTTTGCGGCTTCTCGAAATTCGTTCGTATGGGCAATTAAGTCGTCTGGCCCTATTTTAATATGAGGATGAGCAGTTGGAACTTCATAGCTAATATTTCCAGCGTCTGTTGATCCTTTTCCCCGAGATCTTTCCGTTACAACTGTTTCTCCAACTGCCTCTAATTCTTCTTTTAAGATTCCATCTAAAATTGGGTTTAATACAAAATCCTTCACTTCATTTTGAAATCTTTCCACTTTAACAGTCGCACCAGTGGCAAGAGCAGCTCCTTCAGCGATCGCACGAACTTTTGCTGCAACCTCTTCTGTTTTTTTCCATGTTTCGGCACGTATATAGAATCGCGCTGATGCATATTCTGGTATGATATTCGGTGCATCTCCCCCGTTTGTTATAATCCCATGGATTCTGATATCATCAGGCAGCTGTTGTCTAAGTGCATTGATGCCGACGAATAATTGGATAACGGCATCAAGAGCGTTTATCCCTTTTTCAGGTGATCCGGATGCATGTGCTGCTTTTCCGTAAAAATGAAAGTCTAAAGGATCAACAGCAAGTGTTTCACTAGTCAACGATGTTTGTCCAGAAGGATGAATCATTAAAGCGACATCAACATCCTTTAAATAGCCATGTTTCACAAAGCTTCCTTTTGCACTCCCATTCGGACCTCCTTCTTCTGCAGGTGTGCCAAGAACAACTACTTTCCCACCAGTTTCAGACAGCACTTGAGATAAGGCAATACCCGCTGCAACACTTGTTGTTCCAATAATATTGTGACCACAAGCATGCCCTAGACCAGGAAGGGCATCATATTCAGCAAGAAAGGTAATGGTGGGGCCAGATATCCCACTGTCTTTTACTGCATAAAAAGATGTTTCATGTCCAGCAACGGCAATTTCCACTTTAAATCCCGCATTTGTTAGAATATCTACATGCTTTTTGCTTGCAAAAAATTCTTGATTGCCAATCTCAGGATTTGCATGAATTAATTGACTCGTTTCAATATAAAGCTCCTTATTTGTTTGAATGGATTCATTAATTAAATCAAGACTAGATAATGTATTACTCATTTTTTCTCCTCCTTAAAGTCCTTTAAATTGTTTTGCCAACTCATCTTTTGCAATGTCCACTACAATCGAACCACCGTTTGTATCTGCTTCTACCGCTTTCACCACTTCTTCTTCATGATAAAGTTCAACAATTTTCTGATAGGTTTCGTTATTCGCATCCTTTGTACGAGCCGCAAAGATATTTACATATGGTAATACGTTTTTATCCTCTGCATCTTCTAAATAAATGGGATCTTTTACAGGATCAAAGCCTGCTTGACCAGCGACACCATTATTGATAACAGATGCTGCAACATCTGGTAAGACTCTTGGTGTTTGTTGAGCTACAACTGGCAAGATATCAAGCTTCTTTGGATTTTCTACAATCTTAGATGGATCACCAAATAATCCAAAATCATCAGCTAATGTAATTAATCCAGCAGATTCAAGTAATTTTAAAGCACGCGCTTGATTAGATGGATCGTCTGGAATAGCAATTTTGTCCCCCTCTTTTATCTCACTTACATCTTTCACTTTTTCTGAATAGATTCCCATAGGAGCAATCACTGTTGTTCCTATGGGCGTTAAATCTGTTTTGTTTTCTTCATTAAACTGACTTAGAAAAGCAATATGCTGGAAGGAATTAATATCAATATCGCCATTCTCTAAAGCTTGGTTTGGTAAAGTATAGTCTGAAAACTCGACTAACTCGATTTCAATTCCTTCTGCTTTCGCCTTCTTCTTCAAAGTCGGCCAGACTTCTCCATCGGATCCCGTCACCCCTATTTTCACCTTCACTGTTTTATCTTTACTTGATGCACTATCTGACGTGCAGGCAGCTAGTGCCCAAATAGTTGTTAATAATAGTAAAATTGCAAAATATTTTTTCATCTCTCCATCTCCTTAATTAGTAATTTTTGTATAATTTTAACTTTATAAAGCGATAAATATCCCATCGTTAAAGTTCTGTCTTAACGTCTCATTATTTTTCGTGATAATGTATTTCCAATCCATTGAGCAATTTGTACAAGTATAATCAGTATAATGACGGTAACAAGCATAACACTGCCATCAAAACGCTGGTAGCCATATGTCATCGCCACATGTCCCAGTCCGCCTCCGCCAACGGTACCAGCCATCGCAGAAAAATCGATTAAGCTGATCGTTACAAAGGTTAATCCTAGAATCAGTGGTCCTAATGCTTCCGGAATTAATACAGTAAAAATGATTTGCAAAGGGCTTGCTCCCATCGCTTTAGCAGCTTCAATAACTCCTGGATCAATACTGACTAAATTATTTTCTACTACTCTCGCAATTCCAAATGAGGCTGCAATAGTCATAGGAAATATCGCTGCCCAAGTCCCAATCGTTGTACCCACAACTGCTCTTGTTAACGGGCTGATTGCCACTAAGAAAATAATAAAGGGAATAGGGCGGATAATATTAATTAGGATATTGAGCAAACGGAAAACTAATTTATTTTCCAAAATATTTCCCTTCCTTGTCACAAAGAGAAGTAACCCAATCGTAATGCCCAATATAGATCCTAAGATAAGAGTGGTAATAACCATTAATATAGTTTCTCCAGTAGATTCCACAATGCGCGGCCAAAAAGTACTCCAATCAACCTTCATTAAACAAGCACCTCCTCAACTGTTACTAATGCTTCTAATTCATGCAGAACCTCTTTAATATTTTCCTTGCTGCCTTCAAAGGAAACAAGAAGATTCCCATAAAACTTCTCTTGCAATTCCCGCACAGATCCATAAACAATGTTTACATCGACATTAAATTTTCTTGTGACCTTTGAAAGAACTGGATCACTAGCGATTTCTCCTTTAAAAATTACTCTATATAACTTATCGCCGCCCTTATTCCTCCATTCAGCCAATAAAGAAGCAGATGGACGATCCTGCTGGACAGACTGAATAAAACGTTGAGTAGTCGAGTGTTGGGGATTTGTGAATACTTCAAAGACAGAACCATTCTCGATTACTTCACCATTTTCCATCACAGCCACTCGGTCACATATTTCTTGAATAACATGCATCTCATGTGTAATTAATAAAATCGTAATGCCTAAATCCTTATTTACTTTTTTTAATAGACGTAGTATTTCACCTGTTGTATCTGGGTCAAGGGCCGAAGTTGCTTCATCACAAATCAATATATCTGGAGAAGTAGCAAGAGCACGTGCAATCCCAACCCGCTGCTTCTGTCCTCCTGACAACTGTTCAGGATAGTCGTCTGCTTTATCGGATAAACCGACAAATTGCAAGAGCTCTGCCACCCTTTCTTTTATTTCCTTTTTCGATACACCAGCTAGCTTTAATGGGTAGGCTATATTGCCAGCTACCGTTCTAGATGTAAAGAGATTAAAGTTTTGAAAAATCATGCCGATTCTTCGGCGAAGCTTGCGAATCTCTTTTGGTGATAGGGAGGCTACATCTACTCCTTGCACTTGGATATTTCCGTTTGTTGGTGTTTCTAATAAATTCACAAGTCGTAATAAAGTACTTTTTCCAGCACCACTAAAACCAATAATCCCAAAAATTTCTCCTTGTGCAATCGAGATAGAAACATCCTTTACTGCGTTTACTTCGCGACTGCCAAGCTTAAAGGTCTTGGCTACCTTTTGAAATTCAATCATTTGCCCTTCAACTCCTATACTAGGTTAAAAACATACGTATCTTGTCAAGAAGAAACAGGCTTTTAGTGAATGCAAAAAGGCCCTGCTTCTTCTTTCCAGAAAGAAAAAGCAGGGCCTTTATAAGACAAAGAAACTACTTTTTCTCATCTTTCAAATGCACAATTAGCATTTGCAGGAATTGGCACGGTGTTTAATATAAATCCGCTGCCGAGACTTCTTCGGGCCTGTCCCTCCGTCTCTCTGGATAAGAAAAATGTTTTATGTAATTTTGTAAGATTTGATAACAACTATAAAACTAGATAAATAAATTGTCAACTATGTTTTTGTATTTTTTTATTTGCATATATGCTTCGTTATAAAATAAATTATTCTTATAAAACATTCACTTGATATAAATCCCTATTAATCTTTCCGATTAGTTTTTTCCATATTGCTCGTTACTTCCCCAAGGTATAATAGAGTTTAATTGCTTTTACATGCGGAATAATAAATTATTCTTATTACACTAAAGCTCCTTTACCATCGACTTCAATCCACTCAGAATATTCTCTTAACCTATTTCTATAATCATCGACATATATATATCAATATAATAAAAAACTTAAATGCAATTAAATTTATCGGAATAATTTTTATAAAAAAGAAAGTGTAATTTCTCTCGATTTATTCTTATATTGGATTACTTTTGCCTTTTTGATTAAACAAAATAAGACTTCCCGTTTTCTCTGGAAAGTCTTATTTATTTGTTTTAGCGCCGCTATTTAGGCTGCTGTCTTTTCTTCCATTTGTACTGTTTTGGCACGAGACCCGGGAATTATGTTAAATAATATATTTAAGATAATCGCAGTTAGCCCACCTGCCACAATACCGCTTTGGAAGAGGATGCGGATGCTTTCTGGAAATTTCATAAAGATTTCTGGAACAACAGTTACACCAAGCCCCATTCCAATCGAGCAAGCAAGAATGAGCAAGTTTCCTTGCTGATTAAAATCGACCTGTCCTAGCATTTTAATACCATAGGACACAACCATCCCAAACATTGCAAGTGAAGCTCCTCCAAGGACAGCTGTTGGAATCAATGTTGTAATAGCTGCAATCTTAGGAATAAAGCCTAAAATAACTAAAATGGTTCCTGCTGCATAAATGACATTCTTTGTTTTTACACCTGTTAATTGAACTAAACCTACATTTTGGGAATAAGCCGTGTATGGGAAGGAGTTGAAAATCCCGCCAATTACAGAAGCAATTCCTTCCGCTCGATATCCTTGTGCTAAATCTTTTTCCGAAACCTTTTTATTAGTAATATCTCCTAATGCTAAATAAACACCTGTTGATTCAATTAAACTCACAATAGCAACAAGAGTCATCGTGATAATGGAAGTGAGATCAAAGGTTGGAGTCCCAAAATAAAACGGAGTAATACCATGAATCCATTTTGCCTCCCCCACTTCTGAAAAATGAACCATTCCCATAAAAGCTGCCATAACAGTTCCAATGATAATTCCTAGTAAAATAGAAATGGTTTTGATAAATCCAGTTGTAAATCTATTAAGTAAAATGATGATAGCTAATACACCAAAAGCAAGTACCAAGTTCTTTATGTTTCCAAAATCTGCGCTTCCTTCTCCTCCTGCCATATCATTAAATGCTACAGGAATTAAAGTAAGACCAATAATTGTAACGACAGAACCAGTTACGACCGGAGGAAAAAATTTCACAAGCTTGCTAAAGATGGAAGAGATAAGAACAACAATAATACCAGAAACAATAATTGCACCATAAATGGCCGTTATTCCATGCTTACTTCCAATCGCAATCATTGGACCAACTGCAGTAAATGTACAGCCAAGCATAACAGGAAGGCCAATTCCAAAAAATTTATTTTTCCAAACCTGGAGCAATGTTGCAACACCACATGTTAATAAATCAATCGATATAAGATAAGTTAACTGTTCAGGTGTTAATTTTAATGCTCCACCAACTATTAAAGGTACTAGCACAGCACCAGCGTACATTGCTAGTACATGCTGCAGACCTACAGACCATGTTTTTACTGACATTTTTTCCATTTTAATATCCTCCTGCATAAATGCCATCATGTATTCGCTGTTCAGCAAATGTTACTTTTCCACCCTTTAAAGAGGCAATTCTTGCTAGAGATTCTACTCGATAGCCTTTTGCGATTAAATCATCTGCTCCTTGCTGGAATGACTTTTCGATTAATATGCCAATTCCACTAACAGTTGCACCAGCCTGCTCGACAATATTCGCTAAGCCTAAAGCAGCCTGTCCATTTGCTAAAAAGTCATCAATTACAAGAACATGGTCATCTGAATGCATATACTTTTTAGAAACTGTAATTTCATTTGACTCTTGTTTTGTAAATGAATAAACTGTTGCTGTATATAAATCGCTTGTTAAAGTAAGGGATTTTCTTTTTCTTGCAAAAATAACCGGAACATCTAATGCTAGACCTGCCATTATAGCTGGTGCGATACCCGATGACTCTATTGTTAAGATTCTAGTAATCCCAGCATCTTTAAACAATCTAGCAAACTCCAAGCCAATTTCCTTCATCAGCTGAGGGTCCATTTGGTGATTAATGAATGAATCTACTTTCAAAACATGATCACTTAACACAATACCTTCTTTTTCAATTTTCTTCTTCAATAACTCCATTAACTAGACTCTCTCCTTTTTTGGAGGATAGCTAATAGCAATAAATGCTCTAACTAATCCTTAAATAATACAAAAAAAGCACAGCCGCTTACTCATAGAGTAAGCGGCTGTGCTTTTAAAAGCAAAAATAGACTGCCCTATTTATGCATAGATCAGTATATCTCCATTTTATACGCTTACCCGTAGTCAGATGATTAACGGTCATCTGGTAGAAACTTGCAGGCCATATTCCTGCTATTATACGAGTGTATTTATCGATTGATTATTTGACAACATAATGGATTATAACGGATTTTTTCGAAAATGAAAACTAAATTTTTTTAATGGATAAAGTTTCCGGCTTAGTGATTGAATAATTAATTGCTAAAAGCCGCTTAAAAAAGACTAATTCTATAGCTTATTAGAATAGTCATTTAACTTTTTTGCCATCTCTAAAATTTCTTCCATAAAGACGGATGTATGTTCAATGGAATCTGCTTGTTTTTCCCCGATAGCTGCAATTTTTCCAATCGATTCATTGATGGACTGAGTTGTCTGTTTTATTTGTTCCATTGTTTGTGAAATTGTCTGTGTAAAGCTGACAGTTTCTTTAGAGAATTTTCGAATTTCATTCGCTACTACTTCAAAGCCTCTTCCTTTCTCGCCTGCTCTCGCTGCTTCAATGGCAGCATTCAATCCTAATAGATTCGTTTGATCTGCAACTTTTTTTATGATAGATACTACTTCATTCGTTTTCCTAATATTTTCTTCGGCAACACTTGATTGTTCTAAAAGAATCTTTGAGAAATCTACTAAAGAATGAGACCCATCTGCAATATGATCAATATGCTTTTGCGATTGTGTTAACGATTTTGTTATTTGATCGACAATATTCCGTATCTCTGTTTGTCTTTTTAATTGAACAGCTATTCCACCAATTACTTCTCCCTTTTTATTTAATATTGGGGAAGCAGTGCCAATAAATTCAAAACCATAAAAATCTGCCGGTACTTCCTGCTTTAAGGTTTTCTTAAGCTGAATTGCCTCTCTCAGCGGTTCATCAGACTGTAAGGGCTGATTTGTTTTGATATGTAAATTAATTATCTCTCCAGGAAAATAAGCGATAAATTTTTCTTTATCACAAATGGCTATCGAAAGATCTGCTGGTATTGCTGCTTTAATAATTGGTACAATGGGAATAATATCTTCTAAAGATTCTACTTGTTTAATCACTGATGCTGCACTCCAATCTGTCAAAATCACTTTACTATAATAGCATACCTCTTCCATATATTAGCGATTTTTTAATTTTCGCTTCCACATCCCTCCTTTGTTAGGAATTAAGATGTTATAATGACCGTAGTTCTCTTCTTATTATTCACAAATAGAAGCGAATAAAAACCTATTCATATGTGGTGATTTCCATGTTTAAAATACTTTTAATCGAAGATGATCAAACGTTATTTCAGGCAATAAAGGAACGTTTAGAGCAATGGTCCTACGAAGCGATTGGGATTCATGATTTTAATAATGTAATGCAAGAATTTACGGAAAAGAAACCTGATTTAGTCATTATCGATATCCAACTTCCTAAATATGATGGGTTTCATTGGTGCCGATTGATTAGAAGCCACTCCAATATCCCAATTATTTTCCTATCTTCTCGAGATCATCCAACTGACATGGTGATGTCGATGCAGCTGGGAGCCGATGACTTTGTCCAAAAGCCATTTCACTTTGACGTCTTAATTGCAAAGATTCAGGCTACCTTACGAAGAGTTTATAATTACAACATCGAGCAGTCCTCTCTGAAAACTTGGTGTGGTGCCACCATTGATTTTGAGAAAAATACAGTTACCTCCGTCAATGGGGAAATCGAGTTAACGAAAAATGAAATGTTCATTTTAAAAATATTATTAGACAAAAAAAATAAAATCGTATCGAGAGATGATCTTATCAATGAACTATGGAACGATAAACGCTTCGTTAGTGACAATACACTAACCGTAAACGTAAATCGTTTGCGAAAAAAACTTGATGAACTTTCTCTCGGAAGCAATATAGAAACTAAAGTTGGACAAGGCTACATGGCTATTGAAGAGGACACGTTATGATCAGAAAATTTCTAGTAGAAAAAAGAAGCTGGATTCTCTTTATTCTTTTTTTACAGCTGTTTCAATTATTTATGTCCATTATTGATGAGACAATTTCCTTTTATTCAATGATATATATTTGCTTTATTAGCATCCTCTTGTTTGTGATTTTCTGCTTTATCCGCTATCAGAAAGAGACTACGTTTTATAAAAGCCTTTCTGCTCGAGAAGATGATTTAGATCTTACAACCTTAGCGTCAGCAAAAACACCTTTTGAAAAAATAATTGCGGATAGCTTTACAACCCAAACTAGCATATTAAAGATAGAAAGATATCAAAATCTTCAGCAGCTTGAACTAGAAAAGGATGAATTGCTTTCTTGGATTCATGAAGTAAAAACACCATTAACAGCATTACGTTTACTAATAGATGCTATTGAAAATCAGGAAATGAAGACATCCTTGACATTCGAATGGTTAAGAATTCACCATCTCTTAGATCAACAACTGTACCAAAAACGTTTTTCATTTATTCAAAATGATCTCTACATAGAGAATGTTGATATCGAAATGATTCTTTTCGAAGAAATAAAAACATTACAGTCATGGTGCATGCAAAAAGGAATCGGTTTTGATATTGAACTACAGAAAAAGATGATATTAACCGATGGAAAATGGCTTTCGTTTATTATTAGGCAGCTATTGAGTAATGCCGTTAAATATAGTAATGAATCAGATATTATCATAAGAAGCTATGAGAATGACGGATATAACTGTTTAGAAATAACCGATAATGGAATAGGAATAAGCCCGCAAGACTTGCCAAGAATCTTTGCAAAAGGCTTTACTTCCACCTCCAAGCACCAAAATAATTATGCTACTGGAATGGGATTATATTTATCTAAAAAAATCGCAGATGTACTCAAAATCAATATTGCTGTCCATTCTAAATTAAATAGAGGTACCACCTTCACCCTTACTTTTCCGAAGAACAATGAATTTAATCAAATTCATAACTAAACATAGTGACTGCGAGGCATCGTGACAAAAATGTCACATGCTTCTTTTAATTGTTCGTCAAATCGAGGGAATGGATAAAATACTTTTTGTATACTTAATATATCATGTAAAGGAGTGTGGAGTATGGATATCTTAGTTGCTTCAAAGGTCCATAAAAGTTATGGCAATAAAGCAAATCGTCAAGAAGTGCTGAAGGGCGTAAATTTGAACGTCCAAAAAGGCGAATTTGTCAGTATTATGGGTGCCTCTGGCTCAGGGAAAACAACCTTGTTGAACGTTCTTTCTTCTATCGATCAAGCCAGCGGAGGAACTATTCGAATCGTAGAGAAGGAAATTACCCGTCTCAAAGAAAAGCAGTTAGCAGAGTTCCGAAAAAATCACTTAGGATTTATCTTTCAAGATTATAATTTACTCGATACTTTAACCGTTAAAGAAAATATTCTTTTACCATTATCGATTACAAAAACGCCCAAAAAAGAGGCTCATCAACGTTTTGATACTTTAGCGAAAGAATTAGGTATTTACGAAATAAAAGATAAGTATCCAAATGAAATTTCAGGTGGTCAAAAGCAAAGAACTTCTGCAGCCAGAGCTTTCATCCATGAACCAAGTATTATATTCGCAGATGAACCAACCGGGGCTCTTGATTCTAAGTCTGCCTCAGATTTATTAAATAAATTGAGTCATTTAAACCAAACAAGAAGTGCAACCATCCTTATGGTAACCCATGACCCAGTCGCTGCAAGCTATTGTAATCGAGTTGTTTTTATTAAAGATGGCCAAATTTATACACAGCTTTATAAAGGAGACCAGGATAGACAGCGCTTTTTCCAAGATATTATCAAAACACAGGGAATTTTGGGTGGTGTGCAAAATGACCGTAAGTAATCTTGTTATTCGAAATCTCAAAAAAAATATAAAATACTATTATCTTTATATTTTTGCCTTAGTATTCAGCGTGTCCCTCTATTTTTCCTTTGTAACCTTACAATATGACCCATCGATGGACGTGGTAGAAAATTCAGTCAAAGGTGGCGCTGCGATTAAAGCGGCCTCTATTCTTTTAATAGCAATTGTTGCGATTTTTCTACTCTATGCCAATACGATTTTTATTAAGCGGCGCGGAAAAGAAATTGGACTTTTCCAATTAATTGGAATGACTAAAAGCAGAATTTTCCGTTTATTAACACTGGAAAATTTCATTTTATATTTTCTATCTATTGTTATCGGTATTTTTATTGGCGTTTCTTTTTCTAAAATAACCATCATGATTCTATTCAAAGTAACCGGAGTCCAAGGCATTGCGAAACTTCACTTTTCGCCAGAAGCTCTCGTCCAAACAGTCATTGTCTTTTGCGCCATATATGTTCTCATTATGTTAATGAACTATATTTTCATTAAAGGCCAAACGATTCTTTCCTTATTCCGGGTTACATCTTCAACAGAAGCACGAGTAAAGAAAATGTCTGTATGGGAAATGATTATCGGTGCTACAGGAATTATTTTTATCATAAGCGGCTACTACATCTCGTCCCAGCTTTTTAATGGCAACTTTCAATCCATGAATGAATTGTTTTTCGCTATGATTTCTATTCTCGCTCTAGTTATAATCGGAACATATCTATTTTATAAAGGATCTGTCAGCTTTTTGTTTAACCTTATTCGTAAAAGTAAGAATGGCTACATTAATATTAATCAAGTACTTTCCCTGTCTAGTATTATGTTTCGGATGAAATCAAATGCTATTTTATTAACAATTATAACAACCGTTTCTGCGCTGGCACTAGGCTTTCTTTGTTTAAGCTATATATCTTACTATTCTGCTGAAAAAAATGCAGAACAAAATGTTCCAGCCGATTTCACCTTTGACAATGTCCAAGATGCAGAAGCTTTTACAAGCCGACTGAAAGAGCAAAAAATTGCTTATAAGGAAAACAGAATTCCTGTTATTCAGACTATCTTTGATATTAAGGGAGTCTTGGCTAATATTCCCGAGGGATTCGCACAAGATACCAGCGAGATGCAATTGCCGGTTATTAGTGAAGACTATGTAGATGATGTTCATCTATCTAAAGAAGAAGTACTTTTTGATGGATATAGTTCTACCTTAGAAAAATTTATCCAATTAAAATCTACAGGCTCGATTACCATGGAGTTAAAAGGCCAATCCATCCCATTAAGTTATTTAGGAATGAAGGAAATGAACATTCTTCCTTTTAACTTTTCTAGCGGCGGACTAATGACCGTAATTGTCGACTCTTCTGTCTTTGATTTAGTAGAAAAGAATAGGGATAAAAGTCTTCAATCTCCTTCTACTCTTTATATTGCGATTAATATTAATAAGGATCAAGATATTATAGACGCTGATAAAATTTATCAAAAACTAACTTTTGAAAGTCAGAAAACTTTATCACGTTATGAGACAAGCCAGTCTCAAAAGGAATTTATGGGATTAGCGATGTTTATTGTCGGTTTTCTTGGGCTAACTTTCCTTATCACATCAGGGTGTATCCTTTACTTTAAACAGATGGACGAAGGAGAAGAAGAAAAGTATAACTATACCATCCTCCGTAAGCTAGGCTATACACAGAATGATTTAGTAAACGGGATTAAATCAAAACAACTATTTAACTTTGGAATTCCATTACTTATCGGCCTGCTTCATAGTTATTTTGCTGTCAAATCTGGCTGGTTCTTCTTTGGATCGGAATTATGGGCACCAATGTTCATTGTAATGGGGCTATATGCAGTACTGTATTCCATCTTTGGAATTCTCTCCGTTATTTATTATAAAAAGATCATTAGCGAGGCGTTGTAAAGGCATCACCGCTTATCATTCAAATAAAAAAGGGAATCAGATAGCCTGATTCCCTTTTTATTAGTTTGCTTCTTGGTTCCAGCCAAAAAGTTCATTATCTCGTTGTTCGGATTCTAAAATAGCATGGTGAAAGGCTTTAAAATCAATAGGCTGATCTTTTTTCTCCGTAATCGCCTTAATATATTCACCAAGTTTCACCTTATTCTCCGGTGAAACTTGCCCAAATGGAATTTCTGCCGATCTGCCATAGTAAACATCAGCTGTTTTAGCCGCTAATTTTAATTTCTTACTATTAATTAAATAACGGGAATTAGGAACCGTATAAACAGTCTCCCAATCACTTTCTGTTTCCAACTGAATTTTTGATAGATGTTCTCCTGCAACTGAAATAAGGATTACATCAGGCTGTAAGTATTCAATAAGCTCATGCCATAATTTCACGCCTTCTGCTTGAAGATCTTTCTTTGCTTCTTTGCTTAAACTATCCCAAGTAGGATTAGTAGCAAGCGGTGAGCAAATATCTGTATGCAATGCCGTATTTTCTTTGTTACCATAAAAGCTTGCATTCATTCCATTCAATAACGGTTCAAAAGAAGGCTCATACCATGCTTTATATGGGTCTTTTTCAAAATACTGGTCAAGTGCAGTAATATACTGTTGATTGAATTGATAGTGATGGTCTCGTTTCATCGATTGAAACCTTTGGAAAGGGTCAGGGTCAGGGAAATCACGTCTAGACGGATTTAGACCTACAGTAATGATGCGGATAGGGGATTCAAAATATTTCTTACTATTACCAAAATACATAATTGGCATCGAGGGCTTTACGATATATGTCCTCTCTTTCTTACTTTCATACATTTCCCAATACTTTTTAATTAATTCGGTTTGTACTGCCTGTTGAATAACAATAAAAATCATCCTTTCAATTTAGTAAAAAATAATAGCAAGTCCACCAAAAAGGGACTTCCTTCCTCTCTATTATATATTATCCTTAGGCTATTGGTAAAGAATACGTCATCTTTTATAAAAAATCTTTTTATGGTAAAAAAACATAATCTTTCTCTATAAATTCCGGCTGATGCCCTGTTTATACACTAGGATAGTTAACTATTCTTTTAATCAAAGCACACAAAAAGAAAAGGAGCTGATCATTAAAGATACTTTTTCTAAACAAGTATATTTGTTTCCAGTTCATTCCTGTTAAAAGTATCAGTATAATCAGACCCTCGAAAAAAAGCTACGCTCTTTATTTTAAATCTGCGAACTCTCTTGCAATTCTTTCTATGGCTTCTTTTATTATCGGTCTTGGGGAAGGAATACAAATTCGTTGATGATTAATTCCTTCTTCTCCAAACATACTGCCATCTTCTAGTAAAACATTGGCTTTATGATAAATACGCTCATGCACTTCTTCTGGCGTTATTCCATATCCGCTGAAATCCATCCACATGATATAGGTTCCTTCTGGGATTGTTACTTTCACTTTTGGCATATTTTCATCAATGTAAGCCTTTACCCATTCCATGGTTCCGTCAATATATTCCTTTAATTCCTCCAGCCATTCTTCTCCTTCCTTATAAACCGCAATAAGCGCAGATATTGTAAAAGGAGATGCCAATTGGTGCCCCATTTCTTTATTAAATGCATTGCGCAGCTTCACATTTGGAATGATTAAATTCGTGCAGTGAAGTCCTGCCACGTTAAATGTTTTATTAATTGCCGTACATGTAATCAAATGATCCTGATTATCTGCTACCATCGCAATTGGAGTGAATTTCTGTGTACGTCTAATTAAATCCCCATGAATTTCATCTGCAATAATTAACACATTATGTTTTACACAAATCTCATTTAAACGAGTTAGTTCTTCTACTGTAAAAATGCGACCAGTTGGATTATGGGGATTACAAAGAATAAACAGCTTCGTTGATTCTTCCTTTGCCTTCTCTTCAAAATCAGCAAAATCGATGGTATAATACCCTGCTTCGTCTTGAAGTAATGCATTATTCCGAACCACTCTGCCATTTCCTTCAATTGCCGAAGTAAATGGCGGATAAACTGGACGTTGAATGATTACACCATCTCCAGCTTCTGTAAAAGCACGCACAGCCATATTAATTGCATGAACTGTTCCCGGACTGTAGACAATAGATTCTCTGTCTATCTCCCAATTATGTCTTTTTTTAAACCAAAGCTGAATTGCTTCATAGTACTCATCTGGAAAAATAGAATAGCCGTATATGCGATTATCTACCGTTTTATGTAATGCATCTACTAATGCTTGTGGTACGGGCAAATCCATATCTGCTGTAAATAAGGGGATTGTCTCTTCATCATACCGCTCTGTAAGTCCCATCTCCTTAATAATTTTTCCACCATCCCATTTAATCGAATAGGTATTTCGCCGATTTACTACTTCATCAAAGTTATTAATCACTACATCCACCATCCTTTTGCTAGTTTGAAGTCATTATAACATGGAGTGTTTGGAAAAAACTCGACTGGAATCTTTACCATCTAAAGTTTATTACCTTTTACGCCAAACTTATTTCCTTTATCCAAATAAACCTCCGCTATTTTAGTGGAGGTTTACATCTGCTTCTATTATGCTTTGGAAACTGTACCAAGTAATGTATCTTGTGTAGCGGCTGGAAAGATTATGGTTGCCTTTGTTCCTTTGTTTAACTCGCTTTGGAAGCTCAAATTGCCATTATGACTTTCAATGATTTTGAAACAGGTCATTAAACCAAGACCTGTCCCTTTTTCCTTCGTTGTAAAAAATGGTTCACCAAGTGTTCCTAATCTCTCGTCCGGAATGCCTACTCCCTGATCCATAATTTCTATCGATATATTGCCATCCTGGAGAGACGTACCCTTAATAGAAATATATCCACCCTTTGGCATAGCTTCTATAGCATTTTGTAGTAAGTTTATAAATACTTGTTTTAGGCGTTTTTCCTCACATAAAATCATTGGAATGTCCCATTCGTATACTTCTTTGATCTGAATATTATGTAAGCTTAATTGAGTATGTATTAATGTAACAACGTCTTTAATAATATTACGAATATCTTTAACTAAAAAAACATCCGCCGTAGGTTTAGCGAGAAAAAGCAACTCGCCGACAATCCCATTAATTCTTTCTATCTCTGACAATACAATTTCAAAATATTTATTTTGGGGATTTTCTGCCTTCGCTAGCTGAATAAAGCCTTTAATCGAGGTTAATGGATTTCTAATTTCATGGGCAATTCCTGCAGACATCTCTCCCAAAATCGCTAATTTTTCTGACTTTTGGAGCAAATGCATCGTTTGCTCTTTACTAGCTGTTATATCTTTTCCAATCGATAATATCACATCTTCACCATTTAACTTTATCGCTAAACAGGAGGCCTCATAGAAAAAATCATTTCCAGCAACACGTTTCATTTTATATTCAATAGGAGAGAGCGGTTTCTTTTTCTCTAAGGCAATATTCAGCCGCATTTTCCACCGTTCCATATAGTCTGCTGTGACAAACTCTCCAAATGATCGATTAATTAACTCTTGGCCGCTAGATGCTCCCATCATTCTAACAGCAGCATGATTGACATAGACTAACTTCTTTTCCCTTAAGGAGTGAATAAATATGGATTCAGGTAATGAATCCATTAGGAGTCGATAGCTTTCTTCACTATCCTTAGCCTTCTTCTCATAGTATTTGGACAGATCATACCTCCAGCCAACAATCCATGCTAATACCGTAAACAGGAAAAAATCAATATTGAAAAATGGTTCGTGCTTTATAACAAATTGATAAGTAGTAAATAATATAGAGATTGTTACTAACGTAATTTGTCCCCATGATTTTATTTGCCTATTACGATTCCAAAGCAGCATAGACATTGCCCCTTCAAAGTATAATTTCTATATACGTTCGTCTTAATGAACATCTTTTCTCCTATCTTATCATTTTTTAACTAGAAGCGCATTTGCTAATAATAGAATAATTAATTGCTGTTTTATTATTTTCCATCGTCCAGTATAATCTAATGAAAGGAAACATTAAAGGGGAGGGACACAATGGTAGATTTTTTTAAAATTATCGCGGAAATTGTTAATATTCTTCATGATATTATTATGGATGCTGCTGCTATTCTTGGTTGGCAAGCCACAGACAAAGATTTGCATTTATGGATTATCGGCCTTATTGGAATTATTGCATTCTTTATTGTTCAATTTATTTTTAAACGGTTAGCCGCTTGGAGTATCAAGAGTATTTCTTTTATTTATACATTTACACTTATTCTCGTATTAGTATTTGCCATTGAAATTCAGCAAGGAATTACAGGACGAGGAAATATGGAGTTCGCAGATGCTGTGGCCGGGATTAACGGGTTTCTTCTTTTCTTTGGGATCTATCTAGTTATTACTCTATTGTTTAAAGGGATTAAAAAAATCCTTCACAAAAAAAGTAATCATGTGGACACCAATAATCATTCAAACGAAGATAGCAATCTTCCATCTCGCCAATCACGCTATCATAAATAATAGTCTTCATAACTCATTAGTTACATTTTTGAAGTTAAAGGAAGGATACCTATGAATCGCTTGAACGCTTTTAGTAAGAAACATTCTAAAATTAATTATTCTGTTTTACTTGCTATTATTTTTGGCGGGTTCCTCATTTTCGGATTATCAGAGAACGTTAAAGGACCCGCTATCCCTATCATTCAAGCAGATTTTCTTTTAAGTGAGTCACAAACAGGAATTTTGCTTGCTATCAATTCACTTGGCTATTTAATTGCTTGTACCTTTACTGCCGCTTTAGCCAATAAAATTGGCATCAAATGGACTGGAATTGTTGCTTTCGCCGCAATGGCTCTTTCAGGTATTTGTCTTTATTTCTCCGAAATATATTTCACTCTTTCTTCCTCCTATTTCCTTTTATATATTGGAAATGGGATGCTTGAAATCGGACTGGGGATAATGGCAGCACGAATTTTCACAAAGAATACGGGATTTATGATGAATCTCGCTCATTTTTTCTATGGACTAAGCTCAATGGTTGCACCTATTATTGCCTCTTGGATGATGAAATGGACAATCGCAGGCGAAGAATTAAGCTGGCGAGGAATGTATTTTATTGTGCTGCTTTTAGCCATTCTCCCTATCATCCCTTCTATCTTCGGCAAATTTCCAGAAGAGGAAACTAGTGATGACGAATCAGTGTCATATCGATTTTTACTTCGCGATCCAGTTGCATGGCTTATTGTCATGATACTTTCCTTTGGGGTGGTATCTGAATTGGCTGTCGGAGGCTGGTTAGTAAACTTTTTAATTAAAGCGTATTCATGGAATGTGGAAACAGCTTCTGGTATGTTATCTATGTTTTTTCTCTTCTTTATGCTTTCACGGCTAATTCTTGGCCCACTAACAGATAAAATCGGCTATACACTCTCCATCATGATCTTTGCTGCCTTTTCCGGCATTTGCAGTTTTGCTGGCATTATCATCGGCGAAAAAGGTGCGATTCTTTTTGCTATCGCCGGAATAGGAATTGCCCCCATTTACCCGACTGTAATGGCATTGCTTGCCAAAAGGTATCCGAAAGGAACGGGTACAGCCATAACCTTTACTGTTACTCTAATGGGAATTGCCAGTGTGTTCGGGAACCTGCTAATTGGAGTCATAATTGATGGGATAAATCGTTTGTTTTATACAAGCAATGGTGTCATTGGACAACAGGCAGGCTATGGATTTATCGCATTATTATCGTTGCTTTGCTCCATTTGCTGTATCATTTTATATTATTATTTACGTAAAAGGCAGGAAGTTATTTAATTGCTACTGCCTCCTATTTAATCTTTAGATAGATAGATTTTATCGATATGGTTGTCAAGATAAGCAGCAAGAAGAGGATGCAGCATCCAATATAAAAGAGTACATCAGGATAATACTTCCATTGATAAAAGTAATAAATAGATACTCCTATTAACACTATAAGAAATAATTCAAAAAGAAATGCAGTAATCATAAAAGCAAAATAAGGATATATAATTCCTTTATGATTGACATTGGTCAAAGTTATACCGTCCCAAAAGCGATCAGCTAGTCTAGCAAAACGCATATAGTCCTCTCCTTCAAAAAAGATATATATTAATCTATGAATTTCCTTTGAAAGTCATGCCACACTTTTTGAAGAGAGGGTTTTAAAAAGGCGCTTTCCCAAAAGAAACACGCCTTTTTATTTAGTCAAACTGATAATAAAAAAACTGCTGAAACCTATTATCCCTGCTCTTTTCGATAGGTATCTCTGCTTTTATAACCAGATTGAAGGATCATCTTCATTTCTGCTTTTCTTTTTTCTCTTGTTTCTTCTTGTTTTGCACTATAGACATATCTTGCCCATTCCTTTTGATAACCTGGTGTAAGAGATTGGTAAAAGGCTAATAGCTCGGGTGTATTTATTAAATCATCTTCGATAGCTTGAATTTTTTCTATATAATCATTGACACGCTGACTCGCTTTGGAGGAAGCATCCTTTGTTGTCCTTTTTTCCTCTTCTTTTAAACCTATCACGGTAAATACTTCATCCAATCCAACCATTCGTGAAAATTTTATTGTATTCGTTCCCACATACCCATCTGAATCCGTATCTAGTCCCTTAAACAATTCATCACGATGAATAAAAGTAGAGTAGACTTTATTTCCTTTCTTTGGATATGCCAAAAAGATGTATCCCTTCTTGTTTAGCGAATTCGACTGCATAATCTTATCAATCGTTTCTCGCATTGCAGCCATGTCTAGCACAAAGGCGAATATAGCATCATATTTATCTTGAAGCTCTGTATCATATGCTTCCAATTCCCCAAAGTAATTCAGTTCTTTTGGTTGATTTAGAATCGCCATTTTTTTATATTTTTTTAAATTTAATTTATCGACAATTGTTTTTACCATTTATGTTCACCTCTTTAATCTTTGCTTTCATTTTTTCGAACTGAATAGTCTAAATAACCTCTATAAACCGAATCAATAACAGTAAATAACCCCAACAGGGATCGATGTTCAATCTCATAATGTTTCCCTAGCATAAAGGATTCATAATAAATATTATATGTAGATAAAGTTGCTAAATGGTTATTGTTGAAAGAAGTAATAGATAGGGTAGGAATTGATTTAACAGCCAATTGTCTTAGTTGACCTACTATATTTTTAACATCTCCACTTAAAGATATAACAATAACTAGATCTGTTGGCTTCATTTTGGCTAAAAGAAAATCAAATTCTGTTTCTGCGGGTATGATGTAGATTTTCTTATTATTAGAAATAAATTGCCGAGCCATTTCTTCCAAAGCATTTCTTTGACCCCATCCACTTGCAAAGCCGTATATCGTATCTGCATTTCTAATCTGATTATATATTGCTTCTGTATCAATATTTTTATATAGTTTTCTTGTCATTTCTATTTCTTTCATTTGCATAGTAAAAAAATCTAAATTTGGCTCAAAGGATTTGGGCTCATTCTTCAAAAAATATTTAAACTCACTATAACCACTAAAACCTATTTTTTGAGTCATCCTTAGAATGGAAGACTTGGAAATAGTGCATGCCTCAGACAATTCTAAAATACTCATTTTTTTACATTCTTCTATATGATTAAGAACATAATTTATCACATACAAATCATTTTCTGAGAGTTGATCATAATATTTATTCATTAAGTCTTTAAGCATATACAACTTCCTCCCTTGCCTTTATTATAAGGGATAATAGTATATTCAGAAAAACATTAATAAATAGAAAAGCAGAGTGCCCTTTTTCAAGCACCCTGTTTCTCTCTACTAATTAAGTTCTGGCCAATATTCTTTATTTGCTTCCATTAAATCATCTAAAATTTGTTTTGCTACTCTAGCATTTGGAACCGTTCTTGATAAGGTAATGGCTTGCCAAAGCTTTTGATAAGAATGTTCTTCCCAAGCTTCTACTACCAATTTTTCTACAGCTACTTGCTGCTCCATTAATCCCTTTTGGAATCGAGGAATAGTTCCTTGTACTAACGGTTCAGGCCCATTAACTCCGACAATACATGGAATTTCTACCATTGCAGTTGGATCAAAGTTTTGAATCGCTCCATTATTTTCAACAATTAAAAGCATTCTTTCCTGTGTATCATATGCTATCGCACGGGCTAAGTCTACGATATAAGAAGCATGTTCGTCTATTTCTAACTCTGAACCTTCTGTAGAACCTAACTCTGCTATTCTATTACATTGAGAAAATATAAATTTCTCTCTTCCATCCATAACCTGATTTGCTCTTGTATAGTTAGGATCTGTATGCTCTACTTCATCTTGAGGATAGAAGTAATATTTTAAGTACGTATTAGGTAAGGTGTCAGGATCAACTGCATACACATCTTTCGCCTTTCTAAAAGTAGATTGCCAGCTTTCATCTGCATGTTGTCCTTCATTTTTTGCTAAATCATAGCCATAATCCTTTACATGCTCTTTCAATTTGGGCATTAAATCATTTCCTTCTTTATCACGAATATCTGTCCACCAGCCAAAATGATTTAGACCATAATAGCGGATAGTCATATCTTTCCGTGAAGGGAGACCTAGTATCTTTGCCATCAGATTTTCAATTCCAATCGGCATATCACAAATATTAAGGATCTTTGAATTTGGTCGTAATTTTCTAGTTGCTTCTGCAACAATGGCAGCTGGATTTGAATAATTCAACATCCATGCATTAGGCGAATATTTTTCCATATAATCTAATATTTCTAATACGCCTCCGATGGATCTCATTCCGTAGGCAATTCCACCAGGACCACATGTTTCTTGACCAACTACCCCATATTTTAAAGGTATCTTTTCATCCTTTTCTCTCATTGCGTACTTTCCTACACGAATATGTGCCATCACAAAATCAATATCCACAAAGGCTTCCTCTGGTTCCGTTGTAGCTAAAAAAGTAATTTCAGGATCTTTTTCTTTAATAATTATTTCACACGCATCAGCTATTTGCTGTTGGCGTTCTTTATCATTATCATAAAAATTAATTTGTCTAATCGGAAATTTATCTAGGTTTTCTAAAAGCATTAATATAATTCCCGGCGTAAAAGTACTTCCTCCACCTGCTACTGTGATTGAAAATTTTTTCATAAATAATCTCTCCTATTCTTCATTTTTTAACTTTTCAAACTCTTCTCTCACTTGAGGAACTGATAAGCCTACAATAATTTGTATGCCTTTATTATTTCTAACAACTCCATGAGCACCACCCTCTCTAAAGGCAATATCAGGCATCACTAGATTGGGATCCTTTACACTAATTCTTAGTCTTGTTGCACAATTATTTATTGTTTCAATATTCTCTGTACCACCTAAAGCATGAAGAAATATCGCAGCTTTTTCTCTATAACTGTTCTCCACAACTGTTACTGCAACCTCATCTTTTTTATCTCTGCCTTTTTGTTTTTCTTGATAATCTTTCTTTCTATATAGTTTAACCTCTTTATCATCCGTCTCTCTTCCAGGTGTAGCAAAGTTAAACTTCAAGATAAGAAAACGGAAAACCAAAAAGTAAATACCAGAAAAAATTAACCCAATTACGATTTGGGCTACATAAACATCCCAATGATTACCGAATAATGGAATCCAGTTTTTAGACATTATTTCAATCAGACCGCCACCCATATCTCCCACTACTCCGAATGTATATAGCGTTGCTGACAATGTAGCTGCGAGGACAGCGTGAACAGCAAATAATACAGGTGCAACAAATAAGAAAGTAAATTCTAGTGGCTCTGTAATCCCTGCCAATACCGCTGTTAAGGTAGCTGGAATTAGAAGGGCAGCTACTTTCTTCCTTTTTTCTTTTTTTGCTGTGAAATAAATTGCTAATGCAATCCCTGGTGCTGCAAACATCTTGGAGTTTCCATATAATCCAAAGCCACCAGCTGGGAACAAAGTTTTTAGTGATTCCGCACTTTGTGCAAAGTCCCCAAGATTACCCATCCAATATTTAACGATTCCATCTTCTACAACTGCTGGGCCAAACATAAATGGCGTATAAATAAAGTGATGCAATCCTGTTGGGATTAATGCTCTTTCAAAAAGATGGTAAAACCAAACACCGAATGTTCCTGAACTAGCTAAAAATCCTTGAAGGGAACCGATTCCAGATTGAATAATCGGCCATATCCATGCAACAACAACTGCGATAGGAATCATTATAAAGTAACCTAGAATGACGACGTACGTAGATCCCTGGAATATCCCAAGCCATTCCGGTAATTTCTTTTCAAAATACTTATTATGAAGCCAGACCGTTATACTAGAAATTAGTATTGCTCCGATAATTCCAGTATCCAATGTTTTTATGCCAGCAATTAGTTTCATTCCACTAGTACTGCCAACTTCCTGACTAAAATCAACACCGAATGTTGGTCCAAAGAATTCTAATATACCTGATAGAAAATAATTAAAAGTAAGATATACAACAACTGCTTCCATCACGGCTCTTGCATTAGCAGTTTTAGCCAATCCAAGTGCAATACCGATAACAAAAAGCAATTCCATCTGATTAAATACTGTCCATGCACCATCTTCCAAAATAGTTAAAATACTATTCCAAGTTGTACCTTCATCTGCTATACTTCCGACAATTTGGGGATTATTTAACATAATAGTAATAGCAAGAACAATACCCGAAAATGCAAATAAAAGTACTGGTGTAAACATTGCTCCACCAAATCTCTGAAGCTTTTGCATCATATAAATCACCCCTCTTTAATTATTTTTTTGTATTTGCTAACTTCAATCTCTATTTAATCACCAGATGAAAGCCGTTTCAATAACTCACGAGCATTTAGGTAAACGCTGTCATTTGTAGATAAACGTCCCAAATATCGGGAAAATTCCCGACAATTAGAGATAGTGGAAACTTGACCTTCCTTTCCAAAATGTAAATACATATGGCATGGTACTCGTTTTAGCAGGTATATTTTTCGCCAGAAAAAAGATAATAAACAGGATATTAGGCAAAATTTGTTCGATGGCAAGAACCATTCCAATTGGAGAGAAGAAACATTATATGAATGATAGATAATAAATCTTTTCTCTAAGCGGCTTTCTTGCTAATACCTGCAGAAAATCTTAAAATAGACAAAGTATTATTTACTGAACAATGATTGGAAGGAGTTGCTTTTAATGGCACAATCTTTAAAAGGAAAAGTAGCTTTCATTACGGGAGCTGGAAGAGGGATAGGAAAAGCAGTAGCAGTTGCACTCGCAAATGAAGGTGTAAATATTGGTTTACTTGCTCGTACAGAAGGCGCATTACAAGAAGTAGCCAAAGAAGTGGAAGCACTTGGCGTAAAAGCTGCTTATGCAACAGTTGATGTATCCTCTTTAGAAGAAGTAGAACAAGCAATTTCTACTTTAACAAACGAACTAGGGAAAGCAGATATTTTAATCAATAATGCTGGAATTGGTAAATTCCAATCTCTTTTAGATATGGACCCAGAAGAATGGAAACAAATCATCGACGTAAATTTAATGGGACCATATTATGTAACAAAGGCAGTTTTACCACAATTAATCGAAAAAAATGGCGGAGATATTATCAATATTTCTTCTACAAATGGCTTAAATGGCGCTGCTACTTCTAGTGCATACAGTGCTTCTAAATTCGGTCTAATCGGAATGACAGAATCATTAGCACAAGAAGTACGCAGAAATAATATTCGTGTTACTTCCTTAACACCAAGTACAGTTGCAACAGAGCTTGCTGTTAAAACAGATTTAATCAAAGGTGATGCAGAGAAATACATGCAGCCAGAAGATATCGCAGAACTGATTGTTTCTCAATTAAAACTGCATCCAAGAATCTATGTAAAAACAGCTACAGTACTAGGAACAAACCCGTTCTAATACCAATAGATATAATTGGAAAAGGGAATAGTGCTGCTATTAAATATAGCAGCACTATTCCCTTTCTTTCTTATCGGTTATTCATATCATTTGGGTGTGGACCTTTTCGTCTATTGCGGTTTAGCTCATTAATTTGTTTCATTTCTTCCTCTGTTAATTCAAAATCAAACACATGGAAATTTTCTTCAATGCGAGATGGTGTCACTGATTTCGGAATAACAATCGTATTATTTTGCAAATGCCAACGCAGTACTACTTGTGCTGGTGACTTTTCTTTTGTTTCTGCAATTTGTGTGATGACTTCATCCTGAAGAACTTCTCCCCCTTGATCAAGCGGGCTCCACGCTTCTACAAAAATATCATGCTTTGCGCAAAATTCCTTTAATTCATTTTGCGCTAAATATGGATGACATTCTACCTGATTCAAAACAGGTTTAACCTCACATTCATTTAAAATGCGCTCTAAATGTTCAATTTCAAAGTTACAAACACCAATTGCCTTGACTCTGCCATCTTTATATAATTTTTCTAGTGCTCTATATGTATCCACATACTCATCAAATTGTGGGGTTGGCCAATGAATCAAATAAAGATCGACGTAATCAAGCCCTAATCTTTCTAAACTTTCATCGAATGCTCTTAGTGTATTCTCATAGCCCTGATCACTGTTCCACACTTTTGTTGTAATAAACAACTCTTCGCGTGGAATAGAAGATTCTTTAATTGCTTTTCCTACACCTGCTTCGTTTTGATATACCATCGCTGTATCAATGGAAGTATAGCCTACTTTAAAAGCAGTGCTGACAGCAACAGCCGCTTCTTCATCTGGAACCTGCCATACGCCAAACCCCAGTTGAGGCATTTTTAAGCCATTATTTAATGTAACAACATTCATCTTTCCACACTCCTTTTTCGAATTCTCTTTTAGTTTAGCGCGAATAGAAATAAATTACAAAAAGTACGATTTCCTTATCCTTTAAAGATTCACAAATTCTCCACATACTTATGAACTTATTTTGAACATTATTATTTTGATAGCTAGTAGTTGAGCATGTTCTTTATGATAGACATTGTGAAATAATGAACAATACATATAGAGAGAGGGGAAAATTTTTATGAAAAGATCTTCTAGTATAGCATTTGTTCTTCTAGCTATATTTATGCTGATAATAGCAGGTTGTAGCAACAATACGAATACAGAAGAAAAAGCAAAGTTTAAAGCGGGAACATACGAAGGCATTTCCACTGGTCATGGAGGAGAAATTAAAGCTACAGTAACAGTTTCAAAAGATAAGATTGAGAAAATTGAAATCAGTGCAGACGGAGAAACAGGCAGTATTAGTGATGGGGCAACTACTCAATTAACCAATGATATTATCTCCTCACAAAGTTTAGCAGTGGATGTTGTATCAGGAGCAAGTGAATCTAGTAACGGAATTATTGAAGCTGTTACAAAGGCGTTAGAAAAGTCGGGAGCCGATATGAAAGCCTTAAAAGATGCTGCAAATAAAGTCATTGTAGAAGAGCAAAAGCAGGAAGACTTAGATGTTGATGTCGCTATAGTAGGTGCAGGTGGTGCAGGACTTGCAGCAGCCGTGAAGGCTAGCGAAGCTGGTAAGTCTGTTGTCATTTTAGAGCAAATGCCTATCATTGGTGGAAACACAAATAAAGCAACAGGTGGAATGAATGTGGCAGGCACCAAATACCAAGAAGCGGATGGAATTAAAGACGACAAACAAACATGGTTTGACGATACGATGAAAGGCGGCAAAAACTTAAATGATCCAAAACTGCTACAAACTCTAGTAGATAATGCTCCTGATGCACTGAAATGGCTAAATGATATGGGAGCAGGTTTAACAAAGGTAACATTATCTGGTGGGCAAACGAACCCAAGAATTCATCAGCCAGCAGATGGATCACCAGTTGGTCCTGTTATTGTAGAGGTTCTATCCAATAAATTGAAAAAATTAAATACTCCCATTTTATTAAATACTACAGCTGATAGTTTAATAAAAAAAGATGGAGCGATTGTAGGAGTAAAAGCTACCGATAAAAATAAGAATTCCTTCACGGTTAATGCAAAATCTGTTATTTTAGCAACAGGTGGTTTTGGAGCAAATGCTGAAATGGTTATTAAATACAATAAAGATCTGGAAGGTTTCTCAACAACAAATCATGCAGGAGCAACAGGATCAGGAATTGCTATGGCAGAAAAGGCTGGGGCTGATCTCGTAGATATGGATCAGATACAAATTCATCCAACAACCGATCCAGAAACAGGCTATTTATTTACAGAAGGATTACGCGGAGACGGAGCCATTTTAGTAAATAAAGAAGGAAAAAGATTTACCAATGAATTATTGACACGTGATGTTGTTTCGAAAAACATTTTGGCACAGACAGATAAAGTTGCATATCTCGTCGTAAACCAAGAAATGGCTGATGAAAATGCCTCATTAGCAGGATATATTAAAGATGGCTATGCTATAAAAGGAGAAACAATAGAAGCTTTAGGAAAGGCAGCAGGAATAGATAGCAGTACCATTGCTTCTACTTTAAAAAATTACACAAAATACGTTAAAAATAAAAAAGACGAAGAATTTGACAGGGTCCATCTCACTCAAACATTAGAAGAAGGTCCATACTATATAATTCCCGTAACTCCAGGTATACATCATACTATGGGTGGATTAAAAATTGATACAAAAACTCATGTTTTAGATAAACAAGGAAATATCATTAAAGGACTGTATGCTGCAGGTGAAGTTACTGGTGGTGTTCATGGTGGAAATAGAATTGGTGGAAATGCTGTTGCTGACATCATCGTATTTGGCCGTATAGCAGGTGAAACCTCTGCAATCGAAATAAAATAACCCAAAAGTGCCTTCTTTCTTTTTAGAATCAAGGCACTTTTTTCTCTCTCAATCAGTAAAATTTCGCAATTTTTTCTATCGGCATTCTGCTAGTATTAAAAGCTGGTGCAGCAGCTTTTCCTATTGCAATAAGGGTAATCGGAAATTGGTTTTCTGGTAACTCAAAACGTTTCGCAAATGCATCTTTATCAAAACCGCCCATTATAACGGTATCATACCCTCGTTCTTTTGCTAGCAGTAAAATCTGCATGGAAATTAAGCCTGCATCATAGCTAGCAATTTGTGCTAATATTTGTTTTGGTTGATTGGGATATAAACTTAGCGTGTTGTTAATCGTTCTATCTGCAATGGATTGATCCATATAGCCAAGGGAAACATTTTTCTCATAGATTTCTTCCACATTTCTATAAGCATCTGTATCTCCTAAAACAGCAATAATCGCTGAAGAATCTTCTATTTGCGCTTGGTTATTGCCAATTTCTCTTAACTCTTTTTTTAGTTCCTGATCTTGGATTACAATAAATCTCCAAGACTGCAAATTACTAGAAGACGGTGCACTTGTTGCTAATGCTAAAATTTCTTCCAATTCCTTTTTTTCTATTTTATGAGCTGAATCATATATTCTTACCGATTTACGGCTTTTCATTATTTCTTCTAAATGAGACATATTCTACCTCCAACTAATTAGTTAATTGTTTTCAAGAACTAACTTACCATTAGTAAGTAACAATTGTCAAAGATGATGATTTTATTCTTTTTCAATGGGATATAGGCCTCATTAATAAATGTTTTATTAACAAAATAATTTACTAACGCATACAGATAAAATTAGACGCTATACTGGTCCACAAAAACACCCATTTTATCCTTAGTATCCGAAATTTTTTAAAAAAATTTAATTATTTAGTTAATTGCTTCGATACTAGTAATGACAAGGTATACAGCTTATTACAAAAATCCCCTTTTGTGTTTTTTGACAGTGACATAGGCCAATATTATTTGACAGGACCAACATTTTTCGAGATAATCGAAACCATAAAATTTTTGGGAGGGGTTGCGTGAATATTATTGAAAAGTTAATCGCAAGTGGAAATACAGTACTGTGGGGGTATGTTTTGATAGCCGTCTTGCTCGGCCTCGGAATATATTTCACCATAGGATCGAAATTTGCACAAATCAGGCATGTAAAGGAAATGTTCCGCTTACTAAAGGTAAAAGAGAAGCCACCTGAACACACAGAGAAAAAACAAATTTCTTCTCTACAAGCATTTTTCGTAGGGGCAGGTACTCGAATTGGTACAGGCAATCTTGCAGGAGTAGCCATTGCCTTAGCAATTGGAGGACCTGGAGCAGTATTTTGGATGTGGATGGTAGCTATTCTTGGCAGCGCTAGCTCTTTTGTAGAGAATACGCTAGCGCAAATTTATAAGGCAAAAGACAACGGACGGTTCAAAGGTGGTCCTGCCTACTATATGAAAAAACAACTGAACAAAAAGTGGATGAGTGCACTTTTTGCTGTCATGATGATTCTTTCATATGGTACTACCTTCAATGCCGTACAGAGTAATACCATTGCAGTTGCATTAGAAAACTCATTTGGCATTAGTCCTGTCATTGCCGGAATTGCTTTAGTCATTCTCACAAGTTTAGTTGTATTTGGCGGTATTAAACGTATTGCTGATATTTCATCTCTTATCGTTCCCTTTATGGCCTTAGGCTATATTCTCCTTGCAGTCTTTGTAGTAATCACCAATATTACAGAGATTCCTCATGTTTTAGTATTAATTTTTAAAAGTGCATTCGGTATTGAACAGGTAGTGGGTGGCGGAATTGCTGCTGCTATTATGAATGGCGTGAAAAGAGGTCTATTCTCTAACGGAGCTGGAATTGGTGGAGATCCAATCGCTGCTGCAACAGCATCTGTATCCCACCCAGCAAAACAAGGGTTTATCCAAGCCCTCGGAGTGTTTTTTGACACTTTACTCGTTTGTTCTGCAACAGCGTTTATTATTCTTACCTCAGATGCGTATGGGTCAGGTTTAACAGGCATTGAATTATCACAAGCAGCAATGGCAGAGCATTTTGGTGCTTGGGGTGGAGTATTTCTCGGCATTGCCATATTTCTATTCGCCTTTACTTCCATCATCGGCTGCTACTACTACGGGGAAGCTAACCTGTCGTTTATTAGTAAAAGCAAGGGGTTCTTAATCTTCTATCGCGTAATAGCTCTAGGAATGGTGATGTTTGGTGCTGTAGCTAGTTTGCAAATTGTTTGGGATTTAGCTGACTTCACGATGGCAATCATGGCTCTTATTAATCTAGTTGCCATAGCAATTCTTGGGCCAATTGCCTTTAAAGCACTTGATCATTATATGAAACAACGAAAACTAGGAAAAGAACCTGTATTCTTTCGAGATGATATTAAGGGGCTTAGAGGAGTAGAAGCATGGCCTTTGCGAAAGAAAAAATCGATAAAACAAGTCATTTAAATATTAAAGATAAATAGACTAGGCTGTCAAAATTGGCAGCCTAGTTTTGATTCTCGGTTTTAAAGATTTATAGTTTGAATTCATTGCAAAAAGAAAGTTACTATCATAAGAATATATCTTTTCTCTTCCACATATTTTGTATTAATAACCCATATGTAAGGAGAGTAAGAGATGTCATCAAATAATAAATGGAAGGAAATACAGAAACTTTTGAATCAATGCCATTCTGATTTAAAGGAGATCCAAAAAGATCTTATAAAATTAGAGAATGCCTTAAAAATAAGGAAGAAGGCTCTACATTAACACCATTTAGGTATCCTCACATGATAGATTAATAGAAAAGTAAAAAGCAGATCCTTAAGTGTCGAGACGAATAATTGGGGTCTGCTTAAATCATTTAGATTTCCACTAAAAACGTCTTAACTTCATAAGGCTTTATGGCAAATGTTATTATTTCATTTTCTTGTTTCTCTCCATTTTTCCCTTCCAGAAGATTACATTCCTGCCATCCTTTTATAGGAGCATCTGAGGTTAATTCTACTGTTCCTCTTTTCCCCATAAATTCATGTAAACGAACAATGACTTTATCCTCATCCTCTGCCTTTTTCACTGCATCGATAAAGCAATGATCAGACGCTATTTGGAATAAAGAAAAATCTTGTGATTGTAGCTTTCCTACCAAACTTTTTAATGGCTGATTTAAATCCCATGCCTCTTGGACTGTTCTCCCTTCTCTCCAATCACCTTGATGTGGCAGAAGAGAATAAATAAATGTATGTGCTCCTTGATCTTGTAAATAATCTGGGTAAGTACCAGCCTTAATAAGGGACAGACGCATCACGGAATCTTTGATGTCATAGCCATATTTACAATCATTTAAAAGACTTATTCCATAACCTTGCTCCGATAAATCTGCCCATTGGTGTCCAACCGTTTCAAACTTCGCATAATCCCAGCTTGTATTCCAATGAGTTGGTCGTTGTACATTTCCAAACTGAATATCATAGGTTGCTTGCGTTGAACGAATTTCAACAGGAAATGCCACTTTTAATAGCTGATGCTGTTCATGCCAATCAACAGATGTCTTAAAGTCTATTCTAGGATTTTCAGCATAGAGAATTACCTCTTGTTCTACCTTCGAATGGTGATATGTCCACACAAATTTTATTACTGCTCTTAAGGAGTTGTTTTCAATTATTTCTATCTTCTCTAATGTAGAAATCTCTTGATGCTTTTCTTGATAAAAAATATCAATGTCCCAAGCTTCCCATCTTAATGGCTTATCTTCAAATACTTGCAGGACATTTCCTGCCTGATTTTCTTTTAACACATTTCTTTGTGCCTTTTTATCAAATATACGAGTTAATTGTCCCTTTTCATTCCAAAGAATTTGATAAAAAGGTGTCTCTATCCCATTATTATTTATCACAAAAGCAGACTGCTTATTCGCACCTTGATTTTCAGACGATTTAAATAAAAGATTAGCTAATCCATGTGATGGAACGTTTTCCACTAATATAAGCCACTTTCCATTTACTTTTTCAACTTGCAGCACTTTCCCATTTTCTGATGACCATTCTCCCTCTTCTAGTCCAAGTTTAACTGGCACCTCCACCAATCCGGAACGTATCCATGAAGAGTCATTTATCACGGTAAACTGATCAGAGACATCTGAATCGATTATTCTCGTTAATACTTGCTTTTGTGCTTTATTAGCCAGTCCTTCTGCTTCTTCATATTCTAATAGACTATCTTCATATACTTCACGAATCGAAGAACCTGGAATGATATCATGGAACTGATTGCGTAATAAAATCGTCCAGCCTTTATGCAGCTCTTCCTGCGGATAAATGGTCCAATCAGAAGCTAATACACCAACTAGGACACTAAGCAGTTCTGTCTCCCGGTATAATAATTCTTGTTTGCGATTGCTTCTTTTATTATATGCTTGGCTGGTATAGGTTCCTCGATGAAATTCTAAATAGAGCTCTCCATCCCATGTATGAACATATTCATCTGTGGTCTTCACTTTTTCATGAAGGGCATCAAAATAATCGCCTGCTTTAGTTGATTTAACAGCAGGCAGACCAGGAATTCGGTCAAACCGTCTTCTCATTTCCAGCATATCCCGATTTACTCCCCCTCCACCATCTCCATAGCCATAAGACATTAGTAAATCCTGCGTTATATTTTTATCCTTATAATTATCCCAAGCTCCCTGCACCACATCTGCCTGCATTTCTCCATTATAATCATAAGCCCAGCCTCTGCTGTTCGGATATGGTGTGGTCACAAAGTGGGTCAAAATTTCTGTTCCATCAATGCCTCGCCATTGAAAGGTATCATGCGGCATTCGATTGTACTGATTCCAGCTAATCTTCGTCGTCATAAAAGTTTCTATTCCTGCTTGTTTAAGAATTTGCGGCAATGCCCAGCTATAGCCAAAGACATCTGGCAGCCATAGATACTTACTCGTTACCCCAAATTCCTCTTTCAAAAATCTCGTTCCATGCAGTAATTGACGAACAAAGGATTCCCCAGAAGGCAAATTACAATCAGGCTCCAGCCACATCCCGCCTTCTGGTTCCCATCTTCCTTCCGCTACTCTATCTTTCAGCTGGGCATAAATTTCCGGATAATCCTCTTTTAAATAGGCGTATAGCTGAGGCTGGGACTGCATAAATAAGTATTCTGGATATTTCTCCATTAAACGCAATACGGTGGAAAAGGAACGTGCCGCTTTTTCTCGAGTATGCTTCAAGCGCCATAACCAAGCAACATCAATATGGGTGTGGCCAATTGCATGAATCGTTACAGCTGCATGCTTGTCCATCTTTTCTAATGTTGCATTTAAATAGTTATTTGCCTTGTTAATAGATTCATAAAATAAATCCGATTCTGGTTCTGTCCAGTCTATTTCATAAAATGCTCGATTTAATGCTGTTAGGATCGTCTGATACTCTGGTCTGTTTTCATCTAAAATATGTATGGTTTGGATCATTGCTTTGGCTGTATAGTATAAATCATCTGTCGCTTCGTCTAGCCAGGCAATCTCTGCCTTCTTTATCTTATGCTCCTGAATAAACGGTTTACCGCCACCTTCTAAGCCAGACCACAAACGAAAAATCAAGCTGACATTTGTGCCGCAATGTTCCTCTTTGAGAAAAACTTCCCGATGATTCGCATCTACTCCTTGATAGATTTTCTTATTTACATACAAAAGCGACTCAAAACCTGAATTCGTTCCACCATCTGTTATGCCAAAATCAAAATACCCCAATACTTGTTTCCCTTTCCAGCTCACAGGGATTGCTACTTCTGTCTTTAACCAGGCATAATGATCCCTTCCTGCCCAATGATCTCCGACATGGATGGTAGCCCATTCCCCATTTTCTGGTGGTCTTGCCCCAATCTCTCCTTCTTCATCTAATTGCATCGAAAAGGAGTCTAAGGAAATTGATTCTCGATAGCGATATTTTTCCAGTTCCTTGATTCGTGCATCCAACTTCTTTTCTGTCCAGAACATAAAGCCCCTCCATATTAAGATAATTTTCAAAATTTTGATTATCTTTATTATCTAACAATAGGCGCTTTAGTCAATGCCAAAAAATAGTTTGGGGCGGAGATGGGGTTATCAAGCTGTTTGAATTCGTCACACTCCCTGTCCTAAATCATTTACATGCGTGTTTATTCTTTATACAACAAACAAAACCCTATTTAGAAAAGAAGGGTTTTGTTTGTTGTTCTATTTCTCTTATTCCTCACACCGTTATCTTCCTGCTGCTCTTCTAATTGGTTCAAGCTCTATCATTCTAACCTCTGGTCGGCCAATGGAGAAATAATTAATGCCTGCCTTACTTGCTTCCTCTAGTGAAAAGCAATTTCTACCATCAAATAAAAATGGTACGTTCATTTTTTCTTTAAAAATTGTTAAATCGATTGCTTTAATTTCAGCCCATTCTGTATAAATAAAGCAAATATCTGCTCCTTCTAGTGCTTTCTCTGGTGTTTGTTCATAGACTACCTCTGTAGGAAAGAGCTTTTTAAAGTTTTCTCCTCCTACTGGATCATAAACATGTACTTTTGCTCCTTCGTTTAATAATAAGCGGACATTGGGAATAGAAGGAGCTTCGCGCAAATCATCTGTGCCAGGCTTAAAGGTAAGTCCTAATACTGCTACTTTCAGTCCATTGAAAGAGGAAAATTCATTCCGCGCCTTCGAAATCAGCTTAAATTTTTGCTTCTCATTGACCTCAATCGCAGCCTTTACTGTTCGTAAAACATAGCCTTCTTCTTCTGCAAGCCAATGCAGGGCTTTCGTATCTTTTGGAAAACAAGAACCACCATACCCAATGCCTGGATTTAAAAATTTTTTCCCAATTCGCTCATCGTAACTCATTCCGCTTGTTACATCCTCAATATTCGCACCAACTGATTCACATAAGTTAGCAATGTCATTGATAAAAGAGATCTTTAAAGCTAGAAAATCATTCGATGCATATTTTACCATTTCTGCACTGCGACGATTCATCGTTAAAATTGGCTGCTGAAAAGGTTCATAAATAGAAGTTAAAATCTTCTTAGCCTTTTCGCTTTCTACCCCAATGACAATTCGTGAAGCATGCAGTGTATCTTTAATGGCACTTCCTTGGGCAAGAAATTCTGGATTAGAGGCAACCTCTATCGAAACTTTATGTTTTAAGTGATTTTTTATGTATGTTTCAACACGGTCATTCGTCCCGATGGGAACGGTAGATTTAATGACAATTAAACAATCACGCCTTACACTTATGGCAATTTGCTTTGCTACTTGAAAAACATAGTTTAAGTTAGCAGACCCATCTTCATTTTCGGGCGTCCCAACCCCTATGAAAATAACATCTGATTGCGCATAGGCTTTGTTATAGTCAGTTGTAAAAGTTAATTTTCCGGCCTGTAAATTTTTTTCTATAAGTGTATCTAGCTCGGGTTCATAAATAGGCGAAATTCCTAGATTCAGAAGAACAATTTTCTCTTGCTCTTGATCTACACAAGTTACCTTATGACCAACCTCTGCTAAACAAACTCCTGTCACTAAACCAACATATCCTGTACCTGCCACTGTGATATTCATTTTGACAAAACTCCTTATGTAAAAGATTACAAATTCGGAAGATTTAAATAGTAATATAGTTAGTATAATGGTTGATTATTTCTTCTCTATTTAATCTTTTTATATTTTTAGTAAAGGAACGTAAATTTTCCATCTAATTTATAAGGGGAAAATAGGAAATTTATGCTAAACTATAGCTAAAATAGCAATGGAGGAAGGATCAGTGGTCATTATCTTACTATTTATATCTTTGTTGTTTTCTGCCGTCCTCTCTATTTTTACACTCACAAAAACACAGAAGAAATGGGTGGCACTATTCGTTGCATTCTGTGGGAATAGCGTTGTGTTAGCAGGTTTAACATGGTTTATATATATTTCTAATGAAGAATTAAGATTATTTGGTTTTGGTCATTCGCCTTTATCCTTGCTGCCACTTTTCATTCCTGTTATTACATGGATTAACTACTTCATTCTTGAGCTAATTAAAAAGTTTTCCAAGTGGTCTGACTCCTCTTGGATGGATTCAAATAAATAGCTGACTTTTATTAAAATTGTAATCGAAGTATTTTAAGAAGAAAGAAAGCCAGCTTTTTAAAAGCTGGCTTTCCTTCTTCTTCTGTTTTATCACTTTGCTTTTTATTCCGTTTGTTTCCTTTACTATTATCCTCACTAATACTAGACTAATGTCCCTTAAGGAAGTTTTGATTTTTACTTACAATAACAAAGAATACGTTTAGTGAACCATATCTGTTATTTGAATCGAGATGTTAAGAAATGACAAACGCCATCTTCATCACAGCTTAACTCTGTTACTTCTGCTGCTAATTCTTTAATATGGTCTGGAGCATTTTGCATAGCAACCGGCATGGAAACAAATTGAAGCATTTGTATATCGTTATCACTATCTCCAATTCCCATAGTCTCCTCTACGGAAAGATTAAATCTTTCTAACATCTCTTTAATCCCAGTTGCTTTATTTACGTTGGCAACCATTACTTCCACATTATGGGCGGACGAAGTAGATGCTGTAAAATCGATTTCTTTTCTTAAATCTTCTAACACCTGTTTCCATTGATTAATATGTTCTTTTGTTCGAGCAAAAAAATAGAACTTGGAAAACTCTTTTCCTTCAACCGTGTTCTTCCAAGCAATCTTTCTACTGATTGCTTCTTTTCGAGAAAGCCACTCATTAATACCTACGCTTTCTGGTTTCGGGTCTCTAATCTCTTGTATAACATACTCTTTATCCTGACTTAATGTCATTCGAGAGTCCCCATATGGAAATAACTCATAATATACTTTATTCTCTCTTGCCTTTTTAATAATGGTATCCACTAATTCTAAAGGTAGAGTATGCTGAAAAATAGGTTCCTTTCCTATGTAACCAGCCATGCCGTTAGAAGAAACATATCCATCCACTTCAAATCCTTCTGGCACGACGGATTCAATTTCATCAAAAGATCTCCCTGTAGCTATGAATACGAATAGACCATCCTTGCGTAGATCATCAATAATCTCTTTTGTCTTCACGCTTACCTGATTCTGATGATTTAAAATAGTACCATCCATATCTAGAAAAATAGCCTTTGGCTTTTGTAACAAAATAATTCCCCCTTTAACATTCTTCATTGGCAAGTATACACCTCGTTGCGTTTTCCCTCAAATGCATTGTTTACAATTAGTTTGTTGAGGAGGGGTTAGCTGTTAACTCTCTTTTGGTAGCTCTTCGGTGATATTTGGTTTTCATCTTGCTTATGAACGCCACTTTTTTCACTTCTCCCTTCCGTTTTGGCTTTCATCTTGCTTATGAACGCCACTTTTTTCACTTCTCCCTTCCGTTTTGGCTTTCATCTTGTTTATGAACGCCACTTTGTTCACTTCTCCTTTCCATTTTGGCTTTCATCTTGTTTATGAACGCCACTTTGTTCACTTCTCCCTTCCGTTTTGGCTTTCATCTTGTTTATGAACGCCACTTTTTTTCGCTTCTCCTTTCCGTTTTGGCTTTCATCTTGTTTATGAACACCACTTTGTTCACTTCTCCTTTCCATTTTGGCTTTCATCTTGTTTATGAACGCCACTTTTTTTCGCTTCTCCTTTCCATTTTGGCTTTCATCTTGTTTATGAACGCCACTTTTTTTCGCTTCTCCCTTCCGTTTTGGCTTTCATCTTGTTTATGAACGCCACTTTGTTCACTTCTCCTTTCCATTTTGGCTTTCATCTTGTTTATGAACGCCACTTTTTTCGCTTCTCCCTTCCATTTTAGCTTTCATCTTGCTTATGAACGCCACTTTGTTCACTTCTCCTTTCCGTTTTGGCTTTCATCTTGTTTATGAACGCCACTTTTTTTCACTTCTCCCTTCCGTTTTGGCTTTCATCTTGTTTATGAACGCCACTTTTTTCACTTCTCCTTTCCGTTTCATTTTTAATCATAGTTTTTCATAGCGCATTTCTTACTACTCTCTTGATTTTCCACCTTCCTATCTTCTTCTGGACACGCAAAAAAACTAGCATGTGCCTTATAAATACATGCTAGTAATAAACATTATTGCTGCTCGTCTTTCTTGAGGATTCTAAATTTCAACAATAACCTAGTAAACCAATATGCTACAAATACAATAAATAAATCCAAAAGGAATAAATGAATAACATTAACTCCTCTATGAAACGTTACCATGCCCATTGATTTTTCAATATTAGCGCATATAAAAGTATATACAGCACTCAATAGCACGGTTAGAATATAAAAATTTTTCTTGCGATTCGTTGCATATTGATACACTAGCATAAACCCTACTGGTAGAAAGGAACCTGTAATATTTAATCCACTCGGCAGGACGGGAGAAAGGAAATGTGTATGTATTAAATAATTCCCGCTACTGAGAGCATGATCTATGTAGGCCCAAAGTAGATGGACAGTATAACCAAAGAATAATATTTCAAATAATCTTCTTCTGTCCACCAAAAAATATAATATGATTAATGGTACTAATAAAGATAAAAGAATGATCCAAAACTGCCATGTAGAAAAATCTGAATATTTATCCCAATAGGAAGAATATAATGAATGTAATTGTCCATTTATTTCATTAATTTTATCCCAATATTCCTTGTAGTTCATTTTATTCATCTCCTCCTAAAAAAATTTCCATTATTGAAGGGAGAGGCACGTTTAAGAATCTCCAATAATCGGAGTTAAAGAGACCTGTTTTTTGTCTACTTATGACCATGAGTTATTTCTCTACTTTAAATAGTTTGTACAATTTATTAGTAATTACTCATAAAAAAATAGAAAAGGCTCTTTCAATTTTCCACAGCTTGAAATGATTCTAAGAAGAGTGGATGCAGAAGCACCTATAATTTCATAGAAAAAAAGGCCAAGTGCATTTTCCACTTGACCTTGTTCTATAATTCTGATTTCAGCTTTTTTATATAAGAAGGAATTAGATTTTCTCGGCTGCAATTATTGCAATAGAATTGTTTTACCATGTCATCACATAAGTACGTTTTTAGCACAAACGCTGGAATACGTTGAGGCAATCCACAATGCTGGCAGAAAAATACGTATCCAACCTCTTTCTTCATGGACCTCACTCCATTCATTCATTTTCCACACTTACTTGATTCTGATGATGCTGTACTTCTATACAATTTGCCCTTTTATTCCTGTTTTCTTCTATTATACTATTAAAATATAGGTAAAGCATGAGTACTAAAACTTAATTTTCTTTCTAATTTCACCTAACGTAATCTTCCATTACACTGATTTTATTTATTTATCTTTCCAGCATTTGATTTGTTTCCGTCTATAAATGCTTCCCATTCTTCTTTTAATAATCCCATCCGTATGGAGTCATAATATACGCCGTTATAGTAGCGGCACTTTCTCATGCGTCCTTCCATTGTCATGCCCAGCTTTTCTCCTACCTTTATCATTCGCTCATTCCCTGACCATGTTGTATATCCCACTCGAACTAATGGCAAGGTCTTAAATAAATGGTCGATCCATAGCTTCAATACCCGCGTTCCATATCCACCACTCCAGTAGTTTGGATTATAGATAACAATTCCCATCTCTAACCATTTGGACGGTTCATGTTCCCAGTAGTAGCCAACTGTTCCTATTAGTTCTTCCCCGACAATAATTGCCCAGTAATCATCTCTTTCTAAGAAGCGCTCTTTTTGAGTTTTTAAGAATCCTTCATAACTTAATGCTTTATGTGCATAATACGGAGCATCCCATTTTTTCCATTCAGGATTTTCTTCTTTAAATGCCAGTGACCAAAGCTGATAAAGATCCTCCTCTTTAATCGGTCTTACTATCAATTCTTTATCTTGGTACAATCACTTCACCTCTCCTGTCTTTGGGAATCCCTAAAACATTCCCTTCGTTTTCCTCTTTTTAAAAAATATAGTACCAATAAAACCAATGACTAATCCTAATATAACGCCAGTTCCGTCGATAATGATGGCGTCTTGCCAATGGCCTGTTCTACCAGGGACAAAGCTTTGGTGCCACTCATCTGTTAATGCATAAGCAATAGAAAGAGCACCACTTAGTAGATAAACCCATGGTCGTTTGATTTTCGTTTGCATGAGGGTGAGAAATAGCAGCAAAGTTAAGAGACAATAACCAATTACATGCCCTGCTTTCCGAAATAAAAATTCGATAAAACCATATGGGTCAGAATCCGAAGATATAATCTGGCCATCGTACTCAAATGTAATAGAGGGAAATGGAATATTTGTCAGGTCTATCTTATCTCGTAAAAATGGCTTAATATCCTGTTCTTCATACGGCATATGGGAGAACATAAAAATGATAACCATGGAGACAATGCAGATAAAAAATAATAAATAAAATCTTTTTTTTCGTGAAAACTTTAAGGGCAATTTCTTTTCATTCCTTTTTGTTTATTCCAATTTCAGCATTCATTCTTTTACCTTAAAATGTAAAATTTGGCGAAATGGTGAGTTTTAACCATTATACAATTATTTATCATAAGAAGCGTAGTTTTTTATCTTTATCTTCTACAAATTATCATTAAAAAATATAATAAACAAAATATTCCTATAGTTCAATTTTTTATTGTATAATCAAACTAATCGTTTCGAAAAACGAAATAAATAGGTAGCAGAGGAGAATGTTTATGAATAAAGAAATGGAAAAAACACTTTATCGTTCCGAAGTTCCTTTCGAACAAACCTGGAATTTGCGCGATTTATTCGAAAGCGAAGCAGATTGGAAAAGGGAAGTAGAAGCGATCGAAGAAGATATTCCTACTGTAACACAATTTAAAGGGAAGCTTCACCAAAATGCTAAAATCTTGCTAGATTGTCTAAAAGCTCGAGATGCATTGGATGAAAGATTAGTGAGCGTTCTCACTTATGCAAACCTTAAGCAATCTGCAGACGGATCTAATCCTTCCAATCAAGAGAACGATGCAATTGTTTCTTCCCTCTATGCAAAAGTAAGCTCAAGCCTTTCTTTTATTAATTCAGAGATTCTTACGCTTGCAAACGATAAAATAAATACATACCTGAACGAGGAAGAAGAACTACAGCTTTTTTCCAAAACACTAACGGACTTAATGGATTTGAAGCCACATATGTTAACACCTGAAGCAGAGGAAGTATTAGCAGCATTTGGTGAAATCCAGCGTTCTCCTTATATGATTTATCAAAGAAGTAAAACATCAGATATGGAGTTTTCCTCCTTTATAACAAGTGACGGGACAGAATATCCTTTGACATTTAATTCTTTCGAAAAGTACGAAGAATCGGCAAATAAAGAAGTAAGAAGAAAAGCATATGAAGCCTTTTCGGCTAGTCTTAACCGTTATAAAAATACATATGCGGCTACCTATGGAACCGAAGTTAAAAAACAAATAATAGAATCTCGTTTACGAAACTATGAATCTGTAACAGACATGCTTTTACAAGAACAACAAGTCACAAAAGAAATGTACCATAACCAATTGGATACCATTCTTACAGAATTGGCTCCTCATATGCGCAGATTCGCCAAATTAAAAGAGCGTGTATTAGGTTTAGAAAAAATCCATTATTGTGATTTAAAGGCTCCGCTCGACACATCCTATGATCCTAAAATTACATACGAGGAAGCTTCCAAGCTTATCTTAGAAGCGCTTAATATTATGGGACCAGAATATATGGAAATAATGGAAAAAGGCTTAAAAGACCGCTGGGTAGACTTAGCAGATAACTATGGAAAACGATCAGGTGCCTTCTGCTCCAGCCCGTATGGAGTACATCCATACATTTTAATGACATGGCATAACTCAATGCGTAATACGTTTACCTTAGCACATGAACTTGGACATGCTGGACATTTTGCTCTTGCTGGCAAAAATCAAATTATTTCAAATACCCGTCCATCTCGATACTTTATTGAAGCTCCATCCACCATGAACGAAATGCTTTTGAGCAAGTATATTATGAAACAATCTTCAAACAATCAAATTAGAAGATGGGTAATTCTCCAATCACTAGGAACGTATTATCATAATTTTGTTACCCATATTTTAGAAGGGGCACTCCAAAGAAAAGTTTATGAATTAGCAGAACAAGGAACTCCGATTACAGCTAAAGTATTATGTGAACAAAATATCGATGTCTTAAAATCATTCTGGGGAGACAGTGTGGAAATAGATGAAGCAGCAGGCCTAACATGGATGCGCCAACCCCATTATTATATGGGTCTTTACCCATATACGTACTCCGCTGGGCTTACAGCTTCAACTGCCGTATCAGCAATGATTGAGGAAGAAGGACAGCCTGCTGTTGAGCGCTGGTTAAAAGTTTTAAAAGCCGGCGGCACTTTAAAACCATTCGATTTAATGAAACTAGCAAATGTGGATATGTCTACCCCTGAGCCAATCCGAAAAGCGGTTGCCTATGTTGGAAGCTTAATAGATGAATTAGAAGCAAGCTATTAATAGAAAAATACAAAACTGTTTCTCGTAAACTATTTAACTTCATTAAAAATAAAGTTTACTATACACTGAAAGGAAGAGGAAAATATCCCCTTCCTTTTTCTATTACAGTTTTTCCCCGTTTGACTTAATCACTTCTTGATACCAATAAAAGGAGGCTTTTTTCGAACGGCTCATGGTTCCTTTCCCTTGATTATCTCGATCTACATAAATCATTCCATAGCGTTTTTTCATTTCTCCTGTTGTAAAGGAAACAATATCAATAATTCCCCATGGTGTATATCCAATTAAATCTACTCCATCATACATTACCGCTTTCTCCAATGCTTCAATATGCGCCTTTAAGTAGGCAATTCTTTCCTTGTCATGAATAGAGCCATCAGCTTCGACAGTATCAATAGCGCCAAACCCATTTTCTACAATAAATAAAGGTATTTGATAGCGGTCATATAGACGATTTAACACATAGCGCAGACCTGTCGGATCAATGGACCAGCCCCAGTCACTTGCTTTGATGTACGGATTTTCAACCGCATTTGGCAAGGCGCCATTAACAATATCGCCTGAATTATTATTTTTCACATCACTCTTTACGGTAGTGGACATATAGTAGCTAAATCCTAAATAATCAACTGTCCCATTATGTAAAATCTCAGCATCCTCTGGCTCCATTGTAATTGAATAGCCTTCTCGTTCAAATTCCTTTAAGGCATAACTAGGGTAATATCCACGAACTTGCACATCTGGGAAGAAATATCTTTGTCTCATTTCTTCTTCCGCTAGCATCACATCTTCTGGATTAGAAGAAAATGGATAGATAGGAATATGGGAAACCATTGCTCCAATTTGGAAATCAGGATTTATTTTTTTACCAATAGACACAGCTAATGCACTTGCAACTAGCTCATGATGAGCAGTTTGATACATCACTTCTTTCGCATTTTCTCCTTCTTTGACGGTTACTCCAGAATTTGTCCACAAAAAGAGCGGATTAGAAACATCCATTTGATTGTTGATTTCATTAAAAGTCATCCAGTATTTTACTTTATCTTTATATCGATGGAAGCATGCTTCGGCAAAGCGTACAAAACAATCAACTACTTTTCTATTTCTAAAACCGCCATATTTTCTTGCTAGATGTAACGGCATTTCAAAATGGGATAAGGTAATAACTGGCTGTATTCCGTATTTAAGTAATTCATCAAATACTTGGTCATAGAAGCGCAGTCCTTCTTCATTCGGTTCTAATTCATCCCCTTTTGGAAAAATTCTGCTCCAGCCAATGGAAGTTCGTAAACACTTTAGCCCCATTTCAGCAAACAAGGCAATATCCTCTTTGTAACGATGGTAAAAATCAATTGCTTCATGATTTGGATAAAATTGCTCTTCTTCAATCAAGTCTGTTATTTTCCTAGGTACTCCATGAGCACCTGCTGTCATAACATCTACTACACTCGGACCTTTACCGCCTTGATTCCAGCCACCTTCAAATTGATGTGCAGCTAATGCTCCACCCCATAAAAAATCTTTCGGCATTTTGCTCATTCTTGTTCCTCCTTTTTAAGGCTATTAAATTATCTTTTCTTTTTATTTTTTTGGATTACACTTATATTATAATTGTATCGGTATAATTTAATAAATACAATATAATATTTTTATACCCAATTAATCTAAATGAGTTTTTTTCCTATATATGCTATAATCCAGCTATAACGTTTAAGATAATCGAGGTATATATATGTTAAAATACCAGCAAATCGCAGAAGAAATAGAAAAATATATTGAAGAGCATGGCTTAAAGCAAGGCAGTAAGCTGCCCGTTATTGAAACATTAATGAAGCAATTCGAGGTTAGTAAAAGTACGATTACGAAAACGCTGGAGCTTCTTGAAAAAAGGGGAATCATTTTTCAAGTAAGAGGCAGTGGAATTTTTGTAAGAAGACAGAATCGAAAAGGCTATATCAGCTTGCTTTCCAATCAAGGATTTAAAAAAGATTTAGAGGATTATTCTCTAACCTCCAAAATAATCAAATTAGAGATAAGAAAACCGACTGAGGAAATTGCCCTAAATTTAAATATAGAGCTTCATGAAGATGTTTATTATGTCAAAAGAATTCGCTATATTAACGGCCAAACTCTTTGTTTAGAGGAATCTTGGTATAATAAGGCCTTCATTACGTATTTAAATAAAGAAATCGTAGCAGAATCTATTTTTCATTACATAACAGAAGGCTTAGGGCTAAAAGTAGGCTTTTCAGATGTGTATTTACATGTTGGGAAGTTAACGGCAGAAGAAGCTGCTTATTTGGGATTAGAAAAAGATGATCCTAAATTATTGGTAGAAAGCATCTTTCATCTAACTAATGGTCAGCCTTTTGACTTTTCGAAGGTTACCTATAATTACGAGCAATCCCAATTCTTTATCCAGGCGAATAGTCATTTCTTTTAACGGAGGTAACACATAGCTAATCAGGAAAAGTTTCCTAAATCTGAAAAAATATATAATTATTGAAACATTCCTATATTTCCTTTCGTATAACAGGTAGTACATAATTGAAAGGTTGGAATAGTTAATGTTAATGGAATTGAAGGATGCTTTTCTTTTCTTAATGGACATCTTTAAAGGAAAACTCCCATTACATGATTTATATTTATTAGTATTCATTATAGTTGTGACATCAATTGCTGAAACCATTCAGGAAAAGAGAAAACAGTCAAGCAGGAGTAAAAACACCATTTTTATATATTTGAAATGGATACCTATCTCATTTTTGGCTAGTTCTATTTATCTAACAAGTTTTTATTTTATCACCAATCTATTTACAAAATTCTTATTTACAGCAGAATTGTTCCATCAAGAACAAAACGTTCGCTCGATTGCGATAATGTCTTTGGCTATGACAAGTATCGTTTCGCTAATTATTGCTATTTGGAAGTTATATTCTTTTTTCACTGTAAAAAAAGCCCTATTAACTTTGATAAGTAATTCACTGTTAATAGCCATGGGTGTATACTTTATTAATATGTTTTGGTATGAAGCTATCATAATGCCGATATGGTGTTATGGAATAATAGGGTTGGTTAATACAATCTTTATAAGCTTTTTACTTTTAAAAGAGAGAGAAAACTTGCAAAGCAATTCATCTCCTATTAACGCAGTAGATCAATAGATGAAGCAGCTTGGTGCTCGCCCACTGGAAAGTTTATTGCAGTCTTGCGGATAATTACCACTTATACCAAATAAAAAACGAACAATTATACAATATACATGTATAATTGTTCGCCCTATATTTATTTAGAACCCACGGGTCCTTGCCTCTTAATTTCTCGATCTTTTTTAAATTGGATCTAGAAAATCTCACATAGTTTCTCTTTTTTTTTACATTCTTTCTTAGATTTTAAATCGGTGCACTAATTCCTGAAGCTCCTCTGCCATTTTGGATAATGCCATGCTTGAGCTTGTTATTTCTTGGAATGAGGCAGTTTGTTCTTCTGTTGCTGCTGCAACACTTTCAGTTCTTTCCAATGTCTCACGAGAAGTTTGGGCTATTTCTTCCACTGAATCTTGCACCTCTTGTACTTCTGCCGTGATTTCTTGCGTTGTTTCTGCCATCTTTTTAATATGGTCTGCGATGGATTCAACTCGATTTAGGATTTCCTTGATATGTTCATTTGTAGTATCAGATAATTTCGTACCACTATCTACATTTTCTTTTACAAAAGACATATTTTTTTCTGTCGTACTAGAATGATCATGAATAGAGCTTATCAGATCGTGTATTTGATTTACAGAAGTACCTGTCATTTCGGACAGCTTTCGAACTTCTTCTGCTACAATTGCAAATCCTTTTCCATGTTCACCTGCTCTTGCTGCTTCAATGGATGCATTCAATGCTAGCAGATTAGTTTGATTAGATATATCTTGAATACTTGCAAGTACCTCATTAATTTCATTTGTACTTAAAACAAGTGATTTCAATCCGTCTCCTGCTAAATCAACAGATGCATGAATGGCCTCCATCTGCATTTGCATTTCAGTCAATGCCAATTCTCCTTCTTTTGCTTTTTCTTTAATTAGCAGGGATTCATTTGCAACTTCGTTGGCAGTATGGGCCATATGCTTAATATTTTTCATGGAATTATTAACTTCTATTAAACTGTTTTGGGTAAGTGAATCTTGCTTATTTCCATTCTCTGCAATGGTTTGAACAGCATCCGCCACTTGCTCTACCGCTACAGTCGATTGTTCCATACTGGAAGCTAATTCATCGGAAGCTTGTGCAACATTTTTAGACGTCTGCCCTACACTTTTTATCATTATTTGAAGAGAATCAACGAATGTGTTAAACGAATGTGCTAATTGGCCAAATTCGTTTTTCCCATTCACATTTACTCGCTGTGTTAAGTCCCCTTCTCCAGAAGCAATACTTTGAAGTTGATTATTAATTTTATTTAATGGTCGTAAAATAGACTTTAATAACAGAAAACCTAATACAATGCTCAATAGTGCTGCCACGGTGATAATTACGATTAATACCGTTTTTGTCATTTTATTATTTTTTTGATTTTGTTCTTCTATCTGAATAACATCTTGATTAATATGTTCCACTAATTCATTGACTGCTGGATCTAAAACTTCTTTCCTTAATGTCCGTAAATCCCCAAAATGGAGTTTTTTTGCAGCAGATGGATCTTCGGCATAAGCACCAGGCACTTTGTCACTTGTGGCTAAGTATGTTTGTAGACTGGATTGAAACGTTTGGATATCTTCTTTATACTCATAATAATTAGATAAAGTCTCCATTGTTTTCAAAGTATCATGAATGTCTGATTCTTTCTCATTGATTCCGTCACTATATTCTTTATTTCCAGTAAGAAGAAAGGCACGCTCGTCATTAGAAATTCCGGCAATACGATATTGCAAATGAGTAACAAGACGCTGAATTTCTTTTGCCTCTGTCAGTTCTTTACTATTTGCAATTAGCGACTGCAGACTCATATTGCTAAATCCGCCAATCCCCAACAAAGAAATAATTAAAATGAAGAAAATGATTGCCAATTGATATTTTATTTTCATTCTATCCCCCTGAATGTTTCTAGCTTTTTTCTTTTGTCCATTTCCTTTCTATATATCGGAGGTTTTTATTTTTTATATAGTTTGTATGCGATACCAAATTTTCTTTTCTCAAGAAAATTTTTATTTATATCTGCAGATAAAAAAAGACAGCTTCAGAAAGCTGCCTTTTTTTTAATTTCCTACCCTAATTTTCCCATTATTTGTTTTCAGCTTTACTTTATTTTCTCCGTTTCCAATCACGGTACTTCCTTTGTATTTATCTAAAATATTGATGCTGCCGTTATCAACTTGAACATCGAACGTGACATTTGTTGGTTCCTTCTCTGTCACTATCTCGATACTGCCATTATCTGTTTCCAGCTGTATCGCCTGATCTAATGTGGCAGTCTTCATCGAAATTCTCCCATTATTTGTTTCTCCTTTCACGCTTCCGCTTACATGATCCAGCGATACTCTGCCATTGTCAGAGGTTACTTTTATACTATTAGATTGAATATTTTGGAGATGGATACGACCATTATTACTTTCTGCTTGTACTTGCTCAACCATTAGGTCCGCTAAATCAATCTTTCCATTATCATTATTTATGCGGAGAGATTTATATTCCTTCACAGGTACAAGAATTTTTAACGTAAGTGATTCATCTATAAAATTCATCTGAAAAAAGCTAATTTGTTTTTCATTCCAATTTACAACAAGTTTTTCCCCAACTACCTTGGCAGTAAAACTTCCCTTCGTTTCAGAGGAACCTTTTCCTTGCAACACAACCTTTGTTTCCTTTTCTGCTGTGGGAATAATTTCAATCCCTGCATTATTGGAATCTACTTCAATTCCAGTTATATTATTTTCTTTAAATATTTTCTCTTCATGAATATCTAGACTGTTATCGCGGAATGTTAGGAATGCCCCTATGCCGCCAATTAGAACAAGAACAAGTCCAATGACCATTAATTTTTTTAGACTAATCATGCTTTTGGCCTCCCTTCACTAATTTTGCATTAAATTTCAAATAATTGATGAAGCCTTTTGAAGAAATTCTTGTAATGTAATACATGGCAATTACAAGAAAAATTCCTAATCCCACTAGCAAAATAGTCATAAATAATTTAAAAAACGCAAAACTACCTGGATGAAAAACACTGTCAACAAGAACAAGTAGTGGGGAGAGTATAAAAGACACACCAACTATCCACCCAGATAGAATAAGGGCTGCTATGGTAACAAACGGTCCAAGTACAATAACCAAATTAAAGAATCCTAAACCAATAACTGCCCATACTGCTCGTAGAATATTTCCCGTTGTTCTGTTTTTCTCCACCTTTTCAAGGTGATAGGAAGCTATTAATTCTTTGGTAATTTGCTGAGGAGATCCTAAAGACTTGGCTATTTCTTCCTCCGTTTTTCCATCTTCTTTGCCTATAAAAAAATGTTCTTCATAATCATGGATGATATCTTTTCGTTCCTCTTGCGGAAGCTTTTTTAATCCAGCTTGGAGCTGTTTTAAAAATTGCTCTTTAGTCATTATTTACACCTTCTTTTATTAATTGATTGACACCATTAGAAAATTCATTCCATTCCGTAATAAGTTCATTAAGATAGGTTCTTCCTTTATCGGTTAACTTGTAGTATTTACGCGAAGGACCTTCTGTTGACTCTTGTAAATAAGTTGTAAAATATTCTTCTTTTGTTAATCTTCTTAAGAGGGGATAAACAGAGCCCTCTGAAATTTCAATTTGATTGGATATCTTCTGAACGAGTTCATAGCCATAGCGGTCCTTTTTATCTAAAAGAACAAGTACACATAACTCTAAGACACCCTTTTTAAACTGTACATTCATCTTTTTCACCTACCTTTATTCATCATCCAGTACCTTATAATAAACAGTACTATAATAAAAATAATACCTATTTCCATTAATATACCATTTAGTATTGTTCATTGCAAGGTACTGATTAAAAAATATATTTAGATTTCTCTTAAAGTCGATTAAAAATACACAGAAATCTATATCTGCACCATTTTAATGAGGACAAAAAAATAATCGCTTATAAAAAAGAGAGGATTATCTCCCCTCTTCCTACTGCTTATAACCATTCTCTACGCCATGCCGTCACATTTTCTTCTCTGTAAATTTCAGCTTTTCCAATGGATTGAAATAAATTCATTTTATATTTTACTATTTCTTTAGCTGCCTCAATGCAGGCTGGATATATTGCGTTAGGATCCCAAAGCTCTGTTTCAGCTAAAATCTCACGGCATTTTTTATAAAATGCGTACTTATAATCTGATGAGATATTCACTTTTTGAATACCAATCTGAACAGCCTCTGCAATTTCTTCATCTGGATTAGCTGAGCCGCCATGCAATACAAGAGGAATGTCGACCGTTTCTTTAATTTCTTTTAAAATATCCATTCTCAACTTTGGCTCCATATCTTTAGGATAAATACCGTGACAAGTACCGATTGCAATCGCCAGTGTATCTACCCCTGTTTTCTCTACAAATTCTTGGGCGTCTTCAGGTCTCGTATAAATTACCTCCGATACCCCGCCCTCTACTGAGGTACCTGTATTTCCAATTGTTCCTAATTCTCCTTCCACTGATACTCCCAGTGAATGGCTCACTTCTACTATTTGTTTCGTTAACTGAATATTTTCTTCTAAAGAAAGCAAGGAGCCATCAATCATGACGGAACTAAAGCCTACATGAATCGCCCGCATAATATCAGCCATATTTCCGCCATGATCTAAATGCAGAACAAATGGGACATGGCTATTTTTAATTCTTGTTAATACATAAGAGAAAAAATCATCTTTGACAAAATCTAATTCAGTTGGATGTACTGCAATTATCGCAGGAGAATTATTGCTTTCTGCCTCTTCAACTACTACTCTCAAAAAATTACTATCTGCTACATTGAATGCTCCAACGGCAAATTGATGTTTTTGTGCTACTTCTAATAACTGCTTCATATTTAATAACATAATATATTCCTCTTTTCTTTAAATTTATAATGACTTTCCTTCAGAGCCTGCCAGTTCAATATAATATTTAACTAAGTCTTTTCCAGCCTTAATCGTTTGATGAATAACATCAAAATAATCTATTTCGTTTCCAACCATGTTTTTTTTTATACTATTTATCTGTGCTTTAAAAAAATCAGAGCCTACATTAATCTTATTAATACCTAATGAAATAGACTTTCTAATGTTTTCTTCTCCACATCCAGATCCTCCATGGAGTACAAGCGGGATACCAGTTTCTCCTTTAATTTTTTCTAAAATATCAAATCGAAAAGCTGGAATATAACCATCTGGATAATCCCCGTGACTAGAGCCATAAGAAATAGCTAGCGCGTCTATCCCTGTTTCTTTTGCATATCTAATGGATAAATCAGGATTCGTATACATTTCATCATCTGTCATCTGGTTCCTAGAAACAGAACCAATATTACCAATTTCCCCTTCGACGCTCGCATCATAGCTTTGCGCAAATTCTACCATTTCTTTCGTTATTCTTATATTCTCGTCAATTGGATAACGAGAAGCATCCATCATTACACTAGAAAATCCATCTCTTAAGCATCTCTTCACGAATCCAACATCCTGCCCATGGTCTAAATTAATGGCAACTTCTACACTTGCTGCATTTGCCATTTCTATAATTGGCCTTGTTAATAACTTACTTCCAAAATGCTGCATTAAATGATCTTGTAATAAATCTACAATGATAGGTGCTCTCAATTCTTGTGCTGCTTCAATCACTGCCTTAGCTGTTTCTAGGTTAAAGCAATTGATTGCCATTACCGCATATTTCCCTTGGTTGGCACGTGCAAGCATTCCCTTCATCGAAACATACATTCTAAGTCCCCTCCTTTATTGACTTACTCTAGCAAAATAAGCGTTCTTTCCTTCAGGTTAAAATGTAATCTTCACATCTGATAAATCTACTTCTTCCTCTTCACTCGATGTTTCTTCTATTTCTGCAGTTGGTTCCTTCTTCCATAAGAACAGCATAACTCCGGTAATGAGTGACCCGATAAGTAATGCCACACAAAAAAGAATTGGATGTGTCATCGCAGGTACAATAAACATTCCTCCTGATGGAACTGGAGATCCTACCCCCCACATCATAGAGAACCCTCCTCCGACGGCTGCTCCAATAGTGCATGAAGCAACAACTCTTACAATATCTACTGCTGCAATCGGGATAACGCCTTCTGTAATCATGCATATTCCCATCGGTAGAGCTATTTTGATGTTATCTTCTTCCGATTTTGTATATCGTTTCTTCTGAAATAATTTAGAAAGTCCCCAAGAAATGGCTACACCAAATGGGGGAACCATTGATGCCAATATTTTCACAGCTTCTGGCTCGTATATGCCCTCTAATAGCAAACCATCCGCAAACAAGGAAGCTACTTTATTAACAGGTCCGCCAAAATCAAATGCTGCCATTCCCCCTAATATTGCTCCAAAAACAAATCTCATCGATCCCTGCATACTTGTTAGAAAAGAAGTTAGCCCTTCTGTTGCCCATACAATCGGAAGGCCAAGTACAAAAAACATAAGTAATCCGATAACTAAACTCGACATTAAAGGAATAATCATCATTGGCATTAAGCCTTCTGCCCACTTTGGTACTTTTAAATTTTTTCTTAAAAATAAAACAAAGTAACCAACAATAAAACCACCTAGCATCCCACCCAAAAAACCTGCTCCAATGGCATTTGCTATCAATCCCATTAATAGCCCTGGAGCAATACCTGGACGATCTGCTATCGAATATGCTATTGCTCCTGAAATAACAGGAGCTAATAACCCCATTCCAAGTACTCCTAATGAAACAAGTGCTGAGGGAATATCAAAGGAAGCTTTATAATCTTCAATGACCGAACCACCTGTAAGATTCCCAATTGCAATTAAAAGTCCTGATGCCACAACAAGTGGCAACATATAACTAATGGCTGTTAAAGCATGCTTTTTTACTTGCATTTTCTTCAACATCTAGTAGACCCCCTCACTGTTTATTTAGTTCAGCGTCAATCTTTTGGTAAAGCTGTTTCGGTGCCTTTATAGCAATATGTGTAGGTATCTCAACAATTTTCTTCCCAGCAAAACGTTCTTTTCCACTAACCTTGATATCTGCAGCAATTATGACCAAATCAGCTTCCTCTATTTCCTTAGTTGTTAACTCATCCTCAATCCCAATAGTTCCTTGTGTCTCGATTCGAACTTTATGTCCCAACTCTTGACCCGCTTTAATCAATTTTTCTTTCGCAATATACGTATGAGCAATACCAGATGTACAAGCTGAAATCCCCACAATATTCATCATGATTCCCTCCAAATTGATAAGTTTTTAACAACATTCCCTTTAATCGTTTTTCGTTAATAGCTTTAAAAATTCTTTCTTTGTCTGCAGTGTTTGGAACTTACTAATTGTTTCTTCATCTGCTAATAAGACAGCCACCTTTTGTAATAATTTAATATGGATAGTGGTTTTATCCGTGTCTTTAACTGCAAATAAGATAATAATATTGATAGGATTTCCATCAAGCGATTCCCATTCTACAAATGATTTGGTTCTTCCAATTGCAATAGATGTCTTTTGTACATGCTTTGATTTACCATGGGGGATAGCTACCCCCTTTTCCAATCCAGTAATACCTTCTTCTTCTCGATACATCACATCCTTTATAAATCCTTCTTTATTCGATATACAACCGTTTTCATATAAGAGGTCGGTTAACTCATTCAGTACTTCTTCCTTTGTAGTTCCTTGTAAATTTAACTCGATAAGATCTTCTGTTACAACCTTATGAAAATCTAACTCTTCTATTTTCATGTCCACTTTAAACTCTCCTACCTCTCTATTTTTTCACCGATAATACTCTGCTGATTGTAGTAGTCCTTAATAAATTGATCTATCTTAAACTTATCCTCTTGATTTAAAATAGGACTCACAAGAATAGTAGGCTTATCAATGATACTATGTGTTTTCACAGTAGAAATAACTAATTCTACATCTTCATAATCTGTCTGTTTTATTCGTTGCTGGGCAATTATTTTCTTTATGTGGATATCAGGAAAAGTTCTTCTTATTTTTTCACTTAATAAATGCGAAGTGCCAATACCACTTGTACATTCAATCAATATAGGAATCTGATTAGCAAAATGATCATCATACGAAATTTGAAAATACAAAGTAATATAGCCAATTTCTTCATCGGTTATATACTTTTCATAATGTCCTTCTTCTACTAATTGTTGAATGCTTGTCTTCACTAAGCCAAATATATGGGAAAAATTAGTTGCTATCGATTTTATGATTGGATTAACTATATAGATTCGATGGCTTAATCGATATAACATTGCATGCATATGCAATGTTAGCCTTTCTAATAATTCATCATCTGTATCGAAGCGATATCCGCTATTTTCTGTCACTCTTGCTATTAACCTCTTTGTTAAAAGAACAACCTGAGCATTTTGATATAGCTCAGTACCTTGGTTTAATAAAAATCGTGAATTAAGTTTATACGCTTTCAAAATATAATAAAGAGAATAAATATCATATTGTTTTAACGAAAGAGAAAACTGATTTTCGATTTCCTCAATCATATCTTTACAAATACAATAAATAGCGGAATTTCCATCTATTTCTTCGTACACTACTTCTTCTTCATCTAATGAAAGCTTATTATTATGTTTTTCTATTATCGAAAGAAGAGAGCAGAATAAGGTTAAATAATAGGGCTGATCTAAGCTTAGATCATGCTTCACTTGGATATCATGCAGCAGCCTCTTAATTTTTATTAAATGATTATTTTTTACTTTTACTTTTTTGATAGAATCAGGAATATCATATTGACTAAAAGGGTCTCCCATTTGAGTTAAGTAATTCTCAATAATTACGGCCATCAAACGATAAATAGATAGTTTATCTCCCTTAATAAAGGTTCCTTCCTTTGTCCTTAATAGTCTTAAATGATAGGACCTTAATTCCTTTTCAATATGTTTAAAATCATTGAGAATAGAGCTCTGACTTACGATGTACTTTTCCGATATTTTTTGAATGGAGGTCTTACCAGGTGCAATGGCTAAAAGATATAATAGTAAATTCAAACGTCGTTCGTCAGGATAATCAAATATAATCGTTTCCTTTTCTAAAGGTTCTTTATGGTTCTGGAAGTAATAACCAAAGTTTTCTTTTTTTATTATCCTAAACGGCATTGAATTCGAATCAACTATTTGTTGGATATCTCTATATATTGTCTTCTTAGAAACTTTAAGTGATTGTGCTAACTCTGCAGCTGTCACATACCGTTTCTCCCTTCGTAAGATAGTAAGAATCATCTGATGACGCTCATTTATGACTTGACTCACAAAATCCTTCACCTCTTTTCTTCTTTCTATGGTAATATCTTATCCGACTGAAAGCGGATACACAATTACAAAATAATGCTGATTGTTATGTCCCTATTAAAGTGAGCACTCCTTATTTCTGATTTTCCGGCTGTGTTAAGAACTTGGGATTTTACAATAAAAGCTTTTTCCTTTCTTTTTGAAATAGCCGTCATAAAGACAAAAAAAAAGCACAATAGCTGTCCTATTGCACTTTTCTTCTTTGTCTATTATTCTCTTTATAATAAGTAAGTTACCACTAACAATATCGTTCCAACGATAAAGCAATAATAAGCAAAATATTTTAAATTTCCTTTTTCCATTATCCCCATTAGCCATTTCATAGAAAAATAAGTAAAAACAAGGGACGTCATAAAAGCAATGAAATAAGGCCATGCCAAAGTTTTCATATCTGGGCTGTTAATCATATCCGTTACTCCAAGAATAGCTCCTCCAACACTTACCGGAATATAAAGCATAAAGGAAAAACGCAGTGCCGTACTTTGTTTCATCCCCAATGCAATGGACGCTATAACAGTGGAACCTGAGCGGCTGATACCTGGTATAAGTGCAATCACTTGAGCACACCCAACAATTAGAGCATCTCGCCAAGATAAATCCCCATCTCTTTTTACACCACGCATATTTCGAATGATCCATAAAGCTATACCTGTAATTAGTAGTGTAATGGAAACAGTATAAAAAGAGGTGAAATAATCAGCAATATAATCGCCAAACAGTACGCCGATCACACCAGCTGGAATGGTTCCAATAATAACATACAGGGAGAATCGAAAATCAGCTCGATACCTTTCCTTTCGCGTTTTTAGATACAAAAAGCTATGTGTTATTAATTGCTTGATATCCTTTCGGTAAATGAAGACAATCGCAATTAATGAAGCTGTATTTGTAATAATCTCGAACGATAAGCCTCTCTGTTCAATTCCTAGGAGCCTTTGGCCAATAATTAAATGGCCACTTGAGGAAATTGGAATCGGCTCGGTAATACCTTGGATGGCTCCTAAAATAAAGTACTTTACCATTAATAAAAAATCATGCAAATCCACTACTTAACCTCCAACTTATCTACTTTTTTCCTAGTATACGGGAAAGTGAGATGGAAATATAGGGGATCAATTTGTTCTATCTCTTATTCTACTAAAATGTAATCGTTTTAAAACCTTTTATATTCGGAAAACAGATATTTTTTTAGATAAAATCTACTTTACATCTAACTTCGTAAAAAAAGCATAAGGCTCTCCCCTTATGCTCTTACTTTAATATTTTAAAATCATAAGAATAAATAGAAGTTCCTTTTACGGATGATAAGATGTCATCTAATCCCGCAATTGTTTTCTCTTCTACCTTCTCACCATTTTCCAAAGAGTAGCTCTCCAGATAATACTTCTCTTTTTGCGAACCGTCATATCTTAATGCAAATAAATAATCCCCTGCAAAATATACTTCTTCATTATGACAAGCTCCGTTCTGCGGAAAATCCTCCAGCAGAAATTTATTCTGTTCCTTTCCATCTTTACTTACCGCAACAACTTCTCCTAATCCGTTAACATAGAAAAAAACATCCCTCCATAAATAAGCTGCATTTTTAGAATTCATGGAATCAGCTGCAGGATCATTGGCAACATATCCTGAATTTAACTCTACTTTTGTTTGTTCCAACGTTACCTTATTAAGGAGAAATAAAACAGTATTTTGGCTCTTATCTTTAGTTATCTCTGAGAGTAAAACATAATAATGGAGTTCGTCACTTAAGATAGGAGCCAATGCTGAATACTCATATCCTTTTTCCAATTCCAAACCCTTAATGTCATTTATTTCTAATTGGTTATTTTCCAAAGACGCTTTCCTTAAGACATATTCCTTTTCTTCTTCATCATTGGTCAAAATGAGAATTTCATCCTTAGTGTAACCCGAAGCCATTATAGAATAAGGGAGATTTCCACCCTTAAACCCTTTTTGATTTCCCCAATAAATATGGGATATATCCCTTTCTTTATCATTACCAGAACGATAAATAGAGAAAAAGACATCCTGTTTCTCCAAATAGCCTGTTCGTTCTCCGTTTTGTTGGTATTTCAGATCGATTACCGCATTCTTTTCTCCAATCAACCTTATAGTATTTTTATCCTCTAGCAACAGCTGATGGTTATTTAGCGCCATGCTTCCAAATTCTAAACCACCCATTTGAAAACTACTCGCTTTTCCTTTATCATCAATAAAAACAGCGTAACTAATTCCTTCATTATTCCTATCTTGATTAGTTGTTGTGGAGAAATAGACAACTGCCTCTTTATCATGTAGAAAATCTGGCTGATTAAGCTCTTCCATCGTAAGGTTATTTTCTGAATGGCCAATTTTAGTAGTGACAGTAATCATTAGAACGATAATTAGAAATAGAGCTATACCAAATTTCGTTTTCATACTATCCTCCTAAAGTAAAAAGGCGGTATGCTAATAGTGCAAACTCGCCTTATAAATATTATAAGATTGGGAATATTTTACGAAATTAAAGTGTCGCCAAAGTTAGTTGTAGGATATAACCATTGAATAAAAAGATAAGGAGGTAATAATAATTTCTTTTCGTGCTGTTCGGAGATAAAGTCAGCTATTGCAATGGTTGACTCTACTCCTCCATGAATAGTTAAATAATAATTTAATTTCTTCATTACTTTTATTAATGTGTCCAATGTCTCTTTGTCTTGTCTTAAAAGCTTATATGATATTCCTAAGTTTGAATGTAATCCTAATTGTTTCTGGTGTATAGCAATATCACTATATTGCTTACACTCTATTGTATCTAGTTGCACAAAAATTTCCTTTTCAGAATCCAGCTTATAAACACCATTATAAGGAATTCCCATCACTACATTTTCATCTAGTTTAAGAATTACAGGGGAGATATCTCTTATAAATTCTGGCTCAAATTTATTGATTACCTCAAATAAAATTTGTGCTAATGTGTTTTTATGAAAAAGACATTCTCTAGGTCGCAGTGATTTTTTTTGATTTTTTTCAATAGAACAAGCAACAATATGAGAAGTTGATGGCTGTAAATAATCACGATTCATTTGATCTTGATATGTTTCAAAAATTCGCTGCATCAACTGATTATTCATCTCCACCATTTCACTATTACTCCATTTCGAGATTTCCAATACTAAGTGCTCCTGGTTGACATTCATGCCCAGCCAAAGCACTTCCAAGATTTACACCCAATGTTAAAGTAATAAGAACCACAACGGATACGATCATTTTTTTCATTTTTAATACACTCCTATTCTTTAATCTATTTGTTAATAAAATTTTATACTATATAGATTATTTATAAAAATAGGTAAAATTCTACTGTTTTTTCTATCATTTAATAGATTTTTTTCTATTAAAATTTTACTATACATACCTACTACTTCAATTATTCCTCATATTCTAATGCTTTCATTAAATAATCTGCTGCTTTCTTATATGCCTTTTTATCGTAATAATGATTCCCCAGTTCTTTTGTTATTCGTTTAATCAAAATACCTTGATGTAATTCAATTGCAGAGTCTAGCATTTTTTGCATTCCCTTTTCATATGCAGTTTCATTACCTTGCAGTTTCTTAACCGATAACCTTAATAAACATAATAAAATATAATCATGCTTAAGCTGAAATTTTTCTGTTATCGAAAGGGCCTTTTCTAAATACTCATCCACAAGTACCCAATCTTTTAACTCTATGTGGATTTCTACTAACCTTCTCAACGGGTGAACAATTTGCAAATCTAGTGAAGGTTGTTCAAAAATATTAATACTCTTTAAATAGTATTTTATTGCTAACTGATATTCCTTTTTTCTCTCATAAACTCTCCCAATATTATGTTGTATCATCCCTTTAAAACTTGAAAGTTTCTCAAGCTCTTTATTCTCCATGATAATATGTTCTGCCTTTTTTAAACATTCCATTGAATTATCTAAATCATTATTTAGCTGATATTGAACCCCCAATGTAATTAAAGCAGTAATGATATATTCTTTTTCCTTCTTTTTTTCAAATATCTCATATGCCTTATTAGAGTAATACATACTAATTTCTTGATTGGCGTGTGTTCTTTGCTTAATCAAACTAAGATTATAATAAAGTTTCGCAGCATCTAAACTATCCCTGTCTTTTAATAAATGATCTGCTTTAGTGTAATAATGGACTGAAAAATTAAAATCCTGAAGATAATAAAAGAAGTTACCACAAGAGAGATAGTAATAAAAGTATTCTCCCTCTAAACCTTCATTAATTTCACCTGAAATAAATCGTTTAGATAAGCTATAAATACTCCTAGCCTGCTCTATTTCTCCTTTTGTCGTATAATATCTCAATAAAACTCCATAAAGGTTCAGATTTATTTTGGTAGAGTTTAACTCTAATGTTTGAATATGAAGATAAGAAAGGTCTTCATCTGTAATTTTTCCGCTTTTTTTATATTTTTCCACGATCTCTAATGTTTTTTCATCTCTATTCGGACTACTCAATTCTGTTAAATCATAACCCAGTCTTTTGGACACTTTTCTTAAAAATTCTGGCGATGGATTGATTTGCCCATTTTCAATCCGGCTTAAATAAGTGATAGAACAAATCCCTTCCGTTAATTCCTTTTGCGTCAGCTGTTTATGGATACGTAGTTGCCTTATTCTTTCACCAACCATTATTTCTCCCTTCTCTCTTGTTATTTCCATTTCTCCGTATTGATATTACAATTATAGCGCTAATGTACCATTTATTAGAAAATATATGAGAAAATTCACCAATTTTTTTCAAATAACAGGAGTACTTCGACATATTTTTCATCCATAGAAAAAAACAATAAAAAACTTGGCCTTATATAAATAGGCCAAGCTCTCTTTATTTACTTATCGTTTTTTAATATTGCTCATAATAAATCCACTCTTCGGCAATGTTGGCATCTCACTTAAGTCATAATGTAAAGCTTGATTTGGTACATTATAGTCCATTTTCGTTGCGAGAGTTCGCAAAACAACCTTCATTAATTCGACTGTAACTCCTTCTCCGGGACATCGATGCCCTTTGGCTGGATCTCCACCGCCATGGGGAATAAAATCATACAATCCTCCTTGCCAATTTTCAAATCGACCTGGATTAAATTGATTCGGATTTTCCCATAAACGTGCATCATGATTAGTTCCATAAATATCTAATAAGACTAAAGTTCCTTCTTTAAATTCTTGGTTCTTCCACATAAAATTAGTTCGGACACGAGCTCCAAGAAAAGGGCCAAACGGATAATATCGCCTTACTTCATGGACAAACATATCGAGATGTCGGTCATCAGCTGTGCGAAGCTTTTCTCTTTCTTCTTTATATTCATGGAAAGCTAAAGCAGAAAATGTAATGAAAGTGGCAATCGCAACGATTGGTCTTAGCACATTTATTAACTCAATTGCCGCCATTTCCGGATCAAGCCTTGCTCCATCGATTTTCTTATAAAAAGCCATTTCATGTAAGGCAGTTCCTTGTTCTGTTTCCAGTTTGCCCTCACGAACTACTTCGATCACTTGTTTAATCCACCGCTCAGCTCGATTACGAGCTATTCTGCCTTTCCAGTGCTCGGGGCCCAAGGCGCCAAATGCGTACACCATCGCAATAAAATCATCAGCACGCTCTGATATTTCTTCTTCCGCGAGAGGTACTCCTGCCCATTGACAGGCAACTTTACATAAAATATTCTTTATTTCATCAAATAAAACAATTTGATCCCTTTGTTCCCACTGTTTTATTGCTTCTTCCAAATAGACTGTTGTAAGATTCGCAAGCTTTTGTTGATGTTCAGGAGTCAACAAGGACATAAATAGAAGTTTTCTGTGAAGATGTTTTTCATCATCCATCGTTTGAACCGCATTCTTTCCAAATAATGATTGCTGAATCCGATTAGGTGCTGCTCCATTGCGCTGAAATTTCTCGGAGTCGTAGAATATCTTTACAGCCTCTTCTCCTCTTATACATATCACATCTTGTCCTAATAAACGTACTGTGAATATATCAGAATTAAATTTATCCATTCTGTTATTAATAAAAAGATATCCTTCCTTTAATAAGGAAATGGTTTTATCTAATCCTTTTTCTGAAGGTACGATTGAATTGGTCGGCATCTCTGACTCTCCTTTCTAAACTCCATCATCATTCACAGAGGAAAAACAAGTATTCTGCTTCTTATTACTTTGATTTTTTCCCTTTAGTCAAAAAAATAATCCCAATACTGACGGCAGCAGCAGCTGTAAGAATAGGATGCTTGCTCATTTTCACGTACATACTTCGAGAACGAATCCATCCCTGATTAGTTCCTCTTTCATGTAAACCATATCCTGGCTGATATAAATTACTGTTTTCACGATTGTTAGATGGTTGATCTTTATATTGAGTGGGTGGAATCCATTTCTCCATTAACTTGTCTGTAAATCGTGGTAATAATGTACCTAATAGATTTAATAATTTTGCTTGAGAACCAACATACATATCTCTCATTGGATTTTCTGCCGCATATAATATTGCCTCTGCTACAGCGTCAGGAGGATAAATCATTCCTTTATGAGTGGGCTGCTTATCCAAATAACTTCTAGCATGTTCAGCATATGGCGTATCTATTCTTCCGGGATGAATCAAAGTAATAGATACAGGAATTTGTTCCTTTTCCGCTTCCATTCGAATGCTTTCAGTCCAGCCATGGACAGCGAATTTCGAAGGTGCATATGTCGACTGGATAAGTGTTCCTCTATCCCCGAACAGGCTCCCTATATTAATTAGAGCACCAGCATTCCCTCGCTCTTTGAAATGGTTAATCGCAATCCTTGTACCGTAGACAACACCCCAATAGTTAGTATCATGCATTCGTTTCATGTCCTCAATGCTTACATCCATGGCATATCCGTATATCGTCACTCCTGCATTATTAACCCAAGTATCAAATCCCCCGAATGTTTCTTGCGCTGTCTCGGCAATTTTTTTAACGTCTTGTTCTTTTCCCACATCAGCCTTTACATAAACGACGGAAGCTCCTTGTTCTTTTAACTCAGCAGTCAGTTTTTCCAAGGCATTCTCATTTCGTGCTGCTAGCACAAGCTTTGCTCCTTTAGAAGCAGCCATCCTCGCTGTGACAAGTCCAATTCCACTAGAAGCTCCTGTAATTACGATGACTTGTTCATTGATTTCTTTTAATGTCCACTTGCCCGTTGAATCATCTAGTTTCTGAAACTTCCTATCTTTTAATTCCTTTAAGCTTTCTAAATGAAGTACTTTCTTATCATATTCTCTTTCCTTGCTGCTCATCATCATACCTCCCATATAATAGTAATAAGCTTAGTATTTAGTAATTCAGCAATAATAATCAGAAAAAGAATGGAAGTGACATATAGAAGATATACCCGTAAAAGCAATAAAAAAAGAATGAAAAATATCCCAAAAAGGATGCTTTCATTCTTTAGATTACTCTTTAGCCCATGGCTTCAGATAATATTTTTTTTCCTTTTTTCAGATGAACAAGGAGAGCTAGCATTGGAAAAGCTATCGCCAAAAGCAATGCCGTATTCGGACTGAATTGATAATAACTATAGCTTCCGATCCATGATCCAAACGCTCCTCCTAAGAAGAAAATGGTCATATATAACCCATTTAATCTATTTCGAATGGCCGGGTTTAAGCTAAAAATAACCTTTTGACCTAACAGCATATTTCCTGATACACCGATATCTAGTATAATCCCAGAGATTACAATAAGTGCAATACTTAAGATAGAATGATCTTTTACAAAAAATAAAAGAAAAATCGAAACAACTACTAGAACCATTGATACATTCGTCATGGAGTAAATATATCCCTTATCCCCTAACTTTCCAATATATGGGGTTAACAATGCACCCGCAATGGCAACAAAGCCAAATAGGGCAATTTCGTTATTAGTAAAATGCAAGGACTCGGATCTTAATAAGATGGGCAAAACTGTCCAATACAGACTAAAGGTAGCAAAGATACAAGCATGGTAAAATGCCCTTTGTTGGAGAGGCTGCGTTTCTTTTAGGACACTTAACATCGAGCGCAATAAAGCAGGATACGTTATGCCAAGATTAGATTCTAATTCAAAATCTGGTAAAAATTTTAATAATAATAGCAAAATAGTAACTAATATAAGGCAAGAAAAAAGAAAGACCATCCGCCAGCCAAGCCAGTCAGTAACGGCGATTGAAAATGGTCGCGCCACCATAATTCCAATAAAAAGCCCACTCATTACTTTACCGATATAATTCCCAGCTTGTTCTTTAGGGACAATTTTCATCGTTAATGGCACTAACATTTGAGCAGCACTTGCTCCAATCCCGATGAATGTAACAACAAATAAAAAGATCATCCCATTTGTCGAAAATAAAGCACCAATTAAAGAAAGAATGGTTAGCCCTATTAACAAGACAATGATTCGTTTACTTTTATAAAGATCTGCCAAGGGAACTAAGAAAAACAAGCCAGCACCATATCCAATTTGCGTTAAAGTCGTTAACAGCCCAGAGATATTTGAAGCAATATGTAAATCAGTAGAAATAAATTGAATAATCGGTTGGGTATAATATATATTAGCTACTACAGCTCCACAGCTTACCGCCAATAAAAAAATGAGAAAATTTGTTTTCGTGTTCATTACCAACACTCCTTTCACCAACCAAGATGATATATAATTATAACATAAGGACTATATCTGAAAATGTCTAAAACATTAATACTTGGCTAGTTGGTACTATATTTCATAACCCTATCCAAAGACAAGCTTTTTAAGAAACCTATATAAAAAAACAAGGAGTGTTCCCCCCCTTGTTTTTCACTGCTAAATTACTCCCATATAAATGTACAAATCTCCGCTTCGTTCATTTGATTGGAATCGAACATTTCTCCGTTCATTTCTTCCAATAAATTAGATTTCCTTGGGTATTTCCCATTATATTTCACCGTTAAAGGCTGTTTTTCGTCCGTTAAATTGTATCCTCGAAGAACTATTTCTTTGCTGTTTTCTCTCCGCTTAAATGCTGTTAGTCGAAAAGCTTTTCCGTCCAATTGAATAAATTCATATATGGACGGATATGCACCTTTATGGATATCTGTTTGCACACTAGAAAAAGGAATTTGAAAGTTAATTGCTGCATGATAGGATTCCAGCTTGTTCGTGCTATCGTGAAATCCTACGGCAAATTTCACTGCTTGATTTCCTTGGCACTGAGCTTCTGGAGTTGGGAAGTAACCCCAATCTCCTAATTCCCCAACCGCTCGAAGCAAAGTAATGGCAATAGTATCTTCCATGATTTCATATTCATTCAGTCCATAATTCGCAACAGTCACCCCTCTATTCTCATCATGTAAATTAACGAATGCATGCTGATGCTGTGGGTTAGTTGGATTTTCCCAGTTGGAACTTACCTTATTTGCTCGCTTCACTACTTCGAAAATACTGTCTGCTTCATGCTCCTCTACATGAATGCCTGTTGGAAAGAGCACTCGTATGCGATGGTCCTTCATTTGGTTAGCAAATGATGTTTCGAATAAAAGCTGATTACTGTTTCGCTCTAATCTTATTTTTGTTTTCAGCTCCAATGTTTCCAGCTTGTTCGAACGACCTGCATGACGGCCTCGAAATTCAATTAGCCCTTTCTGCTCTTCCAATAACCTTTCATCTGCTGATTTTGGAATCAGCATTGTTTGTGTTAAAAGCACTTCTCCATATGCAAAAGTATCACCGATAACCTCCACCTCTGCTTTTCCTGCTGATGATAAAATGGGCTGATCTCCTTTTGGCATTTTGTAAATATACTCATTGCCAACATCGCCCGTATTCTCAAAAGTGAGGAAGTTTGTGTATATACTATTTGTTCCTTTATCCAAAACAGTCAATGTACCATTTTGTTCTATTTGCACCTTTAAATGGTTATTTTCTAAAAGATGCCCTTGCTGCTGAACAATTTTTTTGTGTTCTTGCTGCTGAGATTCTCCTTCTATCAACGCATAGGTTTGCCATGATAATGGACTCATTTCGTTTAATGGGAGCTCAACAGTCACATAAGCACCGATAAACGGCTGACGAAAACGATCCTCTGGAAGATCATATCCAAACCGGATATCTGTATAGATAACCCTTGCTGGAACTTCCACTCCCTCTTTATCGATTACTTTCATTGCTGGAAACTCTTCGGCTTTTAGCTTGCGATACAATTCATCTGGACGTCCGCTCGAAAAGGGAAGCCTTTTCCACTCTATCTCTATTTCAACCAAACCTGTTTTTGTACTGCCAGCAGTATTAAAGACAATAAAAGGGCGGCTTCCAGCTGGAAATTCACTCGTGTCAATTTGTTCTGCAAGCATAGTTAAAGCTTCTGTTTTTATAAATTGACCTACTTCCTCTGCTTTATGAAAGCGAGTCATCATTTCACGATGCACCTCATCCACACTGCAGCCGCAAATACTGTCATGGGGATGGTTTTGCATCAATTGTTTCCATGCAAACTGAAACATTTCATGGGGATATTTTCCGTCCTTTTGATAGGCCATTGCAGCCAATGGTTCCGCAATATTTTCTAACAATCTACTAACATCTGTATTTCTTTGTTTCAGATATACTCTAGAGGAAGCGGTATTTGCTAAAGTATACCAGCCATCTGTCTCCTGACTAGTTAATTCTCCTTTCACTGTATGTAAATTTTCAGGAATGTCTTGTTTTATTATTTTCATATACTCATCAAAACTACTATGAATGAAGGTTATGTCAGGATATAGATTATTGGCAGCTTCAATGGCAGCTGTAATATTCTTTTGAACTGGCTGATGATCACAGCCATTCATAAACAATAGATGATCTGTAGATGCATATTGAAGGGCATCCTTTAATTTCTGATCCCAAAATTGCTTTGCTTCCACTTCATCCACAGGAATTTCATTCCCATTACTATACCAATTGGCAAAAAGAATGCCTAAAATAGTGGATTTATCAGGGCCTTCCCACCACATTTCTGAATATGGTGAACTATATTGATCATCATTGATAACAATATTATTAACCCCCGTAGGTTTAACCCCGCGCCCAAACGCCGCCACATCCATACCAGACTGTTTAAGAATTTGTGGTGCCTGCCCCATATTCCCAAATGTATCTGGGAAATAGCCTAACTTAACTGGTGCTCCCCATTTTTGGCATTCTTGCAATCCAATTAAAATATTTCGTACATTTGCTTCACTACTAATTAAAAAATCATCTTGCAGAATATAGAAGGGACCAATTTTTAATTTTCCTTCTTGAATATATTTTTTGAGCTTCCATTCGTTTTGCGGCTTTATCTCCAAATAATCATCGAGAATAATTGTCTGCCCATCTAAATGAAAACTATTAAAATGAGGGTCTGTGTCAAACAACTCTAATAAATCATCGATGAGCTGAACCAATCGCATGCGATGCTGTTCAAAAGGCAAATACCATTCTCGATCCCAATGACTATGGGATACTATATACACTTTTTTCATCTTCAGCTACTCCTCTCTAGTTCCTTTACTGTCCTGTCATTTATTTTTTCTTTACTCGAATATCAAAGTAATCCATTACTAGTTCGCAAAACATCATATTTGCCCAAGAAAACCACTCTCTCGTATATTGAGTAGGATTATCCACATCAAAGCCTTCATGCATTAAATGTGTTCCTCCATCACAGGCTACTAGTAAGTCTAGTATTCTTTCTTTCTCCTTTTTATCCTCTGTCGTTAGACCTTCCATCGCAAGAGCAATCGGCCAAATATAATTTTCCGGTGTATGGGAGCTGCCAATCCCTTCCGCATATTTCCCTTTATAAAAGTAAGGATTCTCTTCACTAAGTATTGTCTGGCGTGTTGCTCGGTATCTTTCATCATTTTCCTCCACATATCCAAGATACGGGGCAGATAATAGATTAGGTATATTGGAATCATCCATAATTGTAAAGTTGCCTTTTCCATCTACTTCATAGGCATAAATTTCTTCACCGTTTTGATTGCGTACAACAGCAAACTCCTCAATCCCCTTTTCTATCTCCTCTTTGAGTTTTTGAAAGGCAGGAACTTGCTCCGTTATCTTCAAAACATCTTCATAAATCTCGATTAGATAACCTAGAACTACACTAGCAAACATATTCGAAGGCACTAAATAACCATATGTACAAGCATCATCACTTGGTCTAAATCCTGACCAGGTCATTCCAGTAGGCACTACTTCTGCCCCTCTCCCTTTGTTTATTAACGTATCCTCTTGTCGATCAGTCACTCTTTCAAATGTATAGGAGGAATTCGTATGATCTTGCTCTATCATCCATACCTCGATTATTTTTTGGACCGCTTCCTGAAACGACTGATTAAAATGATCTGTTCTCCCTGTTGCCTTCCAGAACAAATAACTAAGCTGGATTGGATAACACAGTGAATCAATTTCATACTTTCTTTCCCATATCCATGGATTCATTGTCGTTAAATCGGTTTGATGTCCTGCCCCATTCGCTTCTTTATTGAAAGCGTTCGCATAAGGATCTAAACAAATATACTGACATTGTCGTTCAATAAGACCGGCAATCATATTAGCCATTTCTTCGTCCCTTTCAGCCAATACTAAATATGGTCTTACCTGTGCAGTGGAATCTCGCAGCCACATCGCTGGTATATCCCCTGTAAGGAGAAAAGTAGTTCCATCCTCCAGCTTTTCAACTGTTGTTTCTAATGTATTGGCAAAGCAAGTATTGAAATTAACGGCCCAATCCGCATGTTCATCCCCACATTTTTCTGTAATCCTTTTCATAAATTCTTTTACCGAAGACATCGTTGTTTTTTGATATGACATTTTTTAACCCCTCTCATATTTGATATATCATTTAAACTCATTTTAATTTCAATCGTCTTTATTGTCTAGTGTTTCTTTTTCTTAATTTAATGAAAAATTGTTTGTCTATCAATGGATATAACTTCTCTCCTATTTATCTTCATAAAATTTACTTAGCTTTACTATTTACGGAAAGCATTTTCATGTTATAATAAATTTGATATATCATTTAAGGAGTTTATGATGAAAAAAGAACCACTTTATCAAAAAATTGTCACTGACATACTAGCACAAATCCAAGCCGGTCATTTAAAGCCAGGTGATCAAGTACCGACAGAATTAGAAATTTCTAAGCAATACAACGTCAGCCGCATCACTTCAAAGAGAGCTTTAACCGAGCTGGAAAACAAGGAGCTAATCGAACGAATCCAAGGAAGAGGAAGCTTTGTTGCCGAACAAAAACCGTCTCCTTCCCATGTTATTCTGTTTATTCTTCCTTTTCCCAATAATCCGGGACTAGGAGATTATGCACAAGGCATTAGTCGCTTTATCGCGAACACACCCTATACAGTGCAAATCCAGACAAATGCTTACTTAAGCCAGCTTGATGCCAAAAAAATATCGTCTATGTATGCGGGTCTTCTCCTTTATCCAGAGGCTGGAACATCGCATTTAGATATTCTTTATACCTTATATCTCGAGAAATTTCCGGTAGTGGTACTCGATAAGAAAATCGAAAGCATCCCATTTCCTTTTATTACCTCTGATAATATGCAAGGTGGTTATCTAGCAGCACAGCATTTAATTAACCAAGGACATAAGAAAATCGTCTTTTATGCTACACAAAATTTAGAGAGAAGTTCCACTATTCGAGAAAGGTATTTAGGCTATTTAAAAGCTATACACGAAGCGAATATCGCGTATCATGGTTCAAAAGTAGTGCTCTCAGCTGAGGACAACAGCGCTTTTATCCATCAGCTAAAGGAAGAAGAAATTACAGGACTGATAGCGGAAAACGATATTAATGCAATTCATTTAATGAAAGAAATCAAAAGATACGGCTATCAAGTTCCTAAAGACTTTTCGATTATTGGCTTTGATAATATTCAAGCAGCTGAACTTGTCGACCCAGCATTAACCACAATTGCCCAAAGCTTCGAGGAGATCGGATATCAAGCAGCTGAACAACTTATTCAATTAATTGAAAACAAAGAAGCAATTCATTCTGTCGTCATTCCTATTGAAATGATCATTAGAGAATCCACTAATTAAGGAGCGGTGTCTATGCTAGAATTAATTGATACAAGACAAGGGACAGAAAATCAACATAGCTATTCAAACGGGAATACACTTCCCTATACAGGCTTTCCCTTTGGCATGAATTTCTTTGTTCCGCAAACGAAACATACAAATGGAAGTTGGTTTTTTCATCCGCGTGATCGGGTTTTTCAAGGCTTTCGGTTAACTCATCAGCCGAGTCCATGGATGGGGGATTTCTCTCATTTATTATTAACACCTCTTTCAGGCGCCGTTCACCATGACGATATTTACCATAATCAAAGTTCCTATCGACCTGAAAGTTCCGTATACCAACCACATTATTTACAAATAACGCAAGCACGCTACCGAATTAAGAATGAATTGGTTCCTACTACATATGGCTCCATACTTCGTTCTGCTTATAGAGATTTAAAGCTACCTGGTTTATCTCTACATCTTCCTGGCAAAGGAAACGTTTCACTAGATATAGAGAAAAACAAGCTAACTGGATATGTTTCCAATTTTGCTGGCTGTGAAGATTCTGATTTTAAAATGTACTTTGTCATGACCTTTAGCCATCCCATCGATCAAGTTAATACTGGCTTTTTCCAAGAGAATAAGATGTTTACTTCCGCTCTTTCAGCAACTGGCGAAGACCAGCACTTTTTGATGCGCTTCTTATTAACCGAAGACAAACCGCTAGAAACTCGTCTTGCCACTTCTTTTATAAGCAGTGCTCAAGCAGAATGGAATCTAAGTCAAGAACTATCGCCTTTTTCATTTAATGCTCTCAAAGAAAGGGCAGAGGAAGCTTGGGAACATTACTTAAATAAAATTGAAGTGAAGAATAAAGATTTTTCAACTGTTAAGACATTCTATCACTGTATGTATCGGATGTTTCTTTTTCCGCAAAAATTCTATGAAATAAATCAACAGGGCGAGCCGATTCATTATGATACAACAAGCAAAAGTGTAAAACCTGGTGTCCTGTATACAAATAACGGCTTTTGGGACACATTCCGAACCGTCTATCCTTTCTATTCTCTTCTTATTCCAGAAGAATATGAAGAAATGCTGAGAGGCTTTCTGAATAGTTATAAAGAAACGGGATTTCTCCCTAAATGGCTGTCTCCCGATGAACGTGGACTTATGCCGGGTACGTTAATCGATGCTGTTATTGCAGATGCGTCGCAAAAAGGAATTGCTCTTGATATCATTCCTGAGTTGTTTGAAGCAATGGTGAAAACTGCTTCTACCGTAAGTTCAAAGCGAACCTACGGCCGACAAGGAATCGAAGATTATGATACATATGGCTACATTCCTTCCAGCCATCATGAAAGTGTAAACCATACACTTGATTACGCATATAGTGATTTCTGCATAAGCAGAGTAGCCAAAAAATTAGGACAGGATGATCTAAGGAAGACCTTCGAAAAGCGCGCTTATAATTACCGCAATATCTTCCATAAAGAAACGGGATTTATGCGTGCCAAAGATAAACAAGGCAAGGTAGAAGAACCCTTTAATTCCTTTAGCTGGGGGCAGGATTATGCAGAAGGAAGCGCTTGGCAAAGCAGCTTTGCTGTTTTTCACGACTTCGCTGGATTAATAAATGCTTATGGTGGAAAAGAACCTTTTCGAAACAAATTAGTAGATCTGTGCAATCAAGAGCCGATTTTTGATACCAAAGGCTATCGATTGGAAATACATGAAATGAGCGAAATGGCTGCAATTGATTTTGGCCAAGTTGCCATATCCAATCAGCCAAGTTTTCATCTACCTTATTTATTTACCTATGCTGGTGATCCCGCTTCGTCTCAAGTTTTATTAAAACAATTAATGACCCAGTTATTCTCTAGTAGTCCAACTGGCTATCCTGGTGATGAAGATAATGGCAGTATGTCTGGCTGGTTTATTTTTAGCAGTATGGGCTTTTATCCTATCTGCCCTGGTACAGGGGAATATGTAATTGGAATGCCGATTTTTGATGAGGTTACAATACATCTACCAAATGACAAAAAATCGAAATTTCAACTGCATTCAACCTGCCACAATTTAATTTTGTTCATCAGGTTACTGTCAACAATGAAATTTACAACAAGCTATTTTTAAAGCATGACGTACTTATAAAAGGCTGCACCATCGACTTCCAGCTTGGTATTGTGCCGCCAAATAAAGACTATGCAGAAACAGATTTACCTTATTCCTTGTCGACAGACAGCGCCTCCCTCCTATAAATAAAAGCACACCAAAAACCTACCCGCGCCGCCCAAGCCAAAGGGTAGGTTTTCTTTATATTCAAATCTACTTCCTCATTCATCAATCGGCTCAAATAATTGCTGATAGCTGTCCCTAAACTCTTTTGGAGAAATACCACAATATTTTTTAAAGTTTTTATAAAAGTAACCTGGACTCATATAGCCAATTTTTTCGGAGATTTCATTTATATTCAGCTCTGAATTCAGCAATAGATTCTGCGCTAGCTTTATGCGATAGTGATTTAAATATTGAGAAAAACTCTTATTGGTTTCTTTCTTAAAAATCTGCCCTACATACATCACATTTAAGTGGAGCCTTTCGGCAATTGCTTTTAATGTTAAATCCTCGTGATATTCTTCTTGGATGATTTTGAGGACATTTTGAACATTCATGCTGTATTCTCTTCTAAACTTCTTATACTTCAGATTGTCCAACAGATCTTTAATGATCATTTGCAGCTCTTTAAAAGAACAAGCTTTATTTATTTTCTCCACCATCTCTTCATAGATGAATTCATCCTGAACCTCAAGCTCGCGATAAATATCCATGAACACCAGAAAGATAATGTAACGAGTGTATGCAGGTGAAGCGGCAGATTCTATTAATTCCGTAAAGATTTGTTTAATTTCCTTTTGAATGGTTTCTATATTTCTTATCCCTAAAGCCTTCTTAAACGCCGAGAATGATATATTCGGTACATTTTCATTTAAAACATTGGCGGTTGCTGTATCCATAGATTGTTGCTGTCTTTCATAAAAAGAACAAAGATATAAACTACTCTTTGCATGTTCATAGCTTAAGGAAACATCAGCCATTTTCTTTACTTCCTCCCCAATTCCAAAAGTCACTTTATTTTGGCAGTATAGAACTTGGATTGATTTCATTAAGCACTCCAATCCCGATCTTCCTCCAAAATAGATAACGATCCATTGGTCTTCTTCATAATGATGAAAAAAATATAAATCTTTATTCGTATGTAACAGCTGATGAACTTGGTCATGGAGTTTCTTTTTATAGGTAAAGATCAGCACTTGATACCTTTTCATCTCGGTACTTATATCAAAGGCAGCAAGCATCTTTTTTAAATCCATATAATCAATATCATCATGTACCCAGCGTTTGAGTAAATGTGCAAATAAATATTTTTCGCCTTGGATTCGCAGCTTTTCCTCTTCAAACTCCTTGATACACTTTTTTAACGTCTCGATTAATTCCTCTTTGTTTATCGGTTTAATTAAATAATTCTCTGCTCCCATCTGGAGACTTTCTTTCACATATTCAAACTCCTGATAGCCAGACAACACAATAAAACGGAAAAAGATGGACGCTTCTTGTGCTTGTTTTAGAAAGTCAATCCCAGAAAGGATCGGCATGGTTACATCGGTTATCACAATATCTACCTTTTGTCTTTTTACAAATTCAAAAGCCTCTTGGCCATTACCTGCTGTGCCGACAATTTCAAATCCAAGATTCTCCCAAGGAATCAACTTTTGCAAACCTCTTACAATCATATATTCATCATCAACAAGCAGAACTTTATACAAAGCTATCCTCTCCTTTTAAAACAAGATTTCGATTGTTAATCCGCCTAATGGATTGGTCATTAACCTCATGCTGTATGTATCTCCAAAAAAGGATCGCAATCTTGCATTTACATTATGTATGCCTATAGAGGACTCTAACTGATTTTCTGAAGAAGGCGTTTTCAATAATTCGTTGATTTTCTTTAATTTATCTTCGTGTACTCCTGTTCCGTTATCTTTGATTAAAATGCAGGTATACCCATCTTGCTTTGAGACCTTTACACTAATTGTATTGTTTTTCCTTGTATGATCAATCCCATGTATAAAAAAATTCTCCACCAGCGGCTGAATAGAAAATTTAGGGATGCTAATTTCTCCAAGCTCCTTTTCTATCTGAAACCCGTAAGCGATGCGATCCCGATAGCGCATTTGATACAAATAAGCATATTTCTCACAAAATTCGAGCTCGTGTCTGATTGTAACTATTTTCTCTTGGGTGATGCTGTTTCTTAACAAGCTTCCAAAAACATAAACAACATTCGATAATTCATCGGCCCCTTCACTTACCGCATACATACGAATGTACTCAAGTGTATTATAGAGAAAATGCGGATCAATTTGAGACTGAAGCGCCCGCATATTAGCATCCTTTTGTTTGATTTCTAAGTTATAGATATCCTCAATATTGCGATTAATGCTATCTAACATCTGATTGATACTATGAGAAATATCTTTTAGCTCCCCTTGCTTCGTCTTTTCTTCAATGCGTACTTCCATATTCCCGTTTGAAACTTGATTGGTTCCTTTTTGAATATCTTCTACTTGAATCACATATCGTTTAAACGTTTTTCGGAGCCCAAAAAGGAGAATACCGTCTAAAATAGCACTAACAAATAAAAAGAAAAACAGACTTTTCATCGATTCGTTAATTACTTCCTTTTTACTGATGAAAGCGAGCACCTCAAAGTCATTGCTTGTATGAACACTTTTAATATAATATTGTTTTTCTAAATCCTTAAGACTAATAACGGAAGACTCTTCTAAATTTGCTGCAATCTTTTGGTGGAGCACAGAGTCTTGTCTGTATTGTCCTTGATAGTATACTAGTTTTTTTGTATCAGAAATAATTGCTGCTTGAAGAGACGTTTTCTCTTTGTCATTATCTAAAATCCGTTCTAATTCTTTATCATTAAAAACAATTGATACAATTCCAATTTGTGATAAAGTATTGGGATCCTTTATTGCTTTTTGGTAGACTACTTGATTGTTGCGGATAGGAGTATGGAAATACTTCTTGCCTCCCTTGTTTTCCTTCGTTGAATAATAGACTTCTTTATAATCATTTAATGAAATGGTTACCGATTCAATATCATCATCCAAGTAATACATCTCTGTTACGATGCGCGGAAGATAAAGAAAGGCATTATTTCTTTGCTCACTTAACGATTTTTGTAAATATGCTGCTGGTTCTAACTCAAAATACTGATACATACTTGTGATCATCTCTGAGCTGGCCATTAAATTAGCAACTACTTTATCTAACTTTTTCTCATTGTCTGTCACAATATTTTCTAATTGATTAGCGACCCTCTCAACAGAATCGATTGCGGTCCTTTGCTTATCCTGGCTTGTATTATAGCTGACTAATAAAGCAAAAAGAGTAACAGCAGAAATTAAGATAATAGAATATGTTTTTAATAGTGAATTAATAAAATACTTACTTCCCAATTAGCATCATCCTTAAGATACATATACGAGTTTTTGACTAAGTCTTATAAATAGCTTATTGGAAATAAGGCTAGCTAGTATGATAAATAGCGAGATACTTCCGAATAAAATTAGGGCAGGATTAAAATAGGTAAGAACAGAAATGACAGCGAGCAGCCCTCCTAGTTTAAGGAGTGTCCAGAAGTCCATAAAGAACAAGAGAAACGACAGCTTCCATACATCTTTTATCGCTGCTTCATATTGTGCCTCAATAAAGAGCGAAAACAGGAAGCTGATAGCCATTAAAAATAGGGCAAAAATAAGCAAGAAGTCAATGATGAGAAAGAGCAAATGATTAATTTGTAGGGAAAAATAAAGATTATAGCTTAAAATGACACCTAATAGCAAAAATCCGTAAAAGGAGAAATTGCCACGTTTATAGCTAGTCTTAAAGGTAGAAAAAACATTCTTCCATGTTAATTCCTGATGGTCCCAGCGGCACTCTAAAGATAGCTTTACAATCGTTAACAATGCAGGGCCAATACCAAAAATAATCCCCCCCATTATAGTCAGCAGCCAAAAATACAGATTCAGTTTTACTACTACATAAAATCGGTTAAAAAAAGTAGTCAAAAAAGAGGCAATCATATCGCTTTTCTCCTTTCTATTATATGATGAGAAAAGGCACGTTAACTAGAGCTAACGCACCTTTTAAAGATTAGTTTTTAGAGGCTTGAAATGCATCAAATTGCTTTTGCATTTCTTCGCGGACTTTTTCATACCCCGCACCTTCTAATTTCTCATTTAATTCAGGGATTGCTTTATCTGGATCTAAAGTTCCTGTGTTTAATCCATCAAGGTATTGACTCATTACATTCGAAATATTGGTGATTTCTGTTTTCACAGAATCTGTATTAAAGGTGAAGCCTAGAATTGGAGAGCTTGTAGCATTGGCAATATTTTCATCTCGCTCTTTGATCTGTTCATCAGTAATAGAATCTTGAACATAAACAATTTTATTATTGCCTGTATTCCAGGCTGCCATATGGTTATTTGACTTATAGCCATCTAATAATTTTACTTTGTTTTCTCCGGTCTTTTCCCATGCCTTCCCCTCTTCCCCATAAATAAGCCCATTTAATAGTTCTGGATCAGAATTTAGAAGACCTAAGAACTCTACTGCTTTTTCTTTATTCTTGGAGTTACTAGAAACAACAAAGTTTGCCATTTGCGCTTGTGCTGTAGACTTAATTGGATCTGTAATCGGCATGGAAACTATTGGCTGCTCTGCCACTGTTGATAAAAGGGTATCACCATAGTCATACGGTCCCTGTGTCTCTTGGCGAACAAACCATGTACCACTATTTAATGGGTATTCCGTATTGCTTGTTGCTGCATCTTTAGCAATATATCCTTTATTGTAGTATTCATGCATGATTCGCAAGTTTTCTTGCATTTGATCATTTTCATACTGATTAATAATTTTGGCGGTATCTCCATTTAAATCCACTGCAAAAGGCATGCCATTTCCTAAGACAAAATCCATATTAGGGAGAACGCGGAATCCTTGCCCAACCGAAAATGGCATGACGTCTTTTTCGTTTTCTTTTATCACTTTCAAAAGCGGCTCAAGATCTTTGTATCCTTTCACATCAGAAATATCTAAATTATATTTATCAATATATTGCTTATTAAATGAAAACATCGTCTGTGCGTACACATTACCATTTACCGGGAACGCATAAAGCTTTCCATTCACTGTATTCCCTTCAATATAAGCTGGATCCAGCATGTCATAGGCTTCTTTCGCATATTTTGGAAGTAATTCCGTTAAATCTGCATAAGCACCTTTTTGCGCATTTGTTACATAGTTATTGGCATAGGCAATATCATAATTTTCACCAGAAGATACGATAACAGACATTTTTTTCTCATAATCTCCCCAGCCAATATACTGTAAATTAACACGAACGCCAATCTCCTTTTCCGTTTTCTTGTTAACATTCTCCATTAACACATCAAAATTTTCCGGTTTATCGCCAATTTGATACATTAATAAGGTGGTTACACCTTCTTTAGAACTGTTATCCGCTGTTGAATTTCCTTTTAAACTACACCCAGCTAACACAGTGCCAATCAAATACATCAATACAAGCAAAAAAGGAACTTTTTTCTTCATTTTCATATACCATATCCCCCTTTTATTTACTTACTCTTTTACCCCGCCAATTGTTAAACCGCTAACAAAATAACGTTGAAAAAATGGATAGCTGCACGCAATCGGTAAGGTAGAGATCACAACCATCGCCATTCGCGTAGCCTCTTTTGGAATAGCGGCAAGGCCACCAGATAAGTTTCCACTTAAGCCCGCATTTTGGGTCATAAAATCAATATTGCTTTGGATTTTCATCAATAAGTATTGCAGTGGAATTAGATTATCACTTTGAATGTATAGCAGTGCATTAAACCAATCATTCCAATATCCTAGTGCGGCAAACAGGCTTATTGTTGCAATTCCTGGCACCGCTAATGGTAAAACAATTTGTGTAAAGATCCTCATTTCACTTGCCCCATCAATACGGGAAGATTCAATAATCGATTCTGGCACCTGTCTTCTAAAGAATGTTCGCATCACGATGATGTTAAACGGACTTAAAGCCATAGGAAGAATAAGGGCCCACACGGTATCTTTTAACTGTAGCATATTCGTCATCACAATATAGCTTGGTACCATTCCAGGACTAAATAGCATCGTAATTAAGGCAAAAATGGTGAAAAATCGCTTAAAACGAAAATTTGGCCGAGAGATGGCATATGCATAGGTTGATGTGAATGCAACATTGATAAAGGTTCCGACAACTGTAACAAATACGGTAATAAACAAGGATTGAATAATTTGCGTTTTTAAATCAGCTAAATATGTGTACCCTTGAATACTCCACTCACTTGGCCACAATGCATATCCATTCGTTATCAAGGCTGTTTCACTTGTAAACGATATAATAATTACGAATAAGAAGGGGAAAATACAAGAGAAGGCAAACAAGCCTACCATGATATTAAAAAAGATATTTGTTTTTCGATTAAAGGTTCGGACTCGAACATGCTCTATTTTTTTCTTTTTCACTGTATGATTTGGACCTCCTTTCCTCAAAACAATGCAGATTCTTCATCAAATTTGCGAACAATGAAGTTAGCCAGAACTACTAAAATACAGCCGACAACTGATTGATAAAGACCTGCAGCTGCTGTCATCCCAATATCACCTGTACTTGTTAGTCCGTTATAGATATAAGTATCTAAGACACTTGTTACTTCATATAAAGCACCTGAGTTTCTCGGGATTTGATAGAATAATCCAAAATCAGCTCTAAAGATATTGCCGACGGATAAAATAGATAGAATAGATATTAAAGGTACTAGCTGCGGAATCGTGATATTTTTTATCTGCTGCCATTTCGATGCCCCATCAACCATCGCAGCTTCATAATAATCCGAGTTGATTCCCATTATACTCGCAAAATAAATGACACTATTATAGCCGACACCCTTCCATATTCCTAAGACGATTAAAATAAATGGCCAATATTTTTGCTCGTTATACCAATTAATTTCTTCTCCACCAAAAAGAGTAAGGATACTATTCATTAGACCTTTATCTGGACTTAAAAATGCAAAGACAAAATAACTGATAATAACCCATGATAAAAAATACGGAAATAGCATCGAAGTTTGATAAATCTTAATCATTCTTTTAGAACGCAGTTCACTGAGTACTATTGCCAAGAAAACAGCAAAAATCAACCCTAACACAATAAACGCAACATTATATAAAACAGTATTTCTTGTAATCAAGTAAGCATTATTGGAAGAAAATAAAAACTTAAAATTATCAAACCCAACCCATGGACTTTCCCGCAAGCTTTGAAAAAATCCGCCACTTGAATAGTGGAAATTTTTAAATGCTACAACATTCCCGAATACCGGAATATAGAAAAATAGAATAAGCCATATAGTTCCAGGCAATGCCATTAACAAAAAGGCCTTATTTCTCCACAAATTTCGTAACATGGCCATTTTTCTATCCCTCCCCCCTTTTTTAGAAAACGCTTTCTTTTTTATATAGCTAAATTATAATATCGAAGAGGGTGATAACCAATAAACAAATTATAGGAAAAACTAAACGAATTATATGTTTTTGGAGTTAGAATATAAAGATGATGAACAAAATCTTAAATAAGGTTACATCCTTAATATGTACTCAATCACAGCCACTTCTGAAAACTTAATGATTTCCACCATAAAAAGAAAACCTGCCATTTGTGCTTCAAATAGTAGGTTTTCCTCATTTCCAATTATCTTGTAATTTTTTCACATCGCTTTTCGGCGGCAAGCCAAACATTCTGCTATATTCTCTGCTGAACTGCGACGGACTTTCATATCCAACTTGAAAGGCTGCTTCTGCAGCTTCCAATCCTTCAGCTATCAATAACCTGCGCGCTTCCTGTAAACGAATCATTTTTTGGAACTGTAAAGGAGACATACCCGTAATCAACTTAAAATTATGATGAAAGGAAGAAAGACTCATATTCACAGCTTTAGCTAGTTCCTCTACGCGAAGCGGCTGGGCATATGCCTGATTTATCAATTTAATGGTTTCTTTTATCGCCTGGGCATGGGTTCCTAAAATGGCAAATTGCTTTATCTGATCACCATCCTCCTTCTGTAAAATCCGATATAATATTTCCTTTTGATATAATGGCGCAAGCACAGGGATATCCTTTGGAGTATCAAGCAGCCTTATTAATCTAATTAAGGCATCTGACATTTCAGAGGTGGTTTTATTTACAAGCATCGCTCTTTTAGGAGGATCTGAAACTACTTCCTTATGATTAGCAACTGCTTCTAAAATCTGTTCTGTCGTAAATCCAAGTCTAATACATAAATATGGCTTTTCCTTCATAGCCTCTGTTATTTTCCCGCGAATAGGCAGATGCACAGATATAACTAGATATTGGCTGGAATCATAGCGAAATATCTCCTCCCCCAACATCACTATTTTGGAACCTTGTATAATGAAACAAACAGAAGGCTCGACAATAGAATGAAGCGGTTCTGTTAATGTGGATGCTCGTACAATGCTTAGATGGTTAATTTCTGTTGCGTGTGTACCATCTGTTTTAAAGTGTTTTTCTACTAGATCCGTTAACTCATTTTTATTATTCACCATATCCCCCCTACTTTTCATACATTTTACCTCTTATTTGGAGAATTAGGCAAAGATTATACAGAAATCTTCTATCACTCTTGCTGAAAGTTTTCTTATCATTACAGTATGTTATCTAAAGACTAATAATTAGCTATGGGAGGAAGAAATGAAGCATTTACAAGATAAAGTCGCTATTATAACTGGTTCATCGAGAGGAATAGGAGCAACTATCGCAGAAGAACTTGCTCAATTAGGGGCGAAGGTGATAATTAACTATTCAAGTAGCTCAGAAAAAGCCAAAGAAGTTGTCGCAAGCATCGTGAATAAAGGTGGAGAAGCTATTGCAGTTCAAGCAGATGTCAGTAAAGTTAAAGAGGTAGAACGTTTATTTATAGAAACGCTTCAGCACTTTGGAAAAATAGATATTCTTGTTAATAACGCTGGCATAATGCACACCATACCATTAAAGGCTGTAACAGAAGAAGAATTTGATTTACATTTCTCCATCAATGTAAAAGGAACTTATTTTGCTTGCCAACAAGCGCTTCAGCATATGGAGGCTGATGGAAGAATTATTAATTTCTCCACTTCTGTAGCAGGAATGATGTTCCCTGGTTACAGCCTATATGCAGCAACCAAAGGAGCTGTCGAACAAATTACAAGACAGCTGGCAAAAGAATTTGGTCCCAAAAAATCACTATAAACACGATTTCACCTGGTCCTACAAATACCGAGCTGTTTATGGATGGCAAAAGCCCTGAACAATTAGAAAACCTAAAAAAACTAAACGCCTTCGGCCGCTTCGGAGAAACGGACGATATCGCAAAAGTTGTCGCCTTTTTAGCGAGTGAAGATGCTCGTTGGATTACAGGTCAGACCCTTCGCGTTAATGGTGGAATGGTTTAATTGTAAGAAAAAAATCGATTGAAAGAATCGGATTCACACTGAAAAGTGCAAATCGATGTTCTTCCAATCGATTTTTCATTATATTATTTTGCTATTAATGAGATGGATGGTCTACTTTCACTCGTTTGATAAAGAACGATAGAACTAGACCAATGATTGCAACAATAATCGCAAAGCTAAATGATTTTTGTACACCAGCTGTAAAGGCGAGCAATGGACTTAACGGGTTGGTTAAATCGGTCGCAGCACTATCTATATATTCCGCTGAACCTGAAGCTAAAAGAGAAATAGCAATTGCTGTTCCGATAGCTCCACCAACTTGCTGCAACGTATTCATAATTGCAGTTCCATGTGGATATAATTCAGGCGGCAATTGGTTTAAGCCATTTGTTTGTGCCGGCATCATTACCATAGAGACACCAATCATTAATACAATCAGCAAAGCAATAATAAAACCTGATGATGTATCAATATCAATTGTAGAGAAACCAAATAATGCAAGAGTTGCTAGTGCAAGACCAGGAATAACTAACCATTTTGGGCCAAATTTATCAAAGAGACTTCCCATAATTGGCGAAAGTAATCCGTTAATTAAACCACCTGGCAGAAGTAGTAATCCTGCTGTAAATGTGCTTAATGCAAGCACATTTTGTAAATATAGCGGCAATAAAATCATGGATGAAAGCATAACCATCATAATCATGATGACAAGTACTAAACCTATAACAAACATTGGATATTTAAAAGCACCTAAATTCATCATCGGCTGCTCACTTTTCACTTGGCGAATAGCAAACAAGATTAATGCTATTAGTCCAATGGCAATAGAAATAATCACTTCTAAGCTGCCCCATCCGCCGCCTTCTCCAGCATTACTAAACCCGTAAACAATACCACCGAATCCAATTGTTGATAAAATAATCGATAAAATATCAATCTTTGGCTTCGTTAATGTTGTTACATTTTGCATAAATATACTACCGAATACAAGCGCAACCACAAGCAGTGGCAGGGAAATCCAGAAAATCCAGTGCCAAGTAAGGGAGCGAAGAATTAACCCAGAAATAGTTGGCCCTACTGCCGGAGCAAAACTAATGACCAACCCCATCATTCCCATTACTTTCCCCCGTTTATGCGGTGGAATTAACACAAGAATTGTGTTAAACATAAGCGGTAATAATAGTGCTGTACCAATTGCCTGAACAACACGAGCAACCATTAAAATTGTAAAGGTAGGCGCGATTGCTCCTATAAGCGTTCCCGAAATCGAAAAAATAAGGGAAGTAATAAATAACTGTCTTGTCGTAAACCATTGTAGAATAAGTCCTGATACAGGAACTAAAATTCCAAGTGTTAATAAATAACCTGTTGTTAACCATTGTACGGTTGTTTCGTTAATACTAAAATCCGTAATAATTGTTCTTAGTGCCATATTCAGTGCCGTTTCACTAAATAATCCAATAAAGCCCGCAATTAAAAAGGAGGCAATAATCGGCACCGTCTTAAACTCCGTTTTCCCAATTGTTTCTCCTTTAGCGGGAATATCCATTGTCATTTCTTTTCCTCCTTTAAATCCAAAAAAATCACTGTTTTAACAGCACTGCTATTTGATTCGAAATGCAACGCAGGGGGTTACTGCTCTTATTCGTGAGAGCAAGCATGCACCCACCTTCTATCATTGCATTTAACGTAATACCCAGTTCCTTTGCCAGAGGTTCTGCAAAGCCAAAGTCCTCTAGCCTATTTGTATAAAGCGCCTGCCAATCGGTAAAAGTAGCATCACATGCCAAGCGCAGCGTTTCATGTGTTAACGCTGTTTCAGAAGCAATCAAACTAATTTGCAAGCCTTCAAGTGCACTGCAGCCCATCTGATCAAATTCATTTGCGATAGAATTCACATGTTGTTGAAATGCAGCCACAGGAGTTTCCCCACTATATAAGTCTGCTTTCATTTTCTCTACTACTAGCTCTCGCATTCGCTTAATTGCTTCTAATGCAATTTCTTCTTTCCCGTTTGGAAAGTGATAATACAAAGAGCCTTTGGGAGCACCACTCTCATCAATTATTTGATTAAGACCCGTTGCATGGAATCCTTGCAGTTGAAATAGTTTCGTTGCAGTAGTTAGAATTGCTTCTTTTTTATTGTTGCCTTTCTTCATTAGATCATCTCTTCTTAAAATTATTATAACAACTGGTCTACATAATATTAATGTGGCATTCTAAAAGTGTCAAGAAGATAATAGCTGATTTTGCTTCTTTTTTATACAAAAATTACTGATTCTTTACTTATTTTTAAAGTAAAGGGTTTTTATTTATATTCTTCACCAAGATGCCTTCTGGTACAATTGTTTCATCATAAAAGTGACTGGCATAAATATTTCAACCAAATAGCCCCCAGAACAATTAGACGGACATAGTAAAAATACATTCGTCCAATTGTTTTGGGGGGTATTTATTTTAAGAAAGATATGCTAGTGATAATTTAAAGCAGGCTGAAGACTTATCCCGCTTATTGTGGTAGGAAGTCATAAACAATTAAAGCCATTGATAAGAGACCCCCTGTCAAGAATACTAATAGGTTTCCAACAATAGAAAGGTATTTCAAGCGACTTTTTTCGCCTTTAAATCCGAATATCAATCCGACTAAAGGGATGATAAATATACTTGCTAATATACTATAACCGAGATAATCGTTCCCAATTCCAATGTTAAATCCTGTTTCATCATATAACTTCCGCATCATGTTAGCTAGAATAAAGACAACAATAAACTAAGAAGCAATAAAAAGATATGCCAGTGTTCTTGCTTTTCATTCGCCTACTCTCCTCTTTCCTGTTGTAAATTAATGGAACTTATATATACGTCATACACAAATAATGGAAATATATGAAGAGAAATCAGACTGATTTACCACAATAATTTCCTATGCTATACTCATAAACAAATTGGTTATCTTAAAGAAGTACTGGGTAATCAGATGGTATATAAGAAGGGAGATAAATTATGCGCAATAAAGAAGAGTTAAAACAGGAAATTCTTGCTGCCTATCATTTTCGTCATGCTACAAAAGAATTTGATCCAGAGAAGAAGATTCCTGAAAGTGATATGAAGTTTATTTTAGAAACAGCTCGTCTTTCTCCAAGCTCATTTGGTACTGAGCCTTGGAAATTTCTTGTGATTGAAAATCCAGAATTGCTAAATAAAATAAAACAATCATCTTGGGGAGCGTCTACAAAGATTCCAGCCGCTAGCCATTTTGTGATTTTATTAGCTAGAACAAAATTAGATACAGCCTATAATTCTACCTATTTAAAAGAACAGTTTACCAATGTATCCAAGCTTCCTGCTGGAGTGATTCCAAAAATGATTGAACGGATAAAAGAATTCCAAAAGGAGGATTTCCGCTTAGATACCGATCGTGCTTTATTTGACTGGGCTTCCAAACAAACCTATATCGCGCTTGGAAATATGATGACCGCTGCTGCCCAAATTGGCATCGATTCTTGTCCTATAGAGGGCTTTCATATGGAAAAAATGAATCAGTTATTAGATGAAGAAGGACTTTTAGAAGATGGCCATTTAGGTATTTCCGTCATGGTAGCATTCGGCTATCGTGCGAAAGATCCATATCCAAAAACACGCAGAGAATTTGACGATGTGGTGAAGTGGGTATAAGTATTGTTTAAAATTGCTTAACAGAAACTCTCCCCGCTTTAGTGAATGTATTCAATGCGGGGAGAGTTAAAAAGGGATAACTAGTTCTTTATTTATACTGTCTCCATGCATCTTTTCTTTACGCTTCCTTTATACTTCTAGATATAAGACGATATTTTCTAGGGGTCACATGCTTAACTTGCAGGAATTTTTTTATAAAATAATCAGGATTCTGAAAACCTATATTTGTCGCTATTTGATAAATACGATCATCTGTTTCTTCTAAAAGCTGGCATGCTTTTTCTATTCTATATTCATTTAAGTAATCTTTAAACGCTACTCCATATTTTTTACTGAATAATTGGCCTAAATATACACTATTTATATTATATTTATCTCCTAATTTTCTTAAACTCAATTTTTCCATATAGCGCTCTTCAATGTCCCTTTCAATTTTAATTAAGATGTCTTTTGATGAATAATTTCTGATACTATATAAATAGTTTGCAAAATGTAATGAATAGGTTAAAAACTCATCCATTGAAATTTTTCCAGATAAAATATTCTTCTGATCATGAATAAACAGCGAGGACTCATCATTAGAAAAATTCGGTTTATTATTCTTGTTCCATAGATCTGTTAATTGATAAATTAACAGAGTAAGATTGTTTTTTATTAATTGAGGATGCAGACATTTCCGTTGAAATTCATCGTATATTTCTTTAACAATGACGGTTATTTTTTGCTCATTATTTTCTGATATACTATCCATATATTGATTTATCCGTTTTGGAGATAAGTGATATTGCTCTAAAGAAAATACTGGTGTATTATCGCAATAAATGATTGATTTATCGGCACAATAAAAATATTCATATTCTTTTCCTAAAACTACTTTATTATAGGAATCAGTTAGTTCTTCTATTTTCTGTACTGTATTTCCGATATACATTTTCACCCTGAACGGTACTTCACTTATTAATCTTCTTTGAAGTTTCTCTATATAATTTGCTCTATAAACCTCCGAACGATTGCATTGCCAAACAAGACTTACTGAGTATTCCATGTTTGTATTTTCTATATCATAAAGAATAAGGAAGTTCTCTTCCTGCACCATTTTTTCTATGACTTTATACAGCTTATTTCTCCACTCCTTTTTTTCATCTGTTGTAACACGTTCCTGCCTAGTTTCTTGTACAACATCCATATTAATAAAGGTATAGTTTTTGAAATCTCCATATCTATCTTTGATAAATTCAATGTCCTTTAAGGTAAATTTATCATATAATATATTTTTTAAATGATAATCATTAATTGCCTTGTTCTTTTTTTCTTCCTCTTTTTCTTTTCGCTTTAATACTATAAATCGTTTATTAATGGTTTCTAGTAAATCGATTAACTCCTTTTCCTGTATTGGTTTTAACAAGTAATCAGTAACCCGATATTGAATAGCTTTCTTCGCATATTTAAATTCATAATATCCACTTAAGATCACAAACCTTATTTCCTTATCCATACTCTGCTTTACTTGTTTAATTAATTCTAGTCCGTCCATAACAGGCATTTTTATATCAGTAAAAACAATGTCCACTTCATAGTCTCGAATAATTTGAAGAGCATCTTCCCCATTTCCCGCTTCATAACAAAGTTCAAAACCATAGTTTCCCCAGTCAATCATGACTTTAATTCCTTCCCGAATATATGGCTCATCATCAACAATAAGGACTTTTAACATTATTTATTCCTCCTAAATGATCTTTCTCCTATTCAAAATGAATTTGTGAAAGAAACACTAAATGAAAAAGTAATTAACACCTGCCTTAGAAATACTTTTCCCAGCTTACTCTCTATATAATGGGTAACTTAATGTATACTTCTGTTCCAGTGTAATTTTGGCTTTCAATTTCTAATTCCCCTTCCTCTTGATAGTGCATTTTTAACCGTAAATAGGCATTTAAGATTCCTGTGCTCTCTTCCCAATTGGATGTTGTCACATCATTTTTCTCAAGGTCCTCTCTTATTTTCCTTAATCTCTTTGCATCCATCCCAACTCCGCTATCTAAAATTTCAATATAAATAGCATTCTCTTGTGTAGAGACGATGATGCTAATTTCTCCTCCATTTTTCTTTTTCTCAATCCCATGAATACAGGCATTTTCCACAAAAGTTACTATCAGCATCTTTGGAATATAATGCTCCTTGCATTCCTCTTCTACATAGATAGAAAAGTTCAATCTATCTACAAAACGATATTTTTGAATATTTAAGTATCTTTGAACATATGCTAATTCTTCCTCGACAGTAACAAAATATGAATCACTCCATTTGGTCATTCTTCTAAATAACTGTGCTAACTCATTAATAACTGTTGCACTTTCTCGATCTCCATTTAGTAAATTCCTCATTCTGATGCTATCAAGCGTATTATAAAGAAAATGTGGATTTACTTGACTTTGAAGCGCATTTAGCTCTGCTTTTGTTTTGGCTAATTCTATTTTCTGCTGTTCTCTCTCCTTTTTGTACACTTCACCTAATAATTCATCGATTTTAACCACCATGAAATTATAACTCCTTATTAAATCACCTATTTCATCTTTCCCTTCATTTATATTGATTCTTTCGAATATCCCCTTTTCTACTTTCAATAAATGCTGCTCTGTTAGAGCAATTCTATCTTGAAAGGACTTATTAATAAGCAAAATAACAAGTGTGGGAAATAGAAAATTAAAAATTATTAACACCAGGAGTATGGTTTTCTTGTTCTCAATGAGATCAAAAATATTAATCTGATTATTAGATATATAGATATCCCATCGATCATTGATTGCTAGAAAAGAATCAGATAGATTAAATCTGGATTTTTCTTTTGATTTTAATTTTCGGAATATGGTATTCTTTTTCTCTGAGCCCTGATTACTAAAAATAACCTGATCATTATATGCTATTACAATATTATTACTCGTATCTTCATTTTTGATATTTGCCAATAATCGATAATAATTAATATTTATTTTTACAATACTTTTATATCCGTTGCTTCTATTTGGTAATTCTCTTATAAAACTAATCGTTCGATTCGACTCTAACTTTGGTGGGAATTGCTTATTCTCTTCATAATAAGGATATAAAATCATATTATGATTATTCTCTTTGTAAATTCTATACCAATTCGTTTGCTCGACCGCTCGCAAATTCCAAAAAACCCCACCGTTAATAATAGTTGGATTAGTAGTGTATATTTCTATACTTTCCAACGCTTGAGATACATAAAAATTATTAATGATGTTTTCTTGAACAAGGGAAATATAGTCACTATAATAATCTACATTATCTTTATACTTTTTTTGAAGAAATTCGTTGATTTTCAAATCTCTACTAATATAATTGGATACTTCCGTAATCTCGTTGAAGCTCTCATTAAGATGATATTTCAGCCGTTCTATCGTAATCTCCATTGATTTATTTTTTTGAATATCCTCATTTTCTCGAATGGAATGGATAATGACTAAATTAGTAAGAACGATAGGAATCACTACAGCTAATAAATAAATTAGTACCATTTTTTTCTTTATTTTTATATTATTCAGAAGCAGTGCAAGCAAATTTTTTTCCCATCCTTCCAAACCAGTCTCTACACAAATAGTAAAGCTAAAGGCTATTATCTACCATACTCAGACAGAAATATTAAACGATTGCGACTTCTGGTCCATTTGTTTTGTAAGCGTTTTCCACAATGCGTATTCTACCATTTATTCACTACTACTAGATAGAGATTTTTTTCATATAAATCAGTATTGCTATATTTCTTTGAAGATTTAGTTATAGTCTGTGCTTAATTCCTCTTCTTTCCCCCACACTCTCCTGTTATTTTTCTTTCAAATAGCTGGAGAATATAGTTTCCATATAGCGACTTATTATATAGGAGAAAAATGCAGGAATGATTACAACTAATATTGGTAATAACCATATACTAACTATAAAAAACACTAGAAGTATTAATAGAAATAGCGATTTAGGCAAATGGCTGATGGCTAAAATGGCAGCATTTTTCCAAACAATTTTTAATGGGGATTGAAATCTCGCTATATAGGAGATAGCATAAATAAAACAACAACATACCAAAGGGATAAGCAGAAGAAATATTGTTTGCCCTATTATAGATACAACACTCCCATTTGTTTGCGCTCCTAAAAACAGACTATTGTAATAAAACACAGAAATGGCAGCTACAAAAAATACCCAAGTAATAGTAGCCTGTTTAAAGCTACTTTTCATCGCTTTCCAAAATTGTTGAAATATATATCCCTCTTCCTCTCTAATAGCATGATGGGCTGCATAATACAATGCAGCCGTTGATGCCCCAATCGTAATGATAGGTAACGAAAATACTGTCCAAAGAATACTTAAATATAATAAATTAGCTACCTTTGTCAATCTCCTCATATATATGCCATTCATTAACCTATTCATACTGTTTCACCTTTTCTGTTACATGCAGCTCTACTTCCTCGTTTACTTGCTCCAACCATTGAAAGTCTGCATAACAACTGTTTGTAAGATCCGATTTACTAGTTACATAAACTCCCATTGTACAACCAACAAATCCTCCTGCCACTTCCGTACTTAGGATATGTGCATCTATATTCTTCACCACTTCTATTTCCTCGCCATCTTCTTGAGAATAATAGAAATGGAGTTTTTGACAATCGCCTTTTATTTTTAAGGTTAAATTACGAGAATCCTCTACTATACGTTCTTCCAGCTTCTCTTCCCCATTATAATTTGTTATGACTCTCAATTCTCTTTTTCCATCAAACAATCCTGAGACAAAGCGAATAGAATAACGATCATTTTGCAGAATGACAAGCCCGGCTTCATCCCCATTTTGTTGCGGAGTAAAATCCAGCCTCGTTTTAAGCGTATACCACATGGATTGTTGTCTAATCCCTATATAAGAAGGGGATGCAATATCTGCGATTGTATGTGGGGAAGCGTACATTCTTAACCAACCGTCTCTTTCATCAAAAACATACTTTTCTATATCAGGATTTCTTAAAAATAATAACCGCTTATCTAAAGGTTGTTCAAACAGAATTCGGGGATTTACTGTTTCTGTTGGAAAAAGTGGCAGCCTGTGCATCTGCTCTCTTGCTAACCTTCCTAATCCCGGATTAATGACTGGCCAATCACTCTCCCAGACTACTTCTGCTAGAAATGTCTCTCTGCCTAAATTGCTATATCCGTCAAAAATACGACTTGCAAGACAAGTCATATACCACTGCCCATCCGCTGTTTCCACTAAGTCGCCATGCCCTACATTACATACAGGATAATCACGTCCAAGATGCCTATGTGTAAGAATAGGGTTACATGGATTTCCTATATACGGACCATCAATTTTTTCACTTCTCGCAATCGTGACACAATGTTCAAACGAAGTGCCACCTTCTGCAATCATTAAATAATAATAACCGTTCCTCTTATATAAATGTGGTCCTTCTGGCCAAATTGCCTCTCTTAGAGCACCCTTCCAAAGTTTTGTACTGACTCCAATCAGTTTCATAGATTTTAGATCTATTTCCTGTAGCCATACCTCCCAGTCTCCATTGTAGCGCACTCCTTTGGGATTGGGCCTTGTCCCTACATAATAGCTTTTTCCATCTGTATCAAAGAATAGACTTGGATCGATTCCTGCTGCTCCTTCTAAATAATATGGATCAGACCAGGGTCCTGTTGGATCAGTTGCTGTCACAATAAAGTTTCCACCATTTGGAACATTTGTCGTTATCATATAGAAAATTCCTTTGTTATACCTAATAGAAGGTGCAAATATTCCTTGAGAATGTGTAACATCTGATAGGGGAAGCTGCGATTTTCGGTCCAATATATTTCCGATTAATTCCCAGTTAACAAGATCCTTACTATGGTAGATCGGAACACCAGGAAAATAAGAAAAAGTGGATGTAACCAAATAATAATCATCTCCAACTACACAAATAGATGGATCAGGCGAAAATCCTTTTAAAATTGGATTCTTAAAAGTCTGCACTGCCGATCATCCCTTCTTCTCAAAAATAGCACTACCATATTCTATAATTTCCGCTTAACGATAAAAACGCAAAGCTATAAAGAAAGTTATCATAATATCTCCGCTCTCCCGTTCTAAGGGGGGTATTCCAAAATTTCTCTACACAGTCTTTCGCATAATCAAACTTTCCTTCTGTTGCAAGGGAACCCATCGCATTTGTTGCTAATAGGCCAACAGGATGTAACACATTCTGCTCCACCTTTGTTCCATCTATAGCATAAACGTAATCCTCTTCTCCTTTGACTGTTTCGCAAAAGAATTTTTGAATCTTTGCCACGCAATTTCTTAATTCTTCGTCTTTGCCAAACCATTCGTAATCGAGGCCAATATTAGCCGCTACCCGATACGAATCACTATAAAAGTAGAAATGCTCGCTGTCATAGTAAGGATTTCCATCATAATCGGCATATTCTGCTGTAAGCCCCGTAACTGGATGACATGCTTTTAACAAATAGCTTCTACTCGCTTCCGCTGCTCCCTTCCAAAAATCACGATCTTCTTCATTTGCCCATAGGGAAAAAAGTTCATAAAAGTGGGGCAAATGATAGGAAGGATCAGAGTACTCTACTTCTGGAATAAATTTGATAAGCTTATTTTCAGGATTCCACATTGGAAAGCCATCATTGTTTTCTCCTTTATGGATGCAATAGTGGAGAATATCTTTCGCTTCTTTTGAATATTCAAAGATTCCGTCTCCATCTCCCCAGCGATGCGAAGCAAAAAATAATGCCATTGCAAAAAATTCTTCTCCGTCGGGAGCTGGTCCATAAGAATTTTTTACTCCTTCGGGTGAAACAGACCATGAAAAATAGTTAGCATGAACACCAGAATCCATCCACATATATGTTTTTGTCCATTTCCATAACCGATCAAATACTTCCTTTTGATCTAATTGCACACTTAACATCATTGCATAGGACATACCTTCTGTCCTTACATCGTTATTCCCCGTATCTACCACATATCCCATCTGGTTATCTGTTTCATAATAAATTCGTTCCTCCTCCTTTCCGAAAAATAACGTTTGCCAAATAAGCGCTAAGCGATTGTTAATTTCCTCTTCTTGATAGCCATATTTTTTAAATAAATTAGTATATTCCCCCGTCTGAAATGCTTTAACCATATTAATCTACCGAACTATCACGTTTTGATAGTAAGGCAGCTCACCTCCATCACTTATTTTTAACATCTTTATTCTTTTACTCCACCTATTGTTAGTCCACTCATAAAATATTTTTGTAAGAAGGGGTAGAGACAAACAATCGGCAATGCTGTAATAATGGTTGTTGCGGCTCGTATTGATGTAGGAGTGACCATAGAAGACGAATTTTTCATAGAATCCGCATTTGCACCTTGATTCGTCACAGAAGAAAGCAGTTTCATTAATTCATATTGTAATGTAGTTAATCGATCATTAAATCCATTGTATAACATCGCATCGAACCAAGAGTTCCATTGGTATACTGCTATAAATAATGCAACTGTTGCTAAAACTGGTTTGCATAGCGGCATTATAATACTTATAAATATTCTAAAATGAGATGCACCATCCATTTTGGCCGATTCCACTAAACTCTCCGGTAATCCATTAATATACGTGCGGATAACTAACATATTAAACGCACTTATCATTCCCGGAATAATATACACCCAAAAGCTATTTAACAATCCTAATTTACTCATCAAAAGGTAATTCGGAATCAACCCCGCATTTAAATACATAGTAAAGATATAGAGCAATGTAATAGATTTTCTAAATACAAATTCCTTTCTGCTTAATATATAGGCTAAAAGAGCAGTCAGAAATAATTGAACGATTGTAGCAATTACCGTTCTTGCAACAGTAATAATAGAAGCTTGGATAAGCGTATCTTTTTTCAATACAGTTATATAGTTTTCAAGTGTTAATTCTCTTGGAAAGAGGTAAATTCCTCCTTTAATAGAATCTAATCCATCATTAAAGGAAACTGCTAGCGTATTTAAAATGGGGTACAGTGTTGCAAGAATAAAAAACAGTAAAAAAATCCATTTAAAAATATCAAAAAGTACATCAGAATAATAGACCTTTTTCATCACTCTCCATCCTCCTTTAGAATAGTCTTTCTTCTCCCGCTGCTTTCGCTAAGTGGTTAGCAATGAAGATTAAGGTAAGACTAATTATTCCATTAAATATTCCAGCAGCAGTAGCTAATGAATAGTTATTTAAGCTAATTCCGTATTTTAAAACAAAGATATCAATTGTTTGCGATACTCCTTGCACTAATCCATTTCCTAATAAATATTGAACTTCAAATCCAGCATTTAATATATTTCCAATATTGATTAATAAGAGAATAAAGATAGTTGGTTTAATCCCCGGCAATGTAACATGCCAAATTTTTCTTAAGCGATTCGCTCCATCAATAGATGCTGCCTCATACAGTTCTTCATTAATCGATGCCATTGCCGCTAAATAAATAATGCTTCCCCATCCAGTTGATTTCCATACATTTGCAAAGCCTACAATCCACCAAAAGTATTTGGGATCTGCAAAAAAGTTAATAGGTGTATCAATTATGCCAAAAACTAACAATAATTGATTGATAATACCTGTTTCCGGAGACAATACTTCCATAACAATTCCTGTCACGATAATCCAGGATAAAAAGTGAGGAAGATAAGAAACGGTTTGCATAAACTTTTTGACTGTTTTATTTCTTACCTCGTTTAATAGAAGTGCAAATCCAATAGAAAAAATGAATCCTAGCACTAGGTTTATCATACTCATTGCTAACGTATTACGGACTACATTAATGAATGTAGGATCAGAAAAGAGAAATTTAAAATTGTTTAGCCCCACCCATTCTTGTTCAAATATTCCTCTTCCTGGCCGATAATTTTGAAAAGCCATTAACCAGCCACTAAGAGGAGCATAATAAAAAATTAATGCATAAATTACAAAGGGGATAGATAACAACACTAATTCTTTTTGCTCTTTACATTTTTTAAATAATTTTTTTAAAGAACCTACCTTTTTCGGAGATGGCTGTACGACAGTTTCTAACATTACCGGTTTCTCCTGCTGCACCCTTTACACACACCTTTCCTTAATACGAAAGGGATTGGGAAAACGTCCTATATTTCAGGGCGCACCCCAATATTTCGTTAAATAATCATTACCAGCATTTTTAATTATTAGATTCAGAGACTTCGATTCTTCGTTGTACTTCCTTTGTTAAGGCATCTTCATAGGCCTTTACATCAACTTGAGAATTGTAAGCATCCATGTAATCATCCCAAGCACTTTCAAACTTATCTGGTGATGTCATAATAACTTTTGGTAACCACTGCTGCTTTACTTCCGTCATTTTTTCTTTTGAAATTCCTTCTGGTGTGCTGGCAGTCCATCCATTTGTCGCTGAATAAATAGGATACCAAGGTGCATTTTCCTTCACTGGTGTTAAGAAATCTGTCCATTTTTTATAGCCATAAGCATCAAGAATTTTTCGATCCAAATCAGATAAAGTAGCATAGAATTCATCTGGCTGTTCACCTGGAGATACAGCATTGATTCCGTCTTCCAGCATTCCAGTGTATGTCGGGAAATAATTATAATCAGAAAAATTATTCGTCACGTAATTCTGATTTTTTGCGTTTTTACGTTGTTCTTCGGTTCGATAGAATAAACCTTTATCATCTACTTCATAATCAACGCCCTTTTCTCCCCAAGTTCTCATAACCATCACCTCAGGATCAAGTAAGTCATTTAGGAACTTCAAGGAGCCCTCAACATCTTTATTACTAATGCTAATACCAAGACCATTTGCAACATTCAATGTTGGCGGACTAAAATATTGCGGTGTAACATTTTTATCTAAGACTAAATCAAGCGGAACATAAGTTAGATGATCTAAACCTTGTGATTTAAGAGAAGTTTCTGCATCCTGGAATTGCCAATATTGATCAACCATTCCTAATACACGCCCTGAAGAAATTTTTGCAATATATTGATCATAAGACATCGTAAAAGTTTCTGGATCAACTATTCCTTTGGCAAATTTCTCACTTAGGATTTTGTAATACTCTTTTGCTTCTGGAATTTGATCATAAACTTTTGCTTCCTTTGTTACAGGATCAATAACCGCAGCTCCGTCATTAGGATATCCCGCTAAAAATTGCGGTGGGTTTTCTAAACAGAAATATCTCCAATCATCAGACAAAATGGAAAATCCAATATTCTTCTGGCCATCCTCTGAAGTAGGATTTTCTTTAAGATAGCTTTCAATTAGATCAAAATATTCATCTAATGTGGTGATTTCAGGATAATCAGCCCATTCCAAAATGCGCTTTTGAATCCAAAATGCTTCATCACTATGGTTAACTGCCATATTCTGCCCTTTAACGACACCAAATTGCGGAATAATATAAATATGTCCATCCTCATGTCTAATTTGATTCCATTGAGCATCCGTATACAAGTTTTTAATATTGGGATAATCATCTAAATAATCCTCTAATGGAATTAATGCACCAGCATTGATTAATGCAGCTGTACCATCTGATCCATCAATAAAATCAGGATATTCACCTCCTGCAATCATTACCCCGATTCGCTCAGAAGCGGTTTGTCCTGTTAACCACGTAACATCTGCTTTTGCTCCTATTTTTTCAGCAATTTTATTCATCATTCTATTATCATCCGGTAATTCTTTACCAGGCACAGCCATAAATGCAGTAAAAGTTTTTATTCCATTTTCATCCACATTAGACGATGTTTCCTTATCTGATTCGCAGCCTGAGAGCACTAATAAACCTATTAAAAACAAAGATAAAACGGATATTATCTTCTTCATCTGTACACCTCCGGATAATTGTTCAACCAATAAGAATAAAGAAATGTATATACTCCATATAAAATAAAAGATAGCAAGGTCTTCCTTATCTCCCCCTTTTCATTCTAATAAAGAAAACGCTTTCTTCATCAACCATAACAAATGTAAACAATGTTTTCATCCATACATTCTAAAGAGAATACACAAAAAAGACATGATATATTTAATTTGTCTTATTTTTTTGGTTTTTTTATCCAAAATTATAGAGGGTTTAATGATGTGGTGAAGGAGGTATTGAAGGTTGTTTTATTGATATACAAATAAATAGGACATTTTTTTTAGTCCTATTCCTTAGGAGGAAAAAACAAATATTTTCCTCCTAATTCTTCCTATACTGGTGACTATATGGATTAAACGGAGTGAAATAAGAAACGGAGTAGTCCAAGTTTATCATCTCACTATATTCAAATACGGTGCCATTCTGCAGAATTCCTCGATTAAAAATCTTCATAGCAGCCGTACCCTTTTTACAGTTAAGCAGCTCGGCATCTTCTTTACTGACATTTATGGCACTATAGGTAGTAATAAAATGAGAGATTTGATAGCCACATTGCTGGACATACTCATGAACGGAGTTTTTTACTGCTTCCTCCTCTAAATCTGGGAAATAGACACACGGAAGTCTTGTCGTTTCTATTTGCATTTTTTGAAAATCCACAATGCGAACACGTTTATACTCCCATACTTTTGTTTTTTTACCACTTAAGTCAAATATTTTTTCTAAAGCATGATCTGCCTCTATTTTTTTAAAATAAATAATTTTTGATTGAATATCTTTAAACTTTCTTTCTGTGAGTGAATTATATATTAAAGGGCTTTTATACCGTGTCTCATTTACAAAAATTCCTGAACCCTGAATAACTTTTACACACCCTATATTCACAAGCTTTTTTAGTGCTTCACGAATAGTGTATCTCGATACATCATAATGTCTTGCCAGTTCTCTTTCCGTTGGGATTTTTTCGCCAGCTTTATATTTATTTTGATAAATCTTACTTAAAATATCTTCTGCTATAAAGTCTCTTTTTTTCATCATTCTTACCTCTCAAACAGAATAAGTTTCATCCGCCTCATCATTCTAACATATATTTATTTCTTAAAAATAAAAGAAAGAGACAGATCCCTTTTACTAAGACCTCTCTCTTCATTTCTATTATGGTGTATGAATAGCGCCGTTTGGTATTCGGGCTTGTGTCCATTCATGTTTGCGATAGATAACAGGGTAATTCTTCGCCATTTCCTCATCAAATTCTACGCCAATTCCCTCTCTTTCAATTGGGTAAATATAACCTTCATGCACTTTTATCGCATGCGGGAACATTTTCATTGTCGTTTCATCTGGTTCCTGAATCTCTTGAATTGCCGCGCTATGAAGATGAATATTTAAATGCGTATTAACCGCCACCCCAATTGGCGTCATATCAGAAGGCCCATGCCACGCAATGCGCACACCAAAATTTTCACAAAGAGCAGCTAGCTTAAGTGCTGGGGTAATTCCACCAATTTGTGAAACATGACAGCGTATATAATCAATTTGTCGATTAACGATTAGATTTCTCCATTCCATTGGATTATTAAAAAGTTCTCCCGTCGCAATAGGTGTCGTACATTGTACTTTTAGTTGGGAAAGCCATTCATTTTGATCAGGCGGCAAAATATCTTCTAAGAAATAAAGCTTATATGGTTCCAGTTCTTTTGCCAACTGAAGGGCTTGATTTGGAAATAACCGCTCATGAACATCGTGTAAGAAGTGAATAGAATAGCCATATTTTTCACGAAGTGCCTTAAACATAGTAATGACATCTGTCATATAAATATCTGGATCAAAATATTCCCCTTCACTTAGCTCGTTCGTCAAGTGCATTTTTTGATTTTTCCCACCATATTTCCCCAACTGACAACGAATATGACGATATCCCTTTTGGATTAACTCATCAACATTGGCGAAAAGTTCATCGAGTGTTAATCCGTCTGCATGAGTATATGCGGCAATGGCATTTTTAGATTTTCCGCCTAGCAATTGATAAAGAGGCATATTAGCAAGCTTTGCTTTTATATCCCATAAGGCCATGTCGATGCCGGCAATCGCATTATTTATTACTGGTCCATTGCGCCAATAGGAATTCACCATCATCATCTGCCATAAATCTTCAATATGATTGGCATCTTTATTTAATAATAAGGGTTTTAGATATTCCTCAAGGATGGATTGAACTGCTAAAGGCCGCTGCTGAAAGGTTGCACAGCCATATCCATAAATCCCTTTATTAGTTTCCACTTTCACGACAACTAAATTATGCCGATGTGGATTGGTTACAAAAGATTTAATATCTGTTATAATTGTCGGTTCCACCAAAATCTCCTTCTCTCTCTTTGCTTCTTCTTGTCAAATCAAAGCCAATCAATACTTAAATTTAAACATAGGAAAAATACAGCGTCAATTTGGTTAGGCAAGTCATAATATAACGTTAATTTACCGTACCAATTTTATAAACAAATCGGAAAAAACCTTTATTTTATAAGGACCAGATCATTATCTTGGTATTTTTAAACCGTTTTCAAAAATTAAAGAGCTATGCTATGATTTCCTTGTCAAATCAAAGTGCAATTATACATTTTCCGCATTTATGTAAGAGGAAAGGATGCTATGAAACTATGAGGGAAAAAGACACGATTTCAAAAATCATTGAATATGTTGGCGGTAAAAGTAATATTAAAAAAGTTTGGCATTGTATGACTCGTTTACGTTTCGATTTATATGACCAGTCGTTAATAAAAAGAGAGCAAATAAAACAGCTGGATGGAGTAATCGGAGAACAATTACAAAGTGATCAATACCAAATCATTATTGGTACCCATGTCCAAAAATTTTATACAGCAATCATCGATGAGTTAGGACTAGATGAAGATAAGCAAGAAGCACAAGAAGGCGACAAGAAAAAAGGAGTTTTTGGAAGATTACTAGATGTTGTTTCAGGTGTTTTCGGACCAATAGTTCCTGCTATTGCCGGAGCTGGAATGATAAAAGGGATATTAGCTGGACTCATTGCCTTAAATATTCTTTCTAAGGAAAGTGAAACTGTCACTATTTTAGATTTAGTTGCAAGCGGTGTCTTTTACTTTCTACCATTCTTTTTAGCAGCCTCAGCAGCAAAAATCTTTAAAACCAATCAATACTTAGCTATTGCCATCGCTGGAGGACTGATGTATCCAACCTTATTGGATGCAGCTAAATTAGGAGAAATAAGTCAATTCCAATTTATCGGCTTACCGATTCCCGTTATTAATTATTCTGGTACAGTTATACCTGTTATCCTTTCAGTTTGGGCATTAAGCCATATTCACAAATGGGTGGACCGTTTTATGCCAAATGTTTTACGCACAGTATTTACACCTACTTTGGCTCTATTTATTGCTATTCCTTTTTCTTTAATTGTCACGGGTCCATTGGGTGGTTATGTCGGTAAGGCATTGGCTTATGTTATCGAACTTTTATTTGATATTTCGCCTATAGTAGCTGGTGTTGTAATGGGAGGAGCAAGACCCATTGAAATTGTATTCGGAGTGCATCACGCTATCACGCCAATCGCCCTGCAAAACTTCGCCGATAAAGGCTATGATATGTTAATGCCAATGATGTTTATGACCAATATGGCAATTGCTGGAGCGACCTTTGCTATGTTCTTTAAAGCAAAAAATAAAATGGAGAAATCGATTATCATTTCTGCAACTATATCAGCACTACTCGGCATTACAGAACCTGCTTTATTCGGTGTATTAATTAAAAATAAAAAAGCATTTATTGCATGTACAATCGGAAGTGCCATTGCCGCTACCTTCTTTGCCGCTGCAGGAGTGAGAATATATGGCTATATCCTTTCTAGTATCGTAAGTCTAGTTGCCTATGTTGGTCCTTACTTCCCATATGCGATAGCTGGAATTATTATTGCCATCGGATCCGCTTTCTTGATTGCCTACTTTACGATTAAAAAAGCTGATACTAATGATGTAAATGAGCCTGTTTCTGATACACAGAAGCTTTAATGCTAGCTACTAAAATAGCTGTCTCTACAAAGAGACAGCTATTAATCATAAGAATAGATAAATATGTATTAATTAATGAAAGATTTCTTATCTCTCACAAGCATACCCATCCTTATCTCTATCCATTTTTGACTGATAAGCAGGATGAGAGCTTGGTACCCCATTTGGATAGACAGATCTTAATTCCGTACAATTAGCAAAATTATTATTGCCTGAATTAACAGTTGAAGCAGTTGCATTATTATTTTTGGAACTAGCGGTACTGCCTGAATTCGAAGCTTTTGTTGAAGAACTTGATGGCGTGTTCGCCGCAGCAACTTTGTCTTCTAAGTTATTTACTTTTTCTTCAAGCTCCTTCTTTTCACTTTCTAAGTTAGCGATTTTTTCTTCTTGTGATTTTTTGTATGCTGCAAATTCCTTATCTTGATCCTTGCTATCAGAGAGCTTAGCTTCTGTATCACTTAATTCAGTTGAAAGTTTTTCTTTATCTGATTCGAGTTCTACGACTTTATCTTCAAGCTCTTTTGCTTTTGTTTTTAATGCTTTTACTTCTGACTCTAATTTACTATTCTTTCCCTCTACTTCTTGTAATTGTCCTTGAGTTCCTGTATCAAGAAAAGAAGCCGAAAGAATCATTAATAAGAAACCACCAATTAAGGAAAAATAAAATATTTTCTTTGAAAGAATTGGATTTCTGCCTCTCACCTTTTTAAGCAAATAGATAACGAAGTAAATAAGCGCAAATACCATTAATAATAATCCTATAAGTCCTAAGCCAATCATGCTGTCCTCCAAAAAATTATATTTAGGAGCCTCTTCCTATAACTTGAAAAGTAGTCATTAAGAAGTAAATCCCACCCATTTACTATCGGTAGTTTTTCCTATATTTCTATAAAATTCTTTCGACAAAATCTGCATATTCCTTTTAATTTTACTATCTCAATACAAAAAACTCCAATCTCACAAAACCGATATAACGCAGTTTTGATGAGATGGGAGCCTCTTTGATTTGCATCTACTTCTCTTAAACAACTACTCGTTAATCTATAGGCAAAAGTTATAGCGTAATACTATCATTTTTAGATACTTTCATAAATATTAAGAGAGAGAGAACTGTTATTATCGTTAATATTGTAGACAGTGCTGCTGCAATACCATAATTCCCCCGAATTACCTCCGTATAGATTGCTACTGTCATTGTTTTGGTATTTACCGTATATAGCAATATGGACGTAGAAAGCTCTGAAAGCATGGTAATCCAGCTCAATATTGCTCCAGAGATAATGCCAGGCAACATCATTGGAACGGTTATTTTGATAAAAGTATTTAACCGGCTACTGCCTAAACTTTCAGCCGCTTCCTCAATAGAAGGTGGAATTTGCTGTAAGGAGGCTACTGATGATCTTATCGTATACGGCAATCTTCTAATAGATAAAGAAATAACCATAATAAACGCTGTACCAGTAATTGCGATTATTCCACTTCCACCTATTCCCGTATTAAATGATGCTAATAAGGCTATCCCTAAAACAGTGCCAGGAACAATATAAGGAATCATACTTAAACTATCAATCAATGATGTAAATAGGTTACGTTTCCTTACCGCCAAATAAGAAATAAAGATAGCAAAAATAACTACGATTACTAGGGCTAAGAAAGGTATCCTTATCGTGTTAATTATCGCTGATCCCATTCTATCCCATGCTTCTATATAACTATTAAAAGAATATCCCTCTTGAAATACCATCCCTTTTGTATTTAAAAACGAGGTATACATCAGGTAAAATTGTGGCAGCATCGCAATAAATACAATGCCATAAACTACTATATAAACAAAAAGTTTCTTAAATCCTTTCATACTTTTGGGCTGCACAGGGTGAAGCGAACTCATACTAAAAGAATTTTTATTGGACACATATTTCTGAATTAAAAATATGACTAAGGCAATAACAATTGCAATAATAGCTAAAGAAGCTGCAAATGCTGCATTTCCTCCTACCTCACTAATGAACTGCGTATAAATTAACACCGGGAAAGTTCGATAACCTTCTCCAATTAACATTGGGGTTCCAAAATCGGAAAACGCCCGCATAAAAACTAGTAAAGCTCCTGCTAAAATGGTAGGAATCAACAGTGGTAATAACACTTTGAAAAACCGAGCTATTCCTGTACATCCCATACTCTCAGCTGCTTCTAAAATCGAATTATCAATACTCTTGAAGGCACCTGTAACATATAAGAAAATAAGCGGGAACAACTGCAAAGTAAAAACTAGGGTTATTCCAGAAAATCCGTAAATATCAAATGGAGGAAAATGAAGATATTCCACTAAAAATTTAGTAATGACTCCATTTCTTCCTAATAATAGGATCCATGAGTAGGCACCAATAAAAGGTGCTGACATGGAAGCTATAATAATTAATACTTGCAGCACTTTTTTTCCTTTAAACTGAAACATGGAAAATAAATAAGCTAAAGTTATTCCAATTACTAACGCAAAGAACGTTGCAGAAATAGAAACTTTAAAACTATTGATTAATGTTTCCGAGTAGTAACTTTTAGAGAAAAACTCAACAAAGTATTTTAATGAAAAGGAACCATTTATAAATAATGCTTGTATTAAAATCATTAATACCGGATATATAAGGAAAACGGTATAAGTAAGAAGGATAAATAAGGAGGAGCCGGTCCAAATATTAAATTTAAACTTGTTTCTCATTATTTACACCCCCAATAAATTACGTGAACCATCATCTGTAAATATATTGATTTTTTGTTTATTTATCTCCAGCCAGACTTCATCCCCAGCCTTCAAATCTTCTTCAAATGTTGACTCTTCACTTACTTGAATATTTTCTCCTGTATCAAGATGAATGAAATATTCCGTATTCATTCCTAGGTAGACACTATCAGTTATTACGCCACGAATAGTATCAGGATTTTGCTTTGTTCTTACATATTCCTCTGGTCTAATACTCACTCTAACTCTTTGACTATGTTCGCTGGCTAGTTCATCAAAGGAAAGATTAAAACCATTTTCGAACTCTATTGTGGCACTATCTCCAGTAGAAACTAGTTTCGCTTCTTGTATATTGGTTCTCCCAATAAAGGTAGCAACAAATTCATTAGCAGGGCGGTGATATAATTCTTTCGGACTTCCAATTTGCTGAATTACTCCATTATTCATAACAGCAATCTGATCTGAAATTGCCATGGCTTCTTCTTGATCATGGGTAACATATACGGTTGTTATCCCCACTTCTCTTTGGATATCCCTAATAGCTTGGCGCATATCAAGTCTTAATTTAGCATCTAAGTTACTTAGCGGTTCATCCATCAGTAGTACATCAGGATTTATTGCTAATGCACGTGCTAGCGCAACACGCTGCTGTTGTCCACCACTTAATTTTTCAGGTTTCCGCTCACTATATTGCTCAATTTGCATTAATTTCAAATATTGAGTCGTCCTCTTTTGGATTTCCTCTTTCGTAAGTTTTCTTTGTTTTAAACCAAATTCTACATTTTCTCTTACCGTTAAATGAGGAAAGATTGCGTAGTTTTGAAATACCATTCCGATATTTCTTTTACTTGGTTCTTTATCATTTATTCTGTTCTCATTAAAATAGAAGTTTCCTCCTTCTATTGAATTAAAACCAGCTATCATTCTCAGTAAGGTTGTTTTCCCACATCCAGATGGACCTAAGAGGGTAAATAAAGATCCATCCTTTATATTCAGGGTTAGATCTGGAATTACCGCTACTCCTCCATATTCCTTTTTGGCATGCTCTATATTAATAAAACTCATTCTCTTTCACCTCCTGGCCTCTCATTATTTAGATTGAATATCAACAAATATTTCATTATAATGTTGGACAATTTCATCCTTATGCTGAATAACATATTCATAGTCTTCTGTTAATGTCTTAATATCTGCAAGCGGCTTCATATTTTCTCCGATTTCTACATCATCTCTAACTGGTCTATTAGTTGTTGATTTTGCAAGTACCTCTTGAACATCTTTAGAAATAATGAAATCAAGGAATTTTTTCGCATTATCCATATTTTTGGCATTTTTCACAACCGCTGAGTTTGCAGGTAAGAAAACCGTACCTTCTTCTGGATAAATAATTTCAACATTCGCTCCATCATTCAATAACTTCACTGTCGGATCTTCATAAGATAATCCAACTGCCATCTCTCCATCGGCCACTGTTTTATATACATTACTAGAACTAGAGTTGATTTTTCCATCTATATTTGTAAAGAGATCTTCTACATAATTCCAGGCATCATCTGAATCATATCCGCCCTTTGCAAGTAAAATATTCGTTAATTGCGAAAATGCACTTGATGAATTAACTGGATCAGCTGTAGAGATTTTTCCTTTTAACTCGGGATTCAATAAATCAGCATATCCTTTAATATCCATTCCTTTTGTCAGATCTTTATTTACAACAAGTACACTTCCATCTAAAGTAAATGGAGTAGAATACCCATTAGTATTGCGATATTCCTCTATTACATTTTCGTTTTCAGCAGAAACATATTCTTCGAATAATTCTCCATGAAGAGCATAAGTAGTATAGGTTCCTCCAAACATTACATCCGCCACTGGAGAGTCTTTTTCGCTTTCCAACTTTTTGAATAACTCTCCTGTACCAGCCTGAATTAACTCAACCTTGATTCCATATTTTTCTTCAAAGGCAGGGATTGTCGCATTAATTAACCCTTCTGAATTTGGTGTGTAAATAACTAATTTATCCGATGCTCCTTCTCCCGCTTTCTCTTCAGATGAACAAGCAGTTAGTGCTAATACACCAACAACTACCAAAATCAACATTTTCCAATATCTTTTCATTTATTATCCTCTCCTTATCATTGATATGTTTAGGATAATATATAAGCAAACGCTTTCAAATGGTACTATTCTATAAATTCAGAGAAAATTCTACACTACTTTCTCTCCAAAAATTCAGTACAAGTATATCCTGTGTATTTCTTAAACACTTGATTAAAATACTTATAATCAGTGAAACCAACTTTTTCAGCTATTTGATAAATTTTATACTCTCCGCGTTGAACCTCTTCAATTGATTTTTTTATTCGATATTGATTCAGGTATTCATTAAAAGTTTGTTTGGTTTCCTCTTTAAATTTCTTATAAAGAAGAGATGAGCTATATCCCAGTTCATTTGACACTGCATTAAAAGTAAACTTTTTTGCGTAATTTTTCTCAATATATTGAATCATCTGCTTAACTAAATGATCATAATGACCCTCAAAAGATGAATGTGCTAACCCCTTAATCATATCGTCTATTTTCTGCTTTTCCTTTTGTTCCAGTTTCAATATATCTACCATTGTCCCTGCTTTTCTGATAGCTTCTTTTAATTCTGATTCATTTATCGGTTTTACAATAAATTCAACTGCGTCATAAGAAATTGCCTTTTTTGCATTAGGAAAATCATTATATCCCGAGACAATAATTTTTGAAAAAATAAGATATTTTGTTTCTTCAAGCATTTGAAAGGCATTTTTTCTTGGCATATTAATATCTGTAATGACAATATCAGGCTTTAGTTCATTTATAAGTTCAATTCCTTCTTCCCCATCACTTGCTTCTCCAATTACTACGCAATTAACTGATTCATAATCAAAACCATAACGCAGCCATTTTCTTATTAATTTTTCATCTTCAATAATGAGAACTCTGTACATTTTTCTCTCACTCCCTGATTTTCATAATGACAGTCGTATGTTCCTCAGGACTTTTTACTTTGAAGTAAGAATTTGGGTACATTAATAATAATCTTCTCTTTGCATTATATAGGCCATGATGGTTCCCACTTTTCTTAAATACATTTGAATTTACTTTAACTAACGTACTATCATCTATACCTCCTCCATTATCGCTTATTTGTATCGTCAAACTTTCCCCAGTTCTGACGATATTAATTGATAAATGTAAATCTCTTCTATCTCTAAATCCATATTTCATACTATTTTCTACTATTGGCAAAATTAACAATTTCGGAATGAGGAATTCCTCTGTTTGTTCCTCTATCGTTATGTCAAACGTAAATCGCTCAAACCGTTCTTTGCAAATTTCCAAATAGTTTTTAATATAAAGCATATCGGTTTTAATGGCTGCTACTTCATTCATTTTGGAAATGCTATATCTCAAAATAGTATTTAGATTTAAGATTAATTTGTTAGCTAATTCTGTATCATAATAAGTTGCTACTCGTATCGTTTCCAATGTATTATACAGAAAGTGAGGATTAAATTGCGCCTCTAGCATTTTGCGTTCTGAGATGACATTTTCCTTTAGTAAAGAAATGTTATTTTGATTTAATTCTTCTAATTCATCGAGCATTTGATTTATATTTTCACTCAAAAATTGGAATTCATCTTTTGACTCTATCTTAAAGCGATAGTTTTTATTATTTGTTACTTTTTTCATTTCATTGGATATAAATTCCACATATCTAGCATTATTGTAAGCGATCTTTTTAGAGGAATAACGAGAAAAAAGTAATAAAAAGAAAACCAAAATCATGACGATGCTAAACGAAAAGCGCCATAATATGTTTAGTGATTCTAATTTTTTATAAACAATTAAATTCATATTTGATTCCAGCAGTCTATGTTTGGAGTAATAGTTCTCTTCTTCACTTTGAAAATTTCCATCCCTTACTTCTGAACTTACTTTTTCTAAAGATCCTTTTAAAAATTCGAATGAGCTACTGGAGAAAACATTATGATAATTATCATACAGTAGATATTGGGTTCCATTTCCTGAAGAGTTTTGCAGAAAATCATTTCCATTCATTAAAAAAGCCGCATATCCAATCGTATAGGAATCCTCCTTTATCTTTTTTAAGGATAATAAGGTATGCTCTCTTTGAGGAGTCATAAATATCCGACGGATAACTTTTTCCTCTAATGGATTATTATCTACTACCGTATTTAAGAAATAGATCAACCTAATATCTTCTTTCTTCTCGCTATCAAATAATAAATTTTTATTTTTATCCAATAATAATAACCGAATTCTTATATTCCTTTCCTTTCTGCTTAGAAGGTGATAATACTCTTCATATAAATCTCTATCAGTTAATTTTCCATCTACATATCTTGCAAATATGGTTTCGCTGTACATTTCTAAATTTTCATCAAGGTAACTAGTTATACTTTTATACTGATTAGTAATCCTTTCCCTTTCTTCTGTTATTTCTTGGTTGATTGAATAGTAATAGTAGCCAAATAGTCCTCCAAAAATCACCAAGGAAGCCAGCGAGATAGTAATAAGCGAACTTACCATAATTTCCTTTCGTAATCTATCTTTAAATTTAAACGTTTTCAAAAAAATGATTCACCCACCTTTCTTTACTAACTCCTTATTATTACGACTACTTTACCAAGATAATTAAAAATTGGAAAGGTAATTTGAAAAACGATACTCACAAACTATTAAATACCAAAAACAGCAGAAGAGACAATTCAAGATAAATAGGATTGTTCTATGCGAATTATATGACTTTCAGGATCATATTGTAAGTCGCATATTAATGTATTCTTCACCATATAAGATAAAAAGAAGCATAGATTTCTTTTCACTTTCTTAATCATTTATGTAGGTATGTTTAAATAAAAACAGAAGATATCAATATGAATCATTGATACCTTCTGTTATAAATACTCTACTATTTATTGCGCCTTGCGCACTTTTCCAAATAATATTGTTAAAAGGAATGGGACGATTATGACAATGGCCATTCCAATGAAGAATGCTCCCCAATTATTAGGGAAAATGGACAGGAATCCTGGCAAGCCGCCTACTCCTATTGAAGGTGCTTTTACTGCTTGGATAGAAATAAAGGCACCAGCTATAGCAGATCCAATAATGGCCGAAATAAAGGCAAAGCGGAAGCGCAGATTAACACCAAACAACGCTGGCTCCGTAACACCAAGATACGCGGAGATAGCTGAAGTTACTGACAAACTCTTTAATTTTTCATCTTTTAATATAAACAACATGGCAAGTGCTGCTGACCCTTGAGCAATATTGGATAAAGCAACCATCGGCCATAAAAATGTTCCGCCAGTGCTTCCGATCAACTGCAAATCTACTGCTAAGAATGTATGATGCATACCAGTAATAACAAGCGGTGCATATAATCCGCCGTATATTAATCCACCTAAAATTGGCGCAAAATCAAAAATTGCTACAACGCCATCTGTAATTAAGTTGCCAATAAAAAATGTGATGGGACCGATTGCAATAAATGATACAAAACCAGTTACAAGTAAAGCAATAGGTGCTACGAATAACATTTGAAAAGAATCTGGAATTCTGTTTCTTAAGAAAATTTCTAATTTAGCTAAAACATAAGAAGCAAGCAGGACTGGTAAAACCTGACCTTGATAGCCAACCTTTTCTACTTCTAAACCAAAAATGTTCCATGTCGGAATTTCTTTTGCACTTCCATATCCCCATGCATTCAATAAATCAGGATGAACGAGCATTAATCCAAGCACAATCCCTAATAAAGGACTGCCGCCAAATCGAGTCATTGCAGACCAGCCGATTAAACCGGGTAAAAAAGTAAACGCTGTATTAGCTATTAAATTGATAATACTAGCAAAGTCTGCCCATTGTGGATATGCTTGAACCACCGATTGCTCAAAAAAGATACCTTCACCTGTTAGGACATTATTGATTCCCATTAGTAAACCAGCTGTTACAATTGCAGGCAAAATCGGAATAAATATATCAGCTAACATTTTTACAGCACGCTGTAATGGATTTAAATTTTGTTCTGAGGCTTTTTTGACATCATCTTTCGACCCTTCGGATGCACCCGTTTGATTGATTAATTCTTTATAAACCTTCTCCACCGTACCTGGACCAATTACAACTTGAAATTGTCCATTTGCCGAAAACGACCCTTTCACTAAATCTATTGATTCAAGCTTCTCTTTATCTACTTTTCCTTCATCTGCTAATGCAAATCGCAATCTTGTCACACAATGCGTTGCAGCAGAAATATTCTCTTTGCCGCCAATCGCGTCAATTATATTACTAACCTGCTGTTTATCTATGCTCATTTCTTACGTCCTCCCATTCTATGATGAAGATGAATTCTATTCCAAAACTAATAAAACGTTTGCAAATATTTGTCGAATCTTGTATATACATGTTATAAAACTAATGATATAGATGTATATACAAGTTGTCAATGAAAAAGTAATGCGTTTACAATGATATTTTTTTCCATTTGTCTCTGAAATATAAATCCTATTAGTAGTTATAAAACAAGTAAAATCGTATTGTATTTAATGATGATATTAAATCCTGCCAACCTTCCGTAGCTGAAGGGAGAAGATATTTATTCTTTTCTATAATATTTTAAGGATGTTTCTAATAGTTTGAGTTTGGAAAGCAAATACTTACAATGAAGCCATTAGCAATCAGCTGTTTACGTCATAGGAGTAGTAAAATATAGGAGAAATTACTGGAAAGATGCTTCCCAGTATGGCAAAGATAAGAGAATTCTAGCCGAAATGGGGTTTTATCAGTCAAAATCTGTTGGGTTTTCAGCCAATCTTCTTTTTTATCAGCTAAAACTGAGGGCTTTTCAGCCATACTTCTTTTTTATCAGCCAAAGCTAGGGGCTTTTCAGCCAATCTTCTTTTTTATCAGCCAAAGTTAGGGACATATCAGCCAATCTTCTTTTTTATCAGCCAAAGTTAGGGGCTTTTCAGCCAAACTTCTTTTTTATCAGCCAAAACTGGGGGCTTTTCAGCCAATCTTCTTTTTTATCAGCCAAAACTGGGGGCTTTTCAGCCAATCTTCTTTTTTTTCAGCCAATCTCACTGGCTTTTCAGCTAAAGTCGAATTTTTTCAGCCAACATCAGTTTCCCTTGAAGCCTTACATAATTAACGTAAACACCTAATAAAGCTGATACCTTTCTTCTTTTACCCTTTTAGGCACTACATTATTCTTAAAATAAAAGCAAAAAAGACTGTTCTATATGTAGAAGCAGTCCTTCGCTTTCCATTATGGGAGATTCCTTGCCCATGTAGTTACTATTAATGTATAATCTCGCTTGCTTTTGCCTTTTCTGTCATTTTTCTTGTTCCATTTGCCAATGGCTTTTTTAAAAATAGAGCAATAATCAAAGCAATTACACTAAAGATGATAAGCATGCTGATTGAAAATAATACTTTTTCCTTTACCATCCCGCCTACGGTTTCTCTTAATAGGTTGATTGCATGTGTAAATGGTAGGTAGGGATTAATTTTTTGGAAAAAAGGTGGTGCAACTTGAATAGGAAAAGTTCCTCCAGAACCAGATAGCTGCAATACAAGAAAAATAATCGCTAATCCCTTACCTAAGTTGCCAAAAACAGAAACCAATGTATAAACAATTGTCATAAATACTAAGCTGATAAACATGCTGAACAATACGAATGCAACTGGCTCAGCTACATATGCCTTTAAGATAAACATATCTCCCAGTGTCACAATTAAGCTCTGGCATAATCCAATTGTGACAAAGGTTAGCCATCTGCCAAAGTAAATTTGGTTCGGTGTGTAAATTCCTTCAGGATCTCGAACATCCACGCGTAATAAAGAAATGAGCAGCAAGGCACCAACCCATAAACTCAAGGTTGTATAAAAAGGCGAATTCGCTGATCCATAATTAGGAATAGGAAATAACGAATTTTCATTTAATACAATCGGATCAGATATAAAGTCACTTTCTTGTTGTATATCATTTTTCAACAAGGAAATAATTTCTCCTAAATCATACTCATCTTCAAAATTCCGGATAGAATCTGCCGTTTTAGTCAAGGTCGCTTCTAAATTTGGCAATTCATTTTGTACCATATCTGCCGCTTTATGAACAGCCTCTTCCACTCTAGGTAAATCTGTTTTAATAAATGCAGCTACTTTAGAAATATCTTTTTCAGCTGCCGGAAGATCATTACGAACAAAGCTTGCTGCTGCATGAATCTTCTCTTTTAGACTTGGAAAAGATTTTTGATAAAATTCTGCAGCATCATTAATCCTTGCTAGAACTTTATCCATATTTTTCTGGATAAGATTTGTTGTTTCATGAATCTTCTTTTCTATTGTAGGTAGGTCAGAATGAAGCTTTGTTAATTCTTCTTGCGCAAAGGCAAGTGACTCATCCGTATTTTTTAATATCTCTTCTAGCTTTGGTATATTCGCTTGTGCACTTTCCAAATCATTCATTGCATTTTGAGCCGAATCCTTTATCCCCTCTAAAGCACGATGAATAGCTGGCTCTGTTTGCTTGTCATAGCGATTCACTAGAGTAGTACTAAGCTCGATTGCCTCTTGCGACAACGCCAATAAACTGGATGCTTTTTCTTTATCCTCTGCCTGTATCGTTTGTAGCAGCTCTTTTTCTTGCTGAAAATTGGTTTGTAATGCCTGTAAGTTTTTAATTTCAGACAAAAGAGCCTCATCCCCATTTGGAGTTGCACTATTAAGAGTAGTAAATAATGCAATAGAACGTGTTAAACTATCGATACTAGTTTGCACTTGTGCTTGCAAAGCTACTGCATTTGTCTTTGTTTCCTCTTCAGTTAGATTACCATTTTGAACTAATCCAGCAAATTGATGAACAGCATCAGCCGTTTTTTGATGGAGAAGAAGATTTTGTTTATAAACTGGTCCCACCGCATCGAGCGCTTCCCCATTTGCATCGATAAACGCCGGCAGTGTATCTGCTAATTGCTTCCCGTTATTTATCCCTTGTTGGATTTTCTCTAATGAACCACTTGCTGTTTCCAGAAATGACTGCATGTCTTCTACATTTGATAATGCTTTTGTTACCATTTCACTAATGTCAGCAAAATGAGCATCTAGCTCTATCACGCCATCTGCTAGCTTTTGAATCTCTGGCGCCTTTTCCTGTAATACCAGAATGCCTTCTCCAACCTTATCTAGTTCCGGAAGCTTTTCTTCTAATAACAGAATATTTTTACTTGCTTCATTAATATCTGGAAAAGCTGCTTCTAATGTTAAGATTTTTTGGGCTTGTTTATTGATTTCAGGCAATTTACCTTCCAGTGTTACTACTTTTTCTCCTAATTCATTTATTTTCGGAACTTCTTTTTCTAATGCGAAAATTTTCTCTTCTATATTTCTAATCGTCGGTAATTCTTCTTCCAGCTTAATTCCAGCATCATTAAATACACCCAATACGGATTCACTTACCGTATGAATAAAGTTTTCTTTTACTTGCTGCACAATCGTCGAGGCACCAGTAGAAGTCATCTTTGGTGCGATTGCGTTTAACTTTTCATTTACGCTATAATCAATTTCTGGCTTTACTTGTTTGTCCTCTAAAATGGTTGCAATCTTGGCAGAAAAATCATGAGGTATGTACAAGCTTGCATAATACTCTCCTTTTGTAACACCCTCCTTCGCTTTTTCTTTACTTACAAATTCCCAGCCAAGCTTATCATTTTTCTTTAAGCTTGAAATAATTTCATCGCCAATATTGACGGAGGAATCGCGAATAACTGCTCCATCATCTTCACTTGTTACTGCTATTTTTATCCCACTCGTATTCGAATATGGATCCCACGAAGCAGCCAAATTAAACCACGCATATAAAGATGGCAGCACCATTAAAGCCACAATGAGAAGTGCAGCAATAGGCGCCTTAAATATACGAATCCAATCATTTCGGTAAATAGTAAAAACATTCTTCAAAAAAATCACCCTTCGTTAGTTTATGAAGCCGGATAGAAAAGCATTCAGAGGAAAGATTTATTTAATCTTAAACAAAAGCTTCCTTCTGCAATCCCTATCATCTTAATAACGGCAGTCACCTAAAATCCATCCTCTTTTTTCTTAGTATATATTGGAAAAATCTAATATTTCTCTATGATACCACTTCAAGTGATACAACAAAACATTATGGATAAAGGAATTCATACAAAGTCCAAGTAATCAATACAAAACAATCTTCTAAGTAGAAACACTGTAGTACCATTGAATTTTGATTTCTATTCCACCATTTCCGTTTCTCTTTCATGTTCCCACCAAGTTATAAAGCCAATAAAACTTTGTGTTAAGACCCGTCAGTATGTTCATACTCTTTTAAAGAGTTACTTTATCACATGAAACTTTTGTCCATCATCTTCGTAAAATATTAAAAGGAGTGATTGGGCAATGTTGGAAGTCAAAGTAACAAAAAATGATAACAAGTTACAAATAAAATGGCAGCTATGCACCATTGAAATCCCTTTATCAGATATAACAGCAGTAGCAAATGATGAAACCTATGCTGGGAAAGAAATAACCGGAATAAGAATTGGTTTCCCTTATGGAAACACTGACAGGGTCCTTATACATACCAAAACAGATCATTATATTATTTTTACAAGTAGCGGAAATTTGAAGGACAAGATTACGGATTTAATTAAGGAAGAATAAAATTCTTTATCGCCACGATATTGGCTGACTTGTATTTTTGGATAAAAGCCGTTTACTTGAGGTTAAGAGAAACTATTGATTAAAATATACTACCAGTTTTCGAAGTTAATATTACCTTTCTTAAAAATCTTAACCGTACAAGCGGGAGACTTAGTTTTCATCGTTGATGATAGCTGTGGGAGGATACTCCTTGATAAAAAAGATGGCAAGCTAGGCTGGGTATCAACAGCATGATTATAACTCAGAGGGACGGTTTTTTTCCGCTTTCCTTTTTTAGTATGTGCTACCAACAATCTTTTAAGGAAAGAGGAGATTTTCTTATTTGAACGCGCTATCATTTAATGGTATAGTTTATTTTATTAATAAGACTATACAATAAATATTAAGGATTGAATCTAACTATGCTTGTGATTAACGAACTTCCTATTGAGGTAACCAAGATTTATCCGTCAAGTAGCTTTAAAGGGCTGGAAATTTTATTCCGCATAGAAAATCATGATTATCACTTAGAGTACTAAATTGCTTTGCTGTTCTCTCTCTACTTTTAATTTCCATTAAATGAAGTGCTTTCGACCGTTCCTTTACAATATAAAGGCTCAAACGTCTAATTCTCATATGTAACTATACAATAGCAAGTATTTTTCTTTCTTTATTAAAAGGTGGTGAGCCCATTAAAATGTATGAATTAACACCCAAACAGGCACAAAAAATTGTAAATAAAATGATGAAGGATATTCCATATAATATTAATATTATGGATAAAACCGGCATTATCATTGGCAGTGGCAATAAAGAAAGAATCGGCACGCTCCACCATGGTGCAGTTGCTGCCATCAAACAAAAAAGAATCGTTCCTATTGAAAAGGATGAAGAATTCGTCAAGAAAGGAATTAATCTGCCTATTGAATGGAATGAGTCTATATTAGGAGTAGTTGGTATTAGCGGCGAGATAAAGGAAACCAGTCCTTTCGGAAAACTAGTTAAATCAACCGTTCTGCTATTAATCGAACAGAGTATTGCTTCGGAAAAAGAAAATAGGAGAAAGAATGTAAAACAGGAATTTTTCAACTTATTAATAGATCCAAATACTATTTATACAAAAGATTTAATAGACCAAGCATCATCCTATAATGTTCAGTTAAATAAACCAAGCCAACTAGTCTATATAGAATTTCAGAAAAACGTTGATGAGACTATAGTAAAAGATTTCCCTTTCTTTCAGCCCTATCAAAATACACTATGTGTGGTTGTTCAAGAGCCAAACAACATGGAAGAGCTGCGAGATAATCTAGCTAAATATCAAGATATCTTTGTTTCCGTCAGCAAAATAAATGATAAAATTGCTGAAGGTTTTCTTCAGACAAAATTGGCATTAAAAGTATTAAAAGGATTGTTTCTTCATCAGAAAATCATTTTTTATGCTGATTGTGAGTTTATTGCTGACTTATCATATTCTTTGCAAAAAATAAAAAAAACAGCGCTTCAATCAGACTTGTTGGAAACAAATGATGAACTTATCAAGACACTCCAAGCTTACCTTAACTGTAATATGAATATGAATGAAACAGCCAGCCAGCTGATTGTGCATAGAAATACATTAAATTATCGATTAAATCGAATTTATAAAATTACAGGGAAAGATCCTAAAAATATATTGGATCTTTTAGAACTAATCTTTATGTTAATTAGTCGTATCAAATGAAGAAGCTGCTCCTAAGTCAAAGGAACAGCTTCCACAAAAAACATGACATCAGCAAGGCTATTTTAATAGTCTCGCAATACTTTCTGCCGTTCTTGCAACATTTTCTTTTCCTTGAGCCAGCAAAGTGTCAATCGAATCTGCTCCAGGGACAATCCCAAAAATAGCATCGAAACCTTCTTCGTACAAAACTTCCACATCCTGACCAATACACCCTGCCAGTGCGATTACTTTAATGTCACGGTTCACACTTTTAGCCGCTTGTGAAACTCCATATGGGGCTTTGCCAAACTTTGTTTGAAAATCAATGCCGCCTTCTCCTGTAAAACAATAATCTACTGCTTTTAACTTTTCCTTTAAATTGGTATATTCAATTACGATATCTATTCCTTTCTTCATCGTTGAATGAGTGAAAGCAAGTAAACCTGCCCCAAGGCCACCTGCAGCGCCTGCACCAGGTGTATCTACTATATCGATTCTAAGATACTCTTTCACCTTGTTAGCGTAGTGACGTAGGTTTCTATCTAAAATTTGGACCATCTCTGGAGTAGCACCCTTTTGGGGACCAAAGACAACCGATGCTCCATTTTCTCCACACAATGGGTTTGTGACATCCGATGCCACCAATATATGCACATTTTTCAACTGTGGGTTAACATGAGAACAATCAATTGTATTAAGTTCATTTAAATAACCGCCGCCAAACAACAATTCATTTCCATCTTTATCTAAAAATTTATAGCCAAGCGCAGCGGCCATACCCGTTCCGCCATCATTTGTTGCGCTCCCGCCAATCCCCAATATAATATCTGTAATGCCTTGCTCTATACATTCCCTTATTAATTCCCCTGTTCCAAAAGTTGTGGTAATAAGGGGATTTTTTGTTTCTTTGTTAACATGATGGATTCCGCTTGCAGATGCCATTTCAATGACAGCAGTCTTACCGTCTCCTAAAATACCATACTGTGCTAAAACTGGTGTATGAAGGGGTCCTGTAACTTCCTTTATAACTAGTGTACCGCCTGTAGCGTCTACTAGTGATTGAACCGTCCCCTCTCCGCCATCTGCCATTGGAACATGGATACATTCTGCATCAGGGATTGCTCTTTTTATCCCTGCTTCCATAGCAACACATACTTCTTTTGCTGTCATACTTTCTTTAAATGAATCAGGAGCTAATAAAAATGTTTTCCCCATTGCTTCCACCTCTTTTTATAAAATAAATCCGTATAGGATAATTGCTACAATAGTCATGGTTAAGCCAACAATACTTTCATAACCTGCCACTTTCATTCTGTCTGCCATACTCATATTCATAGCGTTGCGAGTAACATGAAAATAAGTTCCATGTGGTAAGTGGTCAATCACCGTAGCGCCAGTATGTGTCATCACTGCTGCAGCTATAGGTGCTACGCCAGTATTCAAGATTGCTTCTGAGAATGAACCAGTTGCCAAAATAACCCCTGTTGAAGTAGATGCTGTAGCGGCTGCCATTAAAGTTCCTGCAATTGGAGCAAGGAATGTGCCAGAAATGCCAGATGATTCTACTAAGGCAACTACTTGTGAAGGCAAGTCTGAAGCAGTAATCAATCCACCAATAGCACCTGCACCAATAATAATTAAAATGGTTGGTGTCATTCTATTTAAGCCAGCTGTACAATAATCCAGCAGCTTTTCTTTTTTCCCTAACGCCAGCGTACCGACAACTGCCGCAAAAGGCAAAATAAACAAGGAGTCAATGTTCAATTTTGTAAGTACATCTATTCCAAGCAATGCTCCTATTGGACTAATCATCAATAGAACAATAGCAATAATTGGTGTTATTAAAGCTTTAGATAAAGACGGCAGATTGGAGGTGTTTGCATTTTCAAGTTCTTCTGCCTCCTTATCTGTCACTTTCGTTCCTTTATACTTAATTAGCGATGCAAGGACTACTGTGACAATTACACCAAAAATAGCTGGAATTAGTCCCCCTATCATTACCTGATTAACATGAAGCTCAAATCCGCCTGCAGCAGCAATTGTATTAGGATTTGGAGATATAATATTTCCTGCTTTTCCTCCTCCGGATAAAGCGACTAAGACGGCAATCTTAGAATAACCCATTTTGTTTGCCACAGACAGAGCAATTGGTGCAACAATTAATACCGCTACGGGAATGAATACTCCTACTGCTGTAATAATCATCGTTGCTAATGCTAAAGATAACATCGCCTTTGTCCCACCGAGTTTATCAACAATAAACTTGGCAATTGTTTCTGCTGCCCCAGATTCCATCATGACACCAGCAAAAACCCCTGCAGCAATAATACGGATAACTGTTCCTTGAACACTTTGTGTCCCTGACACTAAAATCGTAATTGTCTCTGAAAAATTAGCACCACCAATAAATGCTCCAACAATCGCCCCCAAAATAAGGGAATAAGTTGGGGCTAACTTAAACAAAATTAAAATGATTGCCAGCGCCAAACCACATAAAGCTCCAATCCAACTAATTTCTAACCCAGCTGCCATAAATAATCCTCCTAATCTATTAATCTTGACAATAACGGTCTATTACATTCGAATCTCTCCAAAAATCATCCTTTGTTCTGCCCTTGTTTGGTAATATTACTAAAATTGGTGTATACCCCTTATAAACCAATTGCAAATAGAACCGTTTGAATACGGTTTCATTTTATTGTATTGTAAGCCCTTTAACAATTGATAAACCAACCAAATTTCCTTGTTCATTTGCACAAAAACTAAGTTAAAAATATATAAACAGTTTCTTTATCACCCTTATAAAAAGAAGAATTTTCTTCATGCAACATTACAATCTATCATGACTACTCGCTCGCTTACACTAAAATAATGTCAAAAAATCTTCCCTCCTACTAGAAAAATAAAAGAGAATATACTAAAGTTAGGAATATATAAAATTTTATCAATATTAAAATCATTCTTCCTTTAAGCGGTTCCTGCTATGATGCTCTATAGAGAAACTGAAGAACACATTTCATAAACCTCTCCATAGTTCGTTTTTTACCATATTATTTCCTCTACAAACGACAAATTTATATTTTTTTTGCCAAAATCCGCACATTCTATTGAATTATTTAAAAATGATATGTATAATAACCAATATCAATAAGTTTGGCAGGTGATTTATCATCGATGCAAATGAAATGAAAAGATTTCTATCTCAGGTATACAATAAGATTTCAAAAGATTTGTTTGGTGCTGGAACGACATTATTGAAGGTAACGATTGATCAGAATGTGATTACACTTCAAGCGAAGCATCCACGTGCCCCTCGATCTGCTGCTCTCGAAGGAGAAGTACCGAGCCTTAAACAAGAGGTTGACTTTCATCTGTCCTTACTTTTTAAGAAAAAGCTAAAAGAACAACTAGAAGAAACGACAAATTGGAATATTGAAGCGATTCTTAGGGATTATGATTCTTTCACACAGCTTGCTTTTACAAACATTGTATTAACTAAACATTAATCTTGGATTTCTTCTTGGATTTATCTAAGCAGAACGCCACTATATACAAAAGATAAGTTTAATCTTTGTTTACAAAGAAAAGACAATCTTAAGTAGAAGGATAATTCTATTTAAGCTTGTCTTTTTTTATTATTTATAGCTTACGAGAAAGATCGTTTCCTAAAGCCTAAAAAACTAAATCATTCGGAGGGTTCTAAAATGAAAATGAAAAAATTAGTTAGTGCAGTAGCCGCATCATCCTTTTTATTATTAGCAGCATGCAGTTCCGATGACACATCAAACAGTAAAGAAAAAAAAGAAAAGCTAGTTGTTTCCACTTGGGGTTTTAATGAAGATTTCTTCCGCAGTGAAATTTATGCCCCATTCGAAAAAGAGAACAATGTAGAAATCGTTTTAGATACAGGTAATAACGCAGACCGCTTAAACAAAGTGAGACAAGGAAATTCAGATGTTGACGTCATCTTTTTATCCGACTATTACGCCCAGCAAGGAATTGAAGATAAAGTTTTCGAAACGATTGATCGCAGCAAGCTGACTAATCTAGACAATATTTATGAAACGGCAAAAGCTCCACTTGGTGAAGAGTATGGACCTGCCTACACTATAGCGCAATTTGGAATTGCTTATAATCCAGATGAAGTAGCAAAACCCGTTACTTCTTGGAAAGACCTATGGAGTGCAGATTTAAAGGGAAAAATTACAATCCCGAGCATTACCTCTACAACAGGCCCAATGATGGTAGACGTGGCTTCTTTAGTTAGCGGTGAACAAACTTTTAGCGAAGATAAAGCCTTTAAACAATTAAAATCCTTAATGCCAAGCGTTGTAAAAGAATATGGTCAAACTTCTGAATATGTAAATATGTTTGCTCAAGGAGAAATTGCCGCTGGGCCAATCATGGAAATGTACTTTGCTGATTTAAAAGAAGCAGTTCCTAATGCTGAATTTATTACACCTGCTGAAGGTGGATATGCCGTTATGAATACAGTAAACATCGTAAAAGGTTCAGACCAAAAAGAACTATCAGAAAAATTCATCAACTATATTTTAGGAAAAGAAGCACAAGAAAAATCAGCTAAAAATAAAGTAGATTCACCAGTTAATACGCAAGTCAAATTAACAGAAGAAGAAGCACAAGGGTTAACATATGGCGAAAAGGTAATCACTAGCTTGCACACATTAGATATGAAATTTATCAACGATAACTTAAAGGGCTGGATTGATCGCTGGAACCGCGAGCTAGTTCAATAATAGAAAAGAGGGTCATCATGAAAGAGAAGCTGATATTAGATGTAGACACTGGCATTGATGATGCAATTGGTATTCTACTAGCCGTGAAAAGCAAAGCATTTGATATTCTAGGGATTACAACTGTTAATGGCAATGTCTCCCTGGACCAAGCAACAACAAACACATGCAAAATACTAGATTTAGTAAAAGCAGATCATATTCCAGTAATAAAAGGAGCTGCCACCCCCCTCGTACGGGCACCATTCTTCGAACATCGCATACATGGAGAAGATGGTTTAGGCGGAGCACTAAAGGAGACAGCTGTCACTCATCCAGTGAGTGATGGCTTCGCTCCCGACTTTTTAATCAATTCCATTTTAAGCTTTTCGGGCGAAGTAACATTAGTGTTTACTGGCCCCTTAACCAATTTAGCCTTAGCCGTGAAAAAATGTCCGCAAATTACGAATCATGTGAAAGAAGTTATTTTTATGGGTGGGGTTGTAAAAGGTCCAGGTAATGTAACGCCAACTGCTGAATTTAACAGCTATGTCGATCCCGAAGCAGTAAAAATCGTCTTACATGCAGGCTTTCCTGCTATCACGCAAGTCGGATTAGATGTAACAAGAAAAGCATTATTAACGAAAGATCATCTTCATTTAATAACGGATAAATCTTTACAAGATTATATTGCTCAAAGTACAAATGACTATCAACAAAAATATTTTAACCGGTACGGAGTCCATGCTTGCGCTATGCATGACCCACTCGCTGTAGGAATTGCCCTCAATAAAGGCCTAGTACAAACAGAAAAGTATTTTGTCGATGTTGAAACAAGAAGTGAATTATGTGATGGTCAGCTCGTCTGTGATTTTCAAAATCGTCTACAAAGAGAAGCAAATTTACATATTTCCTTACAAGTAGATGCTGATGCCTTCTTCCAGATGTTTATTGACATTTTGAATGGTCACTTTGAGGAAAGGGAGTGACGTCTTGAAGAAACGATATTTATATTTACTTTTACTGCCAGGAGTATTATTTTTAACAATATTTTTAGTAATACCCATTCTTTCAATGATGGGGACAACCTTTAATGACGGAGGATCCTTTAGTTTGCAAGGATATATCGACTTTTTTAAAGATAAATACTTTATCGATATCCTTCTTACTACTTTACGCGTTAGTTTACTCACAACTTTTATCTGTATTTTAATTGGATTTCCCGTTTCCTATTATATCGCGAAGCTTCCTAGCAAAAGAAAAGCGGTTCTCCTGTTATTCACGATTTTTCCATTGCTGACAAGTCCCGTTGTTCGTTCCTTTAGCTGGATGATTATTATTGGGAAAAATGGTGTGTTAAATAAAACGTTATTGAGTCTAGGGCTTATTCAAGAACCTTTAAATATTTTATATACGCCTAATGCAATTATTATCGGTTTAGTTCACCTTTTTCTTCCATTAATTATCGTAACGCTTGTTGGTGTAATGGAGAATATCGACAATGATTTACTGCGCGCAGCAGAAAGTCTTGGTGCTTCCAAAATGGCATCCTTTATGAAAATCATTGTGCCATTATGTGTTCCCGGCCTTGTGATTGGAAGTATTTTAGTATTTGTGGGCAGCTTTACCGCATATACTACACCTGCTTTGCTCGGTGGAAAACAACGGGTTATTTCCACTTTTCTTTATCAAAATGCAATTACCTTAAATGATTGGAAACTTGCCTCTATTGTGGCAACTATAATGATTATTTGTACCTTTATCATTATTTCGATCATGAATGGTGTTGCGAAAAAACTAAATCCAAAGGGGTAAACGTGTATGCAGGAAAAACATAGAGGATTGGCCCTGTTTACGATCCTTGTTTTTATTTTTTTACTTGGGCCGCTTGTAATAATATCGATTACCTCTTTTGAGAGTGGAAGTATTCTGAAATTCCCTCCAGAAGAGTTTTCCCTTAGATGGTATGAGAATATTTTTAAAGTGGAAATGTTTTTAAGCACCTTTAAAACATCCATTATTGTATCCATAGCAGGAAACATTTTAGCATTACTACTTGGTGTACCAGCAGCCTATGCGCTTAGCCGCTTTAACTTTGCTGGCAAAGGGATCATTAATGCTATCTTCGTTTCTCCGATTCTTATTCCAGGAATCGTTCTAGGTTTCTCGTTTTTGCGCTATATTGTTGTGACCTATAACCTTCCTATTTATTTATCCTTATTTATCGGTCATACAGTCATCATGCTGCCATTTATTATTCGCGTCATTTCTTCTAGTCTGGCAAACTTTGATTTTTCCATAGAAGAAGCGGCACTTAGTCTTGGTGCGAATCGAATTGGTACATTCTTTCGTGTTGTATTGCCAAACATTAAATCTGGCATTATCGCCGCTGTCATGATTGCTTTTTTAGAGTCCTTCAACAATGTGGATATTTCGGTTTATATGACTGGACCCGGTGTCAGTACGTTCCCTATTCAAATGCTGCTTTATGTAGAGAATTATTTTGATCCTACTGTTGCAGCCATCTCTGTTCTATTAATGTTCTTAACTGCTATCTTTATGTTTGTAGTGGAAAGATTAATGGGATTGTCTTATTTCACGAAAAGATAATGGAGGATAAAAATGGCTTTATTTACTTTAGAAAATGTATCCGTAGCATATGAAAAGAAAAATATATTAGAAGATTTTAATTTAAGTATTGAAAAAGGACAGCTTGTTTCCCTGTTAGGTCCAAGCGGCTGTGGAAAAACAACGACATTGCGCTTAATTGCAGGATTTTTAGAAGCAAGTAAAGGAAAATTTATTTTTGAAGGTAAAGATTATACAAAGGTTCCTGTGAACAAACGAAATTTCGGCTTTGTTTTTCAAAACTATGCGCTCTTTCCTCACCTATCTATTTTTGACAATATTGCATTTGGCTTGCGATTACGAAAAATCAACAAAAAGGAAATCGAGAAACGCGTTTTAAATATGCTGGAGATCGTTAACTTAAGGGGATTTGAACAACGATTTCCCAGCGAGCTATCTGGTGGTCAAAGACAACGTGTGGCAATCGCAAGAGCTTTAGTAATCGAACCTGATATTCTATTATTTGATGAACCACTAAGTAACCTTGATGCAAACCTTAGGGTCAATATGAGAGTAGAGATTCGCAGAATTCAGCAAGAACTAGGAATCACTACTGTTTACGTCTCCCATGACCAAGAAGAATGCTTCTCGATTTCAGATCAAGTTGCCATTATGAATAAAGGAGTCATTGAACAGTTGAGCGACCCAGCGACCATTTATCAATATCCCGAAACAAAGTTCGTTGCTGACTTTATCGGCTTTAAAAACTTCATTTCTTTTGATAAACGGACAGATCACAAGGATCATATCGAACTTGAAAAGGCTGGATTGATCTTCAAGGTTGATCGACATGCACATATGGAAAATCGCAATAAAAAAGTTGGCGCCATTCGTCCCGATGATTTTATGATGGAGCCAAGCATAGATGCTATCCCAACGAATGGAATGAAGGGAATCATTAAAATTACGACATTCCTTGGCAGAAGCTATCAATATGTGGTAGAAACAGCCCTCGGTGATTTCACGATTAATAAAGAAATGGTTCAGCCATTTAAAAACGGACAAGAAGTAACGGTAATTATTCCACAGAATCAAATGGTACTAGTGGAATAGAGGAGGGTTTTTCGTGCAAGTAGATACACTCGTTTTGAACGGAATTGTGTTTAATAGTTATTTTAAACAATTTAGAAAAGAAAATATCGCGATTAAAGATGGAAAGTTCTTTTATATCGGAAAAAAGGGAAGAGAATTTTTCCAAGCAAAAGAGACGGTTGACGCTGATGGAAATTATATCATTCCAGGCTTAATTGATATTCACTTGCATATTGAAAGTACGATGGTTACACCTGCAACCTTTTCCTATGGATTAATAAAGAATGGAGTAACAACTATCGTTCCAGAACCCCATGAAATGGCCAATGTTTTTGGAATTGCCGGGGTAAAAGAAATGATTAAGGCAAGCAAAAATGAAGTGGTCGATATGTTTTATGGCATTCCGAGCTCTGTTCCCGCTACTGCAATGGAAACAACCGGCGGCGCAATTGAAATAGAGGATATCGAAGAATTGCTGCAGACAGAGTCCATCAAATGCCTAGGCGAAATCATGAATTACTATGATGTTCTCACAAAGCCAGATTGCAAAACCAATCAAATTCTCGACTTTGTTCGCAGCAACTATCCTGAACTAATAATTGAAGGCCATGTTCCTAAGCTATTAGATGATGAGTTACAAGGAATTGCTTTTGCTGGCGTCGGCTCCGATCATACCCACCAGACAGTGGAAGGAATGATGGAAAGAATTGCAATTGGCATGTTTTTAGAAATTCAAGAAAAATCGATGACAAAAGAAGTGATCGACTATCTTAGTGCAAATCCAGTTAAAGAACATTTTTGTTTTGTGACAGATGATGTAATGGCAGATTCTTTTCAAAGAAGAGGCCACTTAAATGTCTTGCTAAAGAAAGCTATTGCTATGGGAATGTCCATGGAGGACGCCATTTATGCTTGCACCTATACTCCTGCACAGCGGATGAGAATGTATGATAGAGGCGTTATCGCCCCAAGTAAAATAGCTGATTTTGTAATGGTGAGTAATGTCGCAGACTTTTCCATTGATGCTGTATATAAAATCGGCCAAAAAGTTTTTGACCGAGACCTCCCTTATGTGCAAAGAGCGGTCTCCAAACAATTCCCTGCCTCTTTCTATGAAAGTGTAAAGCTTGCTCCCTTAAAAGCAGAGGATTTTGAAGTACCTATCGAAACAAAGAAAAAAAGGGTGACTGTCCGTACGATTCATGTACAAAATGGCTCTACTTTTACAGAAGAAAGACAAGATACACTTGCAGTGGAAGAAGGCAAACTACAATGGATGAATAGTGCTTATTGTTTAGTGAAAACATTTGAACGCTATGGGAAAAATAACAATCAAGCACATGGCTTAATTGGCGGAGATATTTTAAAAAAGGGTGCTGTTGCCACCACCTACTCCCATGATAATCACAACTTATTAGTAGTCGGAAAAAACAAAGCAGATATGCAGCTCGCTGCAAATGAAGTAATCAAAAACCAAGGCGGCATCTGCTGTGTCTATAATGGAAAAATCCTCTCCATGGTGCCACTACCAGTTGGAGGCATTCTATCGGAAGAACCTTTAGAAGTAATAGCATCACAGGTAGAAGAATTAACAGATGCTTTAAAGTCATTAGGTTACGAACATTATAATGTAATCATGTCATTAAGCACCCTGTCCCTGCCAGTAAGCCCAGCCCTAAAAATAACAGACCACGGCTTAATTGCAGTAAACGAAGGCAAAGTTGTTTCCTTTGAAGTATAAGGACATTTCTTGTGATGTCATTTTTGGCGAAGGAAAAACTTTTCTGTTTTAACCCCTTGATAGAACGTACAAGAGAGAGTTCTCACAATTTGCTTTGTGGGGATTCTCTTTTTTTATTTGCAGTTTGTGAAACTGTAAGGATCTTCTTTTAATAGATGATAAGTATGGGACATTTCTCCACTTCTATTTTTGAGGAAGCAGAAGAACGTCTCTATGTTTCCCACCAAGAACTTGCTATAATGGAAGTAAAGTTAAAGATTACTTAAATTATACATGTATTGGTGATGATTATATGAACAGGATATTATGGGCTACTTTTATTTTTGTTGTGTTATTTGCGGGACTGGCAATAGGCAGTTCACTGGAAGTGTTAAATCCAACCACCATCAATGGCATTTTCTCCATCCTTCTTTCTGTTTTTATTATGTTTCTTTTAGATAGCTTCTTGCATCTGCTGTCTAATAGTGAAACAAGCTGGAAAAAGAAGCATTATAAAAGTTTGTTAGAATGGGTTGATGATGGAGGAAACGGCGGCAGAAGACTGGAACAAAATCTTTTGAAAGACATTAAACCGAAGTATAATCTTTTAGACAACCTTGAGCTTATCAAACAGGCATTCACTAAACTCGAGAAGGAAAAAAGAGAACTCTTACTAGCTTACTTTAAGGCACAAAGAAACTCAGTTTCCCTTCCTGCCACCATTATGGCCATTTTTTCTACTCTATTCGCTGGCATCCTGTTGTATTTCATTCAACACCCAGGGATATTCCGTATAGAAATTAGCGTCAATGCTGACTTTGCTTTCATTGTACAGCTATTTACTTGGATTTTCTTTTTTATCATTGTAATGTATCACCTTGTCAAAATGAATAAAAGAGCATCCACCAAAAATGAACTATTTATCGAAATATTGGAGAAACTAAAGGACTGATTGTGAGAACGGGGGAAATATGGATACTATTACACATACTTTATTTGGTATAGGAATCTATAAAAGTGTTAATAAAGAAAAAATGACTAGAAAAGAAAAATATGCCCTGCTTGTTACATCCATAGGCGCTAGCCAAATCCCTGATATTGATGTTATCTCCCAGCTCTGGGACACTACAGGACAGTATCAGATGTGGCATAGAGGCATTACCCATTCTATTTTTCTAGCTCCTATATGGGCTTTAATCTTTTACATGATCAGCCGTTTTGCTTTTAAAATAAAAGGATTTCAATCATTCTATATTGCCCTTCTCGCCGTTTTCATCCACAATACTAGTGATGTATTCAACGCATGGGGAACAGGTTATCTCGAACCATTTTCATCTGTTCGTTTAACTTTCGGAACAGTTCCGATTGTGGATTTGGTGATATGGTTTATCTTTTTACTAACCTTTATTGGTTCCAAAGTTTATTCTAAAGTAAATCCTCATGTATTATTCCGTATTGGCTGGATTCTAATTGCACTTCATGTCGCTATCCAATCTCTTCAGGGTGCTATTTTATTCCAAAACTATAAAACGGATTATCAGGATGTCGCGCTGTCTGCCAGCTTTATCCCTTGGCATTTTACCATTATCGGAAAAAATGCTGATACGGTCGATATCATTAATGATTCCCTTCTAACAAAAGCTAAATTTGTGGACAGACTTACTTCAAGCGATGAAGTGGACCTTGATTACCTATTTGCAGAAAATCCTGCAGCTGCAACATTATACAGATGGTCGCCATTTGTAGTTGTAGTAGATGACGACAATAGAATCGGCATTTATGATCCACGCTTTTACCGAAATGGAGAATCTTTTTTAGGAGAGTATTTAGATAAATAATCTTATCCTATGACAGCTATCAAAATAGTACTATGCTAGACCAGGAAAAAGACCAATTGGCGGGATTTCCCACGATTGGTCTTTTTGTTCATAATCCACACAGTATGTGTTTTTCTACTCTGCTTTCGTTACATTTTCCTTATCGTTTTTTGCATATACTTGCACTTCTACTAACCCATTAGCCCAGTTCCCATTACTATTATCATTCACACGCTTTATTGCAGATACTGATAGACGAACGTACCTAAATTTGCCTTTTAAAGGGGTTGATTTAAACCCTGCCCATGTATTTTGGGACTCATCCGCTATTTCAACCCAATTCTCATTATTATTAGAACCATACACCTTGTATTGATAATACATTTCCGATCCATTATATAATCGAAATGCAATATCTATTCTAGAAAGGTCATACGCTTCTTCTAAATCGACAGTATAATCAAATGGGGCATTACCTGGGCGATACCAATGTGTATTATCTCCTGAGGTCCTTAAATTAAAATCATATCCATCATTCGCTAATTCAATTGGTCTTTCAAGGTCTTCTTCATTTGAACCATATGCTGTTTTCCCCTGTGAAACTAATGATATTCCTTCTGGCAAGCTGATATTTCCATCTTCCACATTCACTTTCCAGCCAGTGGCGTATTTCATGGACGCAGTATGATTTTCTCTGTCAATCGTTAACGGCAGCCACACATATCTAGAATCGCCCAGTTGCTTCGAATTCCAACGATCTCCCATATATACATATTGTTTTGTTCCATCTTGCTTAGTGATCGTCATAATATTGGTAGATTGACTATAATACGTACTATTGTTCCCAAGTGCAGCATGCTCTAAGATAAGTCCATCGCTTCCTTTTAGCGGTGTCCATCCATCGGGATTTGTTATATCGTTTGTATATCCTACCGTTGACTGATTTGGCAGCCATCCAGATTGACCGGATGTCACTAGGTAATATCCGTCATTCTCCACATGAACGATGGCAGGAGCTTCTCGGCCAACTCCTTCATAGAAGTTATAGGATTCAAAGACTGGATCTTTGCTATCTGATGATGAAAATGGATATGTTGTAAAGTCTACATCATCAAAACGGTCATTTAATCGGTGGATTCTCATCGAATGTCCTTCAGAAGAAATCAAGTATGCGGTATCTCCTTCTTGAAATACAGTGAAATCTCTCGAAACATAACCATATTTCTGTGGATCGTTTTGTTCAGAGATTGGTATTTGCTCCCTATCTCCAGCTTTAAAATATTCTTCATCTGTATACCATCCATTATTATTTCTCCAGTTTCTTTCGGTTCCTCCCGGACGCCAATGTCCTTGAAATACATAGGGGCCTTCAGGTTTATCAGCTGTTGCCACCATTATTTGACTGGAGGAATAGCCACTTCCATCCTCCCAGTGTCCCCATAATACATATTTCTTTGTTTTTTCGTTATAAAGGAGCTTTGGCCGTTCCACCTTGCTATACTGTAATCCTAATTCAGCACCAGGTACTGTTTCCGAAAATTGGTCCAAGATATTTCCTTCATTTTGCCAATTCACCAAATCTCTTGATGAATATAAACTCACTGCAAAAAAGTTTGCGCTATTGTGTATTTTATTCTCTCCAACCCAATAATAGATTGGTTTACCATCCGGGGCTGTTTGTTGTAAGAAGCCTCCCCCATGTGCCTGAATATGATTTCCTTCTGTATCCAACCATGTATCTCCTACAGGGATTCCAAGTTCCGAATAATCAACTGTTTCTCGAACGTGCGCTGCATATTGAAAAGCTTGCTCTATTTGTGCTTTAGCCCTATTTATGTCTTGAATGGTTATTTGCTCTTGTGCAAGGAGTGCTTCAGCATTTGTTAAAGCTCGAGTTATATTATTCCAAGTGCTTACCGTAAAGGTTCCCTTCTCTGTATCCTTATATTCATTATAAATTTCTGCTAGGCTTTCTTTTACACTTGCTAGATAACTCGTTTCAATTTCTTCCTCTGTTAGAGCTCTTGAATAAATTTTCACATCATCAATTAATCCTTGAAAGTACTCTCCATTGCCCCAATTCGCTTTTCCTAATTGAATAATTCCTCCAGTCTCCGATAAAATATCTTTTAGTTTATACGTACTCTCCTTCGTATCCTGCTGTATACCATCTACAAAAATAGTTGTTCTATTTTTGTTCACTACTAAATCAATATGTTTCCAAGAAGTACTGGATGGGGCACTTAGATTATTCCCTGGTCGAGCACCTTTATTATAGTATCGTTCTACTATAACATCACTGGTTTTATCCATTATCCCTAAATAACGCTCCTGTTGGTAAGATTGTGTTTTTTCATCGCTGGAAGCATAAAATACCCAACCATTTCCTCCTTCCGGTTTGCTATTATAAGAAATAGTTATTTCGTCTTTACTTTTTAATAATGGCTTACCGTTTTTCTTTTTGACTTGAAGCCAAAAGGTTTCACTCAGCTTTGCTGCTTTTCCACGTGGGGCATCTACATAAACAGGATTCCCTTGAACTTCAGCCTTTGCTCCTGAACCAACAATCCCATTCACCGGATCATCAAAATGAAAGCTTGCTATCAATGCATCATCAATGGAATTCTCCTTTGCTAATACTTCTTGTCCAATAAAGTACTGAGAAAAAAGTGTAATGAAAGTCAGAGCGGCAATCTTCATCAAATTATTTGAGTTAATTATCATTGTTCCCTCCTTTGGACTTATAAAGAACTTTAGTTTTATAAAAAGTCGTTTACTAACATGATCACTTAGTCTTTGCTAAGTTTGGGCAAATCTGTTAATGTAATCGACTCTCCAACCTTACCTTCTGATTCAAAAACAATAATTTCATTAATACCTTGCTTTAAGAGAGGATCTGGAATATAAAGACGCTGCTGCGGTCCTTTTTCCCAGAATCGACCTATATTGAACCCATTGACGGTTATAAAGCCTTTCCCCCATCCTTCTAAATCAATAAATGTATCTCCTATAGTCGAAGCATTAAATGTAAACTGATAGAAAGCTGGCTGCCCGGATTGCCAGGTTGCTTCAAAGTCTAATTTATTCAGATTATCCATGGGTAAAGAATAGATATCCCATTCACTTTGAAAAGCTCCATTGATGATTACCCCATCCCGAATTCCTTTTTCTTGATGATTCATTTTTACGGAATAATTGACTCTCCCCATATTTTCCACTAGAATGCCTAATTGATTTTTTGGTTCTGTTAATTCAAATTCTAATTTCTGTCCTATTTCTAAATCATATTGCGTGGCTATATGGTTCTCATTAATAAAAATTTGTGCTCGATCCATACATTCAATCAAGCGAAAATCTTCAATTGGACGTGCCTTACCAATTTGACTTTGATAATAAATATATCCAGTCCCTTGATTCAACTCCTCCATTGTCAGTGGATAGTTATGATGGAACCTCTTGCTCAATTTATCAAGGTTATGGAATAAGGATGTTTTAGCCCGTACCTTTAATTCACCATAAGCAATTTTTTCTATTTCTGTTGAAAAACGCACTTCAGGTATAGTGGTAAATTTTGCAATTACTTCTTGAAATTTACGATACTTCGGTGTAATATCGCCCCATTCTGTAAGTAATGCATCATAATCATAACTTGTCACATCTGGCGCCAATTTCTCATAATAATTGGCACCACTTGTAAAGCCAAAGTTTGTCCCCCCATGGAACATATAAATATTCACTGATCCTTCTTCTAAAATATCGGCTAATTCGTGTGCAGATTCCTCTGCATCTGTCGTATGATGAATGACATCTCCCCATGCATCAAACCAACCAATCCAGAATTCCATCACCATTAGTGGTTTTTTTGTGCCATGAAATGCTCTAAGTCGTTTAAAATGTTCCTTCACTTTTGACCCACAGTTAATAGTTGGTAAAGCCGTTTCCGGGATAGAACCATTTTCTAACATATCTCCCCATGGTCCGTCAGAGGTGACGAACGGAACATTTACGCCATGACTCTTCATCATGTCCGCCATTCTCTCCATATAATTTTTATCATTGGCATATCCACCGTATTCATTTTCTACCTGCATCAAAATGATAGGGCCGCCATTTGTAATTTGCAAATCTACAACTTGAGGAAAAAGATGCGCAAAATAACTACTAATTTTTTCCATAAATTTCGGATTCTCAAAACGAACTTTCACACTTGGATCTTTAATCAGCCAGTACGGTAATCCCCCAAATTCCCATTCTGCACAAATATATGGAGCTGGACGAAGAATCACATACAAGCCTAAATCACCAGCTAGTTGAATAAATTTACGTACATCCAATCTTTTTTCAAAATCGTATATTCCTTGATGCGGCTCATGTAAATTCCAAGGAACATAAGTTTCTACCGTATTACAGCCCAATGCTTTTAATTTTTCCAAGCGGTCTAACCAGTACTCTGGAACCACCCGAAAATAATGGATGGCACCTGATATAATTTTGAATGGCTGATTATCTAGATAAAAATCATCCTTTATTTCAAACCTCTTCATTTTTATACACCTCTCTATTTAAGTAGTAAAATATTGTATTTGCCCTTTTGTACTTCTCTATTTCTTTTTGCAAATAGGAGGGAATATCTAAAAACACACAGTGACCAAGATGCAGGAGATGTTTCTTCATGGATTCTCTGCCAAGCAAAAAGTGATTTGATTCTAGTTGATTTTCAATCATCTAGTAAACTGACTTGTGACTGGTGTGGCAGGCATGATAGAGCTGCGGCAATTGCTGTTTGTAGGTTACTTAAAATGGTAGAGTTAATAGGGAATTCAGAAGAACCACCTTAAAAACTATTAACTGTTTTAACAGAGTAAGGCTGTAATTTTGCTAGAAATGCAGACTGTTCAGCAGTTTATAGAATTTAAGATGACAATGATATGCAGACATTCCATGTTGCTACTTTCTAATTAATATTGCCCCGTGAGCATTTACTATTTGTTTTTCCAAGCAGGTATCCTTATTCCCCCATAAATCTCTCACTACTTTATTCGCTCCAATAAATCTATTAGATAGCTCACTAGGAATCTCAAGATTAGAGTCACCCACATTAAAGAGGGCAATATATTCATTATGTTCACTTCGTCCTTCCCAAACGATCCAGTTATCATCTCGATAAGCTTGTCGACGATATGTCAGCGTTCGATACATATCTAGTACTTCTTCATTTGTAAATAAGCTTAGAGTAAAATCATCAATATCCGGCAATGTTCCACCATACATTAATGGGGATTGGAAAATGGTCCATAAGGTCATCAACAAATACTGTTCGTTCTTTGTAAACCTTGTCCAGTTATCTCCCCCTCCTCCATCCACAGCCCGAATCCCAATATGGCCCAATGGCAACATATCGCAATCTGGCCAATTTCCCGGGCGAACATAGGAAACCCACTCAGCTGCTCGATCAAACATTCGATATAACGCATCCCAATGATCCCAGAAATCATCCGTTAATCTCCACATATTGGCGTGATCCTGCAAAAATGTTCCATTTTTCAACTGTGCAGGACCAGGAGATAAAGAAAGAACAATCGGTCGCTTGGTTTTATCAATCGCTTTACGAATTGCTGCAATTTCTTTTTTATGGGCATCATCATATAATCTTGAATAAGCGATATCATCCACTTTAATGAAATCTACACCCCATGAAGCATAAAGCTCTATTAGCGAATCATAGTACAGCTGACCTTCTGGCAAATCAACGTTTACGCCATACATATCCGAATTCCAAGGACAAATATTATTCAACGCAATATCTCTGGCTCGTTTATCCGTTCCTTTAATAGCCGTATTTTGATGAACAGCCTGTCTAGGAATTCCCCGCATGATATGAATGCCAAACTTCAATCCTAATTGATGAATATATTCCCCCAAAGCTTTAAAACCTTGTCCATTACTAGAGGAAGGAAAGCGATTCTCTGCCGGAATTAATCTAGAATAGTCATCCATATTCAAAGGGAAAAATTGATTATATCTAGTCGATTTGGCAGCTGGCTCTGCCCATTGAATATCTACTACAATATACTCCCATCCATATGATTTAAGATGCTTGCTCATAAATAAAGCATGCTCTCTCACTTCTTCTTCTCTAACAGACGCACCATAACAATCCCAGCTGTTCCACCCCATAGGTGGAGTCTTAGCAAAATATAAAAATGTCATATAATTTTCACCTCAAGAATATTGATAACGTTTTCAACAGTATGATAATAACAGAAGAATAAATTAACCACTTCAATATACTCTATGTAAAAAGACCTTGGATATCCCATTTCCGCAGATAAACAGTACTTCTTTCTTGAGATAATTTCTTTCTAAGCTGCTTCTTCTATTTCTCGATTTACAAAGTCTATTACTGGTTTAAAATTTATCATACATAACAGAATAGCTACCGATGCCCCAAACATCAATAAATAGATTGGAAATAGTTTCAATAAAATAAAGGTTCCTATCAAAATTAAAAAATTCAAATTACTTCTTATAGACTTTACTATTGCTAATTTAATAGTTAAGATGGCTGTTTCTTTAATCGTCTGCTTCCAGTTCGCCATTACAATTAGGAAGTTAATCGTAAATGTAATAAGAACTAATAGAAAAAGGATGTTTAACCAAAAAAGTACTTGGAGTCTTGGCAGTTGTGCAGTAATAAAGATATTTCCGACCATAATCCATAAAAAAAACAGCAATATTAAAGACAGCTTCAAAAGTCTTTTATATCCTATTTTTAAATGAATAAAGAAATTCTTCATAACCTTCGGCTCAGTTGTAACATCTTTCAACGTTCTAATAACAGCATAGGTGGAAGGAACGAGAGTCACCGATGAAAGATAAAGGATAGGCAAAGTCCCTAGGCGTATATCCAAAATAAAAATTAATACTGCGAATGGTAAGTTCATGAGCAAAAAGAGCATATTCATTTCAAATAACCAAATAATATAGTTAAAGTAACTAGAGTAATGATAGAGTCTGTATAACCACTCGTCTTTTTTCATAGGTGACTCCTTTCTTATTTCGTTCCACTGCTACCTACACCCAATTTCAATTGGAACAAATATTTCTGACCAAAGAAATACAACAGAATTTGTGGTATTGACAAAAGCAATGATAAACACATAACAAGAGACGTATTAAGTGTACCTGTAGGGTTTGTGGATGCTGATAAATTCGCAGCACCTAAAGCTAAGGTAAATTTACTTGAATCGGAAATATAAATTAATGGGCCCATTACATCTCCCCAAGCATGATTAAAAGTAAAGATGGCAATTGCCGCCAGCGCAGGCATGATGAGGGGCAATACTATTTTCCGATAGATACCAAAATTATTTAATCCGTCCATCTCAGCTGCTTCATAAAGAGAACCAGGAATGGCAGTCATAAATTGTCTTGTAAAGAAAACGTTATATGCTGAAGCAAAAAATTGTGGAATAATTAACGGCCACAACGTATTATATAAACCTAAGTTTCTAAAGATAACAAAAACTGGAATCAGTGTTATTTGAGCAGGAAGCATCATTGTCGCTAACAATAATAGAAAATATTTGTTCTTATGCTTATATTTCATCTGAGCAAATCCGTATGCTACCAATGAACTTGAAAATATCTGCCCGATAATACTTAAAATAACGACAAACATGGTATTTAAGAACCATAACCCTATCGGGCGAGATCCCCCAAATATATTAGAAAATAGTTCTATGAAATTTCTCCAATAAAACTCCTTTGGAAAGAAGGTGAAGTTTTGTATGATGTTTGTCTCCGGAGACGCAAGCGAAATCGAAACCATATATAAAAATGGGGCAAATAATATGAAACCAAAGAAACAAAGTACTAGGTACACCACTATTTTCTTCGGCAAATTTAAATGTCTATCTAACATATTATTTAACCTCCTCTTCGTAGAATACCCACATCTTGGATGATCTTAAGACAATCAAGGAGAGAACCAAAATGATCGCAAATAAGACCCATGCCATCGCGGAAGCATATCCCATTCGATAATAGGAAAATGCATTTTTATAAAGATAAGGAACAATCATGGAGCTGGCGTTATCTGGTCCACCATCTGTTAATAAATACACTTGGGTGAATGTTTGTAAGGATCCAATAATCCCCGTAATTAAATTGAAGAAGATAACTGGTGAAATCAGCGGTATTGTAATCGATCTAAACATTTTCAAACGGCTTGCTCCTTCCATCATTGCCGCTTCATACATTTCGTCCCCAATACTGTTAATGGCGGAAAGCAATAAAACCATCGTACCTCCCACACCCCACAGTGCTAGTAAGACAAATCCATATAGTACAGCTCCTTTTTCAAGTAACCAAGCCGGACCATCAATACCAATGTAACCCAATACTTTATTTAACAATCCATTTGCAGCTAAAATATTGGTAAATAAAATAGAGCTGGCAACGATAGGAACAATTGCAGGTAGATAATATAAGGTTCTAAAGAATCTCATGCCTTTTAATTTAAAGCTAAGTAAATATGCCATACCAAGTGAAACCAATAAGCTTACCGGAACACTCATAAGTGCATAAATGAACGTATTCTTTACACTTAGAAGAAATATTTGGTCTTTAAATAGATTGATATAATTCTCCAGTCCAACAAACTCCATTTTTGTTAGCATATCCCAGTCTGTAAAGCTCATAATAAACGAATAAATCATCGGTCCTACTGTTAATCCAAGAAACCCAATTAACCATGGAGAGATGAAAATAAAGAACCATCTTCTATTCATTTTAACGCGGTGCTCTTTACTAGATATTTTGGACATTGTAGATTCTGCCAATTTCACTTCCATCATTCTGGCCTCCCTCATGAGATATGTGTGAGGATCCCTCCATGAAACCGCTCACACATAGTAGTTATCACTCTACTAACTTAATATTTTGCAACAATATCAGTTAAATTCTTTTGCAGTGTAGAAAGAGTCTCTTCAGGAGTTAAGTTCCCTAGTAGCATTTCTTTAATTTTCGCACGCGCTTCTGTTGTCGCTTCTGAATACCAAGGACCAATTAATAATTCATCAATCACGACACGTTCTTGGGCAACCGGAATCGCACTTAAATCAATCTCATGACCTTCAACCTTTTGATTTAAGAACTCATCGGAATTTAAGGTTTTTAAGTTTGCAGGACAGTCATACAAACCTTTTCCTACTAATTGTTGCGCTTCCTCACTAGCCATATATTCAATAAACTTCCAAGATGCTTCTTGTTCTTTCTCACTAGATTGAGTAGAAATAGTTAATGCACTACCAGTTGACCAAGATGTTTTTTCTGTTCCAATCGGCATAGGGGCAATTCCGTAATCAAATTTGTCTCCAATTACTTTTGCATTACTATTCATATCCCAGAATCCTGTCATATTCATTCCGACAAGCCCTGCCTGAAAACGGTTAACTTTATCTTCGGCAATTTGATAAGAGACACTCCACTTTTTAAAAGCTTCATCATACGCTTTGATGGTTGCTTGGTTTTCTGCTGAATCAATTACAACTTTGCCATCCTCGATTACAGCTCCGCCATTTGCTCGCAGGAAGTTGCCCCAAATTAATTGATAGTCACCTGCTGTACTTCCCCATTGATCAATTTCACCATCACCATTAGTGTCTTTTGTCAAGGTTTCTGCAGCCTTATAATAATCATCGATTGTCCAATTTTCATTTGGATATTCAATTCCCGCTTCATCAAATAAAACTTTATTGTAGTATAAAAGGGAAGAGCCGCCACGATCTGGTATACCAAAAATTTTATTATCTAATGTATAAAGATCAATAGCACTTCCCCATGTTGCTGCAATATCGATATTTGCTTCTTTAATTTTATCGGTCAAATCTATAAATGCATTTTTGGATGCAAAACCAGAACCGTTTTCTGCTACTTGTGCTACATCCGGTGCTTGTTTACCAGCAATCATGGTCTGTAGCTTTGTATCATAATCATCGGCAACGGTTATCGTTTTTACTTTGATATCAGGATTTTCCTTTTCGAAATTTTCAATTCTTTCTTGGTAAACTCCTTCAAAAGTTTCATCTCCGCCCCAATGCATAAATTCAATTGTCGTTTTGCCGTCGCCTGAGTCTGCATCAGAATTAGCGGCGCCTGCACAGGCAGTAGATAAGAGAGTAGTGGAAGCAAGCAATACTGAAAACCCTAGTTTTTTCCATTTTTTCATTTGTTGAGACCTCCCGATTTTTACTTTTTCTCCTTACTCATACTGAAAGAATAACTTTTTTACTAAAAAAAGTAAGCTAATTATGATTTCGGACTGCAATATATATTTTGATTTAACAATATTGTTTCCGCTTTCATGTTTTTATGATAAGCTTTTACCAATTAAAAGTAAATAGCAAAAATAATAATTTTTTAGTAAAATAATAGGCAAAGATTAACTTTTTCTGACACATTACTTTAAAAGATAACTATTTTTTCTGTATTATCGAATAATCCTTGTGATCGATTAGTCTTACTACTAACTTTTTTTGGGAGAAGAGGAAAACAAAAATGAAAATAACCTTATCAGAAGAATCGCTGCCCATACTTGAGGCTATCGCTAGCTCTGTTCGCATTAAAATTATTAAACTACTTTCTACCAAACGTATGAATGTTAAGGAATTAGCACACGAGCTTGGTTTGAGTAATCCAGTTGTTGCAAAACATATTAAAATCTTAGAGGAATCCGGTGTGATAAAAACCGAAAAAATCCCTGGGAAGGCTGGTCTACAAAAGCAGTCGATATTAAAAGTCGATTTAATAGAAATTGAATTTCCAAAGAAAATATTTCAAGCTTTCGAATTTTACGAAACCTCTATTCCTATTGGACAATATGTCGATTACCTTATTACCCCTACTTGCGGAATCGCCAGTATAGAACATCTTATCGGGGAGTATGACGAACCTAAATACTTTATGGATACTGATCGATTTAATGCAGCAATATTATGGTTTACAACAGGCTTTCTCGAATATAAAATCATTAATCCTTTAAAGAATACAGATAAATTAGAAATGGTTGATATAAACTTAGAAATCTCCTCTGAATTTCCTGGGGGAAATAATGTCTGGCCATCTGATATAACATTTTCCTTGAATAATGTGGAAATTGGTACGTGGACTAGCCCTGGTGATTTCGTTGACACGAAAGGAAAGTACAATCCAGACTGGTGGTCACCAAAACTTAATCAGTATGGTACGAATTTAAAAATTAGAATTACTGATTATGGAGTTTGGATAAACGGAAAACAGCTTACATGGATTTCTTTTAATCGCCTTGCTCTTGAAAAAAGCGTATGGAGTCTTCGGATAGAAGTCAAAGAAGATGCCGAAAACGTCGGTGGATGCACACTATTCGGTAAAGGCTTCGGAAATTATAATCAGAACATTGATTTTAAGTTTTACTATACAGATAAAGAAGAGCCCTTTTAATTTAGGGTTTGGTTACATACTGAACAATAGACGACTAAAAAGGAGAGGTGAAAACCTCCCCTTAAAAACGTTCATCAAAAAAAACGCCAATATTACGAATAATCGTTTACCGTTCGTTTGGACTCACTTTAATCTTCTAAATGCTCTGATCAATCGCACCCTCTTTCCCTTGCCATATTTTTTTACTACTCCATTCTTCATCCTGATCATTCCAAAAAGCGTCTTCTTCAGATAATCCCAGTGGTAAAAACACTGCTGAACAGAGATATAAGCTTCCAATGCCAATATAAGATTCCGCTAATGCAGGTTGATGTCCATATACTCCGGGTAACAACCACCCTTTTTCATCAAAGGTTCCAGGTGCTTGCATTCCTTTTTCCATTATAGCTGTTAACCCACATCTGACTTGAGCAGGAGTGACTGTAGCAGGCAAGGCATGTTGCAATGCTGATTGAGCTAAAGCTTGAAATGCTCCAAATCGATATGTACTAGATCGGCCAATCACAGGATAAGTTCCATCAGGTCCTATCATTCTTTCTTGAATTGCTGCATAACGAATGAATCTTGGCAGCATTTTTTCCTGATAATTTTCCAGCTCTTTACTTTGGTGATAGAATAGATTTAATAAATCTATTGCCATCGGCTGTATAACAAAGCTGTTGTAATAATCCCAATGGAAGACTGGACCATCCCCATAAACGCCATCCCCTACATACCAATCGTCTAATAGTCTAATAGCATAAATTACTCGAAGCAAATCGTATTCCTTCTCTCCTAGAACATATAATGCTCCTTCTACCATGGCAGAAAAAAGATTCCAATTCATATTAGGAGGCATTGTTCTTCTCGTTGACTTTAGTGCTAGAATAATATTTTCTCGCACATACTTTGGAAGCGCGTCTCCAATTTGTTTCGGCGCACGAATAATCGAATGAGCTAAAAAAGCAGCATCAACTAGTGGTTGACCCGGGTCGGTAAAGTTCATGTAGTCCTTAGAGTATGGATTTGTTGATTTATCTAAACACAGAAGAACCATTTGTCGATATCTCTTTTGCATCTTTCTTTCTGACGATTCCGAGATAGAATCTAACTCAAGCCACGGAGCGATACCAGTCATCGTTCGTCCAAAAGCTTCTAACATTCCATATGATTTACGATCGGGATGAAAATCTGTTGGCAATTCTTGATGTAATTTCTCTTCACTTAATGCCTTAATTACTGGATATGCGATCTTATCCATTGCTTCTAACCATTTTCTTCTCGTCATAAGTAAAACTCTCCATTCCATTAAAAATTTTCTATCATTGATCTGGCTCAGAAATTGATAAAACCAAATCCCTCTCCTTTTTGACTAAATAAACAGGAAACATCGTAGTTTTTTTCCTAAAGTTCAGATATTATTATATTAAAAGAATTACTGAAAGGAATTTACATATGGCCACTATTACAGATATTGCCGAAAAAGCTGGTGTCTCCATTTCTACCGTCTCTCGCGTATTAAATCAGGACAAAAATTTATCCGTAACGGAGGACACAAAACGTAAAATATTTGAAATTGCGGAAGAATTAAACTACACAAAATACAAACAAAAGAAAAAGAAAAGTGCGGAACAAAAAGCAAAGCAAAAAAGCATTGCCATTATACAGTGGCGTATTGGCGAACAAGAGTTAGATGATATTTATTATATGTCTATAAGAATAGGAGCCGAAAGAAAAGCCCAAGAACTTGGCTATTATTTAATGAAATACTCTGATCTAAATGATTCTTTAAGCAATGTTGATGGAGTACTTTGCATCGGAAAATTCGATAAAATTACGATTGATAAGATACTATCAAAAAATGACAATGTGGTTTTTGTCGGCACAAATTTTCCTTTAAACAACTTCGATACTGTTAATAGCGATTTCTCTTATGCTGCCGAATTAGCATTGCAGCATCTGCTCGAACTTGGACATAAAAGAATAGCCTTTATAGGTGCAGAAGAAAGTAATAATTTATATGGCTATCGTACGTACCGCACTCCAGTAACGAACACTTACATAGACATGATGAAACATTTGGGATATTATGACGAAAAATATTTTTTCGTTGCAACAAATACTTACCTATCAGCTGAAACTGGTACAGATCTAGCTAGACAAGCTTTGGCAAAATGGGGGGAAATCTTCCTACTGCTATCCTTGCTGGTAATGACGCTATGGCTATTGGCATTATGAACGTGTTAACTGCAAATAATATAAAAATACCAGCGGATATCTCTATTATTGGCATCAATGACTTAGCGTTCAGTCAATATACCAATCCTCCCCTTTCAACCGTACGAATTTTCACAGAAGAAATGGGGGAAATCGGTATGGAGACATTGAATCAAAGAATTTCCGCTCCAAAAATAGATCGCAGAATCATATTAACTACTGAATTAATCAAAAGGGCTTCCACCGCTAAACCACGTGAATAAGGAAAATTGCTTCCTTATAATTTATTTATTCCATATACTTCAAATTCGGTCAAAGCAGGAAACGGTGACTCATCCTCTGCTTTGACCAAGTTTGTTAATTGAACATATGTTACCGCTCTCTTTTTAAAATAAAAAAATTGTGGACTTGTGTTTTTCTGCAAGCTGAATGTTTCGCTTGATGCGTCTGAAAATAGCAAGGTAACTTCGGTCCAATAACTATCGTGAGGGAAATCTGCTCTGATTGTTATACCAATCTTATCTACCTCAACCAATCTACCAAAATCAATTGTCAATGTTGCATCAGACTGCCGATTTATTCCCCAAGATTGGTACGGATAGGACCCATGACTATTATTTGCATATATTCCGTTTATTGCATTGCACGCAAAGAATGTTGCATCATTTCTAGTTTCTACATTTGCACTCGCATGAGGATAAGCTCCTGAAAACTCCTTTTGATCATGAGGATTTAATGCCCAATTCTGATATCTTCTAATCTCTTCATTTGTCGCATATCTAACACCTAAATAATGTCTTTTGCTCTTAAAACGATGATCTGGCATTGCCTCTTTTGCCGTTTGCTCCATGTTTATTCTGTACGTCCAGCTATGACTTGGAATAAAGACAATTGTACTATCCAGACTTTCATCTAGCTTAACCATCAAATATTGATTTTTCTGTGCTACAAATATATTAATCTCATCCCCCTCTTCAAATATAAAATCTTGGGAAGCAATATAGCACATAGTATCTCCAGCACTTTCTAAGTTGTGACTTTCCTCTTCATAATCATTCCTCCCCTTTTTTATATTTCCATATTTATCACTGATACTTAATTTAAGCATTACATCCACCTCCATTGATTCTTTTTTGAATTATAATGTTTTTTTAGTACAAATACTACAAAAATTTCTGTTTTTTACTTTTGATTATTACATAAAAAATCCTAAAGATCAGATTCAATCAACAATTATCATTGATAAATAAGGGTTCATTTTAAAATCACGCATTGTTTTTTTTAGTAAAAGTAGTAAACTATCATTATAACAAAATATTTACATTTTCTTATCTTGAGCAAACACCATCTTCTTCCACTTGAAACAAACTCGAATTTCGAAAGGACGTACATTTTATGGACAAATGGATTAAGGAAGCTAGTGCTTTTATCGAAAGGAAAACGACCAAAAATGCAATCGATATTGGTGCATCCTTCCCTCATGCAACAAAGCAGGGTAAGTATGATAAGGAAAGCCCTCAATGGTGGACAGCAGGATTTTGGCCTGGGATTTTGTGGAATGTCTATCACGCGACTAATGAATACGCTTTCAAGAATTTAGCCATTCAGCTTGAGCATAAGATGGATTACTTATTAAATAATCCAAACAAAGTGGATCACGATATAGGATTTATGTGGACACTCACGAGCTTAGCCCGATACCAAATAACTGCTGATGAAACAGCGAAGAATACAGCACTTCTTGCTGCTAATATGCTGCTCGCACGTTTTAATAGTGCTGGTCATTTCTTTAAAGCATGGAACAATTGGCATGGGACTAATGATAATAGTGGCATTGTTATCATTGACAGCATGATGAATATGGGATTGCTTTTCTGGGCATCTGAAGAAACCGGTGATCCTCGCTTTATGGTGGCTGCAAAAGCTCATTGCGATATGGTCTTAAAGCACTTTATTCGGAACGATGGTTCTGTTCATCAAATGGTTAGATTTAATTCTTTAACAGGTGAATTAATAGAAAAACTTGGCGGTCAGGGGTATTCAAAAAATAGTTCATGGTCTCGTGGATGTAGTTGGGCTATATTTGGTTTTGCGATTGCCTATCATTATACGAAAGAAGAACGCTACTTATCTAGTGCAATGAAAGTAACGAACCATTTCGCGTTACACCTGCAACATGACCCTATTCCTCTTTGGGATTTTCGAATTCCTTCCCATACTGATGGAACGAAATATGACTATCGAGATTCCTCTGCTTCTGCAATAGCTGCTTGTGGCACCTTATTAATTTCCCAATATGCACCTTTGGAGGAAAAAAGATTTTACTTAGCTTTCGGAAGGGACTTATTAAAACGACTATACGAACACGCAGCAACAATAGAAGATGATCAAAATCAAGCACTCATTATTCACGGAACAAGTCATTGGCCAGAGAAAAAAAATTTAGATACTGGCTTAATTTACGGAGATTACTTCTTTACGCAAGGTATCTATGCACTCAATGGTATTAACAATAACTTTTGGTTAGGAGATTCTTGGAATGTACTTTAATACAATTTAATTTAATTTAATTTAATGCTTAAGCTGTTGAAAGAACAATTTTTGATCCTGTGCCACACCTATATAGTATTTACTAAGACAATTCTTCCTGCTCTTTGCAGAAAGGTAAAAAAACCATAGCAATCCTGTAACACGAGAATCGCATGAGAAATCATACTCTTCCTATCATTATGGGGGAAGAGTCAAAAAGAAAACACTTACTCACTTGAAAACTAGTGGTCTATTAGAAAATAGTTTAAGAAAAAGTATCAATATACAAATTATATTTTTCGAAAGAGAGTGTTCATAATATGAGAAACTATAAAATTTCTAACTGGTTATTCTTTCAAGGCGATGATTCTAATGCTTGGCAAAAAGATTATGAGGATAAATCTTGGCAACCCGTAACCGTCCCACATGACTGGAGCATTACCATGCCATTTAGTAAAAATAATTCTAGTGGTACTGGTTATTTACCTGGAGGAATTGGCTGGTACAGATGTCATATCCCATTAACAGACTTTACCAATATCGATAATAGTGTTGTTCAATTGACCTTTGATGGTGTTTATAAGAATGCTCAAGTGTGGATTAATGGATACAATCATGGCATTCGACCATCTGGATACTCGTCCTTTACCTTTGATTTAACAGAAATTCTTCCGTATACACCAGATAATGAATTAGTCATTGCAGTAAGAGTTGACCATTCAGATATTGCTGATTCTCGTTGGTATAACGGATCTGGGATTACTAGAAATGTTTGGCTGGAAATACATGATTACATTTATATCCCAAAATACGGAACTACATTCTCTACACTAGAGACCAAAACAGATGTCTCCAACATTCGTATTCAGCATTTAATCACAAATACATATCCTGCTGCTAGTGATGTAAGAGTTGTGAACGAATTAGTTTCTATCGATGGGGAACAAACCTATTGTTTTGAAAAGAAAGTAAAACTAAATCCACAGGAAACGTCGAATATTACATTTAATGAAAAACTAGATAATCCCAAATTATGGACAACTGATGAACCAAATCTATATATGCTCCATACTCATCTATATTATGAAGCAGACGACAACAAAGTCCATTCAGCCTATACTAATCACGTAGGAATTAGAACTTCTCAATTTGATGTTAATAAAGGATACTTCCTTAATAACCAAAATATGAAATTAAAAGGTGTGTGCCTTCATGAGGATGCTGGCTGCTTTGGGACTGCTGTGCCTGTAAGTGTATGGGTAAGAAGGCTTTCTAAGTTAAAAGAAATGGGATGTAACGCAATTCGCATGGCTCACAACCCACATGCTCCTGAACTGTATACCCTATGTGATATTCTAGGTTTTCTAGTGATTGATGAAGCCTTTGATGAATGGGAAAACCCCAAAAACAAATGGTGGCAAGGGCATAATGTTTATCCACCTAAAATCGAAGGCTATGCTCATCATTTTCCAAATTGGCACCAAGATGATTTAAAAAATATGATCATCAGAAATAGAAATCATCCTTCCATCATTGCATGGAGTATTGGCAACGAAATTGATTATCCTAATGACCCCTATGCAAATCCTTTATTTGAAGAAATGACAGGTAATAATGATGCGAACAAACCAGCTCAAGAAAGAATTTATAATCCAAATAGGCCAGATACTACTAGACTCACAACAATCGCCAATAGATTAATTAAAACGGTTAAGTCGATTGATGATACAAGACCTGTAACTTTAGCTGCAGCTTTTCCAGAATTGTCCAGCCAAACTGGCTTATTAACTGAAGTCGATTTAATAGGATACAATTATAAAGAGCATCTTTATGAGGAACATCATAAAATGTTCCCGAACCAGCCAATCATAGGCAGCGAAAATGGACATGGATATTCACAATGGAAGATCGTTCGAGATACTTCTTATATATCAGGACAGTTCTTATGGACTGGTATCGATTATCTTGGAGAAGCTCATGGATGGCCCATACACGGATCCGCAGCAGGAGTATTAGATTTAGCCGGAAATGAGAAAACACGTTATTTTCTTCGGAAAAGCTGGTGGACAGAGGAACCTATGATTTATTTAGTTACTCGTCCATTAGAAACTAATACGAATAATCATTCTCAGATAAAGGAACTATCGAAAAAGTGGGATTACTGTATAGGTGAAAAAGTAGAGGTCATCTGTTTTTCCAATTGCGAGCAAGTTGAAGTAGAGCTAAATGGAAATAGGATACCATTAAAGTTTGATGAAGACTTTGGTTATTTTGTTACATATGTAGCTGCAACAGAGTCTCCTATCAAAGCTTTGGGATACAAAGGAGATAAAGTAGTCGCGGAGGAATTAGCCCCTGTTTTATCCCCAGCACAATTAAAATTAGATATATGGGAAATACCAGAAATATATAAGAATGTCTTACAATCAGTGTTTCCTAATATAACTCAGGACGTCATCCAAATAGAGTGCTCCCTTCTAGATAGAAGTGGAAAGTTATCAGATTATAGTCAGAAAGTAGCCGTTTCTGTGCAAAATGGAAGACTCTTAGGAATAGAAAACGGAAAATTAGATGACGTAACCGATTACACCGAGCCTTTTAGAACATCAAATCATGGTAAATTAGTTATCTATGTCCAAAAAAATGGGGATAGTGAAACTCAAGTAAAAGTGGAAACAGATGGAATCAGAGATACTTTATTTACTTTAAAAACAATTAATTAGCGATTAATATATTGCTGAAGCTCTAGTGCAACATATATACTGGATTTCCGCTTGCAGATACTCTAGAGGATAAATTATTCGTTTTTTAAACATTTTTCATAAAAATAAAAGGCCAAGTAAAAGTATTTCCACTTCTACTTGGCTTTTTTATGGAGAAAGTCCTCCGAAGAACGTTCCCTCTGCTTATTTCACTAGACTTTCTACTACGTCGTCAATGATTTGTGTATTGGCAATTGGACCCGAGTATAGCCAGCTTGTGTCTGGACCGTATTCATAAATGTTTCCTTTTTTCACGGCTGGAATATTAGACCATAAGGAATCTTTTAGCACTTCTGCTCCTTCGCCATCACTGTTGATTAAGAAAAGATGATCGGCATCCAATTGAGCTAGTTTTTCTAATGAAATAGCTGACCAGTTTCCTGTTGCGGTAGCGGATATTTCTTTTACTACTTCTGGAACCTTCAAGCCTAAATCGCCATATAGAACCGCTCCGCTTGATACATTTTCTCCCACAATAAATAATTTATTCGATACAAGCCAGATTGCTGCTGCTGATTCATCCTTAATAGATGCTTGAATCTTCCCTTTTGCATCTTCTGCCTTTTGGTCATAGTCTGCTAATACTTTTTCTGCCTCGTCCTTTTTGCCAATTACTTCTCCAATTGTTTGAAGTCTCTTGCGCCAGTCGTTATTATTTTCCTTTGAAACAACATAGGTAGGAGCAAGTTTCGCGTATTGATCATATTTCGCTCCCTCTACTTGTGCGCCCGATGACATTAATACTAAATCAGGAGCAAAGCTGGACACTGCCTCATAAGGCAATGAAGAGTCAATAGTTGGAACATCTTTTAACGAGTCTTGCAGATAAGCTTGAACTCCTTTTCCTTCTCTAATGGACCATTGAGCAACTGGCGTTACCCCTAATGATACTAAATCATCTTCTAAGTAAGAACCGATAATTCTTTTTGGCTCTGCCGGAACTTTCACTTCATTTCCGATAGCATCTGTTAATGTTCGTTCCTTTGTTTCTTGGGAAGCACCATTTTCTTTATTGTTATTTTCTTTACTATTATTTCCACATGCCGCAAGAACAGTGAAAACTAGTAGTAAACAAATAAATAATACCGATTTCATTTTCCGGTTATTCATTACGTATCCTCCTAATAGGTTATGTTATATTTAAATTATAAATGATAACGATTATCACTTTCAATAATAATATCGATTTTCAATTAATTTTATAGTAAAATTAATTGAAATGTTTCCGATATCCATTATTATTTAACCATTTACATACTATTATTTACTATTTTTCTCTCTATTTTAAGAAAGTGGGTTCCTCATGAGTAAAAGTAACTCTATTGAAAATGATCAAGCTGCCATATTTAGACCAAAAGCTGCCACTTTGGTTCTCATAATTGGTCTTATAATGCTTTTCTTTTCTATTTGCATGTCCATCATTTTAGGAGTAGCCGATATTAACCTATCAACAGTTATACAAGGACTATTTCATTTCGATAATACGTCCACTGCTCATCAAATTGTTTATCGTTTACGCCTGCCAAGAGCACTTGCTGCAACCTTTATCGGAGCAAGCCTTGCTGTATCTGGTGCCATTATGCAAGGGATGACGAGAAATGCACTCGCTTCCCCTTCTATAATGGGGGTAACATCTGGAGCTATGTTTGCTGTATCGATTGCCTTTGCTTTTCTGTCTGCTGTTTCCAATATGACTATTATGCTCTTTGCATTCATTGGCGCAGGTTTAGGGGCAGCTTTAGTCTTCTTGATTGGCGCACTCTCCAAAAGAGGATTAACACCAATGAAATTAGCACTCGCTGGTACTGCTATTAGTGCCTTTCTTGGTTCCATTTCCACTGGAATTGCCCTTCGCTTTGATGTAGCAAAAGATATTAGCTTTTGGTATGCAGGAGGAGTAGCTGGAGTACAATGGATTAATGTAAAATTACTTATCCCTGTAGCTATACTAGGACTAATTCTCGCTTTTTTCATTAGTAAATCTATTACCATTTTAAGTTTAGGTGAGGATATTGCTGCTGGTTTAGGCCAAAAGGTTGGTCTAGTGAAATTATTAGGGACGATTGTCGTTTTGCTTTTAACTGGTGCTGCTGTGGCAGTCGGGGGAACTATTGGGTTTGTAGGACTCGTTGTTCCCCATATTGTTCGTTTTATTGTAGGATCGGATTATCGATTAATTATTCCTTGTTCGGCAGTTGTTGGTGCTCTTTTGTTAGTGCTGTCAGATATCGTTGCCCGTTTGATCCACCCTCCTTTTGAAACACCATTAGGAGCGATAACAGCGGTAATTGGCGTTCCTTTCTTTCTATATTTAGCACGTCGAGAAGGGAGGGGTCTGTAATGTCTTCTTTAAAATTAGCGAACAAAAAAATATATATTGTTAGCACCACCTTACTTACTGCTCTCGTTTTAGTCTTTATTCTAAGTCTAAATATGGGAACCATAAAAATTAGTCCGATGGAAATGATAGAAGCTTTTACCGGTAAAGGCACTGTTCAAAACTTTAATATTCTATATAACTTTCGATTACCTCGTTCTGTAATTGCCGTTTTAATAGGAATGGGTATGGCGATTGCTGGAGCAATTTTACAAGGGGTTTCGCGAAATAGTCTAGCAGATCCAGGTATTATAGGCATCAATTCTGGAGCTGGATTTGCCGTTATCCTTTATATCTTCTTTATTCAAGGAAGTGCCTTTCAAGCAGGTCCATTATCAGTTTATATCATGCCATTTTTTGCACTTGCCGGAGCTCTAATGGCTGCTGCACTCATCTACATCATTGCATGGAAGGATGGGGTTACGCCTGTTCGCCTAGTATTGGTCGGTATCGGCATTAACGCTGCTTTCGGTGCTTTAATCATCATTTTTCAATTGATGATGGACCCCCGGGATTTTACTCAAGCAACAATTTGGCTTTCCGGAAGTATTTGGAGCGCAAGTTGGAGTTATGTTCTTGCCCTTTTACCGTGGATTCTTATTCTTGTTCCAATTGCAATTAGTAAATTCCAATCCATTAATTTACTACAGCTAGGTGATAATCTGGCAAAGGGTCTTGGTGTTTCGATTGAAAGAGAGCGAGGATTACTTTTGCTGCTTGCTGTCGGACTTTCAGGAGCATGTGTATCAGTTGGCGGAGGAATCTCTTTTTTAGGGCTTCTTGCACCACATTTAGCAAGAATGCTAGTTGGTCCAAAACACCAACGACTCCTGCCGATAGCGGCCCTAATAGGAGCACTTCTCCTGTTAACATCTGATATCATCGCCAAAAGTCTCATGGTTGGCTCAGAAATACCAGTTGGGCTCGTTCTATCCTGTTTAGGTGCTCCATATTTTATCTATCTTCTAATTAAAGAATAAGGAAGCAGAGCCACGGTTCCTGCTTCCCTTTTTATGGTAAAAGAATATCCCCCTCTTATTGAATCAGCAAGGAATGGACTTCTCGTATTTTTAATTTTGATATGTTTGCACGCTTATCTGTTCCAGAGAAATAGGCTAAATAGGATTCTCCGAATAATTCAATGCGAACAATTTTCTTTAAATTAACAAGAAAGGAACGATGGGTACGATAAAAATACCACGGCAATCTGTCTACGAAGGAGAGAAAGGTTTCTGACGTTTCATATGACTTCTTGATTGTATGTACCATTGTTTTTCGTGCGATTATTTCTATATACAAAATTTCTTCTATTGGGATATAAACAAATCGATTACTTAATTTAATTAAGATCCGCTTTCCCTTCCCTGTATGAATCTGTCTTCTACTTTTAGAATAAGAATCCTTTATTTTATATAAAAGGGATAGGAAGGATGATTCCATAATAGGCTTCTGCAAATAACCAACAGCTGAATAATTAAATGCTTCAATTGCCATTCTCTTATCCTTGCCTACTAAAATAAGCTGGAAATCGGGGAGATAATCTTTATAGGCACTATTAAAAATAGTGGAATGGATAGATGGTAAGTCATAATCAACAATTATAATATTAGGCTTCGCTCGATAAATTAATTCTAATAATTCTTCTCCAGTCTTTGCTTCTCCTATTATTTTAAAACTAGAATGGATAGCAATCAAATGATGGATAGATGAATTAATAGGCGAATCGATACAAGCTACCGCTATCGTTAGCGTTTCCATTCTTTCTCCTTTCTATATAAGACAACTACCTCCTGATGTTCCATCTCATTAACTCCCTATTCACTGATGAAACTATCGGAATCACCTATGCAGCACGAAGAATCAAAAAAGTATCGCATCCCCTGTATTTTTCCCTGTAATAGATACTCATCCAACAGCCCTTATTTAAATGCCTCATATAACCTTATGTAAATATAACTTTATTTTATTCATAATTTCAATGTCATTCTATGATTCTCCGACTTTTTATGATTCCTTTATATAAAAAAGCTGCCATAAGATGTTTGATCACATGTAAGTAGTTGAGATCTAAACACAATGATACGGCAGCGTGCTTTTTCTATAAAAAACATTTATGTTAGTCCTTGTTTTTAATAAATAATCCATTAAAAACTAATTATACCAACATCTCCGGCTTTCCTAATAGAAACCCCTGGCCAAAAGGAACCTTCAATGCTTTAGTCATCGCTAAATCTGTTTCCTCTTCTATTCCTTCCAAGATGACCTTCATCTTCTCATCCGCAAAATCCAATAATAAGTGCACCAGTTTTTGTTTTTCAGCAGAAAAAGCCAAATTGTTGGAAAAATAGCGATCTAGTTTAAGATAGCTAGGAGCAATCTCTAAGATTTTCTCAAAATTTGCTATTCCTTTCCCAAAATCATCTAAAGCAATTTGAAACTGATTGTCTTTTAGAAAGGCAATTTTCTCCTTAAAAAGAGGGGAATTCCATAGCTCTTCTTCTAATACCGTTTCATTTAATTCAAAGATAATCTTCCCATTCATGGCTGGGAATTTTTCTAGTAAAGATAGAATTAATGATTCAAATGATTCATGTATGATAGTCGATGGAAATATATTGATAAATAGTGGCTTCTTTCTTCTTGATGAAAGTATCTGGTAGTGTTCGATCGTATCGTTAATAAGAAAGGTATCTAATTCAGATAAATAATTCTCTTTTCTCGCATCAGCGAAGAAAGCTTCTAACGAGATGTCTGGCTCTTGGGATATACGTAGCAATGATTCATATCCAATGATTTTCCATTCTTTTATATTCCAAATTGGCTGATATACATGATAAAACTTTTTGCTTTTTAATCTTGTTATTATATCCACTTAGGGTATCCTCCAAAATAAACGAAAAGTCCTGATTTTTCAAATTTATCTAATCATACAAGTAAATTTACCGATTCTGTCAGTATTTGTCTATTGAACTTAACGCCATTTAGACATAATTTTAGTCATTTCTGTATGAAAAAGATACATTTTAAACAGAACTTTAGTCATTTTAGAGTAGCTACATAAAATTCCATGTTTCGACATATTTAATTTTATTTAAAAGATATAAAAGTACTAGCTAGCTTATAAAAACAAAGATACTCTTTCCTTTACCTCATTAATTTTCAACTTTGATATTTTCGCTTGTCTGTTTACTCCATCAAAATAAGCAATATACGTTTCCTTATAGGGACTAATTTCTGTCACCTTTTCTAGATTGATAATATAGGAACGATGCGACAAAAAAAATGTATCATCTAATTGCGGTAATAATTCTCCGATATTCTCCCGAGTCTCCACTATTTCTGCGTCCGTATATATAACACATTTCTTGCCTATTTTTTCAATAAAATATATTTCTTCCTTTTTAATATAATACACGCCTTTATTATATTTAACTGGTAAATTGTTGAAAGAATATCTTTCTCTCTTGCTCGCTATTACTCGTTTTGCTTTTTCAATAGCTTTAGATAAACGAAAACTTCTGAATGGCTTGACCAAAAAATCAATAGCATCTAATTCCAAGGCTGCTAATGCATTCTTCTCATCTTCTGCTAAAAAAATAAAATGAATTTGGTCCCCTAGTTGATAACATTGCTTCATGACTTCCAGTCCGTTCATAGATGGTAAATCGACTTCTGTTATTATCAAATCAGGCTTCCACTTCTTATATTGATAAACTAAATCATTGCCGTTATCACACATGACAATAATTTTTATATCCTTGTGATCCTTTAAATAATAACGAATACGAGCAATCACTCGTTTATCTTTATCGGCAATCATTACCCTAATTAACATAGTAACTCCTTTCTCTATGTTTCTATTAAATACAACAGGATAGAGTTATTTTCTTAAAACTTCTTCTCAAAAATCAATGTTTTTATCATTGCAAATAGTTAAGCAACTGAACTATTTTAACATGTTCCTTTTCTTTAAACCAAACAAAAGTCTTTAGTGAATCCTTCTACTTTTGCCATAAAAAAAGGGCGACTATAATAGTGACCCTTTCCACTTGCACTTATGAATGCTTTTCCAATCCTTCAATAAAAGTAGAAACCAAATAATGAAAGCTTTTATCTACCTCTATCGGCATGCCAAATCCTTGTTGATTTTCAATAGAGGCAAATCCATGAAGAATGCTCCTTAGCCCACGAATGGCATGAATGGTCTCTTCTTCGTTTAAGTCATATGGCTTTAATACTTCTATTAATAATTGAATGATTTGATTTGCAGCTGTTTGAATTTCCTCTCCTTTCTTCGATGCTGACTCGATAGTTAACATGTAGAGCCCTGGCTGCTCTCTAGCATAGGTTAAGTAGGCAAAACTTAGATTATGGATAGTCTCTTCTTTTCCCCCTTCCATTATTGCTTTCTTTAATAATTGATATAAACTTTCTAATGCTCGCAATGTTAACAGATTCATAATATCGGGAAGCCCCTTGATATGATTATAAAGGGATGGAGATTTAACCCGAAGCCGCTTAGCTAAATTAGCTATCGTTACTTCCTTTAATCCTTCCGTATTGGCAATTTCGATTGCCGTGACAATAATATCATTATGTGTTATTCCTGCTCTTGGCGTCATATTTATCCTCTTTCCTTTTGGAGTAATGATTCTATCAAAGGCTGTGGATTTTCGAGTAAATCTCCATGCCCAGTAGCTAAAAGACTAACATTTAGAGACATCACTTTCTTTGCACTTTCAATGGCTTTCTCTTTATTCCAGGTTGCCATTGCTGGAAAAGGAAAGAAAGACCGAAATTGACCACTTATAGCAAAGCCTCCTCTTGTATGAAAAGCATCTCCTGTAATCAAACTAGTATCTCGTTTATCGAGAAAACCAAAGCTCCCTGGTGTATGTCCTGGTAAAGAAATACTTATTAGTGAACCAATTTGATCCCCCTCTTTTATTAGCACATCTGGATTTGTCTTGATATTTTTAGGTAAACCGCCTTTTAAAACAAAGGGTTCCTCTTGCTTGTCAATAGTATGATCCCCGCCTAATATGCGAGCATCCCGTACAGATATATAGACTTTCACATCTGGTAATCTTTCTTTTAGAGCATCTAATGATCCAATATGATCTCCATGAGCATGAGTAAGAATAATCTTCGTAATCGGTTTATTCAGTTTTTCAGCAAATGCGAGAATTTTTTTATAACTAAAAGGCAAAGCTGTATCAATTAATGTTAATTCTTCCCCTTCCTCGACGAGATAGCAGTTCACTGGAAAAATTCTTGGCAAAAAAGTCAATTGATATAAATAATTATGGTGGATAATTCTCAATAGTCAAACCTCCTGATTAGAAAACTAATGGTATTAGTTTTATTTTAACTAATGCCATTAGTTTTAGCAAGTCATTGTTTTCAAACAAAAAAATACTCTTCATCATACGAGAGTATTCTAAAAAAACAGCTTATGATTTGTTATCCTTTTAAATCTCTCTTTTTTTGCCGCAACGTACACACTTATTGGAGTAATAGCTAAATTTATGGCGTCTTTTAAAAAAACAGATAATGGAACCTAGTCTCACTTTATCATCTCCATCCCCCAATAAATAACTCAAGTATTCAATTATCTTATTCTGTGATGTTACGACTTTGAAAGATTTAAGCCGCTTCTATATATTGTATTCATTATATAACAACATATTAATAAGATAAAAGGTAACACTGTAAATTTACTGTATATTTTTAATATTTCAATAGTGATTTGTACAGCAACTCTTCTCTTTACTTATTTTATTTATATCATGCATAAAATATGTAAGATTTCATCTATTAAAAAAAACATTTTTCTAACAATCAATAGGATTTATTTTCAGCATCTTGTATATAATAAATCATTGGTGAAAGCATAATATTTGAATTAAAAAGTGTCTGGTGGTAAGTTTTTTAGATAAACATATATTTTTTTTATGAAAGAAGGCAAGAATATGAAGGATCTATTTTCTCCTTTTTCTTATAAAGGATTAGAATTAAAAAACCGAGTGGTAATGCCTCCAATGTGTCAATATTCAGTGGAGAAGAAAGATGGAATTGCAACGGATTGGCATTATGTTCATTATGTAAGCCGTGCGATTGGCGGTGCTGGATTAATCATTATTGAAATGACTGATGTAGAACCAGATGGCCGTATTACAGATAACGATTTAGGTTTATGGTCTGATGAGCAAATTGCACCATTGAAACGTATTGTCGATGCTTGTCATCAATATGGCGCAAAAGTGGGTATACAAATTGCACATGCTGGTAGAAAAGCAGAAGATGCTCCACAACCAGTATCAGCTTCTGCTATTCCATTTGATGATAAATCAAAAACTCCAAGAGAATTAACAACAGAAGAAGTAAAAGAAATGGTAGAAAAATTCCGCCAAACAGCTGCCCGTGCAATAAAAGCTGGTTTTGATACTATCGAGATTCATGGTGCACATGGATACTTAATTCATCAATTCCAATCTGCCTATACAAATAAACGTACAGATGAATATGGTCAAGATTTAACGAAGTTTGGTGTAGAAGTCATTAAAGCGGTGAAAGCAGAAATGCCGACTGACATGCCACTAATCATGCGAGTTTCTGGTAAAGAGTATGTAGAAGGCGGATACGATATTGAAGACAGTGTTGCTTTTTCTAAAAAATACGAAGAAGCTGGAGTAGACATTTTCCATGTCAGCGCAGGTGGAGAAGGCCCAATTGCAGCTGCTGGAAGACCTGGGACTCATGTTGCCTACCAAGTTCCTCTAGCTCGTGCATTTAAACAAGAACTAAATGTGCCTGTTATTGCTGTTGGAAGACTAGATTCAGCAGAATTAGCAAACTCTGTTATTGGTAATGAAGATGCAGACCTTGTTGCAGTAGGAAGAGGAATGCTTCGCAACCCATATTGGACAATCGAAGCAGCGACACAATTACGTAAAGAAACAGAAATGCCAAAACAATATGCTGTTGCCTTTCCAAAAAGATAAAAATTCCCAAAGTGCCTGAGCGATGATCTCGGGTGCTTTTTTGTGGGGAGTCGGAGGGAAGGTTCTTCTGTTTCCATTTAGACTTGCTATTAAATAAGGATTCTATAGAACCATCCCTCCGTTTTCTTTACATACCTGTTTTATACTTTTTTTCACTTGAAGATGTATTTTTGGTGTCATGTTTTGCCTTTTCTTCTCTTTGTTCTTCTTTTAAATCTTCCATTGGAATGGGATCAACTGTCTGCTCTATCTCAAACTTATCAAATAAACTTTCATTTTCTGTAGGATACTGTTCTGGATTATCCATATTCAGCTGCGTCTTATTCGAGGTAGATTTCCCTTTATTCTCAGCCATCAGCGTCACCTCCCTATTTATATTATTTATACCCGAGTTTCATAGAAAGTACTCCGAGGTTCTTCTGTTTCCCATGGTAATAATGGGGAACGCAACCTTCTCTCTGTCTGCCATTAATCTCCTATTTATTTAAAATAATTATTAGTTTATAATTATTTTAAAAGGAGGCTGAATAATGGCTAAACAAGCACTTATCAATAAACAAAAACGTACTGCTAAATATAAAGTACAAGAATATACGCGATGCGAACAATGCGGAAGACCTCATTCTGTATACCGCAAATTTAAATTATGCCGGATTTGCTTAAGAGAATTAGCCTACAAAGGCCAAATTCCTGGACTAAAAAAAGCAAGCTGGTAATATAGAGGAGAATCATGGGGATAGTTTTCTAATTCCCTTTCGTGGTTCTCTTCAAAAAGAGAGACAGTAAAACGTTCTCGTCGCTTCTCCCAATGATATATATGCTCCTATTCTAAACTTAGGTACGTTTCAACATTATCTATTAAATCCGTATAATTCACATTAGTATAATCGGTCACATCCACTTCAAAAAGTCTCCCTAAATTGAATGTGTTATAACCTCTTGTTTTACATCTTTCTATGAACTCTTCATAAGTTAGTAAGTTATCTGCTTTTTCTCTATTAGTTAAATAATCTCCCTTCTTATAAGAATTAACTATATGACTTAAGTGTCTAGTTGGATCTAAGTCTCGTTTTTGCTGACGCATATATAATATATCCAAATCTGCGATTAACCTAATGGTAATTACTTTATAGTTATAATTTCCGCTTAATTTTTCTAGATAAGTTTTTTGTTTATTGCTAAAAGGATAATCTGAAATAATACCGTTATCTCTTTTCATTTGCTTTTCCATTATTTCATAGTATTTTTCCCATGCTATTCTTTCAATTTGCTGCTTCTCTTTTATATTACGAAAGCCGTACCTATCGAAATAGTCCTCTTTTATATCGTCTGGTGAAATCCTGACTAAACCGCCAAGCTTCTTTTTAATAATATTACTTAGAAAGGTCTTCCCAGTTCCTGGATAACCCGCTAATAAAATTAAGACCCCATTCATTTCTAATCACCTCTTCCACTATTCATACAAGAAAAAAGAGTACTTTTTTAAATACTTGTACTCTCTTCTCGCAATAAGGAGCAATATTTTGGGTAATTATTAGACGTTATTTATAGCCCCTTCCTTATTCATGAAAATTTCTATTTTATGTTTTACAATTTCCTTTACAGCTTCATTACATGGAATAATATTGTGTCGCAGGGATTTATTTTCTTTTGTTTCATCAAAATATTTTTTTGCTGTTTTTGTCCAAGTCACCAGTAATTCTGTACCTACATTAAACTTCCGAATACCATTATTTATTAATTCGTGAATATCGTTTTCCTTTACACCTGTTCCTCCATGAATAACTAAAGGTACATCTACTAATCTGTTGATTTCTTTCAATAGCGGTATATTTACATCTGTTTTTGATTTGTATTGTCCATGATTGGTGCCAATGGCAATTGCCAATGCATCTACTCCTGTTGCTTTTACGAATTTCAAAGCATCCTGCGGATCTGTATAAATTTTGTCACTCTCCTCCACATGAATTCCTTCTTCAGTTCCCCCGATAGTTCCTAACTCTCCTTCTACAGATACACCATGCTGGTGAGCATATTCCACTACTACACTTGTCTTCATAATATTTTCCTTAAAGGGCAAGTGAGAACCATCAAACATAACAGATGTAAACCCTTTATCTATCGCTTCTTTAATGTCATTGAAATCACGTGCATGATCCAAATGGAGAACTACATCTACCATCTCCTTAGTAGCCATAGACTTACAAACCGCTACTATGTTTTCATGCCCGATATATTTAGCCGTATCTATACTTGTTTGGATAATGATAGGTGCGCCCATTTCTTTTGCCGCCCGTATCATTTCTGGCAGCATCTCTAAATTATGTGCATTAAAGGCACCTACTGTATAATTTAGTGCCTCGGCTTTACGAGTAACTTCTTTTAATGTTGTATACATATTGTGATTTTCCTCCCTAAATAAGTATCACTTAACACCACGGGTAACATCTTTTGAAATTTGCATCAGCAGATCTATTTTATTCAAAAAAGTCTGTAAATTATCGACATCATTACTTTTCGCTGCTTCTGCTCTTTTCTTGTTATATAGCTTTAATAATGTTTTAAAGCTTTCTCCAATTGTTTTTTTCAGCTGAAGACTTTTTTCTAGTGAAGCTATTGCATTCTCTTCATCACCAAGCTCGTAATAGGCTAAACCTATTTCTTCAAAGACCCTTGCCTGATTCTCAATATTCAACGACTGTACTTCTATTGATTTTCTCGATATAAAACCTAATAATTCTTCTTTCTGATCCTCCGTAAGCTTCTTTTTCGATATGGTATTCTCGTTTTTATTTATCTCTGATTTTCTTTTAAACCACATAAGCATTCCCTCCAAATCCAGTTAATTCCTCTTAGAAGGCCTTCATTAATGGACCAATCAGCCATGCATATAATAAAGCAACTGTTACAGTATCTACATCTGTTGCTGTTGCATTGACAAATCCCATAGAGTTAAAAATGGTTACTAATAGTGCCGGTAATAAGGTGATAAAAAATCCGTGGAATATCCCTCCTATAATGGCACCTCGTCTTCCACCTGTTAGATTTCCAAAAATTCCTGCTGTCCCCCTGCAAAGAAGGCGGTTAATATCCCTGGTAAAATCATCGCTAAACCAAAGACAGGAAGAACAAACATCGCAATGATTGATCCAATGACAGTCGTAATAAAACCAACAATTACCGCATTAGGACTGTAAGGAAAAAGAACTGGACAATCAAGCGCAGGCTTTGCATTTGGAACAACACGCATAGCTATCCCTCTGAACGCCGGGACAATCTCCCCTAATAACAAGCGCACTCCTGATAATAGTACATAAACTCCTACTACAAATTGGATGGATTGCAAGAATGCATACATGATATAATTCGTGCTTCCAGAAAAAGTAGAAGCAAATTCCTCACCGGCAAAAATAGCTGTAATAATGAATAGAGGAACCATCACTGTCATTAAGGAAAGATACGTATCTTGCAAAAATTCTAATTGAGAAGGCAGCTTTATATCTTCCACTGATTTTTTCTTTTCGCCTTTTTCCCCGAATACTTTTGCTACCCCAGCTTCAAAAACATAACCAATTGTACAAAAATGCCCTAATGCAATCTCATCCATACCCGTAATTTTTCGTACAAATGGCTGAGCAATTGCCGGCATAGCGACCGCAAAGATTCCTCCAATTAAACCGCCTACCAGTATTAATGCTAATCCGCGTAAGCCAGCAAAATATCCAAAAACAGTGGTCATAGTAGCCATCCATAATATCGCTTGACCTGTAAGGAATATATATTTCCATCTAGTGAATCGAGCTATTAGAATATTAAAAACAAATATAGCTAAAAAGGTAAGTGCAATATCGCGACCTAACCCCAATTCATTCATAGCCTGACCATTAATAGCCTCTATGGAGGGAATAATCCCTTGCATATGAAAGCCTTCTGTAAAAATCTCTCCGAAATACAGTAAACTTCCTACAATAATACTGGAGCCAGCTGATAAAACCATAAATCCTAACAATGTCTTTAAAGAGCCCGATATAATTTGTCCAGTCGATTTTTTTTGTAAAATAAGTCCAAGCATCGCAATTAAAGCGACCGTAATAGATGCTTGCGTTAAGATATTTTGGATGATAAAGTTTATGACGCTCATTTTTATCCCTCTCTCTACCTATTTATTAAGATAGCACACCTTTTTCTCGTAAAATCGGTGTTAGTTTTTCTTCAATTTCTTGTTTTGAAACAATATTTTTCAAATAGATGATGTGAGTTTTGGCAGGATCAATAGTGAACTTTTCGAATTGAGTCTGGAAGTTTTGTGCCGTAATAATAATGTCTGGTTTTGCTGCCGCGCTTGAGGAAATGTCACTGTGATCTAATTTTGCATTTACTTTTAGTTTATTTAACACATCCTCCGCTGCCATCTGACACGCAAAGCTGCTTCCTAACCCAGCACCACAGACAAATAAAATATTTAACTTTTTCAATTAGCATTCTCCTTTAACTTTTTAATAGTTTGATAGCATTAGCAAAGTCCATTTTTATTGCATGAATTCTTTTCAAACAACTCTTGCTTAAAAATAGCTAGATTATCTGCATGGATTAATCTTTCTACCTTTTGTTTATCATTTATCAAATCAACCAAGCTCTTCATTATGTTTAGATGAGAGTAAGAATCTACAGCTGCTAAGCAAAAAATAATTTTCACAGGATCATTTTCTTCATTTCCAAACATAATTGGTTCTTTCAATGTCATCACACTAATTCCTAATTCATTCACACCGTCTTCTGGTCTAGCATGCGCAAGCGCCAAGTTCTTCCCTATCACAATATAAGGACCGTATTCTTCAACAGAATGAATCATAGCCTCAATATATCTAGCTTCGATAACTTGCTCCTTTACTAAAGGGAGAGAGACTCGCTCAATCACCTCCTTCCAATCTTCACATTCTTGATGGAGTATAATATTCTTATCCCTGAGGATATCTTGTAACATTGGCTGAATCTCCCTTGTATTAAATTTCAAGCGGTGTTGTTTAAAGGTATCTACTAGGTTCAGATAGCTCTCCGCTGTTATCTTTGCACCGCACGCTTCCATTAAGGTTAGTATGTCCTGCAGCATCTTGGTTGCATCTCTTTCATTAGACACTAATCTTCTTTTTTCTTTATTTTGTTCTAAGAAAGCATCAATCTCTTTTTTATCACTTTCTCTTAATATAGGATTAAGCAAAAGGGAGGGTTTCTTAGAATATTCAATCGGAATGGTTGAGAAAATAATGTCTACATCTAACTTGTCGATAAAAGACAGTTCATAGGAACTCAAAACAGTGACTATCTCTATATTGAATTGCTCCTTTAAATTTGCCGCCAACAGCCTTCCTGTAGAAATACCGTGATTACAGACAACTACCGCTTGATAAATATACTGCTCCTCTTGCTTCATCCGACTTGTCGATGTAGAAAAATAAATAGTCAAAAAGCCTATTTCATCCTCTGATAATGGTTTCTTTATATAACTTTCTATATGATTACTAAATCCTGCTACAGCTTGATAAATCCAACTATAGGATTCCTTAATTGTCTCTTTTAATGGATTGAATACCTTTATGTCATTCCTTGCTCTACTGAGTAAGCCTGTAATATGTTTATACAATCCCTCATATAAATCTTCTTCTTCCAAAGAGAAAGGGATAAGTGTTACTTTCTCCACATGAGTGATTAGTTGAATTGTCAATAGCTGTGCTGTAACCCAATCAAGTGAATTACTCATATCTTTCGAATCAAAAGATTCAATCGTAAAGGCAATATATTTCATTTCTGATAGGGAGGGATATAGCTTAAAGCGCTCACAAATATGATCGATAAAATCTCTTATTTGCCCTTCCGTTAATTCTCTTTTTCCTTTTACCGTATCACTAATGGTATTGCCATCATGTATCCGTCTGATCCAAATGGCTAAAAATAAGATAACTTGATTATGATATAAAGGATTAACATCTGGGTTCAACTGCTTCAATTGCTGGTTATACAATTGTGCAATAATCTTTATCCGTTCTCTTTCCAAATAGTTTAATACTAGCCTAGTCTCAAAATTAATTTCCTTCGGCATTCTGCTCGATAGCGTTATATAATCGAAATCTGTCCGATTATTAATGACATCAAAAAGCATCGACCGAATAGACCTTTCATCCCCTTGTAAAACAACTCCTTGCTTCGAAAGACTTACGACTTGAATACCATACTTTTTTAAATACTGACGAATCTTACGCATATCTTCATCCACTGTACTTTTAGATACTTGTAAGCGTCCTTCCATTTCATATAAGAGAGTGGTCTTACTAGTATCAGCAATATCTAAAAGTAATACTAAGAAACGCTCATCAGGATGGTAATATTCTTTCGTTCCTTCCGCATTCATTCGCTCCAATAAGGTTTGTGCATCTCTATGTGCCAGAGTAAGCTGCATTCCCTTCCCTCTTTTTGTGGTAACCAGTGAATAATTGTTGCTTTGGAGAAACTCATTAATTATCATTAATTCATTTCGCAAGGTTCGTTGGCTAATATGGTATTCATTACTTAAATCTTCTAAAGTTAAATACGTATTTGCCGTTAGAAGTCTTTTCAATACTTGTTTTGTGCGTTCCTTCATGAAAAGTAACCCCTTTCATAATTTGATTATAATTAACTGTTTATAAGAAGTTTAGTATATGTTTTTGCAACTTTAACTGGCAAAAATGTAAGCGGTTAAATAATTATTCATATGCATAGTTATTGCATCTTTATCTCATTATCAAAAAAATATGAAATATGATAAATTACATAATTGTAGGCGTAGAAAGTGTCCAGAAAAATCGAACTGGATCATAAATAGAAAGTTCAAATGTTAGTTATTTAAAAAAAGGGAGAACCATCCCTCCGCTTCCTCAAAACCCAAATAATCCCACTTTTTCCTATTACTTTACCGTTTAATCTGCTTCAAATCGTCTATATATAAGAAAAAGGGAGGCGTTATAGATGGTTAAAAATGAAGATTTAAAAAACAAAACAGTGGATCGTGATTTTAAAATAACAGAGGAACAAAAAGAGAAACAGCAAGAAAAGAAAAAAGAGGATAAAGAGAAATAATAATCATAAAAAAGGGTACTTGCTTCAGGAGCTAGTACCCTTTTTATGATTTAATTTATTGCTGAACCTTTATTTTCCCTCTACTACTTCTCTCAATATTTCATAAGATCGTTTCTGTTTTTCAGGGTCATAAATATAAGAAACTGCCATAATTTCATCGACATTAAAGCGTTCCTGAAAAGCTGTAAGCTGGTTGCGAACGGAATCTTTGCTTCCTAAAAGAGTCACGCTAGACATGGATTTGGCCATTTCTTCTTCCTGTGGATTCCAAAGACCATCTAAACTATCCACTGGTGGCTGAAGCGGCATTTGTGTTCCGCGCACAACATTTAGGAAAAATTGATGAGTAGACGTCTGTAAAACAGCTGCCTCTTCATCTGTTTCGGCGGCAATCAGATTTAAACAAACCACCATATATGGCTTATCCAAATACTTCGAAGGTTTGAAACGCTCACGATAAATCTTGATTGCATCTGCCATATATCTCGGTGCAAAATGAGAAGCAAACACATAAGGCAGTCCTAGACTTGCCGCTAAGTAAGCTGAATCTGTAGAAGAACCAAGAATATATATCGGTACATTTGTACCAACACCTGGATGTGCTTTTACATAGCCTTGATCCTCTTCAGGTCCAAAGTACGTTAGAAGAGCATTAACATCCTCTGGGAAGGTATAGACGGAATCCTTTTGCGAACGTCTTAATGCACTCGCAGTCAGCATATCAGTTCCAGGTGCTCTACCAAGTCCTAAATCTACTCGATTTGGATAAATCGTTGCCATCGTTCCAAACTGTTCGGCAACAACTAATGGAGAATGGTTTGGAAGCATCACGCCGCCAGATCCTACGATAATGCTGTCTGTGTGTTCAAGCGTATGCTTAATAAGAATTGCAGTTGCCGAACTAACAAGTGTAGATGTATTATGATGCTCTGCAATCCAATAACGTTTATAGCCCATTTTCTCTGTTGCTTGAGCTAAATCCACCATTGATTCAATAGCTTCTTTAGAAGTTTGTCCCTCTCGAATCGGGGCAAGGTTTAATACGGATATAGGTATATTTAAATTTGCCATTTTGCAAGATCCTTTCTTATTTAAGTCATTCTTAATCATATCAATTGCCTTACAGGAAAAAAATTATTTGCTTGCGGAGCACCACAGGAATAGAAAAGGAAGGATAAATAGCCATATAACTCATGAAAATATTGTTCCCTATTCAGTCACAAACATCCTTATGATCCACTCTAAAAGAAGCAGAAGATACTCCCCTCTGCTTCTATTTATACCATTGGATAGTTTGGGCTATACCGGTTTGAAATGTAAAAGTTGGCTGCCAGCCTAAAGCTGTTATTTTTGTTGGATCGATGGCATATCGTTTGTCGTGGCCGAGGCGGTCCGGGACGAATTCGATTAGATCTTCTGACTTACCTAGTATGTTTATAATGGTTCTTACTACTTCTAAGTTTGTTCGTTCATTATGTCCACCAATGTTATAGACTTCTCCATTTTCGCCTTTATGGAGCACTAAATCGATGGCTGCACAGTGATCAAATACATGTAGCCAGTCACGAATATTCTTCCCGTCTCCATATATAGGAATCTTTTGATCGTTTAAAACACGAGAAATCGTCAAGGGGATTAATTTCTCAGGAAATTGATAGGGTCCGTAATTATTCGAACAACGGGTAATATTAATTGGCAAACCATATGTATGATGAAAGGCACGAACAAGCATATCTGAAGATGCTTTACTTGCACTATAGGGACTATTGGGTTGAAGTGGGCTATCTTCCGTAAAGAAAGAAGTGAAATCGAAGTCTAATTCTCCATATACTTCATCAGTTGAAACATGTAGAAACTTTGTTACGCCAATTGTTTTTGCCGCATCTAATAATACTTGCGTGCCAAGAACATTTGTCCTTACAAAAATTTCTGGATTTGTAATGGAGCGATCAACATGGCTTTCTGCTGCAAAATGTGTTACGTAGTCGAACCTCTCTTTTTCAAAAAGAGCAAGGATGGTATCTCTATCTACAATATCTGCCTTAATAAAATGATAATTCTTCTTTCCTTCTATTGTTTTATGCTTTATTAAATCACCTGCATATGTTAGTAAATCCAAATTATAAATTTCATAATCCGGATATTTATTCACCATATATTGAACAAAATTTCCTCCAATAAACCCTGCCCCACCTGTTACTAAGACCTTCTTTCTCGCCATTTCACTTACCTCCTTCTCTTTTATATATAAAGCATTTATCTCTCTTTACTATTGGAATACAGTATGTCTATATTTATTATAATGAAAATTTCCCTGCCAATATAGACAAACAAAAAAACACTGCTTTCTTCAGATTTTTGTTCATCCATATAAGAAAGAGCGGTTGGGTTATAAAAAGAAATTCCTATACTTGTAATTTGCAATTCATTGCATCCTTTTAGCAAAGACAGAGACAGGAGAATTGTCCCCCTAAAAAAGGTACTAGCTATTTTCAGCTAGTACCTTTTTATCCTTCTTTATTGTAAATTCTCACTCAACATATCATGCACTTTCGTTTTTTCTTCTTCTGGAACATTTAAATAATAGGTTTGTCCGGGAGGAGTGCCTTGTCCTTTTACTTCATATTGCTCTACAGATTTTCGCACATCACGGTAATTTTTCTGTATGGTCATCATTTGATCAAACGTAATGTTTGTTTTTACATTTACTCCAAGGGCATCTAGTATTTCATCAAAATGAGCTACTGTTGATATTCCTGTGGCCTTGTCAATAATAGCCGTAATGACTTCCCTTTGTCTATCATTTCGACCAAAATCACCATTTGGATCTAAATGACGCATTCTAACAAATCCCAATGTTTGTGGACCATCTAATGTTAAAGTTCCTTTTTTATAATGATAGCCTTTTTTATAATATCCTTCATCAATCCAATCCAAGTCATTTTGAACTGTAATTCCCCCAATGGCATCAACTAAATCACTTAGCGCTTCCATATTTACTTGGATATAATAATCCATTTTAACACCTGTAAAATTTTCTACTGTATCTTTAGCCATTTTCACCCCGCCATAAGCATAGGCAGAATTGATTTTTGTTACTCTCCCATCTCCAATAATTTCTGTTTTTGTATCACGAGGAATACTTACCATCTGCATTTTATCTTTATTTGGATTCAAAGTCATGACGATGAGAGTATCCGATCTTCCTACATCACCTTTTCTTTCATCCACACCCATAAGCAAAATAGAAATGGGTTTTGTATTATCAAGCTTTTCTTCTCTTGCTTTTTTTTCTAAATTCGAATCACCCTCAAGAGGATTATACATTTTGTTTGCTGTCTCTTCTACGCTATGATATAGATAAAATACATAAGACCCTAATCCAATAACAAGTATTCCAATAATTACTCCTAAAGTAATCCATATCTTTTTCTTTTTGCTTTTCCTTGTTCTCATTCTCGCTCTCACTTTCCTTGTTAAATTTTCGCTCATCCATTTTATTATAAAAAAATGAGAAAATGATGAAAATAAGGATGATTCTCCTAAATTTTCTAACAAGAAAGCAGGAGAACCGTCCCACCCTATCCTTAATAGACTCATTTTGCTTCTTCGTAATACTAGGACCAATAGAGTAGGCTGCAATCCTTTTATAGTTGTTAGCGGAAATGGATTGGTTTATTTCCCTATAAAATCCTACATAGGAAATGATCTCTGTTGAATTAACTAAAAAAATGCTAAATCGTATCGCTGCAAATTAATCTAATACTTAACTTCCATCCTTAGTATGTATTCAAAAAGACCATTCTACTGTGAACAGAACCAACCAATTCATGGTAATTGTCACTCTGTATCCCTCTAATTCCCATATGTAATTTTATTTAAAGGTGAAAAAATAAAAGGGTAAAAACTTTATATACAAAAGGAGAAAATATAATGAAGATTAAAAATACGTTTTCTGTCCTTGCATGCATGAGTTTTCTTATGCTAGCAGGATGTAATAATAATGACCATGAAGCTTCAGATATGAATATGGATCGTTATAATGACTCTACAATTTCTAGCTTAAAAACAAATGTAAATAGTAAGAAATATCCGCATACACAACCTGTAAAAATACAAAATGCTAAATACGAATTTCGAACAATTGTCGGAACGTATGATTCAAATAATCCAAATGCAACAAATAAACAACAAGTGCAAAAAGCCACTCCACAACAGCAACAGCCACAGGCTACTGAGCAGCAACAAGCAAATCAAGGCGCACAACCAGGTGCACAATCTGCTCCGCAAACAACACCTAATAATACAGCAAAAAAAGAACCAAGTAACTTTGTGTCGGAAGTTATCGACTTAACAAACGCTGAAAGAAAAAAACAAGGACTTCCTGCTTTACAAGCGTATCCGGAATTAAACAACGTAGCAGATATGAAAGCAAAAGATATGAATGACAAGGGATATTTCTCCCATACAAGTCCTACTTATGGATCGCCATTTGACATGATGAGAGACTTTGGAATTACGTACGAGTCAGCCGGTGAAAACATTGCACAAGGACAACGTTCACCGGAAGAAGTAGTCAACGCTTGGATGAATAGTGAAGGTCACCGTGCCAATATCCTAAATGATAAGTACACACATATCGGTGTTGGTTTTGATGAAGGCGGTTATGAATGGGTACAAATGTTTGTTAAAAAGTAAGGAAAGCAAATGATAAAACATTATCATTTCTAGGAAAGCAAAAAAGACACAATTAGCAAGGCTAGTTGCGTCTTTTTTGTTATAAATTATACTTTCTGATTAAATAGGTTGGTGTGCAACTCGAAAAAATGAATTTAATGTTGAATAGAACGAGATCGATTATTCTTCTATTTATAAATGAGTTATTATTGTTTAAAAAAAATTAATTGTTATAGATTTTTTTATTCTGTTTCCTCGATGTAACTCATTATTAAATAGCTAAGATTAACCTTCTCTTCATTGTTCTTATGCGCATCAATATACTTTAGAAATACCTGTCTTATTTCCTCGTTAAGGTTATTCCATTCAGTTTTCGGAATCGCTACTTCTGTAATTAAATTGGCTACTCCTTTTCTATCTTTTGATGGATCTTCAACGGTTTGTTTTAATGCATCTATAGCTCGATTTATATAGGAATATAGGTTGTTAAGCATATCAGGGTTATTGTGTAAATCTTCAGGAGATAAGTTTATCACTTTTCTCGTCCATTCTGCTGACTTGTAATACTTTTGAATAATATTCCCGAGTTTTTCCTCTTTTACTACTTCTACTAACCCAAGTTCTTCTAGCTTTTTCATATGATAATACAGCCTTGATTGTTTTTCTTTCATTCTATTTATCGATTCGACCAGAAATTAATTATCCGTTATTAGTTACAAAGTTCGGTGCTAATTTAATGGGGCTTATTCTTATAATTTTTGCTCTACCAATTCTTTTTCACCTATCTTCTATTTTTCTACTTATTTATTATTTCATCCTAATGCTACTCTTAGGTGTTATTCAAATTTTTGTAAATACACCAATCAATGTAATGTTGCAAACAGAAGTGGAAGAAGAATATAAAGGGAGAGTTTTTTCCATAATTCGAACCGGAGCGCAATCTTTAGTTCCTATTGGTGCAATTCTTTTTGGCTTTCTTTTTGATTGGCTACCCGCATATTGGGTATTTGGAATTTCTGGTTTATTCCTCATCCTTACAAGCCTATATTTCGCCAGACCAACTATCGTGCGACAAGTGTATCCAGATTATGTAGGTAGAGGAAAGCAGGAGAACAGCACTACTGTGAACAATTCGAAATTATTTTATGTAAAAAAACGCGACTAGTAGGACAATAAAAATGTTTGTTTGGTTGGACGACAGTTTTATTTCGGAAAAACGTCCCCGTCCTATTGATTACTGGAGTGGCAATAACTGGTCTTGGCATTTATGGAATCTTGGCACAACCAAATGCCACTCAAACACAATAAGCACTATCCTACATCGAAATAAGCTTCATCTAGGAATCAGTAGAATCTGATTCCTTTTTCTTTACTGTAAGTTTAAGAACACGTTCCCTCCAAGCATCTCTTCATAGCGTAGCTGCGCTTTTTCTCCTTTTTTCACTAATCCAGAGATATAGCCTTCTTTTTCGTTTCCCACATACATTTCATAACTAAATTCAGGGTCAGTTGTACCGAGAATGTCACCACTATATATATCCCCATTTTCACTAACCATTTCGAAATTCATTATTCCGTCAATATAAAGGGACAGATCTTTTGTAGCCGATTCAGTAAACTTCACTTTTGTTTTCGCTAAAAGCCATTCATATCCATCTGGCGCAGGCTCATTGAATTCATTCATAGATTTCAATTTTTGATAAGCATCCTCTCCGCGTGTCACTTCCAATACAGTTAAATCAAATTTTATGGGAAAGGACTCCCCTTTGTCATTATATAGTTCATCTTCAACCGTTACTGTCTTCTTAAATGGGACTGGATTGGTTCGAGAGCCGAGCTTCGACTTTGCTTCTTCTTTCTTATCTGACTTTTTTTTCTGCACTTCTTCTTGAGCTTCATCACTCTCTTTCATTTTTACATCCTTGGTATCTTGTCCACATCCTCCAAGAATAGTGATAATAAATAAACTAGTTAGACACAGCTTAAATGTATTTGGTAGATTCTTTTTCATGTTCATTCTCCTTACTTGCTCTATATTAAAAACGACCTTCTATTTATTTCGAATCTTCTTCTAAATCATCAGGATAAATAGTTTCATCCAAAACGTCTTTTGTAGCCTCGTCTTTTGTCAAAATCTTGACCTGATAATCATCGGGGTCTACTCCACTATACACTTGATACATCATGCCTGTTATTCCAAGGGTAAAAATAGCAAAACTATCCATACTATCTTCATATTTCTTTTTATCAACCACTAACGTAAATTCAGAAAATGCTTTATTATGCGTGATATCCTTAATCGACACATAATCATCACTCTCTTTTATTTCCTTAATGGATTCTTCTAAAGAAGCTTCCATTTCCTTCATCATCTCTTTATGCTTTGCCTTAGACATTTTATAGGTAAGGGAACCATCTTCATTTTTAGTAACTTTAATGCCCTCTTTTTCTACATCGGCAATTACGGAATCAATATCTTCCCCTTCAAACAAAGAGGCTGGCAGTGTGATTTCAACATTTGAAAGACCTTTATCCACATTCATCTTTTGTTCATCTGCTTGTTTGTTATTATCCGTATTTTCCTTTTTATCCTTATCTGCTGAACAAGCAACAAGCAATATCATACATACTGCTAGAAAAGCATACGTAAATTTCCTCATAAAAAATCCGCCTCCAAATCATTTTTGACAGAACCATTTCCATTATTATTCCTTTTTCCTATTTTCCAATACATCTAAAAAAGAAGCATAGAGATGGTTCTTCCGAAGACATAACTTCAGATGATCCGTCCCTCTGCTTCCCTTAAACGAGTAATAATTCCTTCATTTCTTTTTCTGCTTTGCTCAAACTACTTAACCAGCTTTCCACAAACTTAACACCGTCGATTAATTCAACATTTAATCCTTTGGCATATTCATAAGCTGCCGGTGTAAAGCTGCCTGTTGTAATAACATATCCACCTTGAGCTCCTCGTTTGATTATATTCGAATGAATCAGGGCAATTGAATCAAATGGTAAATCTTCTTGATAACATTTTACTTGCCCAAGAAACAATCCTTTTTCTGTTTCATGTTCAAAGTCTACTCCAAAATCACCTGTTGGAGGAGTCACCCATGTCGATCCGCCTCTTGTCTTCTCCATAATTTCCGCAGCAAACCTTTCAAATTGGAGAGGATCTTGTTTTAAATAAATGGAAGAATAGTCCTTGTCTTCTTCCTCTTTACAAAACCTCAAATAAAGCCCCATCGCCAAAGTCTTTTTTAACTCGTCACTTGACTCGATATGATTAGCCAGTAGAGCAGTCTGATATTCATTTTCTTTTTTCGTCCATAAATATTTCATAAAAGCCAAGATTAAAAGAATTGCTACTATAATCTCTATGTAGAACATTGCACAACACTCCCTGCATTATTAAAGGGTAAACAGGAATGCTGCTTTTTATACCGCCATTTGGTATTTAAATCTAATCTCCGTTACTTAATTTGCGCCATTCTTCCGTTTAATAACATATCAATATGGGGAATATTATCTTCTAAATACACTTCAGATATGGCTTGAAAGCCAAAAGACTGATAAAAGTTCCGCAAATAGTCCTGTGCCTGGATTTTTATCCTCTCTTCTTTTAACTCTTGCTTGGTATAATCAATTCCGCGACTTACAAGCTCTTCTGCAAACCCTTGTCCTCTATATTCCTTCTTCACAAAAATCCTCCCTAAAGAAGCCTCTGGATATGACACCCCTGGAGGTAAAATTCTTAAATACGCAACAATCTCCCCCTGTTTTTCAGCAAAAAGATGATACGATTCTAAATCCTTTCCATCTACCTCTAAATAAGGACAATTTTGCTCCACCACAAAAACAGCGGTTCTCTCTTTCAGAAGCGTATATAATTCCACATTTGTTAACTCATTAAATTTCTTTATATGCCATTTCACCTGTATATTTCCCCCTCTTTAGTCCTGAGAGGACCGATCGTACTAAAGGTATATCTCAGTAGTACCGTCCCTCCGCTTCCGCCATTTTCCTCCTCAGCTCAGCTGCCACCTCTGTTGGATTTTCAATTTGGAAAATGACATAGCGATACTTCTCATGGTTATCCAATTCGATGATTACGACTGGAATCCTTCCTTCGTAAGATAAAAAGTACCATTCATCTTGGTATTTATAAGAGCCCTCATATATATTTAACGGCGAAATAGAAGTTCCAGGCATACGAATCATCCATTTCGGTGGATCAAAATAATCAACAAACACACTTTTAATCATTCTATAGGGCAGCTTCACTTTATGCTTGAAAGTGAACAGCATCATTAATCCTCTTATCTTCAGTACTGCAGCATCCTCTTCAAAAATAATTTCCCTGTTCATTTGACTCCCTCCTAAAGAATGTCTCTATGTATTTACGAATTAACCAGGATTATGTTTCATCTACTATTGTATTGCCCTAGATAGCATTTTCCAAATTAAACGAAAAAATGCTATATTTTATAAACAGCTTAAACTAAACTGAATAGTAAAAGATAGTGAAAAGTGTTTTAGCAAAAGGAGGGTGTTCCTAGGGAAGAAATTAGCAAACTAGGAACAGAGGGATGGTTTGAGGGGAGTGGAACAGTCTTTTTTCTTTAATGAGAATGTGTGAACAAGCTTCAAGAGGAAGTAGCACCAATAATTTTAAATAATAGAAATGTAAAGAGGATAGTACGGCTGCTATCTAGTGAAGCTTGCGAAGAATCTGGCCACTCAGCGGTACTGTCGCGTCCCCTTTTCATTATTTAGAAGGAATAAAAGATTTGTTGTGGTTATCCTGACTGGCTACCGCATCGTCCGTAATTGTCGGAACACCTAATTTTCTCGGAGTAGCGTGTCGGTAGCACATATTTATAAACCAAACAGATTATAACTGATTGAGCTTGCTAACAGGCTCTTCTCCATTTTCTATACGTTTTATATTCTTTATAAAGAAGTCATATCTTTTTTTATGAAATTTCCGACCATCAGGCATTCCTGCTGTATGGGGAGTAAGTATCACATTACCCAGATTCCGGAGCTCACTGTCAATAGGAAGCGGTTCGGATTCAAAAACATCCAGGCATGCACCTGAAATGTTCTTGTTTTTTAATGCAGCAATCAAGTCACTTTCGTGCACAATCCCGCCGCGGGCTGTATTGATAAAAAGAGCGGTCTTCTTCATTTTTCTAAATGCAGCTTTGTTGATCAGGTGTTTGGTTTGCTGATTCAAAGGTACATGTACACTGACTATGTCCGATGTGCTTAGAAGTCTCAAGCTATTGTAAGCTATTGGTTAAAAACAATGGCGTAGGAAATGGGGACCATTTGATTGAGTGAAAAAAGGGGTACCAAAAAATCTGTCCCCCTCTTAGAAAGTCTCGAAATATATAGTTATCCTACTTAGCAAATGCTTCAAAATAAATCTTTTATTGGCAACTTCAGTTAGCGATACTTAGTTCTTTCCTCCATTCAATCATTTCCGCAATGAGCAATTTAATTGTTTCTGTACTCATAAATTGATCTTCTGCATGCATTAATAAAATGGAGAATTCTGTTTTATTACCCGCAGCCTCATTTTTAATTAATTCACCATGAATTTTATGACCTTCAACCAAAAGGTCTGATCCTTCCTTCATCAATGAAGCTGCACTGGAAAAATCACCATTTTTCGCTTGAGCTAGTGCTTCTATAAACTTTGTTTTCGCCATTCCTACATTCCCAATGATTTGAAAAGCAATTAGTTCTATTCCTTCCATTCCTATCCCTCGCCATCTAATAAACTATTTTTCTATCATTTCTAAAGCGGTCTCCAGAACTGCCGCTCCGTTTACTCTTCCATAATCAACAAAATCAATGACAGTAACAGGAATACTATTACCGACTACTTTCTCTGTATTGCTTTTTAAATATCCTACCTGTGGTCCCAATAAAATAATATCTGCTTTTTCCCAGTTTTCATGTAATTCTGCATCTGAAACTGCCCAAATATTTACCTCCATGCTCTGGTCTTTTGCCGCCTGCTTCATTTTTTCTACTAAAAAACTTGTAGACATTCCTTGATTACATACTAATAAAATATTTTTCATACAAACCACTCCTCCTATAGAATAGACTGTTTTATTTCCTTATTTATTCTGCATGGCACTTACTCTCTCATCTATTTTCAAAAATGGCAGATACATAAATACTGTTATGATGATTATTAATAATTGTAATATAGATGCTCGCCAGTCACCTCCTGTAGCTAGGAATCCTGAAATAATCGGTGGCGTAGTCCATGGGGTTTGAACAACCACGTGATTTATTAAACCTACAGCTGTCGCAAAATAGGCAACTGATAAAGAAAAAATTGGAGCAAGAACAAATGGAATGATTAACATTGGGTTAAATACAATTGGTAGCCCAAATATAATTGGTTCACTAATATTAAAGATAGAAGGTGTTAAGGACATTTTCGATATATCTCTATAATCCTTACGTCTACTAAAAATAAAAATGGCAATTAACAATGAAATCGTATTTCCCGATCCCCCCATAACAGCGAAGGTATCTTTAAAAGCCATATTAATTATATGGGGTATCTCTTGATGATTAGCGTATGCTAACATATTATCTTGCATGTTTTGTAATAAAAAAGGATCCAAAAGTGCTCCAGAAATAACTGCCTGATGGATACCGAATCCAAAAAATAAATTAGCGATAGAAGTAATTAATAAGAACCCTGGTAAACTGGTTGTCACATAGCTTAACGGCTTAGTAATAATGGTGGATATTAAAGTATTAAAATCCATATTAAATAATTGATTTAATAAAAAGGATGCAACTGCAAAGATGATAACATTCACCATAATTGGAATTAACACATTAAAAGATTTAATAACTGCCGGTGGTATATTTCCACTGATATTGATTTGCATTTTTTTATTTGAAGATAATTTTATAAATAAATCGGTTGCAAGCAGCCCTACGATAATTCCAACAAACATCCCTGATGCGCTTGTATAACTTACAGGAATCACATTAGAAACAAGAAAGCTTTCGGTTGATCCTTCTGGTGAAAAAGTCGTTGTCAATGGTGTAACTACTATCATTGTAGAAAGTACAACTAAGATTGGAGCTATTACATTTTTATATCCCCTATTTACACATAGATGATAAGAAATGGCAACAGCTACTAAAAGTGTCATGATATTCAGTGTACCGTTAGCAATGGATACCCCAATAGATTGCCAAGTTGTTAAAGTATCAGGATTAACCAAATTTCCCATAAAACCAGTTGGCTCTAAAATAACATAATTAATTAGAGTCATAAATCCAGCTAGTATCATAAATGGCATAATCGATGCAAAGGCATCACGCAAACTTCTTAGATGAATCTGCGCTCCTAATTTTTGTGCAACAAAAGCAAACCGATCTGCAATACCTTGCTTTGTTGAGTTATTCATGATCTATCCACCCTTTTTATTTTATTTATCCTAATTTACTCGTTTCGTACTCAAATCCGTTGTCCTTGCTCATTTTTTATAAAATTCTCCACTTTTCTTGATTGTTCTTTCTTGTGTCTCTAAATTAAGAGAAACTAGTCCATATCGATTTTTATAAGCATTAATCCATGACCAGCAATCAATAAATGTCCATAAATGATATCCTTTGATATGGCAGCCTGCTTGAATGGCTTTATGGACATAGGCGAGATGATCTTTAATAAACTCAATTCGATAATCATCGATAATTTGTCCATGCTCATTAAGAAATCGTTCTTCATTCGCTACCCCCATACCATTTTCAGATATAAAAGCTTCTATATTACCGTAATTATCTCTAATGTCTATACATAGATCATAGATACCCTTTTCATAAATTTCCCATCCGCGGTACACATTCATTTTTTTCCCTGGCATATTATGAAGTTCAAAAAACCATTCGGGTAAAAAAGGGCTTTTTTTATTAATTTCTGTCAGGCGTGCCTTCACTCTTCTTGGTTCATAATAATTCAACCCTAAAATTTGAGAAGTATTTTCCGCAATTACTTTTAAATCGTTCTCTTCATATAAAGGCATCTGGTTATATTCCTGCAATATTTTTACCAATTTCTTTGGAAATGTTCCTTTAACCATGGGGTCTAAAAAGCTTCTTGTATAAAAGGCATCCGCAATTTCAGCTGCTTCTACATCAAACTCATTTTGGCTTCTCGGATAAGTTGGACTTAAGTTTAATATTACTCCTATCTTAGAAGGCAGTTGCTTTTCCTTAAAAGATTGAATAGCCTTCGCATGTGCCAATATAGTATTAAATGCTGCCTGTGCGCCACGCTTGAAATCTACTAAATTTGGATAATGAAAATCTTCTAAATAACTTCCTAAAATTGGTCCTAACGGCTCATTAAAGGTGAACCAATGATAAACCAAATCACCAAACTCTTCAAAACAAGCAGCTGCATAATTTACATATGCTTCAACCACTTCACGTGATTCCCATCCTCCCTTTTCTTGAAGTACATACGGCATATCAAAATGATAAAGATTAGCAAAAGGTTTGATACCGTTTTCATTCATTTCAGTCAAAAGGTTTCGATAGAAAGAAATAGCCTTTGGATTTCTTTCTCCTACTCCACCATCTGGAAACATCCTTGCCCATGAGATGGAAATACGGAAAGAATTATGCCCTGTTTCCTTCATTAATTGAATATCTTCCTTGTATCGATTTATATGATCAGTTGTTACTTCAGGTCCAATCCCCTGATAAAAACGTGATGGTTCCGTTTTAAACCAATGTTCCCAAACTGTTTCAGCTTTTCCTGTATTACCTCTACCTTCTGCTTGCTCAGCTGACCAAGCCGTTCCCCACCAAAAACCACTCGGAAACGTTAACATTTCTTTCATAATAAATGCCTCCCTCTTTCCTTTACGAACAAACTATAACACTCTTTTTAATATAAGTAAATACTTTTAATGAAAAGTATATATCTTTTGTGATTTATATACTTGTTTTTAACTGTATGGTATACTTATTATGAAAACCGTTATAAAATGGAGGATTTAACTTGAGTCAGTTACCTAAATATATGGAAATATATACAGATATTAGAGATAAGATAAATAATAACGAATATGAGATAAATGAAAAGTTACCTGACGGGGATACGCTTGCTGATTATTACCAATGCAGTAAACTGACAGTAAAAAAAGCATTAGATATTCTTGTAAAAGAAGGAATGGTTGTTAGACGTAGAGGTTCCGGAACTTATGTAAAAGGGGTTTCTACTAATGGAGGAGCTATTGCATTAGGTCCATCAGAAGGTTTATCTAACATTGTTGGAAAAGAAAATATTTCCTCAAAAATCATTCTTTTTTCGATCGAAAAACCGTCCTTAGAAATTGCCAAAAAACTTGAGATTGATGACGAATATATTTATCGAATTATTCGAACACGGCATATTAATAATAAGCCTTATTCGCTGGAACATACTTACATGCCTTTATCTATTATTACTGGACTAGAGCCAAAACATCTAGAAGGATCCATCTATAATTATATACGCGAGGAATTAAAGCTGAAAACGCATAGCACCCATGTCTGGATTAGAGGAGACAAAGCAAATAGTGAAGATACTTCTTTACTAAAGATTCCAGACAACTCCTTCATGATGGAAATCGAAAAATTAGCTCAGTTAGAAGATGGAAGAATATTCGAATACTCCATCACACGCCATCTGCACGAAAGTTTTGTTTTTGAAACAGTTTTTGTTCATAACTAAGTAGGAAATAAGAGGGCAGGTGTGGAGTATCCCAAATCAGAAGGAAATTTCCAATCTTTACCCATTTAACCAGAACTGAGGACTATATTCATTAATAAAATAATAAAATAGTTTATATCCATTTTATTAATGAATAAGGGAGAAGAAAAAAATGGGAATAGTGAATGGAAAGACATATTTATCACGAATCAGCAGTTTATCTACAGAAATTTGGTTAGATGGGGAAAAAGTCCAGGATCTCTCTAACCATCCTGCTTTTAAAGGGATACTACATTCAAAAGCTTCTCTTTATGATTTACAATGTCAGCCTAACTTAAAGGAGGAAATGACTTTCTTGTCCCCATTATCTGGGGACTCTATAGGTATGTCATACTTACAGCCAAAGACAAAAGAGGATTTGCGAAAAAGAAGAAGGATGATCGAACGGTGGGCTAAGGAAACAGCAGGAATGATGGGACGGAGCCCAGATTATTTAAATACAGTAATCATGAGTTTTGCCACTTCTGCTTCCCTTTTAGAAGGAAAGGAAAATTGTTATCCAAAACATATCCAATCCTTATACGAATCGGCAAGAGAAAAGGATCTTAGTTTTACCCATACTTTTATAACTCCTCAAGTTAATCGCTCGAGTATGTATCTAGAGTATTCCAACGAGCCAATCTCTGCCCAAATAATCGAGAAAAATAATAAGGGGCTAATTATTAAAGGAGCGCGGCTCCTAGCCACACAGGGAGGCCTTACAGATGAACTTTTGGTTTTTGGGGCGCCCAGATTTGCAAAAGAGGAAGCATTTGCATTTGCAATACCTTCAGACACTAAAGGAGTAAAGTTTCTCTGCAGAGAGTCCTATGTAGGAGGAGAATCTACTATTGATTATCCATTAAGCTCACGATTCGAAGAAATGGATTCTATTGTTGTATTTGATAACGTCCTTGTTCCATGGGAACGTGTTTTTTTCCATGAAGATCTAGAAACCGCAAGTATGTTTTTAACTCAAAGCTCTTTTAATTCATTTGCTTATCATCAAGTTATTACTAGGCAAATTGTCAAAACAGAGTTTATTTTGGGCTTAGCGGAAAATATGATAAATACGATTGACGTAGGCGAATATCAACACATCCAAGAAAAGATGGCAGAAATCATTATTGGATTAGAAACGTTGAAAGCACTATTAGAAAAAGCAGAGAACGATGCTCTCTTAAATGACCAAGGATTTATGATTCCAAACAAAACCATCCTGCTAGTTGCTAGTAATATTTTCCCGAAAATTTATCCTCGTTTTTCCGAAATCCTTCAACTAATTGGCGCAAGCGGTTTAGTATCACTGCCAACAGAGAAAATGTTTCACTCAGAAGTTGGGAAAGATTTAAATCAATATCTTCAAGCAACGTGCAGATCTGCAGATGAGCGCAATAAAATCTTTCGATTAGCTTGGGATTTAACAATGAGCTCCTTCGGCACAAGACAGACACAATATGAAAGATATTTTTTTGGTGATCCTGTCCGTCTTTCTGGATTTTTATATAATAACTACCCTAAAAGTAATTATGTAGAGAGAATTAATGAATTTTTGACAGACTGAATTATCAACGGCTGCCCAAATGACTACATATGGGCAGCACTTCTGCATAAGGTTAATAACTAATGAGCGCCCTTCCCTTTTCCTCCCAAATTCAGCCGTCGCATTATTTTCGTCAATAAATCCTGGCATACTTTAACTCAGGAACAATAAAGGATTATTACAGATGGCAATCGAATATTAAATTTTTAAAAAAGGAGGAATAGAATCATGCAAAAGGTTATGGAGGGAATAAATTATTGGATAAAAAGATTACCAGAAGAATTCAACTCTATGTCTGAAAATAGTTCTTCTCATCGTCCCTTGCCAAACAAGTGGTCAAAAAAAGAAATTTTAGGGCATCTTTGTGATTCAGCGATAAATAATATAGAAAGGTTTATCAAAATTCAATATGAAGAACCGGTGTATGCTATTCAATCATATGACCAAAATCATTGGGTTAAGATGCAAAATTATCAGGATAGACCACTTGATGAAATGATAAATCTTTTTCAAACACTCAACAAACAAATTATTCACATTGTAAAAAACATCCCAGTCGAAAAGCTTTCCAATCTTTGCGACATAGGAAATAATCAGCATAAAACACTAGAGTGGCTGATACAAGATTATCATGAGCATATGGAACACCATATTCACTCTCAAATCTTAATCGAAAAATCTTATTAAAAGAAAAGACACACATTAAAATCTGCTATATTTATAACCCCGTTCTCCTTTTAGAACGGGGTTATAAATAGGAAGTCAATCTAAAAAAGTCATATTGTCATTTTATCAATAGAAATCTTTTTACAAAGAATAATAATTACTTAAAGAAATAGGCTCTCCATTTTCATGAGAATCATTTGCAGCAAGGGTAGCAGCTAATGTTTGAACACCATTTTCATAGGATGACAGGATTAATTCTGGCTGATTGGCAGCAATCGCTTTAATGAAAGCTCGATCCTGGGCCTCATAATAATTCAACTTTGGTCGATACGTAGTAGTTGAAAATTCATCTGTAATCGTTATATTGGAACCGTTAAAAGCAACACGGAAATTCTTCCCTAAAATTTCTAGACCCATCCGGTGATCTGGTTGTATAAAAGAGCAGCCTAATTGGCCGATTGCCCCGTTCCTTAAAGTGAAATTGACCGAAGTGACATCTGGTATATCAATATGAGGAATATCCTTTGAAACCAATAGATTCATATTTGCATAGATTTTATCTATATCTCCTGCTAAATAGCGAATTAAATCCAAAATATGTGTGGCTTGTTCTACTAATTGTCCACCTGATTTGGATTGTTCCCGATACCATGGAGTTGGAACAAATTTTGTTAAATAATAGCTGTTAACCATCGCAATTTGTTTGCCTTGTAGATACTCTTTTGCTTTTGCCACTGTATCTAAGTACCGTAAACAGTATCCTGTAGCACAAATAATCCCAGAAGCTTTAATAACCGCAGATTTTCTCTTTACATTATCCAGATTTAATCCAACAGGTTTTTCTACCATAATATGAATGCCCTTTTTAGCAGCCTTTTCCTCGATATCTCCATGGGCAAATGGAGGGACACATATAAAAAGTGCATCCAATGCAGTCTCTTCCATCATCTTGTCTACATCTGTATATGCTGGAATTTGATATTTCTTCCCTACAGCTGTTGCTTGGTCTTCGGATATATCACATACCGCTGCCATTTCTGCCTGTTCAATCAAAGCAATATTCTTCAAATGTACGGATCCAATTCCCCCGACACCTATAAAGCCTACACGAACTTTTCTCATAGCGGACACTCCTCTAAGGACTAACCTTTTTCAGATTTAACACGACATCCAGATGCTTGGAGGTATCTTGGGCAAGATACTCTGGCCCAAATGCATAGGCTGGTATTTCAGCGGTTACTGTATCCTTATAGCCTATGTTCTTTAATGCTTGGTACACTTTTTCCCAATTTACATCCCCAGCTAATAATGGAACAAAGCCAGTAATATTCCCAACGTTCAATTTAAAATCCTTAACATGAACTTTTCGGATTCGCTCTCCTAATATGGAAATCCATTGTTCTGGATAGCCATATTGTAATGCATTGCCGACATCATAATAAGCACCAATATAATCGGAATGGAACTCATCAATATACCTGGCCATTTCGAGTGGAGATAGCAAAAATTTATTCCATACGTTTTCGATTCCCACATGAATATTGTGTTTTTCAGCTAATGGCAGAACTTTTCTTAACTCATCTTGACTGCGCCTATAACAATCAAGGTAAGACGTTTCTTCATTAACTACCCCTGGGACAACTAAAACAGTGTCTGCCCCAATATATCCGGCTAATTCTATTTGTTTTTCAATCACTTTTCTCCCTTGTTCCCGTACCTTTTCATCATAATGAGAAAGAGGGAACTTCCATAATAGATTCGTAGAAATACTGCTTAAGCGTAAACGATAATGCTCTGCCATTTTCCGAATTCGTTTTGCTTCTTCTCTAGACGTATTCATCGTAAGCCCAATGCCATCTATACTTACATTAAGCTCTATTGCATCAAAGCCTGCATCACGACTGTACTTAAATACCATCTCTAATGGTGTATCATCGGGATAACACCACTGATTAATCCCCTTTAGCATCTTTATTCCTCCCTAAATAGCATCCCTGCATAGAGCTATCTCTATTGATTATTCGATTCAATTTTTTCTATCAAAACAGGCCTTTTGCTTTGCGCAGATTCATAGCCTGCCAGAGCAACCTCCATTGCTTTTAGACCATCTTCTCCTGTTATAGTAGGTGCAATTCCCTTTTGCACATTTGTAACAAAGTCTTCTACAAGAGCTTGGTTCATATCATCTCCCCAATAATCCCATTTTGCTCCCTCTGCACTGTACAGCTCACTTTTCTGCGCAAAGGCATCTACTGACAATGTTCCTTTCGTCCCGATTATTTCTAATGTAACGTCTCCCCATGTTGGGAATGTCTTATTTCTTGACCAGCTACAATCAATTGAAGCAAACACATTGTTTTCAAATTCCATTGTTACGATCCCACAATCATCTATCTCATAATCAGAAAAGAGATTATCTACTTCTGCATATACTTCTTTCACATCTGAATTCATATACCATCGCATAATATCCACAAGGTGAACTGTATGATCCATTACGGCGCCGCCGCCTGATTTTTCTTTGTCTACAAACCAGCCGCCCGGGTTAGTGCCGCGATTCGTTCCTTTTATAGCAATAATACTGCCAAGTTCTCCTGTCTCGATAATGTGTTTCGCTTTTACTATTGGTGTACTAAAGCGTACAGGAAAAGCAATTTGCAGGAATACATTATTTTCTTTGCAAACTTCCATCATTTCCAATGCATCCTTCCTATTTGTCGCAATCGGCTTTTCGCATAAAACATGTTTTCCTTTCTTCGCTGCTGCAAGCACATGTTCATGATGCTTATAATTTTCGGAAGTAATGATGACAGCATCTATATCTTGGTCTAAAAGATCTTCATAGTTTGAATAGTAATTGGTACTGTATTTCTTCGCTGCTTCTGCACCGCGAATCTCCTGGTCATCTGCGATTCCTACTAACTCTACTCCTTTGCTTTTCTTTAATGCCTCTGCATAGGCGTACGCATGACCATGAGCAAAACTAATAATTCCTACTCTCATCGTTTTACCTCCATTTCTTGTTTACGCAATTCTACTACTTTTCCTTCCTTTAATGACTCAATAGCAGCTAACGCAATTTCCATTGCTTTATAAGCATCTAGAGGAGTCACTATCGGCTCCTCCTTATTCTTGATACATGAAATAAAATGTTTTAATTCTGTTATATATGGATTTTCTTTTAATGGACTTTCGGGCACCGCGACTCCAGCTGAACCTGTATTATTGTGATTAATGCCTTTTACAAGCGGAGTTGCTTTCGAGCTATCATAGTGAATAACCCCTTCTTTTCCAGCTATTTCAAATTTTGTTGCAAAATTTTGGTGAGCCCAAGTTCCTTCCAAATGAGCAATTACTCCACTTTCAAAGCGCAATGTTACTAATGCATAGTCTAATTTTGCCATCGCTCTTCCTTGGGCACTTTTGGCATAGACTCGCTCTACCTCACCGAAGCACCAGCGTAGATAATCAAAATCATGAATCATTAAGTCTAGCACTAATCCACCACTGCTGTTATAGTCTGCATACCAATCTCTAGAAGCAGATGGGAATCCGCCTCCTCTTTTCGTATTTACAACACCTGGCTTGCCAATTTTCCCTTCTTCTATCATTTGCTTTGCACGCTGGTATTCCGGGAAAAAACGCACGACATGACCTACAAAAAGCTTCACGCCCTTTTTCTTGCAATAGTCGATCATTTCTTTAGCATCCTTTAAATTGCGAGCCAATGGTTTCTCACAAACAACTTGAAAACAATCATCTGCTACTTTTTTGACATATTCCTTATGAAATGGAGTGGGAACACAAACGGACACAACATCAACAGCACCAAGGCTTTCAATCGCTTCCTCATAGCTTGCAAATGCTTGAGCTCCTAATTTCCGTGCCAATTCTTCCGCTTTTTCTAAGGTTCTGTCCACAATTCCAACTAATTGAACATCATCCATGGTTGAATAGGCGAAGGAATGAGTACTCCCCATCGTTCCGGCGCCAATAACTAATGCTTTTAACATATACACACACTCCCTATTCTATTTATCAATTCTTTCTCTTTCTAAATATCTATCTTCTAACCCCTCCAAGTGCAATCCCTGCCAGTAAATGCTTTTGCAGAAAAATAAACATTAACAGCATGGGAATCGTGGACAAGACAGCACCAGCCATTAACAGCGGATAATCTGTAGAATATTGTCCTGAGAAAGTGGAAATCCCAACAGACAATACTCTCATTGACTCAGAGTTTGTCATAACAAGCGGCCATAAGAAATCATTCCATGCAGCGAGAATCGTAAAGATTCCTAAAGCAGTAAGGGCGGGTGTCGAATTTGGTAAAATAATTCTCCAATAGATTCCAAAGTACGAACAACCATCAATTTTAGCTGCTTCATCCAACTCTTTTGGAATGCCCATAAAGAATTGGCGCAGCAAAAAGGTACCATAGGCACTAAAAACGCCTGGAACAATCAAAGCAAAGAATGTGTCAATCCAGCCCAGCTGTGTTAATGTTGCATAATTTGGTATTAAAATTACTTGAGCGGGTACCATAAGCACGGACAGCATTAAAATAAAGAGAACATTTTTCCCAGGAAAATTTAAACGTGCAAAAGCAAATGCAGCTAAAGAACATAAAACAAGTTGACCAATCGTTCTACCTAAAGTGAGAATAATCGTATTCAGATAGTATTTTAAAAAATCCACAGCTTCAAAGACGTTCCCATAATTCTCGAAATGCCATTCCTTAGGGATAATCGTCGGCGGAACTTGCATGGATTCTCCAAAGGATTTCAGAGAGGTAGAAATCATCCAGAGAAATGGCACAATCATGATAAAAGCTCCGATAATGAGCAGTAAATGTCTAGAAACCCGCTTCAAGTAAATCCCCCCTTATTAAGAATCGTAATAAACCCATTTCTTTTGGAAAATAAATTGAATAATGGTCATCAATAGAATGGCAAGAAACAAGATAAATGCTTGGGCAGAAGCAATACCCATTTCACCATACTTAAAGCCTGATTCATAAACGCCATACACAATCGTACGCAGTGGTTCTAATAGCGCTGTACTATTACCAATCATGACAAATAATAAGTCGAATACTTGTAAGGAACTAATCATTCCTGTTATAAAAACAAAGAAAATAGTAGGTGTTAATAGCGGTAAGGTAATACTAAAAAACTTCCGAATCCTTGAAGCACCGTCAATGTCGGCCGCTTCATAATACGTCTTTTCTATTCCCTGAAGTCCCGCTAAGATTAAAATGATATTATTGCCGACACTCATCCATATGTAGACGATAATAACGGATATTAAAGAAATCTTCGGGTCAAATAACCACGATGGCTGCGGAAGATGAAAGATACCTAGAATGTAGTTAATTAAGCCATAATCGGTGTTATATAGCCATTTCCATACCATCCCAACTGCGACCGGCATCGTAACTACTGGCAAGAAATACAAGGTACGATAAAAGATAATGCCTTTTATTTTTTGATTCAGCATGACTGCTATAAATATCGCAATAATGACAGTAAATGGAACGGAAACAAAGGTAAATACTGCTGTATTAACAATCGAACGAAGAAAGGAAGAATCAGTAAATAATTGGATCAAATTTTCTACCCCGACATATTCTGGCATGGAAATACCATTCCATTTTGTAAAGGACAAAGCAAATGAGGCAAGTGCAGGAAAAATATAAAACATAAATAGCCCTATCATGGTGGGAGCAATAAATAAATAAGCAGCAATAGCTTCACGATTGAATTTCTTTTTCTTTCTCTTTCTTGCCACAGTCTCTGGACTCTTTTTATTCACTACCATCGTTTCCAATCGTATCTCTCCCTTCTTTCTTGATTTTTTTCATCCCTTCCCTTTCCATTTGGAATCAATGAAAAGGGAAATTACATTAAAAACCAGCTTAATCCTTCTGTTCTTCTTCCAAAATCGCATTCATTTCTGCAGCAATTTTCTCCAAAGCTTCATCAATCGATTTTTGTCCTAAGAAGGCACCTTGGATTTCCGTTGTTTCAATATTTTGCCATTCTGATGTTTTTTCGGAAACTGGATAAGGGACTGCTTTTTCAAGCGCATCTAAGAATATTTGTAATTCGACATTTGGCAGAGAATCTAACCAAACCTTACTAATTTCCATATGGGCTGGTGTAGCAAATCCTGTCTTAGCCATCACCGTTGTTCCTTCTTTATTAGATAAGCTTTTAATTAGTTCCCAAGCTAAATCTTCATTTTTTGTTTTGCTATTCATTGCCCATCCAATACCATGGACAATGGATGTATCTACTTTTCCTTTCGGCAGGGGCGCTACCCCTAAATCCTCTCCAAGAACCTCTTCATACTCTGCTGCATGAACAGAAATTTCTGGAGTCATGGCCACCTTCTGGGACATGAACCACTGATCTGCATCTGTTTCGATTTGTGCCTTCACGGTCGGAGAAATCTTCTTTTCAATTAATCTATTCAAAAATGCAAATGCTTCTTTTGCTTCCGGTGTGTCAAATCCAGACTTTGTTTTGTCTTCACTAATGACATAACCACCTGCTTGATGCATTAAGTTATAGTAGCCTGATTGATTTCGCACAACTTGATTTAAATAGCCATAGACTCCTTCATCTGGTTTTGTAAGCTTTTCGCCAACTGCCTCTATGTCTTCCCAAGTCCACGTTTCATCAGGGTAATCTACGCCTGCTTCATCAAACAATCTTTTGTTGTAAAATAGGCCAATAGAATCGACAAAATATGGAGCAGCATATAGTTTATCTTCATAGGAATAAAGATCCACAACGGCTGGATAATAATTTTCCTTGGCGAATTCTTCGTCTCCTTGAAGAAATGGTTCTAAATCTTTAATCAAATCAGAAGTTACATATTGGTAAAAGTTAGGTCCATTCATCCAAAAAACATCAGGGCCACTGCCACCGCCCAGACTTGTTCGCAACTTTGTCCAGTACTCCGCAAACGGGGTATAGGTAACTTTTACATTCACATCAGGATGTTCTTTTTTGAACGACTCAATCGATGCATCAACTGCATCACTAACATTTTCATCCCATAATGCAACTTCAATCGTTTTCTTTCCATCACCCGATGACTTCCCGCTACATGCCACAAGCATGATGGAGATCAACACAAAGATACAAAGGCTTAATAACTTTTTCATAATCCCCCTCCACTTTCCCTTTAGTAATGATTGAATATTCTTTAAATCACCTATCCACTCTTTATAATTGAAAACGAAATTTTCCTTGAAGAATGACCGCTGCCGCTCCCAATAAGTCAAAATCCGACCCCAAAGAAGTACTTTGAATGTTTATGTCCTCTTTTAATATAGGAATCACCATTTCAGATAATTTCTCTCTTATCTTTTTGATAAATAAGGGATTATCCTGTACCACTTCACCACTTATTATGATTATTTCGGGATTTAGTAAGTGAATCGTATTAGAAATCGCAATCGCTAAATAACTGATAATTTCATCAAGAATTTCGATACTTAACTTATCATTCCGTTTAATTGCATCAATAAAAATTTCAGGGGTAAGTTTTCGGATGTCATTTTCAATTAAATTTTTTATTAACGTATCACGCCCTTTAGTTAGGATGGAGGAAACTATATTAGAATAAATAGCTGGCCAGTTTACATAGTTTTCTAGACAGCCATTGTTTCCACATTCACACTTTGAACCACCTGGGACAACAGTTGTATGCCCAATTTCTCCAGAGCTTCCTTTGAATCCACGATAGATGGTCCCATTAATCATCAAACCGGAGCCTACACCATCTCCTATAGTGAGATACATGATATCTTTATAGCTGTTAAAAGAACCGAAATAATATTCTCCCACCGCAAATGCATTTACATCATTATCTAAAAAGGTTGGTAAGTTAAATTTTTCTTCTATCAATTCTGTTAGCGGAACATCATAAAGCTTAAGTTTGGTGTTATAACCAATCATCCCGTTGTTGGAATCTACAATTCCAGGAGTTATGATGGAAATCCCTTCGCAAAACTCTAATCGGTCATTCCCTGCCACAAACTGTTCCAATAAGTCTATCAAAAGCAAAATAATCTCATTACCTTGAAGCTGATTTACTGGATGAACGTTCTTCCTTAATATTTTTCCTTCTAAGTCCATATCAGCCATCTTAATATAAGAATTAGTGATAGATACCGCTATAATGGAATGCTTACTCGGGTTAAAGCGAAGCAATACCGGCTTTCGCCCGCCACTGGAATGACCAACACCATCTTCAATTACCATGCCTTTACGAATTAAATCATTGACAGCTGATGTAACGGTAGTAGGGCTTATTTTTATTTCTTTTGCAACCTGACTTCTTGAAATCGGTCCTTTTTTTCGGATTGTATCTAAAATAATGGATCGATTTAATTCTTGTATGAGCTTTAAATCCCCTGTTCTTTGCACAAATGAAATCCTCTCCCTCTACTTACTTTTACCAATGACTTTAAAAAGAAATGAAAATTCTACTTGAAATGAAATATAAATTAGTTCGACTAGGATGAGTATTATAGGAAATGAATGGGGGATCGTGGTGTATGGAAGATTCTATCAACTTACTTTTTCTAGTGTCGTTATTAAGTATAGAAAAATAAACAGATCTGTTGTAAATATGTTTTTCATAACCATCCAAATAATTGTTTTTATTTCTTTAGCCTCCTTTTATAACCGTTAGATTTTAATCATAGAACGAAATAAGTAAGGGAGCTGAAAGGTAAATATTCGTGAAGATAGTGTAGATAATTCCAATATATTATTATCATAATGAAAATAGTACATTTTATAGTTAAAGAGCGATAGTCTTAGTAAATAGATTCTACCGCTCTTTATTTTTATTAATAAATGATTATTAGAATTCCCTGTAGTTAAACCATAAATAGGAATAAATGGAACTAGATCCTATATTTCTCTACGTATTCTTCTCCAGTAAGCAACTACCATTCCTCCAATTAATAACACTAATCCTACCAGCATAATTGTATAATTTTCTGTAGCTGTATTTGGGAGTATGGTGGACTGATTATTTTTTGGTTCACTTTGATTGATAACGCTTGGATTTGGCTGTGTTGGCTTTTCGCTTCCTCCATCATTTCCTCCTAGATTCGGCTCCGTCGGCTTCTCGCTTCCTCCATCATCTCCTCCTGGATTCGGCTCCGTTGGCTCTTCGCTTCCTCCATCATCTCCTCCTGGATTCGGCTCCGTTGGCTTCTCGCTTCCTCCATCATCTCCTCCTGGATTCGGCTCCGTTGGCTCTTCGCTTCCTCCATCATCTCCTCCTGGATTCGGCTCCGTTGGCTTCTCGCTTCCTCCATCACCTGGTTCTGTTGGAGTTTCTGGTGTCGGCTGTCCTTTGGCAAAAGACCAAATATCAGAAGTTACTGATCCTGTATAATCATCAGAAGCTACTACGTACCAATCATATACTTGCCCTTCTTTTAGATTCTTCCATGCTATTTCTGCAATCTCGCCGCTTGCTACATTTTCTTGCTTGCCGATTTCTTCCTTTGTATAAACATTTACTGCAAAGTAATCCGTAGCAACTTGTTTCTCTTGGACTGTTAAATCTAAATCAATAGCCAATTCATCTTTCAATGGATACTCTATTGGGTCATAGAAATTATAATCATCTAAATATGGTGAATACGTATTAATAAGAATTCTATTATTCTTTTGATCAAAATGAAGTAGTTTCATATAGCCTTGCCCGCCTTCTGGACCACCTTGATAGTCGCCAAGCATTTGGTAGACTTTTCTATCGACTTTCCCGTCCTGATCATCATCCACTTCACTGATTAATGTCTCCGAATCATGATAATGTCCACTTAATACAAGAAAGACATTTTCATTCTTCTCTACTACCTTCTGGAAAATTTCTTCCCCAATAGGGCTTCTATTTCCGGAAACTAATAAGTATTCATGAAAATTAAGAATGGCTTTACGATCTGGATATTGTTTTAGTACATCATTTATCCATTTCATATCCTCGTCGTTTACTCCCCAGCCCATATATACCATGATAAAGTCATTTCCACCCGCAGAAATCAAATCATAATGACCACGATTATTCTTGTAAGATTCTCCGTAAAATGGCTTATCTTTAAAGCGATCTTCTCCGAACCATTTAGAGAATTCTTTGTAGTCATTTGATAATTGGTTGACATCATGGTTTCCGGCAAGCACGCCATATGGAATTTTGTTTTCTTCTAACGTTCTCATATATTCATCGGCATACACCCATTGTTTCTCATCATCAAACTCGTCGACAACATCACCAGTATGCATGACATATTTAATTTTCATCTCTTCTTGTTTTTCCGCAATCCATTCTGTTTGTCGCTTATAAATATATGGATAGCTCTCTGCATAATATTGCGTATCCGACATCCAAACAAATGTATAATCATATTCATCTGGTGTGCTTGGAATTTCATCTTGAATTAACACATTAACTTTATTCGTCTTATCAGCAAATGCCCTTACATCGACGTCTGCTTTTAATGTGAAATCTTCTGATCCAGCAATTTTATATGTTAGCAGCTTCCATTTATTTTCTTGCATGCTCCAAGCATACATGGAGACCTTTCTTCCTTGCAGTGATTTTCCGTTCCACACTAGCTCCACTTTATCTTGATTACTAATAGAAGGATCAAGCGCTACTTCAAAGCGATGATAAGGGAATTTAGTACTTGAATTCGTTGTTAGATACTTTCCGTCTAAGGAAGAAATCGCCGAAACATCCTTAGCAGTTAATGCCTTTTCCCCTGCTGGTGCCAGCTCAACTGGTGGTTCTGTGTCACTAGCATTTTCAAATGATTTTACTTTACTATCCGATGCTTCATATTTATATCCTTTATAATACGTAACATCCATCGAATCATTTGTTGGATCCGTTACCTTTACCTTCAACTTCGGATCTCCATCGACGGGTGCTGCTGTGTTATTAGCTGGCGCTATTAATTCTGGCTTATTTGGATTTTCATTTGAAACAGAGAAGGAAATATCCGCTTCTGCTTTATTGCCCGCCTTATCTATTGCGACCATTTTTAAGGTATGCTTGCCTGGAGCAAGCTTGGAAGAAGCCGTATCAAATGGTACCTTAATCTCTTCCTCATCAAGGGTTACTTCCAGTGATTCTACACCAGCAATTGCATCTACTGCACTCGCTTCAATGGTAAAGACACCTTTATATTCTTTCTCAGCTTCTATATTTGTTTTGATTACTGGGGCAGTATTATCTACTTTTATAGTAGCAGTTGTTTCCCTTTCACTATCTGTAGCTTTAATGCTGTAAGCTCCATCAGAAACAGTCGTCGTATCCCAAACATAGGTTTTTGCTTTTGACTGCTCTTCTGTTATCGTAAAAGTAAAATCTTCAAATGGACGATACGTGCCATCATCCCCCATATCAAATACTTGAGAAGGATCAGCCTTTTGTGGATCTCTAATGACCGTACCATCAGCTAAAATTAACCTTACATTCCTTAGATTATAATCATCTCTATTTTCTTCACTTTCTTCTAATTGGAATGGAGAAGCCTTATTCCCCGAGCGAACGGTAATAATATTTTCTCCGACGGCTAATTTATTTGGGTCAATCGGAATCGTAAACGTTTTCCAATCAGAATTATTATCCTTATCCAAAAGGTGGATTATTTCCTCTCCCATTGTAATAGCATTTTTGAAATACATATTCAAACCGCTAATATCAACAGCAAGATAAGCTTGTGTTTCTAATGTGCTGTAGGTGCTTTCCTCTACTTTTTTTCCATCAATAAAAAGTTCTACATCCCTAGCGGCTGTTTCTTTGGATGCTGCTTTTAAGATTGCTTTTCCAGTTAAAATATCATCATCTTTAACATTTAAATAGATAGGTGCATTGTTTATTTCATTTTTAATAGTAATGACATATTTTTCGGATGTTACCTCATTTTGCCCATCTGTGGCAACGAAATAATATTCGATTTTCTCTTTCGCAATAAAGTTAGCTGCAGATAGAATAGTGGCATAATATTCGCTGTCGCTCGCATCTACTGTTAATAATATTTTTTCATAATCTGTTTGATCATTCGTACGATAATACAAAAGCACAGATTTAATTCCCTTGTCATCGGTTGCTTTTGCTCGAATGGTTAAATCATTCATCTGCTGAATTTCTTGAACATTCGTAGCGTTGATGAGAGTTGGCGGAACCGTATCATCCTCTACATGAACTGGCTCGTTCGGCACTTGTGACGGTTCTATGGAGCCAGGAGTTCCTAGTTTTGTTTTCGAACTAATTTTGACTGATTGCGTGGAGCCATCCTCCGGGAATTTATAAAGAACGCCCATATTCATTGCCGTATCTAATTGCGCTGCCTCATCATTATAATAAGCAACATTTATCTCTTCTTTTGTATTCGTGGCAATTACTAGACCACGCATACTTCCATTGGCCATGCCATCACTTTTAATACGAACAATATCTTTATTTTCGACAAGGTTTGTGCCATAATTCGCATTAAAATCAGCTACTGTTTTATCCCCATTTTGAGAATTAATCACCCAGAAGACAAGAGTGCCTTGCGGTTCGATTATCGTATCATCTGGTACAGATGGCCAGACAACATCTGTATTAGGATCTGCATTATAGCGATATTGAATTTTATAATCCTTGAAGTTTATTGCCTTATCGGTATTATTATAGATTTCTATGTACTCATAGCCATCTGCAGTCCCGACATTAGCACTATCAGGCACTATTTCTGTAATAAGCAATTTAGGAACTTTGGTAAAATCAATATCCGTTTTCTCCACCGAAATTGTATATTCTTCGGTTTTGCTTTCGTTGATTCCATCACTAGCTACCAGATAATAAATAATGTCTCCATCTATATCTGCTGCTGGTATAGTTGCTGAGTATTTCCCTTGCGTATCCTTTAAAAGAGATACAGATTTAAAATTTTCATCCGGTGCTTTTTTATAATGTAAAGTCACAATTGGATTTGCTGTCTCATTATCCGTTACCTTTGCTTCTACTGTAACGGCCGTAAATGCTTTTGCTGTTTTCATTGCCTGATGAGAAATGGCCGGTGGTTCCGTATCTTTCGGAACATCAGGTAGATCCACTATCTTAGTTGGAATTTGGTCTGCTTCTATTTTCCCAGGTGTAGGATCTGCTAATACTTTATACTTAACCATTTCCGTTCCCGTTTGAGGAAATTGATAATGAATCACTTTGCCATTATTATCATTTTCAGAACCTAAATAACTAGCTGAGATCGTGATATTCCCTTCGGCATCTTTGATTTCAAGAGCACGATTACCACCATTAGCGAAACCAGGGAATGTTTGATCTGTAAACATTACTACTTCGTTACTTGTAAGATTTGTCCCATACTCTTTATTAAAATCAGCTAATGTTTTATTTCCGTTATTAAACCAGAATACAAGCCTCTCTTTTGATTTTATTTCAGTTGCTGGTAATGGAAATAGAATCGGCTCTCTCGAATTATCTGTATATACATAGTAGAAAGAGTAACTTGCTGTGTTCAATGTTTGGTTGGAATTATTATATAGCTCAAAGTATTCGTAATAATCTGTGCCTCCTCCCATTGAATTAGGAGCAAGTTCTGTAATTAAAAGAGGACGATCACTATATGTATCTTGCGCTGGTTCTTTTTCTGGTTCTTTTTCTAATTCGATTGTATATTCGGATGTTTTTGACATATTCATGCCGTCTGAAGCTTCCAGATAATAGACTACTTTGCCTAATGCAGCCTCTTTTGGTATGCTGGCTGTGAATTTTTGTGGTTGGGCCGAATCTTGTTTCATCTCTAATGCTTTTAATTCTGTATCTGTTTCACCTTGATAATACAAAGTAGCTGTTGGATTCTTTCTATCATCTACAATAGTGGCTTCGATAGAAATTGCCTCTCCTGCTTTCATGTTTTTTTTTGCTTCGTGCGTTATGACGGGAGCTTCTGTATCCTTAGTTACGGGATTCACTGGAACTTGCTCTGCTGGTACTTGTCCATCACTTAATGCACCTGGTGTTGGGGCAGCCTTAACTTCCTGCTTTACCATCTCTGTACCTTCTGTTGGAAAAGCATAATGAACATCTGCACCTGTATTATCCGTTTCACCTGGTAAATAGTTTGCTGACACTACTTCCTGCCCTGCAAGTTTTTTTATGAGGACACCTCGATTACCACCATTGGCAAAATCTGAAAAATCCCCTTTAATGGAAATTACTTGTTGTTCTGTTAATGAAGTGCTGAAATGTTTGTTGAAATCCTCTACTGAAAGTCCCTTGACATTAAACCAAAGAACAATGGTTTCTTGGGGTGCTAGTATTGCTTCTGGCATAGACATTATTTTATCTGCTGTATTACCGCCTATGTATTGGTAATAAAAATAATAGCTATTTAAGTCTATTGGCTGATTAGTATTATTATAGACCTCAATAAATTCAAAGTTATCTGTCCCTTTCGAATCAGGAGCTAGCTCGGTAATAAGCAATGGCGGTAGTTTTTTGTAATCAAAAGATTCTTGTTTCTTCTCTGCTTTCTCCTGATTTTGATTCGTTTCATTTGTTATTTCCTCTTTTGCTGGTTCCTTCTCTTCCGTTTCTTGAGGTTTATCCTCTTCCTTTATTACTGATTCTTCCTTTTGTTCAGCAGTTGGTGTTGATTTCTTCTCTTTGGAAATAGATGAGGATTCATTTTCATGCTGATTCTTTTCCTCCTCTTTTTCTTCTTCGGCTATTTCACCCTTCTCTTTGTCGGTTGTAGTTTCAGGTGCTTCTACCGTGTTATTTTCTGCTGTGTTTGGCGGATTCTCCTCTACTTTTTTACCAGTTGGTTCGGCCGCATACATCGTTAAACCAGGAAAAATAGGGAAATATGTAGAAAAGAAAAATACCCCCATAACAAAAATGACAAAAGCCCTCTTTGTTATCCTCTTTTTTAAAGTCACAAGCTTATTCCTCCCTTAAGGTGATTATTCTACTCAGTAAAATCATAGAGGTCCTATTTTAAGGAACCTTTAAGCAAGTATTAATAAACATAAAATTTATGTAAAGAAAGGGAGATCAGAATTTTTTAACATTTTTACTTCATCTGTCGTAGTATATATGGTAAAGTATAATTACTACGACAGTCATAGTATGACAGATAAAGTATTTGAAAGGGGTGATTTTTTGATTAGCAGTGATATCATTCGCGGCTATAATGACACCATCATTCTTTTTTTACTATTAGAAAAGGATTCTTATGGTTATGAAATTTCAAAAGATATACGAACATTGACTAACGAAAAGTACATTATTAAAGAAACAACCCTTTATTCTGCGTTTAATCGATTAATCAAAAATAACTATATTCATTCCTATTACAAAGAAGGAGAATTCGGAAAAAGAAGGACTTATTACACCATAACGTTAGAAGGCAGAAAATATTATCAGGAAAAATGCCAAGAATGGTTCGTAACCCAGGAAGTAATTAACTTATTTATTAAGGAGGGATATAATGAATAGCATTATAAATTATTTAGACAATGTCTTTGCCAGCTTACCAAAAACTTTAGAAATGGAAACACTGAAGCAAGAAATGCTCTCAAATATGGAGGATAAATATAATGAATTAAAAAAGGCTGGAAAATTGGAACATGAAGCAATAGGTATTGTCATTTCTGAATTTGGGAATATGGATGAACTGTTAAGTGAGCTTGATCTTCCCTTAACCGAGGAAACAGCACTAGAACACCAACTTACGGAAGAAGAGGTAACAACTTTTTTACAAAAAACAACAAAAGCAATGAATTTTATCGGAATAGGTGTGATGCTATGCATACTTGGCTCCGCCCTGCTAATTCTCTTCCTTCAATTGTATAATCAAGGATTGCTGAACGGCATAACCGAAAACACAGCCACTTTAATCGGTGTTGGTCAATTACTTTTATTGGTAGCAATTGCTGTTAGTTTATTTATTTATAGTGGCCAGCTATTAGAAAAGTATAAATTTATGGAAAAAGCAGCTAATTTTGAGCTTTCCACTCCTTTAAAAAAGAAAATAACAGCAGAAAAAGATGCATATCAGCCAATCTTTTTTCGTTCAGTAATTATCGGGGTAGCATTATGTATTTTATCCCCAATCGCAATACTAATAACCTCTGGTATGAGTGATCAAGCAGCAGTTTATGCGGTCTGTCTTTTACTAGTCTTTATCGCAATAGCAGTATACCTATTTATTATTAGCGGCGGCAAAAAAGATGCATATGAAAAGCTGTTAAAAGTTGAAGACTATTCCTTTGAAAAAAGAACAGAGGATAAAGTAATCGGCGCCTTTGCAGCGGTTATCTGGCCACTAGCTGTTGTCATTTTCTTAATTACTGGCTTCGTGTACGGAAACTGGCATATCAATTGGATTATCTTCCCAATAGCCGGACTGATAATGGCCATGTTTAGCGGTGCTTATACCATTATAAAAAAAGATAGATAGGAAAACAGAGCAATGGCGGTGTTTGTGAAGGAATAGTTGCACAAAAGCAGAGAGGATATCAGCCAAACTCCGGGGGGTATCAGCCAAACTCCAGGGGGTATCAGCCAAACTCCGGGGGTTATCAGCCAAACTCCAGGGGGTATCAGCCAAACTCCGGGGGTTATCAGCCAAACTCCGGGGGTTATCAGCCAAACTCCAGGGGGTATCAGCCAAACTTCAGGGTTATCAGCCAAACTCCAGGGGGTATCAGCCAAACTCCAGGGGGTATCAGCCAAACTCCGGGGGGTATCAGCCAAACTTCGGGGGTATCAGCCAAACTCAAATTTTATCAGCCAAAGCAGAGAGGATATCAGCCAAAGCAGCATCAAAAATGTCTCTCTGCTTCTTTACAATCTTCGAACTTCCAAACGAATACCTCTACTTCCACATTAAAATTACAAATAAGTACATTAAATAAAAAAACAAACACATATTAATGGATAACGGATATTTTTACGGAGGTATTTCTTATGTATGTTCATTTTTTACTCGGAGTGATGCTATTTTCCCATCCTGTACTTTTATCAGGTGATATTATTAAAGCAACAGAAAGTATATCACAACCAAAAGATAAGAAAGAAGAAATTTTTTTATGGAAATCCCCTGGTTTACCTGTTATCCATACAGATGAGTTCAATAAAGTGATGGAGGAAATAGATAAAAAAGTATATATCGCACCCAAAGATGCTGCCGTCAATAAGTATGGAGGGATTGTCCCTGAAGAAGTTGGCTATCGTCTGCATCGAGTTAAATTTATAGAGCAAATGTATGCACATTATTTCAATGATATTTCTAGTAACAAAGGGTATCCTCTAGAAGTGATTTATCCTAAGGTAGATAGTGAGCTGTTAGAAAGTATTCGCCGCAAAAAAATAGGCAGATATATAACATCTTTTAACATGAGGAATAAAGAACGGAGTATGAATATTTCTCTTGCTACTGAAGCGATTAATAACAGTGTCATTTTTCCAAATGAAAAATTTTCTTTTAATCAAATTGTCGGGAAAAGGACCGTGGAAAAGGGCTATTTACAGGCACCCGTCATTATTAACGGGAAATTTTCAGAAGATATTGGCGGTGGAATTTGCCAAGTTTCCTCTACCCTATTTAATGCAGTAGATAATGCGGGATTAAATATCATTCAACGATATTCACATAGTAGAAAAATCTCTTACGTTCCTCCCAAGCGAGATGCTACCGTTAGCTGGGACGGACCAGATTTTGTTTTTGAAAATAATTACGAACATCCCGTCCTTATTCAAGCCAAAATGTTAGGGCATCATTTACTCATAGAACTCTATTCAGCAGAAACTATCTCTTATCAACCTAGAAAAGTTCCTTATCTATAGAGGAAAAACAGAGGGAGGGTTCTTGTGAGAACAACATATATATCATTATAAATAAGAAGAGGGATGGTCCTATTGAAGTTCATTAACCTCCATAGAAACATCCCTCTGTTTGTTTTACAAGTACTCTTTGTCGATTTCTATATTACTGCGCACTGTGTTTATAGGTCTTACGAGCTTTTCAATTTTTTCACGGTTTGGTTCAAAAAATGGTGGTAAGGATAATTTTTCTCCTAATGTTTCATATGGCTCGTCTCCCATAAATCCAGGGCCATCTGTTGCTAATTCAAATAAGATTTGCGGTGCAACATTGGAATATAAAGAACCGAAATAATAGCGCTCTACAAAACCTGAGTTTGGCAATTTAAAGCTGCTCAAGCGTTCTTGCCATTGATCTAATTCGCCACGATCTTCTACTCGAAAAGCAGCATGATGAACGGTACCAAACCCTTGTCTTGCTTGTGGAAGAATGGTGTTAAATTCTACAATAACTTGGGCACCATTACCTCCTTCTCCCATTTCAAATAGATGGAATGATCCCTCTTGAGAAACTTCTTTCATTAAAAATACTTTTTCTAATACTTCTTGGAAGTATTCCAAGTAAGCAGTCCGAACAAATATTGGTCCTAATCCTGTAATTGCAAATTCTAATGGAACAGGTCCATTTTGCCATGGAGTCCCTGATGCAACTCCTGCATTTTTTTCATCCGAAATAAGTTGATATTGTTGGTCATCAAAATCTACAAATGACAATGTCTTTTTCCCAAACTGTTCTTGAATTCCTTTATGCTTCACTTCATACTTATCAAAGCGTTTTACCCAGTATTCTAAAGCTGCATCTGTCGGCACTCGGAATGATGTTTTGGAAATCTCATTTGTGCCGTGGACTCCCTTTGGTATGCCAGGAAAATCAAAAAATGTCATATCCGTACCTGGACTGCCGACATCATCCGTAAAATATAGATGATAGGTTTGAATATCATCCTGATTAACTGTTTTCTTTACCAATCTTAGCCCTAATACATAGGTAAAAAACTCATAAATTTTTTCGGCACTGCTTGTAATTGCTGTAATATGATGAAGTCCTTTTAACTCATTCATTATTATTTCCTCCTATTATTTATCTCGAAGTTGAGATATTTATATAAAAAATATATTTAATTAAGATATCTTTAATTCGAAATAATTTTATCACTTAATAGCATTTTGGTCAATTGTTTTTCTTTTACTATATTTTCTGCTTCCTTATAAACATCATAAATTCATATTCGTCAAAAAATAAGCCAACTTAACGTAGCCTTCTATTAAATACGATTGACTAATTTTATCTAAGAATTGAGTGGAAGTCTCCATTCATTTTATCAAACAATTATGGACAAGTCTTGAAAACTACCTTAATCGTAAAGGAGATTCTTAAATAATTGTTCTAGTACATATTCTTTCTTGTTTTCTTTTATATTTTAGGGGATTATTAATAGAACGGAGAATATTCACATAACTTTTTGGGAAAGTTAACATTGTCAGTATTATTCGATGAAAGTTCTAAACTTTATATAAGATAAATGATCACCGAAGGGAGAGTTTGACATGAAACTATATCAAGTAAGAAAAGGACAATTTGTATATTTTAACAATGAGTTGCACAGGGTATATTCTGTGAAGCCTGTATACAAAAAGTCCGTCCATCTTATCAAACTTAAAGATTTAACCCAGCATTTAACCATTGCCTCGAAAATTGAAAAATATAAACCAAAACAGCTTGACAGTTTTATTTTCAACCATAAGGCATATACACTTCACAAAGATAAAAAAGCTGAAGAAGGGGACTATATCTTAATTACAAATCCAAATCCCGATTACATGGACAGCTATTCATTAAACGAAATTGAAATTGTATCGTCTGTTGAACCCGATGGAGTAATCACAACAAAACATAATGGAGTCAAACATAATGAATATTTACTGATGATTCCAGGCCGTGATAATGACAGTAACTCTATAGATTATTTTAATAAAAATTTGGCAAATAGTGATATATTGAGCGACGATTCTGATCAACCTGAAAAAAGTACTCAAGGTGATATGCCGAGTATTGGTGATGTATATAAAAAAATAGGTGGGGATCACCCCCTTCAGACGATGGTGGTCGCTATCAACGGCGAAAAAATTTTCTTGGGAAATAACTTAGAAGTCTCTTTGAATGAGTTAAACGATAAGGAAATATGGGAGTTTCAATATAGCCTCCTAGAGACAGACCTGAAATGAACACAAGTGTCAGAAAGTGGATTTGATGAAAAAAGTGACGATTGTTTTTACGATTTCAATAGTCAGCAATCGGTTGTATTCTGCAAGTTAAACCAATAATGACCTATCAATGCCATATGTACTTGCTGCTCAGATTGCTCCAAATCGTAATGAAATCTTTATCTCTAAAAAAACATAAGAAAAAGAAGCGAAAAGACGGTTCTAATAAGGATAGACCTCACTAGAACCGTCTTCTTTGCTGTTCTACTTCAACAACTGCTTGGCTAATCTCCGTTCTTCTTTATCTTTTGTTGTGCTCATTATTGTTTTAAGGGCATGCTGTATTTCTGATAGCTGCCTAAAGGTTGGCGACCATTCTGCCAACACACTTAATCCTAGCCAACGTAAGCTTTCATTTTTAGTTTCTAGAGATGCGTAAACTAATGGTGCCCCTATTCCCTCGAATTCATGTAAATCTTGAATAATATACTCTAGACAATACTGTTCTTCCAGCGATAAACTGGATAAAGAAAAATGTGTTTCTGCAAAGGCACAAAGATCTTGAATAGACTGTAAATCCCTTGTTTCCATGATAGCACCATACAATATACTGTTTGTCGGCTCTTTCTTCAGCTTTTCAAATAATAGTGCCGTAATGTCTAATTGATAGAATCGAGCTATCTCCATTGCTCGGAAATCTACCTTCTCGCTCGATTGTAATACATCCAATGCCAGCTGTGACCATTTAGGGTTGTCTATAAACGGTTGAACAGCTTCTTGAATTGCCTTGCGTTCATGCTGCTTCCATTGTCCATTTAATCGCTCTTCCCAAATGTCATCTTCAGCATGAACAAATTCGCTTATTTTCATTATCGGATAAAAATCCTCTAAGCTTTCACAGTGGGTTGTGGCGTGGTGAAGGAAGCGAGTCATTACAGCACTGGCGTAAGGATATTGATCCATGCCGTCTTGATTTTCATCGTCTAATAAGCCTTCTATAATCATAGCCGCTCCCGTGTATAGCTCCTTGGAAATATTCACTTCGTAGAGCGCAACATCTAGCTCTCCCTTTACTGCACAACGATGCGCTAGGAAATCAGCAAATTTCCTATTTTCACATCCTTTTGTAAGCAGCCAATACTTCATTTCCGGCGTCTTCGCTTCTACTAGCTCAATCGCTGTCATTTTACCAATCCCTCGGACAGATTGAACTAGTTTCCATATTTGATCATTTACTCCCTTCCCTCCGCTTCTTATAGCGAATATAGCATATGGGGTAAACTCATCGTGTAAGCCGATTGTATATAAAAGCTCCTGATATTCCTCACAGTTCGTAAACCCGAGAACAAGAATAGCAAATTTAACAACATCTCTATGTGCAGCATGTTCTAATAGCCATAATGCCTCTTGCTGTGCCATCTGTTCATCCAATTCCGCTTGTCCTAACTGGTCTAGAAGCTCATCTCGATAGATGGCAATATGGTCAAAAATAATTTGATCATATGTCGCCTTTCTTGTTTTTATAGTGGGTTGTTCCAGCTGTTCTTTAAAAAGCTTCATCAGCTTACTCACAAAAAACGGCGTTTTCGGTTCATTCACGATGATATCAAATAACCCTGGCTCCAATGGTGGATTATCTTCTCCAAAAAAGTACGTATCATCTGGTAAAGTATTTTCTACTATTCTATTATTTTCTAGAACTTGTCTTTGAATAAACGGAACTATTTTCTCTTTATGATCCCAGGGCAGAAATTCAAGTTTTTCGGATTCCTGCAGAATCGTCTCATTATCAATTTTGATGCTGCAGTTTAAACTTACGTAGCCACCAATTTTAACAGAGACTTTATGCTTTTTCCCACCTTCCAAAGTGAGGACTCCCGATAGCTTTGTGTAAGGAATAATATGCGATAGTATTGATTTCCGTTTATTCTGAGCTACCGTTATCCCATCAATGATAAGCAACTCTTCTTTCATTTGATTGATCACTTCTATCACATGTCCTTTATAATGAACGGTCCAACTCTTTTGAACCTCTTTCTCTATATCCTTTGTTAAATTCCGCATTTCATGTTTTAATTCATCTTTAAAGCCCATGCCATTCCTCCTCATTTTTGAACACAACAAAAATGGATAGTTTAGTATATTCACCCATATCTACCCATATTTCTATTAAATACTATCTTTCCCTTTTAGGAAAGACTTTCAGTAAAAAAAGACACAAAAGGAGAGTTTTAGCGAGGACATCCCTCACCAAAACCGTCCCTCTGCATCCTCTGTCAGATCTTTCACTGTTTCTCCTTGGATGAGTTCTGGTTGGTAATAGTTTTCATTTTTTAAATCTTTTTTGCCTTGTAGTTTTCTAATAATCCATTCCGCGGCATCGTGTCCCATTTTTTCTTGGGGATGCGTTAAGGTTGTCAGCTTGATATTAGCGTTTTTAGCCATATAGGAATTATCCTGGCCAATAACAGAGAGTTGATCTGGAATGGCGATGTTCAATTTTCTGCATACATTAACAACCTCTAATGCTACCTCGTCGTTATAGCAGACAATCGCTGTCATTCCGTCCATATTTTCATGTAGAAATTCCTTTAATTTCACCTTTAAATCAGGCTTTGTTTCGGTTGTAAAAGAATAAACATGCTCTGCTTGAAAACGCAGCTTTGCTTCTCCTAATGCTTTTATGTATCCCTTCATGCGAAACTTTCCTTGTAAGTCATCCATTTTCGCTATAAGTCCAATTTTTGTATGCCCTTTTGCGATTAATTCATTTGTTGCAAGATAGCTAGATTTCACATCATCAAGACAGAAGAATGGCACTTCTAGTTCTTCATAATAGGCATTGACCATAATGAATGGAACGTCTTGCTCTTTAAAGGCTAGATAGTAAGCAATATTTGGATTGTATAAATTACTTTTTGTCGGCTCTACAATTAATCCGTCTACTCCAAATGCCAGCATCATCTCCAATGCCTTCTTTTCTTGTTCCACATCATTGTTTGTGCTTGCTAATAATAAAGAGTAATCCTCTGCATTTAACCGACTTTCAATTCCTCGAATAATGGAAGGAAAGATATAATCAGATATATAGGTGGTAATAACACCAATTGTTTTCCTTTTGGATTTTCCGTTCCCTTTTAATTGATAGTAGTTACTTACATAGGTACCAGATCCTTTTTCACTTCGGAGAAATCCGTCATTGGACAATTCCAAGATTGCTTTTCGCACCGTATGACGGCTAACTTTATACATTTCCTGCAAGATTGATTCAGTAGGAATTTGTTCTCCAACCTGATAATCTCCAGAAAGAATTTTACTTTTTATATCATCAATGATGATCTGATACTTTAATTTCATTTAATGCACTTCCTTCAATGTAATGGCCATCCGGTATTTGTATGGTCATATTTTAGCATAACTGCTACAGAAACAAAACAATGCATATTAGTGCATACAAATTACACACAACTAATCACATTATATTTTTCCGACAATTTTTTATACGAACATACATAAATTTATTTTCAGGCTAGTATTAATAGTAATAAGGCTATTACTGCTTCTTTTTATTTGTATGAACATTTATAAATATATTTGACAAATGTACGTACACATTATAAAGTATAGGTAGAAAAATGATATTAATAAAGGCTATTATCTCCACTGATTACGAAACCGCTGTCAAGGAGGGAATATATGAAAAATAATCGAGCAAATACCAAACAAGATATTGTTGAGGGGGCAACTTCACTTGGAATTGAATTCGGTTCCACGCGAATCAAAGCTGTCTTAATTAACAACCGTTTTGAAACCATCGCAACTGGAAGTTATGAGTGGGAGAATCTTTTAGAAGATGGGTACTGGACTTACAATTTAGTGGACATTATTACTGGCTTGCAAACCGCTTATAGTGAAATGAAACAAGAGGTTGAGCGAAATTACGGGGTAACTATTCGCACAGTTGGTTCGATTGGTTTTTCTGCGATGATGCATGGCTATTTAGCCTTTGATCATACTGGTGAACTACTTGTTCCATTTCGAACTTGGCGCAATACTACCACAAGTACTGCTGCAAAAAAATTAACTGATGTATTCCAATTCAATATTCCAGAAAGATGGAGTATTGCACATCTTTACCAAGCTATCTGGAATAATGAACAGCATATTCCGCGTATCGACCATATTACTACTTTATCTGGATATATTCATTGGTTACTAACTGGTCAAAAGGTCATCGGCATTGGCGATGCTTCCGGTATGTTCCCAATTGATGAAACAACGCAAGATTATAATGAATCAATGATAGAACAATTCGATGCATTAATTGCTGCAAAAGAATACCCTTGGAAACTGAAGGATATCCTTCCAAAAGTCGCTATTGCTGGAGAGCAAGCCGGAAAATTAACAGAAATAGGTGCAAAAATTCTGGATCGTTCGCGGAATTTACAACCTGGTATTCCCCTATGTCCTCCAGAAGGAGACGCCGGCACAGGAATGGTTGCAACTAACAGCGTAAAGAAACGGACTGGAAATGTCTCCGTTGGAACTTCTGTTTTTGCCATGATTGTATTAGAAAAAGACCTTTCAGCCGTTTACCCAGAAATTGATATTGTTACAACTCCAGATGGATCTCCAGTTGCAATGGTCCATGCCAATAACTGTACGAGTGATTTAAATGCCTGGATGCGCTTATTCCGCGAATTTTCAGAGGCAATGGGACAAAAGGTAGAAATGGACAAATTGTTCCATGTTTTATTAAACGCTTCTTTGAAAGCGGATGCAGATGGTGGCGGATTGCTAAGCTACGGCTATTTTTCAGGTGAAAATATTACTGGTTTGGAAAGCGGCCGCCCCTTATTCGTACGCTCGCCAGAAAGCAATTTTAATTTAGCAAACTTTATGAGAGTCCATCTCTTTACGGCCTTTGGAGCTTTAAAAATCGGTATGGATATTTTAACCCAGCAAGAAAATGTGGCAATAGATAGCATCTTAGGACATGGTGGTTTATTCAAAACTCCTGTTGTGGGACAAAAAATTGTGGCAGCTGCGATGAATACACCTGTTTCTGTCATGGATACTGCTGGAGATGGCGGCGCATGGGGAATCGCTATTCTTGCTTCTTATATGTTAAATAATAACGAGAATGATAGTTTAGAAGAATATCTCGACAAAAGAGTATTTAAAGAAGTAGATAAGCAAACGATTTATCCAGACCGCTTTGACGTAGAAGGCTTTGAAGAATTTATCGAACGCTATAAAAAAGGGTTAGCAATCGAAAAGGCTGCAATCGAAAATTTGATTCATTAAGGGATGATTGGAGGGATTTACATGTTAGAAAAGCTGAAAGAAGAAGTTTTTCTCGCAAATTTGGAATTACCTAAGCAGGGACTCGTGAAATACACATGGGGAAACGCCAGCGCCATTGATCGCGAAAGTGGTTTATTCGTGATTAAACCTAGCGGGGTTGATTATGAAACAATGCAGCCAAGCGATATGGTCGTAATAGATTTAGAGGGAAATGTTGTAGAAGGAACGTTGAACCCCTCCTCTGACACAGCTACTCACGCTGTTCTCTATAAACATTATCATGAAATCGGCGGGATTGTGCATACTCATTCCACTTGGGCAACTATTTGGGCTCAGTCAGGACTTGATCTTCCCGCTCTGGGAACTACACACGCTGATACTTTTTATGGTGCTGTACCATGTGCTCGCTTTTTAACACAAGAAGAAATTGATCGTGGTTATGAAGCAGAGACTGGTAAAGTAATCATTGAAACTTTCGAAGAACGGGGATTAGACATCTTAGCTATCCCTGGCGTTTTGCTTCATGGACATGGTCCCTTCACTTGGGGAAAAGATGCTAAATCAGCTGTTATGAACAGTGTGGTGTTGGATGAAGTGGCGAAGATGAATTTATTTACAAGAGAATTAAATCATTTTTCCAAAGAATTGCCGCAGCGTATTTTAGATAAACACTATTTACGAAAGCATGGAAAGAATGCCTATTATGGTCAAAAATAATATTTAACTATAAAACTATCATTAGAAAGAGGGAAATAGCATGTCAACTAATAAAGTATTTTGGTTTGTTGTAGGATCCCAGCATCTATACGGCGAAGAAGCGTTAAAGGAAGTCAAAGCCCATGCACAAACAATGACAGACACTTTAAATGAAAGTGGTCTACTGCCTTATCCGCTTGTTTTGCAAGATTTAGCAGTAAGCGCAGATACCATTACAAAGATGATGAAAGAAGTTAACTACCGGGATGAAGTAGCTGGCGTCATCACCTGGATGCACACATTCTCTCCTGCGAAGATGTGGATTCGCGGAACTAAGCTATTACAAAAGCCTTTGCTTCATTTAGCAACACAATACAATGAAAGCATTCCATGGGATACGATTGATATGGACTTTATGAATCTAAATCAAGCAGCTCATGGGGATCGAGAGTATGGTTTCATTAATGCACGTTTGAAAAAACAAAATAAAGTAGTGGTTGGCCACTGGCAACGAGCGAAAGTACAGCAGCAAATTGCTGATTGGATGGACGTAGCCGTAGCTTATAACGAAAGCTTTCAAATTAAGGTTGCACGATTTGGCGACAATATGCGTAATGTTGGGGTGACAGAAGGAGATAAAATCGAAGCGCAAATCAAATTTGGCTGGACCGTTGATTACTTTGGAATCGGTGACCTTGTTCAATATGTAAATGAAGTAAGCGAAAATGAAATAAATGATTTATTTGCACAATATGAAAAACTATATGACTTTGACTATGGAAGCTATAGTAAGGAAGATTGGGAAGCTAGCGTAAAAGTGCAGGCAAGCTATGAAATTGCCATTAAACGCTTCCTTGATGAAGGCGGATACAATGCTTTCACCACAAACTTTGAGGATTTATATGGTATGAAACAGCTCCCTGGTCTTGCTGTTCAGCGTTTAATGGCACAAGGCTATGGATTTGCCGGCGAAGGTGATTGGAAGACCGCTGCACTTGATCGCCTTCTAAAAGTAATGAGCCATAACGAGTCAACAGGCTTTATGGAGGATTACACCTATGAATTAGCTGTTGGCCAAGAAGCTGCACTTCAATCACATATGCTAGAAGTCGATCCAACTTTAGCAAGCAATAAACCGAAAATTATTGTATCACCATTAGGGATTGGCAATCGCGAGGATCCAGCTCGATTAGTATTTGACGGAAAAGCAGGAGATGGAGTTGTTGTTTCCATGGCTGACTTCGGTACTCATTACAAGCTTTTAATCAATGAAGTATCCGCATTTGAACCAACCGTTCCAGCCCCAAATCTCCCAGTAGCTCGGGTATTATGGAATATCAAACCAAATTTTCAAGAGGGCGTAAAGGCATGGATCGAAAACGGCGGCGGCCATCATACAGTCGTTTCTCTAAACCTAACAACCGATCAAATTATCACCTATGCAAAACTAGTTGATTTAGAATATGTCGTGATTAAGTAAAGACCTTGGAAGGAAGGTTCTAGCTCAACTCCAAAAAAAGGACGGTTCATGTGATTATTATATATTCTCACAAGAACCGTCCCTTTGCTTCTTTTGCTCTCATTTATTCAACTCATTCCTCCTGGACCACTACTTGAATTAACTCGATTATAATGGACTACTTCTCCTAATTTGTCCGCTTGTTTATTTTCATCAGGTGCTGTCATTCCAGATTTCTTTGCGAAAAATAGCACAATTCCCATCACAATTACCACTGGTGCAAATAACCATAAAAATATCATTTTTACACCTCCACATCTATTGTTTAACAATTGCTACTTAAGAATACGTTTTAAAGAGCTAATTAGTTTCATTTATTTGGAAAAATCTGTTGGACGATTCTTGTATTTTTTTCCGTTCTATGTAGTCGGTTAGATTTATGTATTGAAAACTTACAAAAAACCATATCTCAATTCTAAACAGCTCTTTTTCCCATTACACTTTCCCTTTATTTTCTTATTTTACCTTTTCAATACTTATTATTTCTGTTAGAGAAATCAAGATAAAATTTGATGCTCTCCGTAGCTATAATAAGTCAAAGCTCCCTCTTGTTTTTCCTTTTTTCATCCATATGATTGTATGGCTCTTGCATATCCAAAGGGAATACCGTGTTCTTTTGATGGACTTGACCATTTAGCAGCAATTTAAGATTATTTTCCTTTCTCCAATAGTGGAGCGGTAACCTGTTCTAATCCAACTAAGCCGAGAATCGTTAATAATATTTTTTGTGCCCCAATATGAGCATCGGTAGGGTTATAATACTCCTGCAGTGTATGGAATCCTCCACCTTCGCCCCCACCGCCGAGCGTTAAGGCCGGAATCCCTAAATGAATAGGAACGTTCGAATCAGTGCTACTTGCCTGATCTAGGATCGGTTCAAAACCTAGCGCTACTGTCGCACATCGAGCAGCTTGCACAATTACACTATTTTTATCTTGTGATCCTGCTGGACGATCGCCTACTTTTTCTATCTGAAGACTAACTTGTGCTTCCACATTCCAGCGAGCATTTTCTTCTTCCTTTGCTTGCTCCATCAAATGTAAAAATTTACTTTCGATTATTTCAAGCTCTTCTTGCGAATTCGAACGTAAATCAACTAGCATCTCTGCTGTCTCCGCAATCGTATTAACAGAAGTTCCTCCTTTTATCATCCCTACATTAAACGTCGTCTTTGGTTCAACAGGTGTTGCTAGATCAGAAATTTTGGCAATGGCTCGCCCTAATGCATGAATAGGGCTTGGAATACCAAAATTCCCAAAACTATGCCCACCAGGTCCTTTAAATAAAACATTAAATCTTTTGCTTCCTGTGCCTAAATAAGTGATACGACTTGGATCCCCAGGCTCTATCGAGATAAAACCATCTATATCTTGCCGATTTTCAAATAATGATTTCACCCCTCTTAAATCTCCTAGCCCTTCTTCCCCCACTGTGGCACCAATAATAAGATCTCCTTCCGTCTTTATCCCCGCCACAGCAAGAGCACGTATAATCGTTAAAACAACCGCTAACCCTCTTCCATCATCACAAATCCCCGGCGCATAGATTAATCCGTCTTCGTGGACAGCCTTTACATTTGTCCCTTTTGGGAACACTGTATCTAAATGAGCACAAACAACTAAGGAAGGACCATTCCCGCTTCCTGTCAGTACACCAAAAACATTTCCTACCTCATCTGTAGTTACTTTTTGAACACCTAACGATTCTAATCTCTTTTTATACCATTCTCCTTTTTCCTTTTCTTCAAAGGTTGGTGCCTCTATTTCCGTCAATTCAATTTGTTCCTTGGTTGTTGCTTCGTTATCCTCTTCTAAAAATTTGAGTGCTTTTTGGACTTGCTCATTCTCAGCAAGTAATTTATATACTTGCCCCACCTTCTCGGTTAACCCCTCTGTTTTGTGCTCAATATTTGTCATGAAATATACACCCCTCTCTCACTTTTTAATCAATCATATAGATGACAAGCAATAACATGTTTATCGTTAACTTGTAATTTTGAAGGCACTTCCTGCTTACATCGATCCATTGCAACTGGACATCTTGTGTGAAATACACATCCTGCTGGAGGATTTATAGAGTCTCAGCTTTATTTTTAAAATATTCTGTCTATTATTATTACAGGTGTATGATCTTTCAAACAAATGATTGCTATATTTCCTTCTAGAGTGATTTTCATACCATATAGCTCAGAAAGTTTAGCAAGTCTTTACAATATGTCCTGATTATTGGAGAGAATCGGCAAACCTCTTTCCTAATTCCACTGGATGCGACATATCCGTATGACTTAATTGATCTTTTTCCTAAAAGTCTATTGGCAAATTTGGTACAGTGTCATTTTGAAAAATAAAATTACCTAAGCTGTAAAACATCGGACGATTCTTATAAATTTCTATTCCTAAGGGATTACCTTCATTATGATGGAGTGTGACTTCTAAATTCGTAAATCGAAGGATTCAATTTTGACTGGAGCTTACGTGTGATAAAGGAATCATCAGTCGCAGCAAACGTATAATGGTATCTTACATTTTTCGACTCCTTTTATTAAATCAGAATATTCCCTTAATTATTCTTTTAATCAAAGTATAGAGAGACCAATTATCAAAGTCAATAACACATATTAAAAACACGGTAAGACTATCTTACATAAACCTTCCACACTTCATTATTACGGAAATTCAGTTTGCTCATTATTTACTATAGTATGCTCGAAAAAAGCATAGATAGAGGCATGGCAATCTTGAAAGCAAAAGCTATTCTGGACCCAAAAGACTCGGTTCAAAAAATAATAGATATCGCTATTAGCACAAATAATAAAATGATCGCAATCCAAAAAAACATTGGCAAACATGCAATAACTGCTTCCGATGTAGCTGAATGGCTCAATATGACACCAAGAAATGCTAGAAGAATACTGACAAATTTAGAAGAACAAGGACTAGCCAAAATAATCGGCGAAGAAGTTCCTCTTACAAGAGGAAGACCAAGGAAGATATATCAGATTGGTATATAAAAGGACGGTTCTTGTGAGTCGGATGATCTCACTAAAACCGTCCTTCTGCATACCTTAATTACTGATCACTTCTAAAAGTTTGTTAATATCTTCTGTAGAAGCCGCATAGAGATGGGCAAGATTATTGGATCTTACTGCGAAATAGACATTATTCTTTTTACCTGAGTATCCGTATTTTAATAGATTTGAATATTGATTGGGACTTAGCTGCACTTGCAGATGTACTCCATTTGAATAATCTCCTCCTACTCCATAGAAATTAGTATTATGGACCCGATTTACATGAAAGTCATTTACAATTCCATCAACACCGAAAAACGCTTGATAATCAGAAGACATTTCCATTCACTCCTCCATTTCTTTTCTCCCCTTATTGTACTCCACATAGATAGAAAAAAATCTCATTTGTTCACTAATTCACATATATTTCATAAAGGCAGCAAGAGAAGTTCTTCCGCTTCCCTTTTTAGCTAAAAAAATTTAATTTATATTTTTCTTAACAGGTTTCTAACTCTTGTTTTTATCCTTTGTTTGATGTCCTCACTAGAACTTACCCTCTCTTTCCCTTTGACAACGAGCAGGCTTGTTCTTATAATATATGAGGAATGTAATAATAAAACCTTGTGTAGGACGTGGATTTTTCTAGAGGAAACTCTATTTTCGCCACACGATTGTCTTTTGACAATTGTGTGGCTTTTTATGTTGAAAAGGAGGAAATTTATTTTGGCGAAATGGAATTATGCTTTAATCGTTTTTTTAGGTGGCTGCTGTTATGGAATTTTGTCTACATTTGTTAAACTTGCCTATGCTGCTGGATTTTCGGCAGCTGAAGTAACAGGAGCACAATATTTATTTGGTACTGCCATTACATGGATTCTTGTATTATTTACAAAGAAATATAAAGTAACGCGCATGCAAGCTATTAAACTCTTATTATCTGGTATCCCGTTTGGGATGACAGGAATTTTCTATTATCAATCCTTACAAACAATAAATGCTTCTCTTGCAATTATTTTACTGTTTCAATTTGTTTGGATTGGCACGCTTTTCGAAATGGTTATTTATAAGAAAAAGCCTACAAAGGAGAAGGTCATCTCGATTATTATTCTTCTATTCGGCTCTGTCCTCGCTGGAGGCATTTCTTTAGAAGGGGGCATGGATATTTCCTGGCAAGGTGCCGGTTGGGGATTACTTTCTGCCTTCACCTTTGCTACTTTTATTTTTCTTAGCGGATCTGTTGGAAAGAACACCGCTCCTCTCCTAAAGAGCGGGCTTCTTTCCTTAGGTGGATTATTCGTTGTTTTTCTAGTATTTCCACCGGTTTATTTAATGGATTTCTCCACATTAATAGGGGTAGCACCATATGGATTGCTGCTTGGAGTTTTCGGTGCAGTTCTTCCGCCTCTGCTCTATTCTATTGGAATGCCACAAATTGGACCAGGACTTGGCACTATCTTAACAGCTTCTGAGCTTCCAGTAGCTGTCTCTATGTCAGCACTCGTTTTAAGAGAACAAGTTGGCATGCTGCAATGGATCGGTGTTGCCCTAATATTAGGAGGAATCGCGTTTAGTAATGTTAGGCTTTCCAAAGCAAAAATAGTAACGGAGTATTAAGGAGTCTCTCCTAAATAAAAAGACGGTTCTTGTAGGTCAAATGACCTCACAAAAACCGTCCCTCTGTTACCAGCCTTCTATTCCTGCAGCAAAGTACTTGTTTAGTGTATTGGCTTGTTCGCCTAATAATGTGTTCGCTTTACTAGCTAAATCCTGCATTTTAAGTGGCTTACCTGGTGAACCTGTCGGCGCATCTACTCTAGAGACCAACTGTTGACCATCTTTTAACATAACTTTAGCTATACAATATCTACCTTTTGGATAACTAATTTCTTTTACTGGAATTGCGGGATCATACTTTCGATGAATTTTTTTTATTCCTGCTTGAATTTCATCGGCAATTTGATTGACAGAAAAATTTTCAATAGATAATGCTTCACCCTTTAATAATAAAGCAGCACAGTATTCTACACTAAAACGACCCTGTTCTCCATTCGTTGGGGAAGTGTAAACTAATGCAGCATCACCATTGGGAGGGAAGTACAAATCGACAGAAGTAACCTCTTCAACAGTAAAATTTCTTTGTGCCTGTATATTCTGAATGGCCTCAATGGCATGGGCATTTGCAGAACAACATGGATATAATTTGAACCATAATCCTGGTTTATCTATTGTCCAAGGTTCTCCCCACTTTTCAAAAACCTCGAATGGATTTCCGCTTTGCTCCACATACATAGAAAGTACACCATTTTTAGCTTGAATGGTATTAGCACTTCCGACAATTCCCTTATCAACAAAATGAAGAATCTGCCAAGCACTTTGGGCTGTTAGACCAGCATGCAGCGGTTTAACCATTGTTCCAAATTGACTTCGGGAACCACTTAATTTAGATACGCATAAATTAATAGCTTGCGAGAATTTCTCTGTGTCGAAATGTAAATAATGGGCTCCAGCTGCAACTGCTCCGTAAATTCCCGCAGTTGCAGTTGTATGGAACCCTTTTTCATAATGTTGTGCACCTAATAGTTGTGCAAAGCACTTCATCGTCTCTATTCCTATTAAATAGGCTTCATAGAAGCGGTCTCTATCACGCTTCTTTTCTATTAGGGCATGTAATAAGCTCAAAATAATCGCAGACGGATGTCCTCTAATCTCAGAATGAACATCATCTAAATCTAATGCATGTGCAGAATACCCATTAATTAAACAAGCATCAAATGGGTGAACCTTTAAATCAGTGCCTACTACTGCTGCTCCCTCTTCAGTAGGATAAATAGCAGTATGTAAAACAGTGGAAAAATTCATGTCAAACCTCACACTAGCAAAACACGACAGAAAATAATCGAATACTCCCTTTTCCAAATTCTCTTTTGTCTCATTAGTAAGCTCCTGATAAGACGGGGAGGATTGAATCAAGTCGACTATTGCTTTTGTTAAATCAGTCATTTTTCAAAATATTCTCCGCGAGCTTAGCAAAAAATTCAGCGGCCACTTTAATAGCATCTTCCTTTAAATTAAACTTTGGGTGATGCCATTCTTGGGGTCCATCCACTCCCATCCATACGAAAAATCCAGGAATATAGTTTTGATAAAACGCAAAATCCTCCCCACCGGCACTTGGCACAGCATCGACGACATTATACCCTGCATCCAAAACAGTGGTTCGCACAATATCTTCATAATCTTGATGATTGTTTACCACGGGAAGATAATCATCCCAAACAAATTCAACCGAACCACCATTTCCTTCTGCAATAGACTCCGCTAGCTTTTTCATTATTGTCGGAACTGCCTCACGAGCTTTAGGCTGAAATGTTCGAACAGTACCTTCTAGTTTGACTTCATCTGGAATGACATTCCATGTATTTCCTCCATGGATGCTTGTGATACTGACTACTACATTATCAAACAAATCCATTCTTCTTGCGACAATTGACTGAACTGCTGTTACGTATTGACTAGCCATAACAATCGGATCAATAGCACGATGTGGTATACCAGCATGACCTCCGACACCGATAAACCTTAAACTAAATTTATCTACACTTGCCATAAGTCCACCTGATTTTACCCCTATCGTTCCTACTGGCAAATCAGGTTTGTTATGCATTCCAAAAATAGCTTCTACTCCTTCTATTGCTCCTTTTTCTACAAATTTCTTTGCACCTTGAGCAATTTCCTCGGCAGCCTGAAAAATAAATCTTACATTTCCATGTAATTTGTCCTTTTGACTATTGATTAGAATCGCTGCTCCTAAAATAGCAGTTGTATGGAAATCATGACCACAGGCATGCATTTTCCCTTCATTTTTTGATTTAAATGCAACATCTGTTTCTTCTATTATCGGCAAGGCATCAATATCTGCCCGAATAGCAATGGTTGGTCCCGCTAACGCTCCCTTTATTTCCGCAACAACTCCTGTTTCTAGACCAAGTTCAACAATGGCAATACCCTGTTCTGTTAACCATTTTTTGATCAATTCCGTTGTATGAAATTCTTCAAAAGCTAGCTCTGGATGCTCATGCAAATATCTTCGTTTGACAATTAAATCGTTTAATAGTTCAGGAGACATGTTCATGATTTATTATTCATCTCTTTCTAAAGTTTTTAAAAATTGTTTTGTTCTTATATTTTGTGGATGATGAAATAATTCTTTCGGCTCATTCTCTTCAATGATATTTCCATCTGCCATAAAAATCACTCTATCAGCCACTTCTTCCGCAAATTTCATTTCATGGGTCACAATAATCATGGTTGTATTTTGTTGTGCAATATCTTTTATAACTTGCAGCACTTCTGAAACCCATTCTGGATCAAGGGCTGAAGTTGGTTCATCAAATAAAATGGCATACGGCTTAACAGCGAGTGCTCTAGCAATACCCACGCGTTGTTGCTGCCCGCCTGATAATGTGGCAGGGTATTGATGAAACTTATCCTCAAGCCCTACCTTCACTAAAAGTTCTTTCCCTAATTTCTCCGCATCTTGTTTATTCATTTTCTTGGCAACAATCAAGGATTCCGTAACGTTTTGCAAGGCGGTTTTATTCTTAAAAAGGTTATAGTTTTGAAACACCATCGCTGTTTCTTGGCGAAGTTGATGAATATCTTTCCGCCCCATTTTTTGTACATTTACATTTGTCTCGCCTATATGAATAGTCCCTTCATCAGGCATCTCTAATAAATTCAGACACCGGAGCAATGTTGACTTTCCAGATCCAGACGGGCCGATAATAGCCAACACTTCTCCACGATTAACTTGTAAATTAACACCATCTAATACTATGTTCTCTCCAAACCTCTTTTTTAGATTTGTAACAGCTATCATCCTACTACTCCTTTATGATAAATACGGTTTTTCCATTCTTTTTTCAATAGCCCGCTGAACGAAGGTAACAAGAATAATTAACACCCAATAAAGCAGCGCTAAAGCCAAATAGGTTTCAAAAAATTTAAGAGAACTAGCAGCAATTATTTTCCCTTGCGCGAAAAGCTCCACTACTCCTAAAGTAAACGCTAAAGAGGTTTCTTTAATTAAACCAATAAAAATATTACTTGTTGCAGGAATAGCATTTCGTGTCGCTTGAGGTAAAACAATTCTCCGGAAGGCTTGCACTTTTGTCATACCAACTGATAAACAAGCTTCCACCTGTCCCTTGTCAACTGAATTCAATGCAGCACGAAATATTTCTGCCAAAAACGCTGCTTGTTTTAAACTAAGCCCTAAGATTGCTGCTGTTATAGCAGTCATCGCACTTAGAGCTGGAAAAATTTGTGGCAGCCCATAGTAAATTAAAAATAATTGAACCAATGTGGGAATGGCACGAAAGAACGAAATATATACAGCAGCAAGCTGCTTTAATACAGGAATATTCGATCTGGATATCACAGCTAAAATCAATCCGCCAATGATCGCAAAAACCATGGATAGAACAGCAAGAAATAAAGTAAGCGGTATGAATTCCAACAGTTCTGGTAATATATCAACTAAATATGGAAAATCTAAATTAAGATTCATACTGGACCTCCAAACTATTCCTTAACGGTGATATCCTCGTCTGCAAAATATTTCTTCGATATTTCTGTTAAGGTACCATCCTCACGTAATTTTTTTATTTCCGCATTAAATGCTTCTGCCAAAGCTTCTCCATCTTTATTTTTAAGGAACGGAAAAGCAACATCTTCATACACAAACGGCTCTCCTACAAACTTCAATGGCAAATTCCCTTTTTCAATTTCTGCGATTAAAGAAGATTTAGAGTTAACATAACCATCAACACGTTTATTAATCGCATCATTCATTGCACCATCTCGGTTCTCATATGTTTTAGGGATGATGTCAGGATCAAAATTTTCTAAGTTCTTCACATTGTTCGATCCTAATACTCCGGATACTGTTTTGCCCTTTAAATCATCTAAACTATCATATGCATTGTCTTTATTTGTAACAATGGTAGCACCTGCATACGCATATGGCTCTGAAAACTGATACTTTTCTCTTCTTTCATCTGTAACTGCAACAAAGTTTGCCACTGTATCAATTTTTTTTGTTTCTAATTGTCCCATTAAACCAGCGAAGTCTGATCTAACCCACTCCACTTGATAGCCTAAGTTTTCAGCGATTTTCTCTAATACTTCTATATCAAAACCTACTAATTTACCATTTTCCTCATATCCATTTGGATAACTTTGTGCGGTTGAACCTACACGAAGTGTTTTTTGCTCCTTCGAAGATTCCCCATTTTCAGTTTTATTATCTGTTCCGCTGCAAGCAGATAATAATAGTAAAAATGCTATACTCATGATTACAGTTATTTTCTTAAACATTATCAATTCCTACCTTTTCTTATATGATTTTGCTAAAAGTAATTTTTCTAAATAGATTGTAATATGGCCTTTCCCTAAATCCGTCTCTCCAACCTTTTTGTATCCTCGTTTTTCATACATTTCTCTAAGCCAAGGATGCTCTTTCGCCGTGCCAAGCGATACAGATGGACAATGAAGAGTATCTCTTAAAAAACTCTCCTCCACATAATGAAGGATTTTGCTTGCATATCCTTTTCTTTTTTCTTCTGGTGCAACTGCAACCCACCAAATATGGGGAATTTCAAACGGACCAGGATGACCGCTCCATGGCATGCGAACAGAAGCAGTTGCAACCATTTTGCCTTCATCTCGTAAATAGAAGCATATATTTTCCTTGATATTCTTTTCTACCAATTCTACATCTGCTGTTGCAGCAGCAAAGTGAATTCCCAACTCTCGAATAGAGGCATATCCTCTTAGAGATAGATCAAGTAATTCGGGAATATCTTTGGATGTTGCTTGATGAAAAGATAAATTACTCACTTAAAAGCCCTCCATTTCTAATCGAAGCAATTACTTCATCTACCTTCTCACTGGCTAAGCCAATATATTGACTAGGATCTAATAGCTGATTAATTTGGTCTTCTGTCAATACAGCAGCCACCTTTTCATTCTGACCAAGTAATTTTTTAAATGGAATTTTTTGTTCAGCTGATTCCATTGCGATTTCATATATAAGATGATGGGCAGTTTGTTTACCTATTTTTTCTGATAAAGCAAACATGACACGTTCTGATAAAATCAGTCCACCTAATCGTTCCAAGTTTTTCAGCATGTTCTCAGGCTTCACTACAAGCCCCTCAAGAACGGTTATCATACTTTTCAATTGAGAGGATAAATATAAACAAATTTCTGGTAAAGCTATCCATTCACTTCTCCAGCTCATCGCATCCCTTTCATGTTCCATCACTAATGATTCATGCAATAGGGCAACACTATGTAAGATAGGTTTTGTTAGACTGGCAATTCCTTCAAAAATAGCTGGATTACGTTTATGCGGCATCGTAGTTGAGCCCACATTTCCTGCTGAAAACGGCTCTTCCACTTCGTCGATTTCTGTCCGCATTAAGTTATAGAATTCATTTCCCAGCTTTCCTAATGAACCACTTATTAGCCCTAGCGCTGAGCCATACTCCGAAATTCGGTCACGTGAAGAATGCCAGCAAATCTTTGGCGCATTAAGTTCTAAAATTTCTAATGCCCGTTCTTCAATTTTTGGTCCTATACTTCCTAAAGCGGCGTATGTACCAACACCACCAGCAAGAACACCTGTGAAAATACGCGACTGGACGCTCTTTAATCTATCTAGATGACGTTCAAACTCACTCAAAACGACTGCGAGCTTAAAGCCAAATGTGGTTGGCAGTCCTTGCATTCCGTGTGTTCTTGCTGGCATCGGCGTTTTCTTATACTTAGATGCTAAACCAATTAGAAGCTCTGCTACTTTTTTTGTATCTCTTCTTATGATTTCATCTGCTTCCTTCAATTGAAGAATCATCGCTGTATCCGTTACATCCTGTGTTGTTACACCATAATGAACATATTCTCCATAATCGCCTGATAGTTTCTGCAAATGGTTAACTGTAGCCATTAAGGAATGTTTTAGTTTAGCAGACTCCTTTGCAATTTCTTCAATATCAAAATTTTCTATCTTTGCAGCGTCCTTTATAGCTCTTCCAGCTTCCTTTGGAATGATTCCTAACTCACTTTCTGCTAATGCTAATGCTGCTTCTACATCCAAAATCTTCTGTAATCTATTTTCATCATCCCACACAGAACGCATTTCTTCTGTACTAAAATTGTTCTGCAGCATTTTTAAAGCTACTACATGTGAACCCATTTCCTATCCTCTCCTAGTACCAATATTATTTAAATTATCAAATAATTAATTCCAACAAAACTAATCCGAATTATTGACTATTCTAACATATTCCAAGTGGTTAATCCCACACTTTTTTTCAATTATTTATAATTTTCATTTGATTGCATTTATTAGATTATATTTTTTTAGTGTTGCAGGCATTTATAATTGAGCAAAAAAAGACGTTCTAAACTCGCAATTTAAAACGGCAAAATGTAATTAGGCTCCTTCTACACGAAGAAGCCTATACACTATTTAATAGAAATTCTTTTCCTTCTACTTAATCAATTAAACTTCTCGTTAATCCTCAGAGGTAATATCATCTGCATAATATTTTTCTGAGATTTCAGCTAGTGTTCCATCCGCTCTCAGCTTTTCTATTTCTGCATTAAACACTTTTCTTAATGCATCCCCCTGTTCTGTTTTTGCAAACGGGAAACCAATTTCTGATTTCTTTAAGTCATCTTCTAATATTTTCAGTGGTAATTTCGATTTATTTATTGTTGCTTGCAAAATTGGCTTTCCTTGGACATAACCTGCTACAGCACCCTTAATTGTATCTGATTGTGGACCATCTCTTGTTTCATATTGTCTGACTTCAATATCTAATCCGTTTTTCTTCACATAATCTTCTAGTACATTAATTTTATTTGAGCCCAATACACCAGCAACTGTTTGTCCATTTAAATCTTTTACAGAATCATAAGGACTATCTTTAAGAACAGCAATCCCTGTACTTGTATAAGAATAAGTTGTCGAGTAATTATATTGTTCTGCCCTTTCCTCTGTATATTCAAAGGCATTAGCAATCGTATCCAGTTTTCCAACTCCAAGCTGCCCTACTAACCCTTCAAAGCCTGCCAGTGTCCATTGCACTTTATACCCTAAATTGTTTGCAATCGTTTCAAGTACTTCTACATCAAATCCGATTAATTTTCCATCCTCTTGATAAGAGTTTGGAAAACTTTGACCAGTTGCGCCAACGCGAATAACTTTTTCATCTGAAGTTTCGCTTTTACTAGCAGTTTTCGTTGATTCTTCTTGAGAATTAGTAGAATTACTACAAGCAGCTAATAGATTTATAGAAATAACAAAAATAAGAAGTGCATTAAGCTTTAGAAAGTTCTTCATTTTAATACCCCCGCTTCCTTAGTAAAAATCTCTTTATTCGCTCAAATGATTCTTTCAATTGTTCCAAAGAGGTCACCAAACTAATGCGAATCCATCCCTCTCCGTTTTTGCCATATATACTGCCCGGAACCACGGCTACCAATGCCTCCTCTAGTAATTGGTCGGCAAATTCAATCGAATTTATTGGTAACGGGACTTTAGCCCAAAGGAAGAATGTACCTTGTGGGGCAACATACTCCCAATCTAGTGTTTTAAAAAAAGATTCAACTAACAATTGCCGCTCATGATATAACTCTCTTAAAGCATTACGTTCGGCCTGCTGATGTAATAGAGCAAACACAGATGCATCCTGTATTCCACCAAAAACACCGCCAACGGCATTTTGTAAATAGGCGCTTAGATGTTTAATAAGCGATTCATTCCCGACCGTAAATCCACTCCGCCAACCAGCCATATTAAACGTTTTGGAAAAGGTGTAAATTTCCACTCCTACTTCAACTGCTCCAGGAATAGATAAAAAACTGATTGGCTTTTCATCCGTATAGTAGATATCTGCATAAGCAAAATCATGAATGACTGCAATTCCGTATTTATTGGCATATGTAATCGTTTCTTCGAAAAATTTCCTTGTGGCATTTGCCCCTGTGGGATTATTTGGATAATTTAAAAATAGAATCTTCGCTCTTTGACTGACTTCCTCCGGGATGCTTGAATAATCAACTAAAAAATTATTTTTCTCGCTAATCGGCACGAAAAACGGTTCTCCACCTGCCAACTCAACGGCCGCTTGGTACCCAAAGAAACCAGGAACAGGAACTAACGCGATATCCCCGGGGTTTAAAAGGGATTGTGCTAACCCAGATAAGGCGATTGTAGAACCATTCATGATCGCCACCTGATTAGGCGAAAGATTTGCTCCATACTCCTTTCGGTAAAAAGCCACAATGGCTTCTTTAAACACTTGTTTTCCTCCATATGGTGGATAACCATGGTTTTTCTTATCATGGATGGCTTCTTGCAGACACTCCACAATACGGGGGAATGTTGGCTGATCCGGATTTCCTCTTCCCAGATTAATTACCTGCTTAGCTGATTGCTGGAGTTCTTTTATCCGTTTGTTTTGAACGACTAAATATTTCGGCTTTAATTTTCCCAGACGTTCCGAGCAATCAAAATACATTTAACCCCACCTCATTTTCCGTAATAAATGCTTCTAATTTTTGCAGACCATCTATTACGCTTTGCTTGGTTAGCTCCATTGGCAATGCATAAATTCTAGAGGATGGTCTTAAGATTTGATCAGCCATTTTATCAAGGTCCCCTTTCTCAGGGGATAAATGCAAATCTCTCCAGCATATTGGCAACTTCAATTTTTTGTATAAAGGAACTAATTGTTTTATTTCTTCATAATTTTCTTCTAAACTCAACTGGAATAATATTCCATACGCAACAAGACTGCCATGTAAATGTCCCTTTTTCCCCAAACTGACATATCCGTAATTAAAGGCATGTGCGCCAACGCTTTGCCCAAATTCCCCTCCTAAACCACCAACAAGACCGGCTACTGCATAAATCGTATCAATCATGCGGGAGAAATCTGCATTGCTCTTTTTAGCTTCAGCTGCTTGAACAGCAGCTTCCCCCCATTTTAAAATATTATCTCGACATTGCTTAGCAGCAGTATGAGACAGTTCCAATAGAATGGATATTTCTTCACTTGTTAATTTATTAAAACGAATTTTACTTTCATACCATTTAGCCAAGGTATCACCAATACCAGAAGTTAAATGCTCGATTGGTGCATTTACTAATAATTCTGGTTCAACCATTACCATATAATTTGATTGACTATGCCGTATCGTACCAAGATGGTCTCCTTCAGCAGAATAAACAATGCTGATTGGAGTAAAGCTAGCACAGTTGGAAGGCAATGTAGGAATTAAGATACAAGGTATTTTTGCTTTACTAGCTACCGCCTTTACCGTATCTAAAAGCTTACCTCCTCCAACTCCTATTATGGCATCATGCTGATGGTGTATGACTTCGCTCCCTATTCGGTCTATTTCTTCATAGCTACATTCACCAGCAAACAAAATTTTTTTATAGGGATGCTGAAATTCAGTTTCGGGCCAATATGGTTGAACTGCCTGCCACGACTTTTCCCCATGAATTACTAATGGAAATTGTAAATGGTTATCTTCCAAAAACTTCGGTAGTGTATTAATTACTCCTGAATAATGATAATAATTTTGAGGGCCAAAACGATGCACTAAATCGATCAATGATTAACCTCCTGAACCTTCCCTTTATCTTGTAAAGAGTTTAATTTTCTATTATTCTAATACACTTACTCGGAATTAGCAACCGCACTTTTCTGAATTTTCTAATCTATAGCAACTTTAAAAATCTTAGATCGACTAGTGACTAATAGTTAAAAAAAAAGAGCTCTTTCTCCTTTTTCCTTTCTTCTTTTACAATAGCAATATGCAAAAGGAAGTAAAAAAGAAGTGCTCTTTATACAATAACTTGATTATTTTCTTAAAAAACGATGATTAAACCCATTTTTATCGAAAGCTAGCCAGCCTAAATTATTCTTTGTATCAATCAATGAACCATTCGACAATACTTGATGGGCAATTATTTCTTTCCACAGAAAAGGGACATCTGCTTCCTTTTCTTGAATTAAATAATCATGTCCGCAATAGCGGGATATTTTCTTTTCCTTCGTACGACTTTGTCTAAATTCGAGAATTCTTTTTAATGTAAAACCAGATAATCCTTCAAAAGACTGATTTTTAATGGGGCTGCTTGTAAATTGATGTAGAATCCGTTTTTGTTCTTGCTGGAAATATACTTCTACTTCGATGGCAGAGGCCATATGAGCATCACCAGAAAGAATAAGACATTCACTTGGGTTCCATTCTGCTATTTGTTGATGAAAAAAGGAGAATCCTCTGCCGTTAAATTTCCACCATTCTAAATCTAAGCTTTTTTGTAGCGATGGAAGGACCGCAGTAAGGGGCATGATGACATTTTTTAAAAAGGATTCAATCAAATGAACGCCATATAAGGGGGTAGCAGAGATAATGACTAACGGTGTTTGCTGCTGCCATCCACTTGATAATAAGAGTTCCGATAAATAATCCCATTCTTTTTTGCGGATTAAATTCGGGCCATTTGTCCGCTGTTTCAACATACTACCCACAACATAGGTTCGTTCTTGTGGATAGGCCCGTTTTGTCCGAGTGTCTAATACAAGGCTTCTTGGATTGGTTGGCGCAACAAAACTCCATGCACGAAATGTTAACATCATATGCAGCCACTCTGTATACGTCTGTGTATTTACGGTTAGTCTTTTGGTATACTTGCTTATTTTGCGAAAAAAGGAAGCTGGGAAAGCAGCTGGATTATTCCCCCATCCCTGAAAAGCCCAATAGGCTGTTAGTGCATTAGCGATAACATGGTTTCCAAGCGGAGAACAAGCTACTTTCTCCTGCCATTCTTTCGTTATATTCCAATCATCTGTTACATCATGGTCATCGAATATCATGTAGGTGGGAATATTCGCCAACAAGCGGCGTACCTTTGGCAAAGATTGCTGGAATGAGGTTATATCTTTTTGCTGCTGGCTGTATGCTCTTTTTAGACTGCTTACTTTTCTTTCATACTCTTTTGCCTGATCCGCCCCTATCTGTATATGAATCTGGTTATCTTCTAAATAGTCATCGAAGTCTTTTAAATACCCAGCCCCGGTTGCCATGTCCCATATCTCTGTATTCCAGCTTAAGATATACATCGCTGCATACTCGCCCATGGACAGAAGGTGATTATCCGCTTTTCGCGAAGTAAATTGGCAGTATTCCTTTATTATCTCTCGTCTTCCATTTATCTGGCTGATGGTAATATCAAAAGCAGTATTTTTATCATCCTCTGTCTCGCACAATTCCTTTATAGGCTCTTCTTTGCCCATTAATAGCTTGCCTAATGCGAATAGAATGGGGGCAGCTGGCGCTGGAACATCATCGGCATAAATTTGATCCCCTATCAAAAAGAGCGCACTCGGCCTTTTTTCTAACTGAAAGTATTCCTCCTGTAGTTTGGCATCTCCGAGACTAAGAGCATCCTTGCCAATTCCGTGCAGTTTACGGCAAGAACCATATAAGATGTTTTTTTCAGCCGTTGCTGGTATGAAGAAAGTGGGATATTGTAAGTTTCCATAACAAATAGAGACTGGACTATCAGCTGCTAATAATCCAAAATCACTTAAATCATAGCTTGTTTCGCCTTTTTTAAATACTAGATTGTATCCTAACAATGTTTGGGTGGGAAAATTTTGGGAGATAGGCTGAAGTTTGATTAAATAAATATATAAGTTTTTTCCTAATCGACATACTTGTATATCCGACTGAATGTCAAACGGCTGGTATTCAAACTCTTTTGTCGTTTGATTGAAGTGAATCGCGTATAGATTGGCGTTCAATTGATATTTTCCACTTAAAGCTATCCAAAGATAAGCTGATGTTTCCTCCACTCTGCGCACCAATGGCCCAGCTAAAATAACCGGCAGATCCATCGTTACCACCATCCATTTCTGTTCTCTTACAACCTATTCAGAAAAAGAAGAGAATATGTTTGCAGAAAAATTGTCCTTCTGAAGTGAACATCCTTTGGCTACTGTCTTTTTATGGTGCCTGACACCCGATTGATGTTATGATAAGGGAGGAACTTTATTTCGATAATAATGGAGGAAAAATCCGTGAGCGATATGAACGATAAGCAGACAAGGGAACAAGAAGGTAAAAAGAAAATTAGCTTACAAGAAGCCATGAAGCAGCAGCTGGCAAATAAAGCACAGCAAGGACAAGGCGGAAAAGCAAGTTTGAGTGGCAATCAAAAAATGCAAAAAATGAAAAGCCAGTTAACAAAAAAGCCAAATAACCAAAGAAAACGCATGGGTGTATAATGAACGGTCAGAATCGCAAAGACATAACACCAGGCACACCTGTTGAAATAGTACTAAAACAAGATCAAAGAACCGGGAAACGAACAGCAGGCATTGTAAAAGATATATTAACAAAGTCTCCCTCCCATCCCCATGGAATTAAGGTTCGCCTAGAAGATGGACAAGTAGGCCGTGTACAGTTAATTAAAGAAAAATAAAAAAGGGAGGGGATGTCCCATATGCTGCCAATGAACAAAAAGTACAAAAAAACATCCCTGCACAAATTTTGCATGAAAGATGTTGAATAAAAAATGACCACACTGACTGGTCATCATTTTGATATTTATTTTGAATTTATAAAGTATGGCAGCTTCATCTAGGCTAAACCGTTACAGCTGGGTAACGGTTCCTTCCCAAAATAAAACAGCAACTTTGAATACATAAAAACCTCCTGTCCTAAAGCCGCAAGCATATATACAAAAAGAGGGGGCATTAATTACACTCTCTTAATTTACTAAGTTATGGCGGCTTTGATTTAGCTCAAAAATGCCATTTGCTTTTAATACGCAGTGATCCAACTTCCCAATGCAGAATCCAGCGTGTATTAAAAGGCAAAAGATATTGAGGACTTCTCACAAGTTCTTAGTGCCATACCTTATTAAGCAACAGACTATAGTTCAGCAAAATATTTAATTGTTCTAACCATTTGGCTTGTATACGAATTTTCATTATCGTACCATGCCACAACTTTCACTAAAGACTTCCCATCAGGAAGTGAAGTAACCTTTGTCTGTGTTGCATCAAATAATGAACCATATGTTATACCGATTATGTCAGAGGATACCAACTGTTCCTCTGTATATCCAAATGAATCAGAAGATGCCGCTTTCATAGCAGTATTTATATCATCTTTCTTTACCGTCTTATTGACGACAGCGACTAACTCTGTCACTGAACCAGCTGGTACTGGCACACGTTGAGATACACCGTCTAATTTCCCCTCTAATTTTGGAATTACCAGTCCTATTGCTTTGGCAGCACCAGAAGAAGTTGGTACGATATTTAAAGCGGCTGCGCGAGCTCTTCGTAGGTCGCCCTTTGCATGAGGACCGTCAAGAGTCATTTGATCACCTGTATACGCATGAATTGTTGTCATGAATCCTTTTTCAATTGGAGCCAATTCATCAAGTACATCAACCATCAGAGCCAAACAATTTGTTGTGCATGAAGCAGCTGAAATAACCGTATCATTTTTGTTCAAAACATTTTCGTTTACTCCATAAACAATTGTGGGCAGATCATTTCCAGCTGGAGCGGAGATAACAACTTTTTTAGCTCCTGCTTCAATATGGGCTGATGCTTTTTCTTTTGATGTAAAAAATCCTGTACATTCTAAAACCACATCTACGTCATGCTTACTCCAAGGAAGATTTTTAGGATCCCTTTGAGCATAAATTTCAATTTCTTTGCCTGCTACCACAATAGAACTTTCTTTCGCTTCCACCTTATCAGCTAAAGCATATCTTCCCTGCGCAGAATCGTACTTTAATAAATGAGCCAACATCTGCGGACTGGTTAAGTCATTAATTGCTACTACCTCATAACCCTCTGCAGAGAACATTTGTCTGAAAGCAAGTCGGCCAATGCGTCCAAATCCGTTAATTGCAACCTTTACTGCCATAATTTATTTTCCTCCTTGTTAATTAAAATCATTTTACATAACTTTAATAGTAAAAAGCTGGTTAATATGATATTACCCTTGTGCTACATCAATATTCTATATCTCGCGATTCTTTGGTACAATGTAATAAACGAAGCATTCAACTATACTATCTGTAAGGAGAGTATTATGCCACAAATAGATCGCTATAAAAAAAGGATCGTTAATATAGATTTCTTTGCCATAGAAAATTTTAAAGAGTTACCATACCAGAATCGATTTACTATAGTATTTGTCACCAGTGGGAGTATAAAAGGAATGCTGAATAATCTACCTATTGCAATTTCTGCACCTGGGATAATCTGTTTGTCACAAACTGATGAGATACAAGTTTTTGAAAGAGAGAAAGTATCAGCACAATCGTTCAGCTTTGACCCAGATTTTCTTAGTACAATTCCAATTTCAAAAACAGAAGATTATTTTATGCCCAATCTAAAAATACACACAGGATTATCTTTATTTCAAAGAGACAGCACACATACAGGCGTACCCTTTATTACCACAAAAGCATTTCCAAAATTATTAGATTGGTTTTTTATTATTGGAACAGAAGTATTTGCTCAAAGCGATTCACTGTGGGTTTGCAGAATCAAAAAAAATCTTATTCAAATGTTAAGCTTAATTGAAAGCTTAAATTCGGAAAATGGACAGTCTCCTGTTGATACGGTTTTAGAATATATACACACTAATTACGCCAATAAAATTACTCTCGATGATTTAACACAATGTGCTCACCTAAACCGTGTTTCACTCAATAAATTATTTCATAAACGATGTAACTGTACTGCAATGTCATATTTATTATCCTATCGATTAAAAGTCGCAGAAGAATTACTCACCCATACTGGCATGAGTTTGAATGAAATTGCCCGTTCGACAGGCTTTGAGTATGATACCTATTTTATTAAGCAATTTACTTCTAAAAAAGGAATGTCCCCTACATCATTCCGAAATACTTCCCGTAAACTGGCAAGTTATCTGTAGCCAAGCAGGGGTAAATATCCCTCTTTCGCTAATCGGCAAGCAGGGCAAGCGTACACACGCTTGCCCATTTTAAAGAATTTTCCTTGTAGCAAAATCCTCAAATTAGCTTGTTGAGGAGCTCCTCAAACCCGGCGAATGTTGCGTCATTTCACTGTGGCTCATTCCTTATTTGACTTGGGGCCAAATTGGCCCGAAATCCTAAAAGTACAACCAACTTTGCAAGGTGGTCTAATAGCCTTGAATACTGTTTCCATAATTCTTCATAGTCTTTTTGCAGTTCTGCAATTTCAGAGTGATAGGCATTAAATAAGAGTTTTTTTCTCTTCTCAGCTACTTTTTTCTATAATTAATTCTGCTAATTCCACGCTCTCCATTTATTCTTTATAAATGGAATTTCAATATATTCATATTTACCTAATTCACAGGGGCTCGATAAGGTTCATGTCGAGTTTGATATTGTGGCATTGGTCCACAACCTATTGAAAGTAGCAGGCATCCACCAGCTACTTTCGGATAGAAATCAACAGAACAGAATAGAAAAGCAAGAGGAGAAAAACGTGCCTTTTTCTCCTCTTGCTTTATATTAGGGGCTTTTCAGACAGCCTCTTCTATTTATTATTATTTATATAATAATACTTTTCCTACTGTTCCGTCTTTGCTTTCACCAACTATGCGAATTTTCAAGCCGGTCGATGGAATATTGCGGCCTGCTTCTAGATTTCCTTGGTTGCTGTAGTCAGCACTATCATCAAATAGTGGAGTTCGTTTTGTAAAATTATCTTTTAATGTAGTGCCGTTAATAGCAGCATAATCTAAAAACATTTTATTAGATTTAGCTAAACTAAAGGCAGCATCATTTAACTGATAACGGGTTGCTCCTACAGTTCCATCACTCCAGTAGTTTGTATGTTGGTCTGCATCAACTACTCCTAAATAACCGTCTCCTGGATGCGCTCCCGTCCAGTTATCACTATATGACTCATCCACATACCAAACAACAAGACCTGGATCATAACTCATAAGACTAGCACCACGGCGAATATGCGCGAGACCCTCATCTACTCCATTTTGTGATCTCCATTCTAATAAATAATAATGTTTTGAATAGAATTTTCCTTCATCCTTTTTAAAGCCTTCTAATGCAAAGAAAGAATCCTCTTCTGCACCATCTGTTAATACTTCCGTTCCATTAGCTGTTACTTTGATATCATCTACATAGAAACCAGGATTAGCAACTGCCACGTCGGTCCAATAATTAAATTCAATTTCGACCTTTTGTCCAGCATATGCACTTAAATCAAAGACTCCATCCACCCATTCACCATTGGTACTGCCTGTAATCCCATTTCCAGGATTTTGATCGTTGGGATTTTCGGTTGTGGTAATATTTCCTTTAATCGTCTCACCATTCACCTTAATAGATGCATAATCCCATTCAGCCTCGATGTCGTACCATGTTTTAAAAGTCAACTCGGCACTTGTGGCATTGGTCAAATCTACTGCTGTCTTCATGGAATGATCGATATTATTTCCACTACCACTAAAGTATTCATATTTCCCGCTTGCCGGTGTGTTTACATCTGTTGTTTTATCAGGAAGATTAATACGCACTGCGTCATTATTTGTTCCTTTTGTTACCGCTTCGTCCAGCAGTAGTTCTGTTCCTTTACTTGTAATTTCATTTGCATTTAACGTAGTGCCGCTTAACCAATTTCCCCCATGGGCGCCTTGCAAATATTCCTTGGCATATGCACTAAATCCACTCGGCTCCGTTCCTGGAACATCTCCGGCCCAGCTGCCACTAGCCATGATAGACCAGTAAGCCACAGCTTCACCGCCGCCAGTATACTGCGTATCATATTCATCTGGCAAACCTAAATCATGTCCGTATTCATGCGCAAAAACACCTGCCGCACCATCTTCTGGTTCAATGGTATAATCATATGCACCAAGTAAGCCACCGAAACGATCGCTATTAGATGTAGCCCCTGGCACTGCAACTAGGTTTCCTAAATTCCAACGATGAGACCAAATAGCATCTCCCCCTAGGGCTCCTCCACCAGCTTCTTCACCAACCCCTGCATGGATAACCATTAAATGATCGATAATTCCATCTGGCTCATTATATACACCATCGCCATCATAATCATCACGATCCCATACGTCGTACTCACTTAAGTCTACATTTGGATCTTGTGCAGCTTTTGATAATGCTTCATAGACTAATTCACGAGGACGCGCATCACTATCATCTGCCCCAGGATAATTTCCTCCATAATAAGCGGCCTCATGATCAGCTGTATACCAGCCAGCAACTTCCCCTTCTACCGAATAACTGCCACCAGATTGCTCTTCATAAAATTGTTTCATGGAGACAAGATTTTCACCGTTCGGACCTTCATAACCATCTTCGCCAAAAATCATATTTTGGAAGTGCTCATGTGTGTAATCTTCATAGAACATATCTGTCTCATCTTTTGTAATCGAGCTTTTTTTATAATCTGGAAAATCTATCGCTAAAACGAGAACCTTATCTTCACGAACTTCCCCTTCATATGCTTCCTCTTTGACAGATTCCACTGTATTTTTCTTTGCCTGTCCTAATTTATTTCCTTTTCCCTTTTGGAGACTATGATTAGATGTTTCGTTTTCTCCCTTTGTTTCTAATTTAGATAAGGCTTTCGGCAGTTTATCCTTAGTTTCTTTTTTAGCTCCTTCTGCTTTGCCTTGTAAATACTTTTGTAAAGCTTTTTCCGTTTCACCAGTGCTTGCATGCTTTGCCAACTTTCCCTCTTTTTTCAGCATTTCAATAATCCGTTCATCATTGGCAATGCCTAAATCAATAGGAGCTCCTCCGTAACTGGAGACAACCTCTTTATACGCTGCTTCTGCAGCAGCTTTCTCAGGAGGACTATATAACCCTAGTGAGAGAGTACTAATTCCAAGTACTGCTGCCAATGCTGTTTTTTTGAGTTTCTTCTTTACCACCAAAAATCCCCCTCTGAACACAATATGTAATATTACGAAACTTAATATTCTAAATTGATAGTCAATTCCCCTTTTTATTTTTGCAAAATAGTACTTTTATATCAGAAAATTGATTATTTTCAAACTTCAAATCTCGTACTAATCTCTAATTGTGCTTCCTCCATATATTAGAGCACTGTCTTAACTAGGAAATAACAAACATTAAATCCCAGCAATAACCTTCTTTTGCTTTTCAAACTATATGAAAATATTAATAAAAAAAAGAAAGGAGCATTTCTCTGTCTCCCTTTAAAAATCATGAAAAAAACGTAAACAACCTCCGATTACACTTTCTCCCAATAGAAAAGAGGGAAGGCGAAAATACCTTCCCTCATAAGCAAACACTTCTTCAAATACCTATTCTCTTTTTGAATCAATCATAGATGAACATTCATCGCCGACTGATTATATTTTTTTAATAACTTAGCAAAAGTCTCACGCTCTTCTTCTGTCCAAACCTTGGTCACTTCCGCCACCCTGCTTTTTCTAAACTTTTTTTCCTTTTGAAATTCTTCTAATCCTGTTTCAGTTATCTGGAGAGTATAAGCTCTTCCATCTGTTTCATCAGGAATTCTCAGCAAATAGCCCTTTTGCTCCAACGCAGCCGCCTGTCGACTTACAGTAGAAACATCTAATTGAAATTCTATCGCAAGCGCTTTAACACCAGCAGGGCCTGCTGTCACTATTTCATGCAGCAACAGATAAGCTGACCGATCCAAGCTGCTAGTTTTTTTATGAGAAGATGTATGGGTAACCCGTCGTATCAGTATAGATAATTCCACTTCAAGTTCTTCCAGCGATTGTTCATCCATTGATTAACTACCTCACCGTTTCCATTATTTCTATAAAATATGATAGCATACTTGATTAAAGATTTGTAATAAGAAGGGGAATCCATATCTCCGTAAAAACAATTGACGTTTCGTTATATAGTTGTATAATACAATTATATAGTTTCCTTATACAACTACTTGTCCAAAAAATAAAAGGGGGACAGATAAATGCTAGCCCATGATATTATGGTAAGCCGAGTATATAAAGTGAAAGAAGGCGACACCGTCCGTTCTGTCATCGAAAAATTCATTCAGTATAAAATTAGCGGTCTTCCTATCGTTAATGACCGCAATGAGATTGTCGGTTTCATCAGTGATGGAGATGTACTGCGATACATTGGCAAACATGATGATCATATTATCGACAGTATTTATTATACTGTTGTTATTAAAGGGGACGATGAAGATTTTGAACATAGATTGCAAAGTCTCTTACATTTGAACGTAATGAAAATTGCGAAGAAAAGGGTTATTAAAGTGTCTTGGGATGAAAATTTAGAAAAGATTGCAGCTCTGTTAGGTAAAAAGCAAATTAAAAAGGTCCCCGTTGAAAAAAATGGAGTTTTAGTAGGCATTATTAGTCGCGGTGATGTTATAAGGAATTCTTTTAAAGAATTAATCTAGTCTATAAAAACAAAGGGAATAAAAAAATAAAGGGGAGAATGAAATGTCATCTTCACAATCTGTATCAGCAGATTCAACCAAAAACAATTTAAATACGAAAACAGAAGCTAGTTTATTAAAACAGCCTAAAGCAGTATGGGCTGTATTTTTTGCGGGGATTATTGCCTTTATGGGGCTTGGTCTCGTTGATCCGATCCTTCCTGCTATTGCCGAGAAACTTCATGCCTCCCAAAGCCAGGTAACGTTACTCTTCACTAGCTATAATGCCGTAATGGCTGTAGCAATGCTGGTAACTGGGATGATTTCCTCCAGACTTGGAATTAAGTGGACACTTATTTTAGGAATTGTTATCATTGCTATTTTTTCTTGCCTAGGCGGACTATCAAATGGGATTTGGGCGCTTGTCGGACTTCGAGGAGGTTGGGGGCTTGGTAATGCCCTGTTTGTAGCAACTGCATTAGCGGCAATTGTATCTCTTTCAAACAGTGGTACTGCTAAAGCAATTATTCTTTATGAAGCAGCGATTGGACTTGGTATCTCTGTCGGTCCACTACTAGGCGGATGGTTGGGAGCCATGAGCTGGAGAGGTCCTTTCCTAGGGGTAGCTGTTTTAATGATTATTGCCTTTTTCGGTATTTTCATTTTAATGCCAAAAAATACTTCCATGAATACAACGAATACAGTTAAATCTAAAACGTCCTTGGCAGATCCGTTTAGAGCATTAAAACATCGCTCATTACTTGTTTTAGGGATTGCCGCAGCATTATATAATTTTGGATTTTTCACGTTGTTAGCCTATGCACCGTTTGTAATGGGCTTAGACGAACATGGACTTGGCTTTGTATTCTTGGGCTGGGGTATTTTATTAGCTGTCACTTCTGTTTTTATGGCACCAAGATTGCAGGAACGTTTCGGAACCGTAAAATCAATGTGTGCCATGTTAACCTTGTTTGCAGTTGTATTAGTTGCTATGGGAATTTGGACAACAACCCAATGGGTTATCATCGCAGCAGTTATTTTCGCTGGTGCCTTATTAGGAAATAACAATACGCTTATTACAACTGCCGTAATGAATGCTGCTCCTGTAGAACGATCTACCGCTTCAGCAGCATACAGCTTCTTGCGCTTTATAGGTGGAGCCATTGCGCCTTACACAGCAGGAAAGTTAGCAGAAATATTTAATCCATCTGTACCATTCCTTGTTGGAGCTGGATTTGTATTAGTTTCTGTGTTATTCATCTGGATTAATAGCAAACATGTCCATCATGTAGATGCAATGGGTTCTGGTCATTAATCAACATCTACCAATAATCATAAATAATTCCCATCTGTCTAAGTATAGATGGGAATGGCAGCAGAGGGACAGTTGTACTACTTCCCTCTAATGCTTGTGATCAGCCTTTAATCAAGTTTGGTTAACTGGAAAAGCTTCTTTTTCACTTCCCCTACTTCAACCCAGTCAACGTTATCCCCTTAATAATATGGCGTTGGAAGATTAAGAAGACGATGATTAGTGGTACAACAGCGATGGTAGCTCCTGCCATGACGATTTCCCAGTAAGTTTGGTTTTCACCGGAGAAAAAGGCAAGGCCGACTGGCAGTGTTCGCATTTCTTCTGTCTCGATAACAATTAACGGCCACAAATAGGCATTCCAGTTTCCTAAAAATGTGAAAATGCATAGCGCTGCTAATGCTGGATATACTTGTGGAATGGCGATTTTAAAGAAAATTTTAAATTCATTTAAGCCATCAATTCTTGCAGCATCGAGTAAGTCATCTGGAATAGACTCCATAAATTGTTTCATGAGAAAAATACCAAAGGCAGAAATTACGCCTGGAAACATAATTCCCCAATACGTATCAACCCAGCCTAAGTCAGTAGACATGATATACCAAGGAATAATCAGCATTTCGGTAGGAATCATTAAGGAACTTAAGATGAATAAGAAAATAATACTCTTGCCAACAAAGGAAAATTTAGCAATAACATAACCAACAAGGGTATCAAATAATGCAACACTTATAGTAGTAATCACTGCCACGATAAAACTATTTAAAAACCATTTACTAAATAGGGTATCCACCATGATCTTCCGATAATTCTCCAATGTAGGGTGGTCGGCAAGCAGCTTCAGTCCATATACTTCCGTCGGCGGCTTAAAGGATGTGGATACCATCCAAATAAAAGGGAACAGCATAAAGATAGCCCCAACGGTCAAGAGAATATAGACGATTGATTTTTTTAAATACCTTCTTTTCTTCAACTCCTCACCCCCATAAAAAACTAGTACTCAAATTTCTTTGTCAAAACTTTCATTTGAATGATCGTGATAACTAAAATAATCAGAAATAAGATAACTGTTGCCGCAGAAGCGAGACCCATATCAAAGTGCTGGAAGGCTAATTCATAAATATAAAGAACAACGGATATAGTAGAATGAAGTGGTCCACCCTGTGTCATATTTTGCACTTGGGTAAAGGTTTGTAAGAAACTAATACTGCCAATAACTGCGGAAAATACAATGGTTGGATTTAGTAACGGCAAGGTGATATGAATAAATTTTTTCCAACCATCTGCCCCATCAATTTCCGCAGCTTCATAGAATATTTTCGGGATATTTTCAAGGCCCGCTAGGAAAATAATCATTTGAAAACCGAGACCTTGCCAGATCATCGTTAAGATAATAATATAAATTGCTTGATCAGGTGATTTAAGAAAAAGCTGGGCTTCCAACCCAAACTTCATGAGAATATCATTCACAACGCCGTTGTTCATTAGAATCCATTTAAACACCCAGCTTACCGCAACAATACTTGTCACATAGGGAATGAAATAAATAGCGCGAAATACCCCGACAAATTTATTAATCCTTTGCAAAAGCAGCGCTACTCCTAATCCACACATCAGCTGTCCTACTACACCAAAAACGACATAGATAAATGTATTTATTAGTGATTTACGAAAGACTTCATCTTTAAAAAGGGCTACATAATTATCCATCCCTACAAATGGTTTATCCTCTGATAGAATATCCCATTCCCGAAACCCGATGTTGAATGTATAAAGTGTTGGCAAAAACCGAATCGAAATAAAAAAAAGAAGAGGTATCAGCAAGCATGTATATACAAAGATATATTTTTGTTGCTTTAACGTAAATCTAGCAGTCTTTTTTGGGACGGCAGAATGGTTCTTCCCAGACATGAAAACCCTCCTTTCTGAATAAAGAAAGACGATTACCGCCTTTCTTTATTTCAGTATCTTTACTTGTTACTCCAATAATCATCGTAGAGCTTTTGTGACTTAGCTGCGAAATCATTGTAGGCATCTTCAATTGAAACTCCATTTAGCAACACTTCATTCACTGCATCAATAACATATTGTCTTTGTGCTGTTTCGTCGACATAGAATTGTGCATTGGCATATGGAAGCTGTTCGATGAATGGTCCGTATAATGGATCGTTTACATATTTATCTTGTGTTGCGACCGCTTCTTTTGCTGGCAATTCTCCTACCTCGTCAATCCAGCGTTCCATCACTTCATCACTTGTTAAAAACGCTAAGAATTTTTTAGAAGCTTCTAATTTCTCTCCTTCTACTTTAGCTGTAATGCCATTTGCCCAGAACGAAGATTGTGTGGCCTTTTCTTTATAAGATGGCAGTGGCGCAACCCCATAATTTAAGTCAGGTGCATCTGTCGCCAATGTACCTAAACGGAAGGAACCGTCAATATTCATCGCCGCATTCCCTGTCTTAAATGCTGTTACATCATCTGTATAAAAACCACTTTCGCCAACTTTATGTTTGGATCCGAATTCCACTAAATACGTAAATGCTTCTAAACCAGCAGGTGTATCATCCCAAAGAACTTGCTTACGATCCTCACTCAACCCTTGACCGCCAGCTTGATAGACAAGAGCATCATAAAACCAGTTGTTCAGCTGTGCACCAATTTCATACGCCATCCCCTCTGTTTCAAGCTTTCCGTTTTCTCTTACTGTCAGTTTTTTCGCATAATCTACTAATTCATCCCATGTTTTTGGCGGACTATTTGGATCCAAGCCTGCTTTTTCAAAAAGATCTTTGTTATAAAACAGGGCAAGAGTACGAACCGCAGTCGGAATGGCCCAATATTTATCGTCCAATTTTGCTGCATTTACTAAGGAGAAGTATTCACTTTCGATTTTATCCACTGGAAATGCATCCTCAGGAAGAGGCTGTAAATAGCCTGAATCAATATATTTTGGCAGCCAGCCATAATATAAATTGATAACATCGGGACCTCTTCCAGCTGGAACTAGTGTAGCAACCTTCTCATTGTATTGCTCATATGGAAAAGTTGTCTGCTTTACTTTAATTCCTGGGTTTTTATCTTCAAACTCTTTAATAAGCTCATCCATTAAATCCACTTTCGCCTTATAGGCATATTGCCAATATTCAATAGTTACCGTACCATCTGCTTCCCCGCCAGAATCCTTTCCCTTTGAACAACCAACAATAACCATTGCTATGGCTAGAAAAAGAAATACACTTAAAAACTTTTTCAATAGAACCCCTCCTATTAAACAAGTTTGTTATTATTGCGAAGCAGCTGCTTATAAGAAGTAAATTTATTTCTATATATTGCTGCTTCTTTTGAAAAATCAGCAAGCTTTTGACTGGACCTTATTCGCTGTCTCTCTGTTTCTTTTGGGTTAGGGCCTCCAAAAGCAGAGCGAACCATAACAAAATGAAAAGGATTAATCGCAGTTTGATATTGTTCTTCTGTTAAAGGAAGATGTGTTCCTAATATCTCCTGAGAAATTTGTTTGACTAGTTCAGCAGAACCATCTTTTATTTTTTTCCCAGTACTAGCTAATCGCTGAACCAAAATGCTGACAATCTGATGGGCATCACGGAAGGATAATTGGCACTCCCTAACCAGTACATCCGCTAATTCCGTTACGGTGGAAAAGCCTTCTGAACAACGGGTCAGGAGTTTATCTACATTTACCTCCATCGTTTTAAGAATTTCTGTCAGTAATTCGATAATTTGATAGGAATGAGAAAAGCCATTGATAAGAATAGGCTGGATATCATCCCCAATATCGACGATGTCCCCAAAAGGTGTGTTGTGGGACATCATAAAAGCAGCATTTACTTCCCCAATTGTCCGGCTAATGAGAGATTTCGTATGTTCTAAAGATGAAGGGTTTCGTTTTTGAGGCATGATGCTCGATGTTTGCACTAAGCTTTTATCTAATCTGATTGCTTCTACTTCATTTGTCGTAAAAAACAAGAGATCATGAGTAAAACGCGATAAGGTACTTAAAGTAATTTTGATCACACTAGCTATTTCCAGCATATAATCAGCGGCACTAATAGAATCATAGGAATTCTCCATTGGTTTATCGAAAGCTAATTGGATCGCCACAAATGAACGATCAATTGAAAAACCAGAAGTCCCTAAAGCAGCAGCTCCCATTGGAGACTCATTGATTCTTCTTAAAAGCGCGAAACCACGTTCCAAGTCCCTTTGTAAACTACTATCGATAGCTAACAAATAGTGGGCTAAGGTAGTAGGCTGTGCTTGCTGATTATGTGTATAGGCTGGCATAATCGTTAGTTCATGTTCTTTCGCCAAACGTAACAATACCTTTTTTAACTCTACAAGTAAGGTAAGAAACTGCAGAAGCTTTTCTCGAGATACCATTCGATACATGGTTGCATCCATATCATTCCGACTAAAGGCAATATGCATATTTCCAACAAGCACTTCGCCGATTTCCTTTTTCAAATCTTCTTCCAGCATAAAAAATAAGTCTTCATAAAGAGGATTATAGTGTTGGGGATAACCTTTTGCTAATAGTGCTTGATTCGCTTTAATGATTTTTTGGGTATCTTCTTTTGTTAAGATTTTTTGGTGGGCTAGCATAGTAGCATGGGCGATGTTAATTTCTAATAAATAAGGAAGGTAATGTTGTTTCGTAAAATCATAGATGGGTTCTAATATATGGTTTACATAGACTTGCGATCTACTGTCTGGCATTATATTGCTTCACTCCTCTCTCTAAATGGAGTAAACGGCGAGCAAATAAAATTTTCTGAATCCGTCATTCCTGGTGCACCAATCGTAAAAGACAGCACCTTTGTATGACTATTATTTTGTTCCTCTAATATGCTATTTACTTGATCAACAAGCAATTGAACAAAATTCCTCTTCAACGCCTCTTGTGTGTCGATTTTGCGGTGCAGAATAAATTTTCCAAATCCATAATCGCTATTTCAGTCGTCGTTCCTCCAATATCTATGCCAATCGTATATTTGTATTCTTTGGCAAACAATAAATGGACAGGTTTTCTCCCCTTTTGTTGCCGCCTTTTTACTTTCTTTTTCAATAATCCAGCCTTCTTTCACCATCATCTACCAATGCTGATATAGTCGGCTTACTCAGCTTCAATCTTTTTGCCAAACTTGTTCTTTGAATAAAGATTATCTCCTTCGATAATTTCTTGCAGTCCTTTTCTCTTACTGATTATCTTTAAGTAGGTGGGAGTTCCTGATTGTAAAATACTCATTCATTCCTCCAATCATGGCAGTTAGTAAACCTTCCTTACTTCTTAAAAGCTTATGATTGGCTAGAAAGTAATATGTTTGTATATATTCCGAAATTTTTTGTGAACTTTTCTTTATTTTAGTTGAGGCGCTTTTAAAGAATCGTTGTTTTCCTCATTCCTTTACTTGAATATTAGAAAAACACCATTTAAAAAATGGCGTTTCAGTTCGTAAATATATATATTACTTTCCTTATGACCAATCCAATGATTACACCTGGTAACACAAAAAGCATTGGTAAAAAAATAGGGCCGATTAGATGCCCAAATAGGAAAACCTCTGATGAATAGATTAATCCTACTGTTACAAAATAAGCTGCAAACACAAATGGAAGAAATAATAAAGGAGAATTTTCTCCTTTCTCATCAGCATCTCTTACTGCATCCCACATCGCAAAAAAATAAAGGCACGGATAAAACATAAGCCATTTTAGATTAACTTCCTCTAAAGACGCGGAAGTTTGTCCATGAAAACTTAATATAATGGCTGTATTAAAGTTAGCTTGTATGTTCACAACTAACTCAAGTAAGATAAAAATAATTCCTTTTATATATTTCTTATTAAGCAGCTGTCCAAAGCCAGGCAAAGCGATGGACCATAAAAGTTTTTCAAATGATTTCCTGTTCACATCTTTCCCCAGCCACCTTTTTAATAGATAAAGTAAATTTAGTGTACATCTTAGTGAAATCAACACATGCTGAGAATATAATCCATGGTTTTCAGAAAAAGTTTGAAGTTAGTATTTGCAAAAAATTTAAATTTTATCCATAAAATCCTCAAGAGAAATTCTCCTGCATCCTTCATAAAGAGTATAAAAAAGGACGGATGAACCGTCCCTTTTTTTCCTATATTGTAAATTTTGTAATCGTTTTTTCTAATTCAGCTGCTAAGTTTTTGAGGCTTTGGGCAGCTGAGGAAATTTCCTCTATTCCTGCTAGTTGTTCTTCTGAGGCTGCGGCCACTTCTTGTGTACTTGACTTCGTGTTTTTAGTAATAGTAGAGATTTGATTAAAGGAAGCAGATACCTCTTCTGCTCCTGCTGAAATCTCTTCCGAAGTGGCAGACATATTGGTAATATTATCAGAAACTTCATAAGTCAATTCTAGGATTTCCTTAAATAGTTCTCTTGAGTTATTAGCAATCAATACACCACTTTGAACTTCATCCATGACTGCATTCATTGATTCGCTCGTTTGTTTAATCTCCCCTTGAATTTTCGTTACTATCCCAGCAATTTCTTGAGAAGAACGCTGTGACTCTTCTGCCAGTTTCCGAACTTCATCGGCAACTACTGCAAATCCTTTCCCGTGCTCCCCAGCTCTTGCTGCTTCAATTGCCGCATTAAGCGCAAGCAGATTTGTTTGATCAGCTATAGAAGTAATAACTTCCAATATTTTCACAATATCCTGTGATCTTACAATAAGTGATTTCGTCAATTCATCTGAGTTTTGAACCGATTGTTGAATTGTATTCATCTGGGTAATATTTTTTTCAACAGATTCCTTACCAGTTTGGGCTTTATTCAATGTTGAGCTGGCCTTTTCAGAGATAGTCGCCGAAGCCTCTGCAATTTGCTGTACTCCTTGTGCCACTTCATCAAGCGCTTCTGTGCTTTCAGTCACCATTTCCGCCTGATCGGCTGCTCCTTCAGCAACAGCTTGTATCGATTCCGTTATTACTACACTTGTTTGATTGGATTGATCTGCACTCACAGCCAATTGCGCAGATGTTTCTGCTGTATGTACAGAGCTTTCCTTCAACTGTTTAATCAATTCCCGCAAGCTATGTTTCATCGAATTCGTATTTTCCGCTAACTGACCAATCTCATCCTTTGATTGGATAGCTACATCCTTGCTTGTAAGATCTCCTGCTGCAACTAAACGCAGCTGAGCAACAATATTTCGGATTGGTTTTGTCATCCCGTTTGCAATCCAAATTGCCACCCCAATTATCAGCACAGAAAATACTGCAAGTATAATGGTCGTAATGTTCTTAATACTACTAGTAATTTCTAATATATCATCCAAGGAAGTAAATAAATAAATACCTAAACCTGCACTTTTTAGGGGAGCATAAGTAACCAGTTGTTTTTCTCCATCCAGCTCTGTCTCTTTAGTTCCACTTGTTGTTCTCCCCTTCTCGAAAATAGTTCCTATATTTTTGGAAAAACCAGCTTCCTCAATTGTCTTACCGATTAAGTCAGCATTAGGATGAAACTGAACTATATTATTACTATCAACTAATACAGGATATGTGCTTTTATTTTGAGAAGTTTCATTTTGTAAAAAATCCTGTATAAGGGTTTCAAAGTTAACGGTAGCAGATACCACCCCCACTACTTCTTTATGGGCATTTATGATCGGCGTTGCTATTGCAAGAACTCGATTTCCTGTCGCATTGGACTTAAGGACATTCGAAACACTCTGTTCTCCTTTTATCCCTTTGATAAAATAATCTCTTTTTGATAAGTCTAATTTACCAACTAGACTAGGGTCTGTATGTGCTTCCACCATCCCGTTTTTTCCGATAACTACAACTGATTCATAAGTTGAATCTTGCTCTTTGACAATATTAATTTGTTTACTCCGAGCTGCAAGATCTCCATTGATAATGGTATCTGATTTCGAAATAAGCGTAAGCTCATCCAATCGTTTTTGAATCCATTCCTCCATGTTTTCTACTGTATTGGCTGTTTGATTACCAAGCCATTCCTCTTCATTGTTTAACGCATTATTACTACTTACATAATAAATAATGCTGGAGGCTATTATTACTGGAATAAGACCAATTAATAGAAAATACAAAATAAACTTTGTTTTAATCGATCTGTCTTTTCCTTTTTTCATTCTTCCTCATCTCCCTTAAATAACTCTTTGTAGTGCCATAAAACATATAACTTTACTTCTTAATATTCATATCGACAAAAGTTGACGTATATCAATACTTTCGACAACCATTTTCGACATTTTCCTACCAAAGCTCCTTTTAGTTCTCAGAGGTGGTTCTATCGCTCTCCTCTTATTTTCCAGCAGCCATCATTGATAAAGCGTTTTTCTACTTGGCGATATTACTTCTCTGGATGAGAAATTGCTTTTACTGGTAGCTTCAGTACAACATAGCTCCCGTGGGAAATCCCCTAAATAAACCAAAAAAGAAGCATAGGAAGGCTCCTAAGCTTCTTTACTCTTTAAGGGAAGCATGTCCCTACGATTCCATTTATTCATAAATATCTACTTCAACTGGCAGTTTAACATTATCCTTCGTGAAAGTCGCATACCATACCCAGAGGTTATCTTGAAGGAAAAACTTATTTGGCTGGACATTACCCTCACTAGTAATAATGATCGTTTTGGCATTATCTTCGGCAAACCCATAAATAATGGATAAATCCTTTTCGAGCTTATTATTTGCCTGCCAGGTAATGGATCCTCTCTCCTGTTTCTCTTCTTGAAACTCCTGAAATTCTAATATGGGATAAATAATTTTTTGAAAGTCAGTAAATTCTTTATTAGTAAGCACAGGAACAACCCCCGAACTATTTTCCGCAAAAACGATACGGGACTGCGCATCAAGCAACAGAATTTGCTTGCAATCACCAAATTGTGCCGATACTTCTTCACATACCCTTTCTTCCAAAGATGATGTAGGAGGAATATAGACAGTTTTAGTTGGATTTGGATGCATCGTAATAAGGTAAATAACAAAAATGGTCAGAGCTAGAGCGACTATCAATAGAATGTTCTTCATTACATGTTTCCTCCCTTCTTCCTTCTTTATTACTATGTCCTTTGCCTACATTTCGTGAAAACGAAATACACATTTATACGGAGTTTTCTTCCAATATGATATAGTCATTTATCAAATAGGAGCATTAGAAGCATTTGTGAAAGCAGAGGCCGGAACCTTTACTCCTGCTAAATTAACAAAAAGAAGCCGACTTCAAAAGTTGTTCTTCAACGACTTTCGAGTCAGCCACTACTTTCTATATCATGCAATCAAAAAGCAATAAGAACTGTCCCTTCGATTCCCTTACTGCATAGAAACCCATACGCTCTTTACTTCTGTATAGTTGTTTAGGGCGTAGGAGCCCATTTCGCGTCCAATGCCTGATTGTTTGTATCCGCCGAATGGGGAAGCTGCATCGAATGTATTATAGCAGTTGACCCAAACGGTTCCAGCGCGGAGTTTGCTGGCGATGTAGTGAGCATTGGCAATATCTCTCGTCCAGACGCCTGCTGCTAGACCATATTCGCTGTTATTTGCGCGATTGATCAGCTCATCTAAATCGTCATATGGCATTGCCGAAATAACAGGTCCAAAAATTTCCTCCTTGGCAATTGTCATCTCATCGCGTACATCGGCAAAAACAGTTGGGGAAACAAAGTATCCTTCCTCACGTGGATTAAAACCACCTGCGACTAGTTGCGCGCCTTCGTTTAACCCTCTTTCAATATAACCAAGAACTCGTTGCTGCTGTTCAGCGGAAACTAGCGGTCCAATTTCTGTATCAGCATGGATGCCAGCACCTTGCTTCATTTTTTTCGCTTGATCTGCCATATCGGCAACGACATTATCAAAATGTTTCTTTTGAATAAAGACACGAGACCCAGCACAGCATACCTGTCCTTGGTTAAACATAACACCATTAAAAGCACCTGGAATAGCTTTTGTTAAATCTGCATCTGGCAGGATAATATTCGGTGATTTCCCACCAAGCTCCAATGTAACTCTTTTCAATGTTTTAGAGGCATTCGCCATAATCATTTTTCCAACTTCGGTAGAACCAGTAAAGGCAATTTTATCTACTAAAGGATGATCAACTAGCGGCTGGCCAGCTGTTTCCCCAAATCCAGGAACAATATTTACAACGCCTTCCGGGAAACCCGCTTCCTGGATTAATTCCGCTAAATAAAGCGCAGATAACGGCGTTTGCTCAGCTGGTTTTAATACCACTGTACATCCGGTTGCAAGGGCCGCTCCAAGCTTCCACATTGCCATTAACAGCGGGAAGTTCCAAGGGATAATCTGCCCAACTACTCCTACCGCTTCATGGCGTGTATAATTAAAGTATGGACCATTAACTGGAATCGTTTGTCCTGTAATTTTTGTACACCAACCCGCATAATAGCGCATATGCTCAATGGCTAATGGAATATCCGCATTAGTTGTTTCGCGAATCGGTTTCCCATTATCTAACGTTTCTAACTGGGCAAGCTCCGCACTGTTTTTCTCCATCAAATCGGCCAGTATGTACATAAGACGACTGCGCTCAGAAGCACTCATTTTTGACCAAGGTCCTTCGTCGAAAGCTTTCCGTGCCGCTTTCACTGCTAAATCAATATCTTCTGGACCAGCTTCATATACACTTGCTAAAACCTCATCTGTCGCTGGATTATAACTGTCGAACGTTTTTTGTGTTTGACTCTCCACAAATTCACCATTAATAAATAACTTTTTCTTACCACTTAGGAACTTTCCAACCTTTTCTTTTAAAACCACAGTCTGTTGGTTCATCGAATTCCTCCTTAAAAAGTAGATAATTTAATGGTTAGGCACCAATGATAGAAAACGCTTACAAAGTAATGTTAACACTGTGGAAATAGAGATACAACTAATAAAAGACGAAATATTTCGAGGTTTTTTGACATGTTTGACAGCATTGGACAAGAAACGACAAGCTACTATACAGGGGAATGCTTCTCTGTCCCCCAAGAATTATGCTGTTTTAATTCCTATTTTCTTTCTATATAGTAAACCATCTTTCATTTAATGAAAGATGGTTCTATGCATATATATACATTTTGTAAACTTGCTAAAGAAAAATGTCTTTAGAATAATTCGCCCTACAGATTCTCTAATCGGTTGATTCGAATTCACTTGTTATGGTAAAGCTTACTTTATTTACATTATAGTAAAGGAGAGAGTGATATAAGGGGTCTTTATCTTTATTGTATGCTACTTTTTCCAATTGATAAAGAGGATCACTAATATTGCACTGTAAATAACCTGCCAATTCACTATTAGCTAATATAACATTTAATATCTTATTATTAAATGCAGGAATCCTTCCATAAATTTCGTTTAGGATTTTATGCATAGATTTATTTTCTTCCACGTATCGGTCTAATTCCGGAAAAAGCTCTAAGGAATAGGTGGAAGTTTCATGCAATAATGGTTCATTATCTAAATGGAGTAGTCGCTTTAACTCGAGAACAGGACTATTCGTATCAATTTTTAATTTCTCTGCTATTTCTTTGTTCACTTCTTTTACTTCATAAGAAATTATTTTAGGATTGGGCATTTTACCAGTGGAATTCATATATTCAGAATAACCATTAACAGCAACTAATTCACGTTTTATCTTAACATGATTAACAAATGTACCCTTTCCTTGTTTCTTAATTAAATAACCTTCATTTACTAAATCCAATACCGCCTTTCGAACAGTAATTCTACTTACTTTATATTTTTCACAAAGTTCCGGTTCAGTTGGCAATTTTTCACCATGCGTATATATTCCATCATTTATATCATCTGCAATCGCTTGCTTAAGCTGTATGTATAAAGGAGTAGAGCTGTTACTATTAAGCAAATTTTATTACCTCCTTTTCACCTTTCTTTTCTTTATTATATCTTACTATTATTTTAATTTTAAACAATTCTTTTCTTATTAGCCTATTCCATTCCTCCATTTAAAAGAAAAAAGACTATTTCAAAATCATGGTCACACGATTTTGAGACAGTCTTTTTGATGTTCAAAATATCTTTGCCATTAATACTCTAATTTCCACATATATCTTCTTTTAGTTAATGGATGATTACGGATATAGGATAATTGTTCTGCATATACCCGCAAGACACCGGAAATTAACATTGGATTAAAATAATCTACTACTTCAGAAGCTATAACTGAACCAAGCCCAAAGTCTTTTGCATCTACCACAGTTGTTTTAGCATCAAAGCGCTGCAAAAATTCAAGCGCTCTTGCATCCATAGGTCTGGTTCTTCCATCATTCATCAACAATAGGAACGGAACATCTTTTTCTACCACTTCAAAGGGACCGTGGAAAAATTCTCCATCATGAAATGTCCCCGAATTAATCCACTGCATTTCCATTAACAAGCAGATAGAAAAGGAATAAGCCACTTCATGTGTTGCTCCACTACTCATGACGTAAATTACTTCATCATCTTTATAAGCTTCCGCAAAAGCTTTGGCATCTGGTAAAACTGTGGAAGCAGCCTTTTCGATAAGTTCATAAATTTTTCCGAAACCATCTATCATTTTGTCATAATTCTCATAACCCTCATATTGATGAAGTATTTCTGTAGCTAATCCTAATACTTTTGTCATTTTCTCCATTTTAGCAGCATAATTAGCCTCAAATCCATGATATACTATGTAACCTGCATCTTTTGTTAAAGCAGATCCCTCCACATGTGTTACTGCAATAACATGTGCGCCTAATTCTTTTGCTTTTGTTGTTGCTTCTACTGATTCAGGAGTGGCTCCACCTAGTGAGCAAGTAATAACAATACTTGTATCGTCAACAGAAATTGGGGTTGCATAATTAAATTCATTTGCTGTATATAAACTTACACGCAGAGTTTTGGCATTAGCTTCTAGAAAATACTTTGCAGGATACAATTCTGCTTTAGATGCTCCACATCCAACAAAAAACACACTTTTAATGTTCGGTTGTCTTTCCTTAATTGATCCAATAATTTGATTAAGTTCCATCTTGATTACCTCCAATATTTTAAGTTAATAGATTTTTATTTCAAAAATGTAAGAAGTATTTACCTATCTACCACCACCTTAAAATCAATCATTATGTATATTTCTTGCCAAATCCAAATGATCCCTCAACTAGACATTGTTCAGATGAAAATGCTGCTGCTTTTTTGAGACTTTCTTTAATAATGGACTCTGTATCTGTTTTTCCATCTTTAATTTCTTTTCCATAGTGATAGATAAAACAAGTAATAAAGGAATCGCCTGCTCCCATCGTATCTTTGGGTTTCACAAAGAAGGACTCTTGCATATAAAATTTGTTTCCATCAAATAAAATGGCCCCTTTTTCTCCTAAAGTACACAATACCAATTGGCAGCCTATATGAGTAACATTCAGGCATAAATTTAAAATGTCATCTAGTTTCATATGACTACAGGAAAAATAAGCATAATCGATTACTTTGCTTATTCGTCTTACTTGCTCCATTGTGAAATCAGAAGAAAAATCAAATCCAATTGGTATTCCTAACTGTTTAATCTTTGGCAATTCCGTTTCCGCAAAGCCATACAAACCCGTATGTACTAGATCAAAAGATGTTAAATAGGAATAATCCTCTTCCGTTAAGTTCAAACCAAATTGTCTTAAAACCCCACATCGATTACTTCCTAAAAATACTCGATCCCCATCTTTTAGTGTCACTCGAGCACAACCATTTTCTCCTTTGTATAATTTGCAGTGGCTGATATCTATCCCCATTTCGGTAATACTTTCTTGTACATGTTGGCTCTCTAAATCTGAACCGAATGCTCCTAAAAAAGCCGCTTCTGCACCTAATTTTTTTGCAAATACTGCAAAATTAAGTGCATTTCCTCCAGGATACATAGTCTGAATGTGTTCATATTTATCTACGACATTATCTCCCAATCCGATTACCTTCATGATGTCATGTCACCTCACTTAATCAGCCTCATTAGTATAACGTTATATAACGTTATACTAATTTGTCTTTATGTTATTGTCAATACTATTCTGACTATTACTTGCAAATCTTATAAATTCTACATATATTTCTCAAATTCTTTCATATTTCGACAATCATGGGCTGCGGGATCCATAAAGTATCTTGAATCTGTGATTTCTTGCCCTAAGTATCCCTCGTATCCGTTTTGTTTAAGTGTAATAAGAAACTGTTCTAAGTCATGCTTACCATCACCCCAAACTAAATGACCATATGGGTTTCCGTCCACAAAATGAGTATGAATAATCTTACTACCGAATACATCAAACCACTCTTGTAAGGTTTCCCCTGCCACCCCCATAGCAGTAGTATCTACTAGAACTTTTACATTGGCATGATTAATTTCCTCTATCATTCTTTTAGTATCTTGTAATGTTGTAACTAGATTAGATTCTTCTGGGCGTAAACTTTCCAACGCAAGTGTAACTCCCTCCGACTTTGCAGTATCAGCCAGTTTCGAAAGCATTTCCCTAGAACGCTTCCATGCCTCTTCTCGATCTTCATCTAGATATCCCCATCCAGAATTACATTGCATTATTTTACAACCTAGTTCAGCAGCAGCCTTTATACCATTAGTAAAGTAGTGTAAGCTTTTTTCGAAAATCTCTGGTTTCAGAGAGGCAAACTGAAATTGATACATACAGTTTTCAGGAGTAAATACTTTCATTTCTAAATGATAGGAATCAATCTTTTTTTTCAAGGCTTTACAATCTGAATAAGTCGTAGGATCTAAATAATAGTGAGGTACACCAGTCCAAAACTCTATGGATTGAATCCCAGCTTTTACTTGTGCTTGTAAAAAATAATCTAAAGAATAGCGCATATAATGAATATTCATTCCTGCTATTTGTTCTCTAGTAATTAAAGCCATTCCTCTCACACCTTTCATATAACTTGATAGATTTTAAGATACTTACAATACTTTCGATAAAAAATCAATTGTTCGAGGATGAGTTGGGTTTCCGAAAAATTGTTTTGGATTGTTTTCTTCCATGATATAACCTTGATCCATAAATAGAATACGATCTCCAACCTCTTTGGCAAAACCCATCTCATGTGTTACCACTACCATTGTCATTCCTTCTTGAGCTAGATTCTTCATAACTGCTAATACCTCTCCAACCATTTCTGGATCTAATGCAGATGTGGGTTCATCAAATAGCATTACTTCCGGCTTCATGGCTAATGCTCTGGCAATAGCTATTCGTTGTTGCTGACCACCAGACAGGGAGGAAGGATATGCATCATATTTTTCTAACAGTCCTACTTTTTTTAATAAGTCCTTGGCCAAATTTTGGGCTTCGGTTTGCTTCATCCCTTTTACTTTTATGGGAGCATGACAAATATTTTGGGCAACTGTTTTATGGGGAAAAAGATTAAATTGCTGAAAAACCATTCCCATTCTCTCTCTTACTTTATCAATATTAACCTTTCGAGCTGTTATCTCCTGCTCTTCCACCTTTATGCTTCCACTTGTCGGTAGTTCTAACAAATTCAAACACCTCAAAAAAGTGCTTTTTCCTGAACCAGAAGGACCAATTACAACAACCACTTCTCCTTTATTGATTTTTACGTCAATCCCCTTTAACACTTCATGATTTCCGTAACTTTTATGCAGTCCTTTAACGTCGATCACTTGCTTTCAATCTCCTTTCAACCACTCCTAGGAGTTGCGTTAATGTAAAAGTCATGATCAAATATCCTAAAGAGGCTACTAAAATTGGCTCCAACCCCAGTGCTGTATTTCCTCTAACAATAGTTGTCTTATACATAAGTTCAGCTACGCCTATTATGGATACAATGGATGAATCTTTTATACTGCCAATAAATTGGTTCCCAAGTGCAGGAAGAATATTTTTAAATGCTTGAGGAAGGACGATATCAAACATCGCCTGCCTTTGATTCATACCTAAACTTCTTGCTGCTTCCATTTGTCCTTTACTGACTGCTTCAATTCCTGATCGAATCGTTTCTGAAATGTAAGCAGCCGCATTAAGAGATAACGCAATTGCTCCAACCATCAAATCCGGTATATCCCATCCCTTAAATATCAACGGAATTCCAATATAGATGATATATATTTGAGCAAGGAGAGGGGTACCTCTAATAAATTCCACATATATATCACCAATAATTTTTACTACCTTAAACCTTGACCTACGTAATAGGGTTAAAGCAATTCCTAAAATAGTTCCTAAAACTACAGCAATGACAGCAAGTAGAATAGTAATATATATACCTGTTAGGAAATATGGATAGTACTGCTCTAAAAAAGAAAAACTCAACATTATCACCTACAATATTTAGGGTATTTTTCATTTCTAGAAGATGTTTTGTGACTAAATATTTCTATTCTCTCTTTCTTATCTCTTATTCTTCTAATTCCACACCATCCATCGCTTCTTTTAACCATTGTTCATAGTCTGGTTTTACTCGATCAATCGTAGCATTAATTACATCCATTATTTCCTTATCTGTGCCTTTAGGTAAAGCAATCGCAGCACCAGCTGAAGGGTCTTCATAATAAACTTCACTTGCTACAATATCCGGATTACCCTTAGCAAGTAGGGTAGCAGTAGGAATATCTACTAATACTGCATCAACCTTATTGTTCGCCAAATCTAAGGAAAGTTCTGTAGATTTTCCGAGTAACTTCAAGGTTGCATTCGGTAATTCTGATTCCAAAATACTCTGTTGTACAGATGTTTTTATAGCGCCTATTTTTTTATCAGCTAAGCTTTCAGGAGTTGTATATTTATTCAAGTTGCTTTTTCGAACCATCATAACATTTCGTCCTTTATAATAAACATTGGAAAAGTCAGCATTTTTTTCTCGTTCTTCTGTAGGACTCATTGCTGAAATAATCATATCAACTTTTCCACTCTGCATGGCTACTAATAATCCATCAAAGTCCATGTCCTTAATTTCATAATCTACCTTCAAGTCTTTTGCTACTTCTTCTAATAGCTTAATATCTGATCCAACAATTTTGTCTTCCCCATTTTCAACTAGATGATATTCATAAGGTGGAGTCGCAGCCATTGTACCTACTACAATTTTTCCTTTTTCACGAAGCCCCTCTAACCCTGCTTTAGAGGAAGTCTCTTTTGCCGAACCACATGCTGTTAAGGAAAGGGCTAACAAACTAGATAATCCTACTAATGACAATTTCTCAACTAATTTCCCCATTAAATCTCTCTCCTTTAATTAATATTTTTCTTAGCATTGAACGATTCTTTTAAAAATTTTCACTAAAATATATATAAGTTACATACCAAGTTATTTATGTAACGTTATATAACGTTATAATAATATCGAAAATAAAAACTGTCAATAATTTTTCTGAAAATTTTCAATAAACTTTCAATTGACGAGTTATTTGATCATTTACTATTCAAAAAAGATGTAAATACTATTTTTTTAGAGCTACTTTCAAACTTTATAAAATTCAATATCAATATATTCCCTTATTCACTACATTTTGTTAGAAGAATACCTAAATAGATACTCTTGAAAGATAGAGAATCGCGTCAACAAACTTTTTATAGTAATGTATCAACATGAAGAAAACGTTTTCAGAATTAATATTAACACTGTGGAAATAGAGATACAACTAATAAAAGACGAAATATTTCGAGGGTTTTTGACATGTTTGACGGCATTTGACAAGTAACGACAAGGGCGGCGAAAAAGAGGGACTATTCCCTCTTCACCTCTCATATCCTTCATAAATATGGAGAATGATAAGAGTATTAATATAAGCAAAAAAGGAAAAACCAATAAATAGACTAAAGTATAAAAGAAAGAAAAGGGAATAGACCGATATTCCCAAAGCTATAATAGGAATCCCAGTAACCATTAGGACGGAAATTGTCTTAAAAGGGTGAACTAGCGCTATTTTCCAAGTGTTAATGATTGAATCCTTTACTGAATTTTTAAATCTTGCAACATAAGGAAATATAAAGCTAAACAATATTATATAAGCAAAAGAAAAAAGTCCTAGACTTACTTTAACAAGAAAGACCAAGTTTCCTTTATATTGATTTAGGTAATAGTAATCCATATACAAAATAATGCCGGCTGCTAATAAAATCAACCAGATGATCGTACTCTGTTTAAAGTTTTTGTGAAAGGTAGCGACATACGCTTTAACGATTGATACATCTTCATTTTTAGCCATTTTTATTGTTATCGAATACATAGCTGTTAGTGCAGATCCTATTGTGACAATAGGCAAACAAAAAAGAAGAAATAGAGCATTTAATAGTAATAAATTAACTATTTTTTCTAGAAATCGATAAACGGGTCCGTTCCATTCAAAAATATTGTTCACTGTAAATCCTTCCCTTCCAAAGATTAGAGGTTATCGGTTTCATTAAAACTACAAGAATTAATGAAACCGATAACCTCATTACTTTTTTCTTTTAATCAAATCAATAAGGCTATTCTTTCACTGAACCTACTACAATACCAGTGATAAAGTATTTTTGGAGGATTGGGTAGATTAATAGCAATGGAACACATGAAACAACAATTTTTGCTGCATTAAGATTCTTATTAGATACTTCTCCTGCATTTGCTAGGTCACTTGAAGTTGCTCCAGCTTTTAGCATTTCCTCAATACTGATTGTCAATGACTGGATATATGTCATTAATGGATAATTAGTTACTTTTGTCATATAAATCAATCCTGAGAAAAAGTCGTTCCAGTTTCCGACGATACTAAATAAAGCAACTGTCGCCAAAGCAGGCATCGATATCGGTATATATACTTTAATCAGTACCTGCAATGGGTTGGCACCATCCATAATTGCTGCTTCCTCTAGTGATTTGGGAACGCCGATAAAAAAGTTCATTACAAGAATAATGCTGAAAACCTGAACAGCTCCTGGAAGAACTAGTGCCCAAATCGTATTCAACATATCAAGGTTTTTAACAACCAAATAGGTTGGAATCATTCCACCATTAAACAGCATGGCAAAAATAAGCAGATTCATATAGATTCCTCTACCTCTAAACTCTCTTTTGGTTTTTGAAAGAGGATATGCCATTGTAACAATTAATACCATGTTAATAACCGAGGACAAAATTACCCTCTGAATGGAAATACCAAAGGAACGCCAAAATTGACTATCATCCATAATCATTTTATATGCCTCTAAGGTCGTATTAATTGGTGTTAGACCAACCTTATTACTAGCTACGGCATCGCCTCCGCTAAATGATATCGCTACAATATTCCACAGTGGAAGCAAACAAGTAAGGGCAAGGAAAATAACGATTGCATAAATAGTTAATCTGCCACATTTTGCAGAAAAGCTCTTATTTTCTATCATATGTTCTCCCCTCCTAGAATAATTTGCGATCCGTATATTTTTTTGCTGCATTATTTGCTGATAGAATCAGGATAATTCCAATTACCGATTTAAATAAACCTACTGCAGTACCAAAGCTATATTCTCGCCCTATTAATCCCACTCGGTAGACATAAGTATCCAATATATCACCTGATTCATATACCATTGGGGAATAGAGATTATACACTTGGTCAAATCCAGCATTTAAAACGTTAGGCAAACTTAATACGGCCAACAACAGGATAATTGGCAGCATACCTGGAAGGGTAATGTTCCATATGCGTTTCCACCAATTCGCTCCATCTATGCTTGCTGCCTCATGAAGCCCAGGATCAATAGCAGTTAATGCGGCTAAATAAACAATCGAATTAAAACCAAACTCTTTCCATACGTCTGTCCCTATCAGCAATGGTTGAAATAGTTTATTACTTCCAAGGAAATTCTGCTTATCCATGCCAAAGAAGGCTAGAAGCTGATTGATTGTTCCATCTAAGCTGAACATATTAACAACCACAGATGCTAGTACCACCCATGAAAGAAAGTGTGGTAAGTAAACAATTGTTTGAATAGATTTCTTCAGCAGTTTCAATCTGACTTCATTTAATAAAATGGCAAAAACAATAGCCAACAGAGATCCTAAAACGATTTTTCCAATAGCGATAACAATTGTATTTCTGAATAGTTTCCCAATATCAGGTAAAGAGAACATATACTTGAAATGTTCGAAGCCAACAAATTCTGAAGCCATTATTCCTTTTGCGGGTACATAATTCTGGAATGCCATGATTACCCCAAACATTGGGACAAACGTAAAGATAATCAAAAAAATCATCCCAGGAAGCAACATCGAATGATAAAACAGCTCTTCTTTCGTTACTATTCTTTTTGATTTTTTCCTTTTAGCGCTAGGTAATGAATTTTTACCATTTTCTATTTTTAAATGCGGCTGCTGAAACATATTATTCCTCCCTACCATTCAGCTGTTCTAATAATATCTTTCCTTCCTGACAAAGGGATTCCATGATTAGAACAGCTTTAAATTTATATTATTTATCAGCTAACTCTTCTTTTATCTCAGCAGCTATTTCATCTCCTCCTTGTTTCTTCCAATTAGCTACAAATGTATCAAAATAATCTAATGGTTTATTACCTGTTACAATTTTAATAAAATCTTCTTCTTCTAGTTTCAAAAGATTAGCACCCTTTTTCTCCATGGTTGGGGTGTTACCGAAAAATACTGGAGTAGTCCAATTGAATTGCTCCTCTTTTGTGAATTTATCAATCAAACTCATTCCGAGCATTCTAGAATGATATTTTGCCCACTCGGAAGTCCCTGCTCCTTCTGGTTCCTTCTGATATGCCATTATACTTTTCGTATCAATTTTTAAACCAGCAGTAGGAATATCATCTATGGAAATTTTCCCTTCCACTGCTTCTTGAATATATTTATATTCATCTATAATATTTGTGGATTTATATACTTCGATATTAAATGGCCTTGTGGAACCGTCCACTGCTAACTCGCCATATTTATAGATTTCTGGATAATCTTTCTGTAAGTCATCCGCATTTACAATTTCATCATAGAATAAGTTTAAAATTTTTATTGCTAATTCTGGATGCTCATAATCCTTTCGGACAACAATAAATTGACCTGTTGGGTTACTATGAAATACATTTACTTTTCCGTTTTCTCCTTCTATTCCATATGCGGCAAACTCAGCATTCTTATCCATTCCCCTTACTGTTGATAATCCCCAATCTGGTATATGCCATGGTCCCGTAACTATCCCAGTTTGACCATTAGTAACAAGCGCCATAATATCATCCCATGTTCTTGTTCCGAACTGAGGATCTATGATACCTTTTTTAAACCAATCTGCCATTACCCCTAATGCTTGTTTCGTCTCTTCAGTTGTAGAACCATTGACAATATTTCCTTTATTATCTTCTAACCACATTCGAGGATGAGCATTGAACACTCCGGCAATGCTAGTCATATTCATGCCGCTTCCACCGTAATCACCTGCATTTAACCAAGAAGCAAATGGTATACCCACTGGCTTTCCTGTATCACCTGGATCATTATCAACAAATGCCTTTGCTGTGCTTTCTAACTCATCTAAAGTAATTTGTCTATCTCCATCTGCATCTAATTTAATATCTAACTTTTCCATCCAATCTTTCCTAATCCACACTATATTTGGTGCAGAATCGCCAATTGTACCTGGAATAGCCATCAATTTTCCATCAAATGTAGCAGCTTCTAACGTTTTGTTATCATACGTACCATAAACTTCTTCTATGAAATCGCTTGCATTTTTATCATATACTTCTGTCAAGTCAGCAATTAGGTCATTTTCCACTAGCTCTTTTAGCTCTTCACGACTATCTACACGCATCATGTCTGGTAACTCACCTGATGCAATTGCAAGTGCTACTTGACGATTGTAGTCCTCACCTTCTGCTTCGAATTGATCCACTATTTTAGCATTTAATTTCTTTTCTACTAATCTTGTGTACGCATTGTTTTCATAGGTGTCTCCTTCAGGCAATTTAGAATTAGCTGCGGTTACTCGCCCCATTTTAATAATAGTTTTCCCATCTTCTGTCATACTCTCACCGGATGAAGAATTATCCATACATGCAGCTAGTGATAGTGTTAATGAAGTTGCCATCAATCCAAATGCCGCACGCTTACAAAATGTTTTGTATTTCATAAAATGTCCTCCCTCTTTTTATATAAGTTAAAAACAAGTTTTTTAAGAAATCTTACATATTGCCAAAATATAGTTAAAGTTTACTGGATTAACAAAGAGATGAATATATTAAATAAACCGTTTTCATGTACTTTTTTCCGGAAATTTTTCTGTTGACCATTAAAAAAAAAGACAATATGTTATAATCAACTAGAATTTTAGTCAGGAGGTATTACGATGTATCGTATATTAATAGCAGATGATGAAAAAGACGAACGTAGCGTTATTCGGTTTCTTCTTGATAAATTTCACTTTCAACTCGATATAGTAGAAGCAGCTAATGGAAAAGATGCCATCCACTTATTAGAGAAAGAATCAATTGATATCTTATTTACAGATGTGAAAATGCCTTTTGTCAATGGCATAGATTTAGCTAAAGTGGCCAAATCTATAAATCCCAATATCCAACTTATCTTTTTTAGCGGCCATGACGATTTCGATTTTGTCAAAAATGCTTTGTCGCTGCGAGCCGTTGACTATATATTAAAACCAGTTAATCCAAATGAATTAAAACAAACGATAGCATCTGTTATCAAAAACATGGAACAACGAAATCAGGAGCTGAAGAAAGAAAAATCGAATATTGCTTTCCTTAAAAACCATCTATTGTATCGATTATTGAATGGCACCTCCATAGATGCATTAAAAAATGAATACCCTTTCATAGATATGGATTATTTATATGCATACAGCCGAATGATACTGATGCAATTTGAAGAACCTTTCTTTGATAAATTGCTCAAAGAAGAGACCTCCCTACTTTTCGCACAAATCAAGCAATGTATGGAAGGATTGTCTTTTGACTATCTTCATCTAAATCCCTATCAATTATTACTTCTAATAAAGAAGCCGATAGAGCATACAGAAATAAGATTAATAGCCAAGAATATTCATCAGCAGATTCACTCTGCTCTTGGGATACATGGTTATTTTTCTATTAGTGAAGAAGTAGAAGCCCCAGAGAAAATTCCTGAACGATTTAAACAAATCGAATATTATTTAGAAGATCGATTTTTCTATAAAGATAACTATCTTTATCCGATTGAATGTGGAAAGTTTGAACAAGAGGAATATTTAGAGCAGGATGAAAATTTGCTGCTATCGATACAGAATGCCATTCAATATGTAGATACATTTAGCTTTCGACTTAGCCTAGATGCCCTTTTTCAAAAATATCAAAGCAAAAAACAAATATCGCATATTTATGTACGTTATTTATTTTCACGACTGCTTCAGATTTTATGTAATGCATTACCGGAGTACAAAGAAACGATATTAAATAAAAAAATATCAGCTATTTATAAATGCACTCATTTTTCAGAAATAGAACAAATAATAGAAGAAGTAAAAAGGAGTGTCTTATCCTTCCTAGAGAAAAAGGAAAAGTCACCTAAACATGTCATTCATATCGTAATGCAATATATCCATGAACATTATGCTGAAGACTTAAGCCTGAATATTCTTGCTGATAAAGTATACTTATCACCGCGTTATTTAAGTGATGTATTTATTCAAGAAACCGGTTCTGGGATCAACAAATATATAAAACAGGTTCGAATGGATGCGGCCAAGAACTTACTAATTCATACAAATATGAAAATCAATGATATTTGCAAGCAAGTAGGATATCAGAATATTTCCTATTTTGTCCGCACTTTCCGCGAAAGTTTTGGTTTAAGCCCTGAAAAATTCAGACAATCAAATGGAAATACGAAAGAGAAGACGAATTAATGAATAAACTATCCCAATGGTTTAAAGATTTAAAATATCGTAGAAAAATATTGGTAATCTGCCTTCTATCCAGTTTGTTGCCTGTTACTGCATTAGGAAGCTATTGCTATTTTCAAATTCAAAAACTATTAATCAATCGAGAAAAGGAAGTTTTAGAAGAAACCTTACATCAGGCTATTCTAAGTCTCGATTATAAAATTAATTCCTATAATGATGCCATGAATCAAATTGTTTGGAATCAAAATATAAAAAGTGGGTTAACCGCTAATTATGACAATAACTTTGATATGTATACGATGTATCGAGATCATCTCAAGCCACTTATCTTCAATGTAAAGAATTCACAAACCGATATCAATCGGATAACAGTTTATAGCAATAACCATACATTATTCCCACATGGGACCTTTCTTCGACCTCTAACAGATGTAGAAAAATTAGAATGGTTTCCGGAAGTTATCAAAAATGCTTCCGCCCATTTACTCGTTTCTTCTGATAAAAACTCTTTTGAAATGGCTAGTAAAATATTTGATTATAATGGAAATAATATAAATATTGTCTACATGGATATCCATTATCAATCTTTCTTTAATCCATTATCCAACCTATTTGAGAATTCCTATGGACTCATTATTCTGGATGAGAAAAAGCAACCTGTTTACAATCATCAAAACTTTAATAAAAATAAACAATCTTATACACTCTCTGTAGACGAGTTATTAAACAAAATCAATAATGGATCGCTGAAAAATGAATATGTATTCAAAAGTGCTAAATTTCAATCAAACGAGTGGACAGCTTATTTATTTCGACCATTTGATATCGTATCTCAATCTACTTCACCTATTATGACGTGGGTAATTATCGTTATTATCTTATGTATCTTTACGCTTTATCTTTCTATTTTTTTTCTTTCAAAGGTTGTTGTTCGGCCATTGGAGTTGCTTGCAGCAAATATGAAGCAAATTGAAAAAGGAGACTTAACTGTGACTGTGACCCATTCCTCTCAAGATGAAATTGGTGATGTAATTGGACAGTTTGGAGACATGGTTCACAACCTGCAAGAGATGATTAATGAAGTTTATAAAAGTAAAATTGCTCAGCAAGAATATGAAATGAAAGCATTACAGGCACAAATCAATCCACACTTTTTTTATAATAGTCTTTCTCTGATTAATAGTAAGGCTATCCTTGTAGGGCAAGAAGACATTAGCGAGATGGCACAACTCCTTTCTACATTTTATCGTACTACCTTAAACAAAGGGAAAAATATGATTACAGTTAAAGACGAAATAGAAAATACAATTTCTTATATGAAAATACAGCAGATGATGCACAGTAATTCCTTTGATCTTTCAATCATTGTGGACGACCAAATTCTTGGACATACGATGATTAACCTATTACTGCAACCATTAGTAGAAAATGCTATTAATCACGGAATAGATCATAAAGAAGATAGAGAGAGAGGAATAGTAACGATTATTGGAAAACAGGCAGATAATGATCTCCTATTTACTATTTCGGATAACGGCATTGGCATGGAACCAGAAATACTAGAAACCATTCTAACTACCAAAACTACAGGATATGGCGTACAGAATGTTCATCATCGAATTAAGTTGGCTTATGGGGAATCCTATGGTTTATCTTATACTAGCAAGCTAGGAAAAGGGACAACGGTAGAGGTACGAATACCAAAGATTTTATAAATGGCAGAGGACGGTTTTTTATGGAAGATATTGCCCGCACAAGAACCGTCCATCCGCTTCTCTACTTCACAATCGCTACAAACTTTTCTGCTTCGCGGCTTACTGCTTCGTAATCGCCTGTAGCGGCTCCTTTTGTTAAGCTGGAGCCTGTTCCTATAGCGTAGGCGCCATTTTTGATCCATTCAGCTGCGTTTTCAACGGTAACGCCGCCGCTTGGCATAAAGTTTCCTTGTGGAAGAGGTCCTTTAAAATCTTTCACAATACTTGGTCCAAAGGCTCCACCCGGGAATACTTTGATAACATCTGCGCCCAGTTCTATTGCTGTTAGTGCTTCGGTTGGTGACATCACGCCAGGCATAACGGCGACTCGGTAGCGGTGGCACATCGTAATGACTTCCGGGGACAGATTTGGTCCTACTATAAATTTTGCCCCTGCCAAAATAGCAAGTCTTGCTGTTTCCGGATCTAATACTGTTCCAGCACCAACGATTACATCCTCTCCTGCATATTTATCAGCAAGTTTTTTGATCACATCCAATGCACCAGGAATTGTCATGGTTAACTCTAAAAATTTAATGCCGCCTTGCCGAATTGCTTCACTTACACGCAGCCCTTGTTCTATATTTTGTGCTCGAATTACTGCTACAATCTTTTCCTCTTTCATTTTTGTTAAAACTTCTATTTTATCCATAAAAGATCACCTTTTTCCTTTTATTTAAAATTAGCAAGGATATTTTCAACTGCCATTAAGCTCATTTTATTGACTGCATCCACACTAGAGGCAGCAGCATGTGATCCGATAATCATATTATCCAGCTCCAGCAGTTCCTTCTTTTCTGGTGGTTCCTTTTTGAAAACATCTATTCCTGCTCCCCAAATTTTCTTATTCCGCAGAACATTATAAAGGGCATCTTCATCAATCAGTTCTCCGCGAGCTGTGTTGACCAATACAGCCGTTTCCTTCATCATGCTGAATTCTTTCTCACTAAATAAATTGTTTGTTTCTGGAGTTGCTGGTAGATGAAGAGTTATAAAGTCACTTTCTTTCACAAGGTGTTCCAAATCCACATAAGTCACCTTGTATTCTTTAGCGAACTCATTATCTGGGCAAACATCGTAAGCTAGGATATCCATGTCAAAGCCATGGGCTCTCTTAATAACGCCCTTTCCAATTGCACCGGTCCCAATCACACCAAGTGTTTTTCCATATATACCAATACTTGTTTTTTTGCTCCAATCCATTACACGGCATGATTGATCGATTTCTACTATTCTTCTCGCAATCGCTAACATTAGAGCGAAAGTAAAATCCGCGACAGAGTCGGCGTTTGCATTTCGAGTAATCGTTACTGGGATATTGTTGGCTTTGCAATAGTCGATGTCAATATTATCTGTTCCAACGCCATATTTTGAAATAACCTTTAACCGTTTCGCCTCTGCTAGGACATCAGCATTCAATGGATCCACGCCAACAATAACTGCATCTACATCCACTATTTCTTTTTTCATTTCTTCTTCCGTCATGATTCTTCCATATGGGTTAGTAACCACTTCAAAGCCATGAGCAGTTAATATTCGGCTAGCCTCTTCACTGTGTTTTCCAAAAGATCTGGGAGTAATGAGTACTTTCGGCATTTGTCTCCCTCCTTTTCTCGTTTCCTAATTTTTAGGTATTATACGAATCGTAAATATTGTTCAACTTCCGCTAAATCCCGAAAAATTTTTGGCTTGAGCTTACGAATTATATCTGTTTCCTTCACAAAATCAGGGATAAAAAATGCTGGAATGCCAGCAAGATAGGCCGCTTGAATACCTGCGGGGGAATCTTCCAATACAAGAGCCTCTTTCGGATTCACCTTTAATCGAGTACAGACTTCAAGGAAAATATCAGGGCTTGGCTTTCCATTTGGTACTTCCTCTCCTGAAACATATAAATCAATGAAAGCAAGTGTGTCTGATACAGTTAGAAATCGATGAATTACTTCTCTCGCACTTGATGAAGCTACAGCTATCTTTATGCCCTGAGACTTTAAAAAGGAAAGTAATTCGTCCAATCCTGCTTTTTTAAAATGAGGTTCTCTAATAAACAAATATTCTAATTCATGCTTTTTTAAACGCATGTATGCTCGCCACTCTTGCACAGGTTGATCTGGACCATAATAATCAGCCATTTTTCGAATAATATCTTGATTCGTTATGCCGATCAACTGTTCAAATAGTGTCCTTTCAAAAGAAAAGCCATAATGGGCAGCTGCCATTTGCCACGCTCGATAGGCTAACTTTTCCGTATCAAACATTAAGCCATCCATATCAAAAATAACTAATGATGGAATTCCCAAACTAATTCTCCTTTCATTCAATAAAACGCCTGGGACAAATCAGCCTTGGAACAACTCCACATTGACCACATTGTCCGGTCTCTCTTTTTTAAGCGTTCTTTCTATATCTGACACTACTTTTTCTCCCATTCCTCTTAAGCATTCCATTGTATAGGCGGAAGTGTGCGGGGTCACCAGAACATTTTCATATTGGAAAAATGGATGGGTTTTATCCACTGGTTCCCCTTCTAAAACATCTGTTGCGAGCCCTGCAATTTTGCCGCTCTCCAATGCCCGCAATACAGCATCCTGCGCCCACAATTCACCACGTGCCGTATTAGTGATATACACCCCTTCTTTCATTAAAGAAAATTCGTGATCAGACAGAAGATGGTAGCTTCCCTCATTAACAAATGCATTTAATGAAATAATATCGGACTGTTTTAATAATTCTTCTAAAGAAACACTTTCCGCACCTTTTTGTTCCAGTTCCTCTTTTGTTTGATAGGGATCATATGCTAGTAATCTAGCATTAAAGCCATCCTTGAAAATCTCGCCAACTCTACTTCCTATATTCCCTAATCCAATTACACCAACTGTTTTCCCATTGATTTGATGTCCAACAAATTGAGCTCGATCTGCCCAACGGCCTTCTCTTGCTGCCGTTGCTGCTGGATATGTTTTTCTCACTACTGCTAAAAGGTTAGTAACTGCATTTTCCGCCACAGCATCCCTTTCTACTAATGCAGATACAATGGTCACAATCGTCCCTTTTTCTGTTGCAGCTTCTATATCAATGTTGTTATACCCTATCCCATGACGGGAAATAATCAGTGTTTCGTCCTTTTGTTCAAAGAATTCCCTCGTAAAAAAAGGAGTAACGCTGGATATAATGATCGTAAACCCCTGCAATTTTTCTGCGAGCTCTTTTCCCGAAATATTTACAGGGAAGGTAAATCTTTTTATCTCTCCAATGCTTGCAAGACGTTCTATTTGATCAGGGAATCTTTCTCCAAAACTACTTGAATTTACAATTGCAATTTTGTTTGCCATTGCTTTGTTCCTTTCCGCTTAAATTGTGCCTTACTGAACATATGGGGAAGGAATGAAATCACCTTGAGAAAACGGTACTTTCATTCCTTCATATCTATTTTTTAATCGTTTTTAATCCATCTGTTAATGAAACTTTTTTGCTGTCTGGAACCGTTTGGAAAAATATTTCGATTCCTTTGGCATGTAACGACTTTAAATTATCAACGTCTGTTTCTGTTAACGCAACGGTGGGGATAACAAATTGTGCCTCTCCCTTTTTTGAAACGCCTCCTATATTGAGCCTAGTAACAGGTAACCCCTGTTCCACAACTTCTTTCACACTAGCAATATATTTAAAAAGTAGGACAACATTATCTTTTCCAAACTGATCGCTATTCCATTTTTCAACTACTTCTTGATTGCTGTATACCTGAATCTTCAATCCAGAAGAAGAGTTTGTATTTATATAAATATCTTTCATAAATTCATCAGATGCTGTTTCGTTGTCAATAACATAAAGGGCATTAGTCCCCAAACCTTTTGACCATTTTGTCATTACTTGTCCATGAATTAAGCGATCATCTACTCTTACTAAATTGATTTTCCCCATGCTGGCCTCCCTTTTCACATTAAATATTTATTTCTTTAAGAAATTCCGATTCAAATGATGAATTCCACTTGTACCTGTTCCCTGCACTGTTTGTATTAAATTATTGGCATCTTCTTCTGTTTGGTAGAAAGTTAATAATTCAATTAACATCGGCATATTGATTCCCGTTAATATGTGTAAGTCATACTTGCTTAATAACGATAAAGATACATTAGAAGGGCTGCCGCCCAATAAATCTACAAGTAAAATGGTTTCCAAGCCGTTTTTCTCATTCTCTTGCACTATTTTACTTGCATCCTCTCGCAAATCATCTACTGATTCACCTGGGCGCAGTGCTAAAGCTCGTAAATTTCGCTGAGGTCCCATAATCATTTCTGCACTTTTAATGAGCTCGATGCCGAATTCCCCATGTGTAATCACCAAAATTGCTCGATTTTCCATACACCTGCTCCTTTACTTTGGGATAATCTAATCAATTTTTTCCTTACCTATATAATCACTTCTCAAAAATAATAGATTTATAAAACTTTGATTGCACCGAGTACAATTAATGTACCAGTTAGCCATAATAATCCTTTGGTGATATTAAAACCTTTTTTATCAAAGTATAAGTAAACACCTAATACGGTTAATAAAGGTAATAACCCTGGTAAAATCGAGTCTAAAATATCCTGCAGTACAAATTGTTTTTCTGATAGAGTAAAGGATAGTGAGCTGCTTACTTTTACATAGGACCCTGCCAAGATGCCCATCATAAACAATCCAAGAACAGATAATGCATCAATCATCGTTTTAATACGGCTGCCTGCTAAAATTTCTTTGGCCGCATTACGTCCCAACCCGTAGCCCATTCTGACAAAATAATAGCCATAAAGAAATGTTACGAGCGTGAAACCAAGGAACGGAAATAATGCTCCAAGAGGACTGCCTGCCATCGCCCATGGCAAGGCGATTGCTATAAAAATATATTGGACAGTACCGGAGTCAATCGCATCTCCAATCCCTGCTAGAGCACCCATCAATCCTACTTTTGTATTGTTGATCATGTCTGGACTCGGCGCTTCTTCCTCTTTTCCTTCAGCAAGTGCTTTCGCGCGTGACTCCTCAAGGGATGCTGTAATACCAGTCAATGTACCTCCGCCCCAAATGGCTTGCGTGTTAAAAAATAATAAGTGCCTTTGGTACGCCTCGCTTAAATCTTTTTTATCTTTATATAATTTTTTCAGAATTGGCGTCATTCCAAATAAAAAGGAAGGAGCCACCATTCTATCAAAGGTATGCGGGATTTCATTTGCCCACCACCATCTTGCCCAAGCCTTAAGCAAATCTTTTTTTGTGATTGGCTCAGGGTAATTCTCTGGACTTTGTTTCTTTTCTTCTGCGCTCATCAATCAACCCACCTTTTTAAGTTCTTAAGCTGCTTCCTTCCCTCTCGTGAATAATACATACAGACCAGCAAGAATAGCACCGAAAATCGCATACGTTACCGTATTAATCTGTAAGTCTTTTAATGCAACACTCATGAAGTATGCTAGAAAAAAGAATAAAAGCAGTTCCTTTTTACCGATAACATGCATAATAACGGCAATACCCAGAGCAGCAAGACCGCCGCCAACTACTTCAAGCACGTGGATAATTGGACCATCGCTAATTGAATTAACAAAATCAGCAACAACCGGAGCTCCATAGTAAAGAGCAATAAACACTAATGGAACATAAAGAATGAAACTTATGACAATCGGGATAATGATGACAGATGTAAATATTCCTCTGTCATTTACATCTGCTGCATATTTATCTAACACTCGCAATGCAAACGTATTCAAAAAGAAGCGGAATTGATAAGCGTAACTACCAAGTATTCCAACTGGAACTGCGATAGCCACTGCTTTTTCCGGTGTAAAATCCCCTAATACAGCTACTGTTACAGCAATAGCTGCCGCGATAGCAGGCTCACTTGGCAATGCACCTCCTGGCGCAACTGCGCCCATATAAACTAATTGAATTGCCGCTGTAATAATCATTGCTTCTGTTATATGTCCTGTTACAATTCCCACAACTAACCCTGTCATTAACGGGCTAAAGCGCAATGTTAAAGTTGCATAGCCTATCCCTCGGGACATAACGATTGCAACCCAAATGGAGATTATTAGTGCTTGACCAATGGATAGTGTTGCCATTTGTCTTATCACTCCCTTATATTTTAAAAATGTTCATAATTGCACAAACTACTACAACACTAGCCTCCTTCCGCAGAAAAATATGAAATAATTATATAAAATATAAAATTACTTCCTAATCACACGGTGGCCGCCAAATTCATTACGGAGAGCAGCGACCACTTTCGCAGAAAAACTATCCTCTTCCAAAGATCGGTTTCTCATCATTAGGGACAAAGCAATAATGGGAACAGGAACTTCTAAATCTAATGCTGTTTCAACTGTCCACTTCGCCTCACCTGATGATGCTACCATTCCACGAATATTTTCGAGTCTAGCATCTTTTTGGAAGGAGGATTCCATTAATTCCATAAGCCAGCTCCGAATGACAGAACCATTATTCCAGACAGCAGCGACTTTAGCTAAATCAAAATCATACTGACTTTGATTCAACACTTGAAATCCCTCACCAATTGCTTGCATAAAGCCATATTCAATTCCGTTATGAACCATTTTTAAGAAATGACCGCTGCCAGATTCTCCTGCATATAAGTAACCATCTTGAGTAGAAACACTTTTAAATATTGGTTCTATTCGTTCAAAAATCTCCTGTCTGCCTCCGATCATTAAACAGGCTCCCTGATTGGCACCTAAAATTCCTCCTGATGTACCTACATCTAAGAAGTAAATGCCCTTTTCCTCAGCTACTGCAGCACGGCGGATGGAGTCTTTATAATTTGCATTTCCACCATCAATGACAATATCATCCGCTTTCATTTTTCCGAGCAGCTTTTCTATCACGATTTCACTTGGTTTTCCTGCTGGTACCATCACCCATACCACTCTTGGAGATTGCATATTTATAAGCATTTGATCTATACTTTCCACAATATGTATCCCATTTTCATTCGCTCTATTTCTAGCATCACTAGATTTGTCAAAACCATAGACAGAATGATGATTGTTTGCTAAGTTTAACGCAAGGTTATATCCCATTTTTCCTAAACCAATCATTCCAATTTGCATCAAACCACTCCTTGTTTACAAACAGCTTATTCTTTGTAAATGCTTGTGACTTTGAAAAAGTATTGCCATTATTGTTTATTCTTACATGCAGATTATTTTAAGCATGAATCTACTTTTTTTCGTGTACAATTGCTAGGTTAATAGATAAATGGGCATAGCTATCCCTTCACTAATTTGCTACGCTCATCGAGCATCCTAGAAAATGATGTACCAAATAAATGCAACTTATTTATATGTCAGAAAGCTCTTACAACTTTCTGGTCCATTCTAAAAACTTAGTAACTACCGGAAACTTACTACTATTTTTTTCACAAAGTGACATTTACTAGCTAGAACACCGGTGGGCAAATATCATTTGTTAATTCAAATTATACACGTTTTTTCGAGCGAGTCAACCAAAAATAGTCGAATTTTCGTATAAATACGTTTTTTCGTGTGAAAGGAGTTTAATATTAGTGAAAAAGATTGAGCATATTGGGGAACGTATCAAATTATTAAGAGAAAAACATGGATTATCACAAGCTGCTTTCGGAAAAAGAATTGGGGTCTCTTCGGGAAATGTCGGAGACTGGGAAAGTGAGAAAAAGAAATCATTACCTGGAGCTAAAGCCATCTATACTATTGCGAAGGAATTTGAGGTTTCTGCTGATTGGTTGCTTGCTGGAGAGGAATTTTTAGGAGATTCATCCTTAAAAAGCGGAAATATAGTAATCCAGGATGACAAACCATCCATCAGCACTAGTATCATAAAAGAACGAGAATCCATTAATGAACTCGCCCTCGACGAAACATTAACAGAAGAAGCAAAAGAACTAGTTTCCATATTTAATAATTTAAATGAGCGAGATGCAGCCGAATTATTAATGATTGCTCGAATGAAACGCGATTTTGAAAGTCGGTAACGGTCGACGGTTCTTGTACAGGCATTCGTTACCCAATGGGGAATGGTTCCAGTCCTATCTTGTGCCTATAACATGGTAACAGTAGAACCATCCCTCCTATTCTCTTATATCCTCTCCTGCTAGGTTTTTGACATTTTCTAATCCTTTGGAAATAGCGATAAACTGTTCCATATAAGTAATGGGACCTCATAGGAACCTATTCCTTTAAACCCGCTATTCATTATAAGAGCCTATTATCGGATATCCTTTCTATCTTCCATTGATTTTCTTACCCTCCATGATTTGATCATCTGTGTCTCTAGGATATAGGGAGATACTTCCGTAAAGATTTTTTCTCCATTTTTAAAAATGATAGCGCTTTTAAATTTTTCATTGTGCTTTACTGGGTGTATGTGATCGATATGCTCGGTGAAGATCCATTGACAGTGAAATTGCCTAGGAGCATGGGTGGGAAATGCATATATATTTCTTTGGGGGTTAATTGGCATAGGCAGTCTTTTCTGCATTCCTAATTTATATGTAATGGAACGACGTCTTCCATCAAAATCAGAACCTCCAATTAATAGATTCTCCTTGATTATGTCAAAGGGAGTTTCTTTGACATACACAGTCCGATCTACTTCTTTTACCACTGCGTCACATTCGATTGCTTCGATGGGCATGATGGTCATCGTCCGTTCATTGGCAATATATTTATTTAAAATACACTCTTTCTTCATCCTTTACACTCCTTCTTTTTTACACACTTTTTAATCTAGTTCCTCCATTGTCTCTTTAATAAGTACTGCATCCAGCTGTAAATCAAGTACTTCACAAATCTTATATAAGGTACTTACTATCGGTTCCTTTTGCCCTCTTTCGATTTGTCCAAGGTGAGCATAGTGTAAGCCTGTTTCATCCGCAAGCTCAAACTGAGTGAGCTTTTTCTGTAACCTCCTCTCTTTAAGTAATTTATAATCAATACAACTTTTTTCCCCTCTTGTTTTCAACTTTATCACCTCCTTTAGAACTATTATGAAGGAAATGAATAACCAGTAAAACTTCCTATAGGTAGGAATTTGTTAACATTTTGTTAATTTTTAGGAACTAACTGTAAAAACAGAAAAAAGACGGTTCGATGGAAGGTCATTGACCTCACAAGAACCGTCCCTCTGCTTCCGTTAAAAATGAAAGTATTTCGCTTGGTGGAAGGGGTTTGCTATATAAGTAGCCTTGTAGGTTAGTGCATCCTTTGCTTTTTAGGAAGTCGGACTGCTCTTGGGTTTCTACTCCTTCTGCAATCACATTCATACCTAATTCCGATGCAAGAATGATAATCGCTGAAACAATGGCTGCATCTTCCTGACTAGCAGGAAGATGACTAATAAATGACTTATCAATTTTAATCGTATCTGCTTGAAACTGTTTTAAATACATAAAGGAAGCATATCCCGTTCCAAAGTCATCAATGGAGACTTTTATACCCATGCTCCGCAATATAGAAACCGTATCTCGAACGAGAGATTCATGGTTAGATAACACACTTTCTGTTATTTCTATTTCTAGGTATTCAGAAGAAATCTTATATTCCCTCAGTTTTTTGCTCACTAGTGCAGCGAAATCTTGTTTTAAGAGCTGTTTAATCGATACATTGATGGCAATGGGGATTTTTATATTTAACTTTTCCCATTCTTTTATTTGAGCACATGCTTTATTTAGAATCCACTCACCAAGCAGTAAAATAAAGTCACTTTCCTCCGCTAGGGAAATAAAGGCTGCAGGACTGATTACCCCTTTCTCTGGGGAAATCCACCTAATTAATGCTTCCACTCCAATAAAATTACCTGTTTCTATATTCACTTTAGGTTGGTAATAAAGAACAAACTCGTTTTCTTTCAGTGCTTTTTTTAGATTGCTCTTTAACTGAAAAGCCCTGACAGCATTTTCATTCATTTTTGGATCATACAAATTAAAGGCATTGCCACCCACTTTCTTCATACTATACATAGCAATATCAGCGTTTTTCATCAGTTCCTCAAATGTTTGGCCATGTTCTCCACTAAGACTTATGCCGATGCTTCCATGGGTGGAAAATTCTTGACCATCTATAATGATCGGTTCTTCAATTGCTTGGAGAATTTCAGCAGCTAATGCACATAAGCTGGATTTGCTCGTATACTTACTAATTAATATAACAAATTCATCCCCGCCCATTCGTGCCACCACATTATTTTCTCCAATGGTGTCTTGAATTCGTTTCCCTACTTCTTGTATTAACCTATCTCCTGAAGAATGCCCAAAAGTATCGTTATGTGGTTTTAAGTTATCTAAATCTAAAAACATAACAGCAAGGTGGTTCGTTTCTTGTAAGCGCTGCGAGAAGATCTCCTTTAAATAACGCAAATTCGGCAGATTTGTTAAACTATCATAATTTGCGAGATATTTAATTTTTTCTTCATGGAAATGGCGCTCCAATGCAATTCCTGTCAAATGACTAAAATCTTTCAACATTTCAATGTCAGAATCCTTTGGTTCTACCGGTTCCTTATAATAAATAGCAAATGTTCCTAATAAGGAGTCTTTAGATGAGATAATGGGCAATGACCAGCAGGAACGCAGACCCTCTGCTAAGGCGATTTCTTTCCAATTGGACCAGGATGAATCTGTTTCTATATCGGCAACAATTTTTAATTCCTTCGTGTATGCTGAATGGCCACAGGAGGCAAAATTCTCTCCTACAGGAAACTTATCAATTTTTTCTATGAATGTAGAATCCAGCTTTGAACTATAGCCAAAACGCAGCCAATTATGCTCTTTTTCATAATACATAATTGAACAAATTCCTTTTGTAAGATCTTCTACACTTTCAGTAATATTTTCAATTATTTGTTCTAATGGTTCACCCACGGCAATTCTTGATAAAATAGTCTTTTGTTTCTTTTGCAGTTCCTCTATGTTTTTCTTGTCTGTTATATCTTGAGCGATTCCATGTATACCAATAACTTGATCATTTAACTTCAGAGGAATCGTCGTCAATTTGATATCTCGAATTTCCCCATCTTTTCGAATGATTTGTGTTTCAATCCCTTGAGTCGTTCCACAACAGACCTTGTCAAAACGCAGCAGCACTTTCGGAAGTTGTTCAGGTACGATTAAATCACGGAAATTTAATCTCGTTAATTCCTCCTTTGTATACCCGCTGATTTCTACTGCAACTTTATTAACATCTAAAAAATTACCTTTCTTATCCAAGGTATAGACTCCATCTGGATCATGTAGAAATAGAGATTTATACGTTTGTTCACTTTTTTCTAATTTTGTAATGTCTCGTCCAAATACGATTAGATTTTGACGATTTCCAGCTGAATCAAATATCGGTACCTTAATTACCTCATATATACGCTCTTGGTTATAGAAGAAAATGGACTCTTTTACTTCTATCTGTTTTCCTGTCTTCCACGCTTGAAGATCACTTTTTACAATGGCAGGCACATATTCAGCAAAATGGGGATATAACTCTCCTAATTCCTCGTTTGTTTTCCCTAGGTATTCCTCTATATTAAAAAGTTTCAATGTTTTACGATTCGCTTCCATCCAGCGACCCTCTTTATCCTTTATAATAATAATATCAGGACTTGCATTTATATATGGTTCTAAATTCATTGCTCTCTCCCTAATTTCTACGGTCATATACAATCCATTATATAGCTTCAGCAAGATTTGGACTATATTGAATTCTTGGACAGTTTATTCATGGAAAGAGGATGGTCCATCTTATAAAGGGTTCTCATAGTTGGTAGTTCTCGCTCTTTTTAGAATTCCAATATCCGCTTCAACTTCTCCTTCGCTCCCTTGCGCCACCACTTTACAGCAGAAGGCGAAACTCTTTCGTTCTGTGCTATTTCTTCTACAGTCATCTGATGAACAAAAGTGGCAATAACCCAAGTTGTTTCTCTTTCAGATAGTTCCTTGCAAAGATCTTTTATGTAGTCCTCTTCTTCTCTGTATAGAATAGGACTTTCCATCAGCGCCCAGAACTCCTCACTTGGGTAAGCATTTCTTTCTGCCTCTCTTGTCCGCCGCTTCAATTCATCAAGAAATCTTCCTTGCATATGTCGATATAAATAATTGCTGTATTTACCCTTTTCCTCTTTAAAATGACTCATCGTTTCCCAAATGCTTATTAAACCAATTTGAAAAAACTCTTGCTTATCTTTATAAATCAGCAACTTTTTTATCATATGGTGGATCATCGGTGTAAACTCCTCCACTAATTGCTCGTAATTCTTCCCTTCCACGTTCGTTTCCTTCCAGAAAAGCGCCTTTCCTTTTTATTCCTAGGTACCTTTACTTTATGGAAAAATTGAGTGACTTTCGATTGAAGAAAAAATAAGTTAAAATACCAAAAACACAAGTAATAATTAGAATTGACGTCTAACTTGAAGTTAGAGTGAGGATTATTTGATAAATAGCAATATTTTAAGAGACTGATATCGTTTAAATAAGTCTGCTGCTAGCCCAAAATATGCTATAATTCGAAGGGGAAAATATAGATAGAGGTGACATTCATGGCCATACACGTTGTTTTGTATCAGCCTGAAATTCCGGCTAATACTGCCAATATTGCACGTACTTGTGCAGGAACAAATACAGCTCTGCATTTAATTCGACCACTTGGTTTTTCAACCGATGAAAAGATGATCAAACAAGCAGGTCTAGATTTCTGGGAGAACGTAAACATTACCTATTACGATTCATTAGACGATTTTTTTGTGAAAAATCAAGGTGAATTTTACTATATTGAGACATTCGCAGAAAAAACATATACAGCCTACGATTTCACTGATCAATCAAAGGACTATTATTTCATATTTGGAAAAGAAACAACGGGTTTGCCAAAAGACTTACTAGAAACACATAAGGACCATTTTCTACGAATTCCAATGACCGAACACATCCGGTCCCTGAACCTTTCCAACACAGCAGCAATACTAGTATTTGAAGCATTACGACAACAAGGATATTCACAAATAAAATAAGGAAGCAGAATCTCCTCTGCTTCCCTTTTTTCATTGGTTTTCTTGGCGACTGAAATAATTACTGTAAATCAATTGAATCCATCTTGCGTATAGTCATGTTAACAATGCCAATAGCAACAATTGTTAAAGCGATAGGGATATAAATAATATTAGCCAAGGAAAAGTCCGTCCCGATCGAGGAACACATGATCATGACAATCAACAGAGAGGAGCCAATTGTTGCAGGGGTTGAATAATTTCTCATCCCAAAATAGAGAGGCACAAGCGATGCACCAGCAGTTGCCACATTAAACATCAAAATATTTAATAGCTCGGAAAGAAATTGATTGATCGTTATATTCATTTCAACTGTTAGATGCAATACTTGATTTAGCCCGAGAAAACTCAATACAACAAACAGATTAGAAATAATCAATGTCACGAATGTCATGATAAAAATCAAGACAATCTTTGCGCTCATTATTTTTTTCCGATCTATTGGGTAAGAAAACAAAACAAGCGCAGTTCGATTTTTGAACTCATCTATGATTACCTTCGAAATTAGTACAGAAGCAAAAACAACAAATACGCCACGAACCATTGTTCCAGCTACCATGGAATAATCCGCAAAGCTTTGAAAGGATTCCTCTCCTTCCATTATTTGCTCGAAAGTAATCATGCATAATAACCCAAGAATAACGATATTAGCAATAATAGCCCCTTTAATAAACCAACCTAATTTATGTTTTCTAAGCTCCAGCTTGATTAAATGAAACAAAATATATCCTCCTATTATCATTAAAAGTTAATTAATGATTGATTTTTTCCAATCCAACTTTCTTTATAAAATATTCTTCTAATGAGGTTTGTTTCTTTGTTATAGACTCCACATCAATATCCTCTACTATCAACGTTTTCGTTATTTGTGATGGTAGAATGGCTGTATCATAAATTCGAATAACATCATCATCGATCACTTTCAAATTATTCATATTCAATTTATTGTGTAAAACAAAAGCTGCTTTGCGCTGATTATTTGTTACTAACTCCAGATAATCTGTATTTTTCGCTTTTATAGAATCCATCGTTGCTTCTTCGATAAGTTTACCGTTTTTTATTACACCAATCGTGTCTGCAATTTGTTCAATTTCACCGATTATATGACTAGAAACCAAAATGGTCATTCCATATTCTTTATTAAGGATATTAAACAATCTTCTCATTGACTTAATCCCAGCTGGATCTAGCCCATTAATCGGCTCATCTAAAATTAATAATTCCGGCTTGGTGATAATTGCTCTGGCAACACATAAACGCTGCCTCATCCCCAAGGAAAAGTCTTTTGGTTTCATCGCTTCCACATTTTCAAGACCGACCCACTCTAATGCTTCCTTAATTGCTTTTTTGTTATGATAACCCATGTACTCACAATGTAATTCTAGATTTTCTAAAGCAGTCATTTTTTCATAAAAAATTGGATACTCAATCATGCTGCCAATTCTCGTCAGGTAATCAAAGGAATTCGGAAGAAGGGGCTTTCCGAAGATTGTAATACTTCCTTGTGTAGGCTTAATCATATTGGTCAGCATCTTCATAATCGTTGATTTCCCAGCACCATTAGGACCAAGAAATCCATATACTTCTCCTTGTTTAATATGAAGGGAAACCTGGGATACGACTTCACGTCCTTGTATTGTTTTGGTTAAATCTTTTGTTCGTACAGCATAGTCCATCTAAATCCTCCTCATTTACTATCTGTATTCATTTTAGCTCCTATCCCTTGCTTTTTTCTGTCTTAAATCTTACAAAAACCTTAAGTTTCCCTTACCCATTCATTCGCCTAAAGGTAATGTAAAATGAAGTTTTTTCATATGAAATAGAATGCACAGAAATTTCTCCGTTCATCTCTTCGACAAGCCTTTTGGTAATAGTTAGCCCTAAACCACTGCCTTGAAATGCTTTATTCCTCGAATCGTCAAGTGTAAATAGGCGCTCAAAGATATTCGCTTGGTCAGCTTCGTCGATTCCCTTCCCGCGATCAAACACTTCTATATATACATGCTGTTCATCAAAATGCAGGCTTAATCCAATTACCTTCCCATCGAGACCATAACGGATCGCATTCGAAAGGAGGTTATGTAAAACACGATTTACAGCTTCCTCATTTCCCAGTGCAAAGACAGACTCATCAGGTATATCAATCATTACCTCTAGCCCTTTGGCTCTTATCCAATCATGGAATGTTAAGATATTTTTCTTGCATAGTTCAGATAAATTTACTATTTCAAGGGGAATTTCTTTATCACCAGACTCTAGCTTTGCTAGATCAAAGAATGTATTCATTAATTGAATAAGCTCCATTGTTTTGTCATGCACCTGACTTAATAATTGCACTCTTTCTGTTTCTGTAATGGGAAAATCTTTCTGAAACATTTCAATATAACCGGCTATCACAGTAAGAGGCGTTTTTAAGTCATGGGAAATATTTGCAAGCATACGCTTCATAGAATGTTCCATTTTGATAAATTCTCGGGACTTTTCGTGACGGTCATCTAATACTTTATTGATGCTTATAAGGAGATCTCTTAATTGTTGATCATTTGAGACAACGAGAATTCTTTCATTTGTTTGCATGTGAAGAATTTTTTTCAGTTTGTTTGATATATATGTTATATGTTGATCCCGATTTTTCCTTTGTCGATATTGATACACGTTAAAAATAAGAAGAACCAAAATAATACTGATCCAGATAATCATTCAAACTCCCCTAACTTATAACCAATCCCCCATATTGTTTTGATATAAATAGGATCAGAGGGATTATCCTCAATTTTTTCGCGCAATCGTCTCATATGGACATTAATAACATTATCATCACCAAAATAATCATCGCTCCAAACAGAACGATAAATTTGTTCCTTAGTAAACACTTTCCTTTGGTTGCTAAAAAACAAAAGCAGAATCTTCCATTCTGTCGCTGTCAAATTAATTTCCAAACCATTCTTCCATACCCGATGATTTTCTTTATCTAATTCCAATTCATAGACTTTCATCCTTGATGGCTTAGATTCTTCACGACTTTTGTCAGCGTACTGTGTCGATCTCCTAATCGCTGCTTTTACTCTTGCAGCTAGTTCAATCATAGAAAATGGTTTTGTTATATAATCATCTGCGCCAAACCCTAATCCTAAAGCTTTATCAATCTCTGTGTCTTTCGCTGACATGATGATAACAGGAATATAACTAGTTGTTCTGATACTTTGAAGAACATCCATTCCACTCAATTCTGGTAACATGATATCTAATAAAATCAAATCATAACGCTTTTCCTTAAACATTTGTCCTGCCGTCTTCCCATCAAAAACACATTCCACCTTAAATCCTTCATTATGTAAATATCTTTTTACCATATCACTAATCGCAAGATCATCTTCCACAAGTAAAATAGTTTTTTGCACCTAAACTCCCCCTCTCTTATTTCCCTACATATAAGAGCTAATTATTCTATAAAATATATATTTACCTTTTATACTACTATAAGTAGTATAAATTAATAATGGCATTTATATGGAGATTTACGAAAAGCACACGTGAGAAAAGATTCCTTTTGCTTACATTCCTATCCTATTTGGACAAAAAAAACTGCGCCTCCCGTTGTTAGATGTATCTAACAACAGGGCGCAGTAAAAGGACCGGGTTTTAGATATTTCAACTTTTTTTAGCCCAATCTCTTACCTTCTCCTTTCATAATGAACCTCAACAAACTGGTTATAACATTTCGTTCCTTTTAAGATCAATTCCAATTGATAATCAGCTTCTTTAAATAAAGGAATTCCTTCTCCAATTATTGCAGGGGCGATGGTAAGAATGAACTCATCTATTAACTTCTCTTTAAGAAAAGAATGTAATAGTTCTCCCCCGCCAACCATCCATATATTCTTTCCCTCTTGTTTTTTTAATTTATTTGCAAACTCGATGATGTCATCCTTTATAAATGTCACCTCGTCTGTATCCTTGTGTTCCTGTCTCGAAAAAACATAGCATTCCTTATTTTTATAAGAAAAATCATTTGTATGATTGATAATCCAATCATATGTTTTTCTTCCCATTAGAATAGTATCTATCGTTTCGTAGAATGCAGAAAACCCATTATCTCCTTCGCCTTCTACTTTAAATAACCATTCTAATGATTCATCTTTTGCAGCAATATAACCATCCAGACTTGTTGCCGTAAATAATACGATATTCCGCTGTTTTTTCATATACATTCCTCCTAAAATGTTCGATGGTTATAGTATAATATTTAATAATGACACCTTTTGTCATATATAAAATTTTAGAGGTGATTATATGCGGGCTGATCGGTTGATATCCATTTTGCTCCTGTTACAAAATAGAGGGAAAATGACAACAAAAGAATTAGCGAAGGAATTAGAAGTTACAGAAAGAACAATCCATCGGGATATGGATGCTTTAAGTACAGCAGGAATACCCATTGTAGCAGAAAGAGGGAAAATGGGCGGATGGACATTGCTTGACCAGTATCGTACGAACTTAACTGGATTAAAGTATGATGAAATGTTATCTTTGCTTATTTCTCCTTCTGTTCAATTGTTATCCGATCTCGGATTAGCAAAAGAATGGCATGATGCCCGCCAGAAAATGGTTGCCGCACTCCCGAACGCTTTTCGACAACGTTCCCTCGATGTCTGGAACCGAATTCATATAGATACAACCGCATGGAAACAACCAGCGAAAAAAACTGTTTCCTTTAAGATAATACAAGAAGCAATTTGGAAAGAAAAAGTACTGCATATTCAATATGAGCGAGCAGATGGAAATGTAATTTTTCGGATGGTCAATCCTTTAGGATTAGTAGCTAAAGGAAATACTTGGTACTTAATTGCCTCCTCAGACGAAAAGATACGAAATTATCGAGCATCCAGACTCCTGTCCCTAGTGATGACAGAGGAAGCTTTTACTAGACCACTGGACTTCAATTTGGAGAAATATTGGCTGGAATCCACACAAACTTTTATTAGCTCTCTTCCTGAGTTTAAGGTAGAAGTGGAAGCATCACCATCGATTATTCATAGAATGAAATTCACCACACGTTTTGTGCAAATCGAAAGAATAGGAACACCAACTGCAGAGGGATGGTTCCCTGTAAGCCTGCGCAGTGATACAGAACAAGAAGCAATTGCCTATATTCTAGGCTTTGGCGATCAAATCAGAGTCATCTCCCCTTCCCCGCTGAAACAGGAAATTTACCAAATGGCGAAGAAGATAGTTGATTTTTATAACCGGTAGCGGACGGAGGAGAGCGTTGCTACTGATGGGAAAGAAACGATAGAAGAGGAGCTTAATTTAAAAAGTCTATCTTTCATTAGGATAGAAAGATAGACTTTTACTGATTGACTATTGCTGATTCTTATATTTTCCCGCTCAATTTTTTGCTTTCTAATTTCATATGGAATTTCGGATCTTTTGGTATACTTGGATTAATTCCTTTTAAAGCAGGGACTATCGCACATATTAACTGCACTGCTATTGGATACACAAATGAATGATACAAATAATTATCTCCATTTTCTATTACTAAATTCTTATCCTCAAATCCCTCTACCTTACTGCCAATAATATAGATATTATCTGTCCAGTCTGATAAGACGCTAATTAATTTATTTACTCTCGGCTCTTCTCCGGTATGCAAGAATATAATTGTAGAGTCTTCATTAATTGCGTTGTAGATTCCATGAATAAATTCTTCAAATTCATAACCCGTTACAGGAACACGCATCGTCTCTAATAATTTCAAAGCACTTTCTAAAGTATCCCCATATAATTCATCGGTACCAACAATTCTTATTTCTTTTGCATTTTTTAGTTTTTCACTATTCTTTTGCACCCATTCTTCCGCAGAATAGTAAATATCTATAAAGGCATCGCTCGTTTTATTTAATATTTCTATCACTTGCTTCGTTTCCTCACTACTCAATTTCCCATTTTCTTCTCCAATATAAAGAGCTAAAAGAAGCAAATTTAATTTTGTACAATAAAATCCTTTTGTTTTTGCACCTGATTTCTCTTCCCCACATTGAACAGTCAGTACATAATCAGCAATTTCATCAATTAGTGCATTATCCGTTCCCGCCATGGATGCTATAATACATCCTGACTCTTTTGCTAATTTCATAGAATTAAAGGTAGAATAACTACTTCCCCCTTGCGAAATTCCAATAAAGAGAGTATTTTTTGTGTCCTTTGTTAATAATTCCTCTGTAATTTGAAAAGGATAATAAGCTTCTACAGATAATCCAGTTAACTCACGCATTTTTTGTTGAACTTGCGCTCCTGAATGATAACTAGTTCCTGATCCTGTAATAATAATTCTATTAATCTCCTCTTTTTTAACAGTAGAAAACAACTCACTTGATAGTGCAATTATTTCCTTCATTTTTGCTGGGGTTTCTTTTAAATAATCTGTAATATTCATTAATAATCTCTCCTTTTATAATATTCCAATCCAATGTATAATTATTCCAATAAAAACAGTCGCAATTGTCATCTTAGATATGCTTACTTTTTTTCTAATCATCCAAAAGACAACAAATGTTACTAATATTGGCAAAAGATTAGGCAAAATTTGATTCAATATGTCTTGAATTACTACTTCTGCACCATTTACGCTAAATTTCAATGGTGTGGTGATTTTTAACATAGTTGCTACCATTGCTCCCACTACAAGTAATCCAACTGTAGTAGCCATTGCCATAATTTTGTCCATCAGACCTTCTTTTTGAATTCTTTCCAATGAATTCACACCAACAGAATAACCAAACTTTAATCCAAAAACCCTTACTAATATATTGGGAACATTATAAAGCAGTAAAAACAGGATAGGTCCAATCAAATTGCCATGCTCTGCAAAGGATATACCAATACCAGCGGCAATTATCCTCAATGTTCCCCAAAATAATGAATCTCCAATACCAGCTAACGGTCCCATAAGTGCGGTTTTTACAGCATTAATCGAACTAGTGTCAAAATCTTTATTATTTGCATTTTGTTCCTCCATCGCTGCACTAATTCCAGCAATAGTTGGAGAAACAACTGGTGTTGTATTAAAAATTTCCAAATGTCTTTTTAAAGCCTGTGCCTGTTCTTCTTCCTTTTCATATAATCTTTTGATTACTGGGATCATCGTATAACAAAAGCCGAGATTCTGCATTCTCTCATAGTTAAAGGCACCCTGCAGAGCAAATGACCGCCAAAAAACGCTTTGCAAGTCTTTTTTACTGAGCTTCTTCCCCTCACTCAAAGTTAATCTCTCCCTCCGTTAAATTATTACTTTCGTCCTTCTTCTTTCCAGCATCGTTATTATTAATGAAAAAGTTTAATAGGATTGCTAAACATACACCCATTAACGCTATTGCCATAACATCAAGTTCTAGATATGATGCCGATAAGAAACCGATAAAGAAAAATACGGCCATTTTTTTAGAAAACAGCATATCCATCAAGAGAGCAAACCCAATGGCTGGCAGCAGGTTTCCGGCAATAGTCATTCCTTCTAAAATCACCTTTGGAACTGAATTAATTAGATAAGAAACTTTATCTGCCCCCAATAAAATTGCTAAAAAGGTTGGAACAAACACACTTAGGAAAAATAAAGAGATAGGTATCCACATCATGAGGGTAACTTTTTTAAAATCAGCTTTTTGGGCGTAATGATCTGCTTTATGTACAAAATAAGTATTAATTACCCTTACAAGTACACCTAGTGATTGAGCTAAAACGGCAATAGGAACTGCAAGTGCCAAAGCAACTTCCGGCCCCTTTCCAGAAATGATCGCAAAAGCAGTACCTAAGACTCCTCCTGTCACAACATCGGGTGGTGTAGATGAACCGATGCCAGCGATCCCCATCCAGATTAATTCTAGTTGGGCGCCAATAATAATCCCTGTCTTAAAATCACCAAGAACTAATCCAACCAATGCACCCAATACTAAAGGGCGTTCTAACATCAAGACTCCGAATAATCTGCTATCTAATATTCCTATACCGGCTATTAACCCCAATAATATTGCCTCATATAACAAAAATCTCGCCTCCCCTTATTCTTACTACCATTTTCTTAGATATGATGACGACCATTGTTCGTAGATCTTGATGAAATATTTTTTTATTTTAGTAAATCGCTGAATAATTGTTTTTTATCTCTTGGCAATATTCTGAAATCCAAATTTATACCTAGTTGCTCTATTTGTTTCAGGTTGTTAATATCTTTTTCGCTGACTGCAACTAAATCAGTCAACTTTTTCTTCCCTTCTTCGTATCTTAGCCCCCCTACATTGATCTCACTTATGGCACCTTGGGAGTTCTTAGCAACTTCTAACGCATCATCCGTATTTCTTACCAGAACTAATACATTACTTTTCTTCGCTTCAGCAAATTTACTAATTATTTCTCCAGATTCTGCAACTCCCCTAATATATAATTTCACATTATTAGGTTTAGCCAAATCGAGTGCCATTGCTTTTACTTTGTCATTTTTCGCTTCGTCATTTACCACAAGAATAACATTAGCACCAACAGAAGGTGACCAGCCAAAAGCAACTTGCCCATGGAGGAGACGATCATCAATTCTGAATAAAGAAATCATTTTCACACCACTCCTTTTACTAATTCATTGATGTATTTAATCCCATGTCTTCCTTCTTTAATAGATTCAGTTAAAATCGCTTCAACTGAATCTTCGTTATAAGAAGTCATAATGGTAGTTAAAATCATAGGAAGATTCACACCCGAAACTAAATGAAATGTTTCATTTTCTGGTAAACTCAATAATATTTCAGAACAAATATTATTAACACTTCCCCCGTACACATCTGTAAAAATAACAAGATCTGTTAAAGTATCGCTAAAAATTAACTCTGTTAATTCCTGCTTTCCTACTTCTCCAGATTTTGATTTTGTCATACAAAAACAACTCATTTGGTGGTTTGTACCTATAATTAATTCAGCAGTCTCGATTAATGACTTAGCTAACTCACCATGTGTTGCAATAATGATTCTCACTATTCATCCCTCCATAAGGTGCTTTTTGTATTACTGATTTTCTATCTGTTTAAACATAAATGCTATCGCACCAAGTGCCCCAGCATCCCCTCCAAGCCTAGCCAGACTTATTTCTGTTTTTATTGGAGTAAGGTTTGTAACTAATTCGCTTATTTGATTGATTACGATATCCATCGATTCGGAAACATCTCCACCAATAATAACTCTTTCAGGATTTATTAGATTTGTAGCATTAGCAATAAAAACAGATAGTTCAATAACAAAACTATCTACGATAGAAATTACTTGTTGCTCTCCATGAGAATACTTTTGAAACAAAACTTCTGGGGAATAACCTGACTCTGCCAATGCAATTCCTGATATTTTTGATTCAAATACACCTGGTTTTCCCATCAGGTTAAACTTGCCATTTTCAAAATCACTCCGGCTTATTTGATAGGCAATCTCACCAGCTTGGTAATCATGACCATATACTAGATTCCCTTCGTTAATGACTGCGCTTCCAATACTCTGCCCAATTTCAATAAATAAAAGATTTTTTATCCCTGAAGGATCCAGCCACATTTCACCTAAACCTGCACAATTGACATCATTGTTAATAAATGTGGGAAAAGGAAAATGCGGTTTGAAAATTTCATGAAGGTTAAGATTAGTCCAATTTAAAGCTTTTGCTCGAAATACTATTTCTGAATTAGCTCTACCAGGTACCCCTATGCCCATACCTAGAATTTTTTCCTCGGGTATAGCAGATTCTTTTATGCTCTCTTTGACAATACCGATAATTTCTTCTACTTGATTTGTTAATTTCACCTTTTTTTTAAAGATTATCTTTCCAACTAAATTGGTAATAATGATTAAAATTCTTACTCTATCAATATCTAATCCAATACCATAAGCTGAATCCGTGTTATATCCTAGCATCAATGCAGGTCTCCCACCACCCTTAACAGGACTTTGTTCTCCCATCTCTATTACTAATTTTTTTTCTAACAATTCTTCCACAATTGATGAAACTGTTGACTTACTTAATGATAATTTTTTTGCAATTTGAGCTCTGCTAATTAACTTTTCTGTTTTAATTTCTTCCAATATCAATGACCGATTAATTTTTTTTATCAAGTCATGATGTGCTGCAACTTTGTTTTTCATAATGCTTTATCCTATCTCCAATACTAGTTTGTAAATCCTTAAAAATTTCTATTATGTCTTATTCCCTTTAATTAGTTTTGTTACTGGACTAATTATTTGTATTATCACATAAGTTTTCTGACATTTCAATATCTTTCTAAAAATTTTCTGATTGTTCTACTAATTTTATTAACCCTTTTTAGTTTCTTATCGCTAGTTGAAGAAAGAAGCTTTCATTTATTTTGAGGTTATCTTTATTGCCTATGCTGAAATAGGGCTTCTCTCATTAAGTAGAGAGAAGCCCTATTTCCGGTAAAGAAATTATTAAAAGAAAGAACTTAGAGAATTTCTTTTTACATCTATTTTTATATGTATAATATGCCACCCGTTTCTTACTACTCTTCCACTTATAGGTGAATAACGGGACTCTTTTTTAACTTTTTTACTAATGCCTCATTATGTTTGCGAGAGCCTTACATATTCGTACTGGAAAATTGGTGTGCAAAGTCATGATCTGTCATGATTTCAATTGCTTCTGCCAAATTATTATTTAAAATAACAGTAGAAATTGGGGCAAATGATGCTTTCACCTTATCGTAGCTTAAGGCGTTAATTTTTTTCCTATCTATTGGATAAGAAAGCAAAACAAGCGTAGTTCAATTTTTGAACCCAGCAATAATTTCTCGAAAAAGCACAGAACAAAATATATTCTTCTTTATCCCAAAAAATTTTAAACCAGTTATTAAAATATATTAAAAAACACCAAAAAGACCAAATAACTATTTAAAAAAATACAATCCTTCACTATTTCTATTATTATCAGATTTATCGACTATTACTTTTCTCTTAATTAATTCTCTTTTTATTATATCTATGTAAGCCTTATTTAGATTAAGTTCTATTGCCTTATGATACACTCCTAATAAAGTTTCACTATCTAAATTCTTCATACTACCCTCCAAACTCAGCACAAAAAACTCAATTATTTCCCTTATTTTATTCTCTATATTTTCTTTTAATAATCCCGATGAACACTTCTTCTTAAATGAAGATTAAGCACTTGGCGATAAAGTCTCGTTATCTAATTCTTCATATACCCTCCCTAAAAACCCAAAAAACCAAAAAACTATTTAAATAACATGGATTTTTCAATCTGATTTTCCTTATAGTCCTAAATAAGTCTGAAATAGTATATTACATACTATAATATTAACCGCTACCCAATAAACTGCCAATAAAGTTTGAGAAAATTTTTTTCATTTTTTAAAGTAGTGAAAAAATAGTGCTATTAAGATTGCATGTTGCAATAGAACTTCCCTTATATTTTTAACAGTATAAATCAAATGAACGATAAGATACTCCAAGCATTCCATTTGATTTATACTTCTATTTATAATTAAATTAAATCTCTGATAAGAAAAAAACTAACATCTTTAATTCATCCGCTTCTAGTCTATCCAAACACTCAAAGAATTGAGAACTCAATTCATTCGTTGATAAATCACTTCTTTTATTCTCAGCAGGCATAATAATAGCAAGAGATAAACCAACGAAAATGGAGATCTGTACATACGGATTATTAGATGCAGAAATCGAAAAATCAGTAATACCTTTCGTTTCTTCTCCGCCTTTGTTTAGAAAATAAATTAGTTTACTTAAATAATAACAACAGAACTTTGTATCTGTTGTCAGCTTTCTATTTCCAAATTTATTTGCAATACGATTCAAAATCTTTTTATCAACATACTTTTCCATTGATGCCATATTTATGTTTATGCTTTCTTTATTATCTAAATTTTCTTCTTTTAAAGAGGATTGATTCTGAGCATTAACATATAAATCAATAACTTCTTTTGTAGGAATAAAAACTACAATCGAACGACCTGTATCACTTTCATTTTTAACATACGTTCTTTCTAAATAACCATCTTTCTCTAATACTTTCATAACATCGTATGCAGTCCATTTACTTACCCCGATTGAATTTGCTATTGTCTCATAATGTACCGGCAAAAGAGTATCTTGATAAATTTTTACAATTTCCTCTAAAAACTGCTTTCTGCGTTTAGTGATACCCATAATTACTCCTTTAATTAATCTCAATATAATCTTCTTTTTATTTCTTAGTATTATTTGTAGAACATTATTAGGCTTAATAATAAGTTATAGTAACTAATTATTAGTGCACCCCAACTGTGAATTACTAAATTTAACTTCATTTTCTAGCACAATGGTTCGGTTTTATATAAAATATTGAATAGCATCAGGAGAGTTATATTAGAAATCTATACTACCGTAACAAAATAATTATTTCTTTATAATTATAAGGTAACCATTTATTATACATCTCAATCTGTTTATTTTTTAACATTGTATTTTACCCTTTTGCTATGTTTAATAAACCCATTCCTTTTCAAATTTTGATATATTTTTTCACTATAGTAATTTAAAATTAGCAACATTACAAAAATTAAAATGGTGCTTAAATTAATAACTTGGTATGAAACGAAACTGACAACATAACTTATGATATGTTGTTTCCAATCCCCTTGCTTTCGCATGTAATTAAACCAATTTATATATCAAATAATTCTTTTGATAATTTCCTTCTATAATTAGTAATGCTTTTACCTTTTTCTAATAAATATACGAGTGTTCCATCTTGTTTTGTATTAGCAATTTGTCAATGTTTTCTTTTATTTCCGGTTTTCACCATCCTTAAATAGATAAAAACATTGGGAATAGAAGCGATAAATTTATAATCTCTCCTTTTTTTATATTACACTTAATTCTTCAAGACAGTCAGAAATCTTTCTGCTTGTAAAAAATATGTAACAACTTGGCAAACACTGTAATAACAAAAGGTGAATTTTGAGCAATTACAATGAAAAGCCACTTATTTATTATTTTCGAAGAAATAATCTCTTACAGAAAAAGGGATCAATCAGAAGTCTTAAATCTGATACAGCTTGACTATATTCATACCATACAGTTGTAGTTAAAGTAACCACCTAAATTCTTCAGGTCTTTCTCACTTCATTATAGTTATTTTTTGATTATGGAGGGAAGTTCCTTATAATAATTCATAAAATAGACAAAATATTACTACTCCGAAGAGCAGATTAAAGGAAACAAACAGCTTTATCATTCCATCAATTATTTTATTTGTTTCCCCATATTATAATGAAGAGAAAATCCATGAGAATATTTACTTTACATATTGAGCAAGACCTTTTAAAAAGCCTTATTGTACTTTTAAACTTGCCTCAATACGGTGCTTCAGACTATTTTACCATATAAATCTCATTTATTACCATAATATAAAAAAACTCATCATATATTTCTTTTTTTATCTGTTATAATTCAACATTTTACAATTTATATCTATGGGGAATGGATCGTTAACTCACCTATCAGCAAGCTGTGGTTTATCTGATAATTTAAGGAGGATAGCATCTATACTATCCTCCTTAATCTATCCTTAAAAATACCTATAAGTTTATTCTTTTTTATTAATTAGTACATCAAGATATTTCAGCTTTTCTTTTGAAGGCAAAATTCAAAAAAGAGGAATTTTCAGTGGTCTCAAGCCCGTACCTTACTCTACATTTAAGGTTAACAACGGGATTCTTTTTTCGTATTTTTTTACTAATGCTTCATTATGATCGTCCGAGCCTTCTATATTTCCACTTAAGAAAACTGGTGGTTCAAAATCATGATCTGCCATGATTTTAATTGCTTCTGCAAAGATACTATTTAGGATAGTCGCACCAATAACAGTAGAAGTTGGGGCAAACGGCACCTTCACCTTATCGTAGCTTAAGATAGCATCTCCTTTTGCCGAATGATTGTTTATCACTAAATCGACTGAATTAAAAAGATGGTTACCACTTTTATGACGAGAAGGCTGGCTTTGGGAATATTCTAATGAAGTTATCCCAATGACAAACGCGCCTTTTCCTTTCGCATATTGTGCTACATCAACAGGGACAGGATTTCGTCCAGATGTAGATAACACAAAAACGATATCATTTGGCTTAATCTCATATTCCTCTATAAAGTTTTGAGCATAATCATTTTTGCGCTCCAACTGGGAAGAACGCATTGCCCCTTCGTGAAGCATTAGTGGTTCGAATAAAATTGGTTTTAGGGGTACCAATCCACCAGCGCGGTAAAAAACCTCTTCTGTTAGGATATGGGAATGTCCGCATCCAAATAATTGAATAATGCCATCATTTTCAATGCTGTCTGCGACTTTTTCTGCCGCCAGTTGTAAATGTACTTTTTCCTTTTCTAAAACCAACTGTAGTAGATTGGCTACTTTTTCAAAATAGTTCGTTAGCATGAGTTAAGCCCCCAGTTTATTTAATATTTGTGCAACTTCCGTCGGAATGGTTTTCCCTGTTGCTTGATCAATTGTGGAACCAAATATATGCGGCATAAAAAATTCGATTTCTATTTTCTTGACTGCATCAATGATTGTCTTTATATTGAACGCACTTATACCGCCTGCAGGTTCAATGCCGCGAATTCCTTTTTGTGCAGCAACTTTTGTTAAATAGACAAGCTCCTCTAAATGAACTTCCCCTGATAGAGGCATAAATTTAATGGACTCCACGCCTAAAGCAAGCGCAATTTCTACAAATTCCTCTACCTTTACTTCCATACCAGAAGCTAATTTCACTGTTCCAACGGTTCCACTTGGTTTTACTAATGCATTAACAAGCTGGGGAGAGGCTCCATTTCCTTCTAGAAATCCTTTTGCATAAACCGCACTTTCAAATGGCTGATTAATATGTCCCGGATTAGAAATAGCAGCTATGTCGAGAACTCGTTTTGCATACATAGGATCCCCGCCACCGCCAAGGCCGATTGAGACAATATCAACTACTTCCTTCAGTTCTTTAACCTTACTCGCTCCTTCTTGCCTATTGGAAAAATCGGACGCTACGATTCCTGGAACAACAAAACCTTTCCCAGCTTCCATGATGTCCTGTACATTTTCTTTGTCCTTTGCTAGAAAATTGAATAAAACAAAATCAAAAAGCTTTTCTTTTAACATGTTAGCGGCCCTCTTTCATTTTTTCAATAATTTGTACCATGTTTTGAAGAGCAACCTTGATTATTTTTTCCCCTTTATCTGAACGGGCTAAGGTTGCATCACTTAAAACGGCTGTTTCGGTAAATTCCTCCCAAGGCGTTGGTGTCACATCGGCAATCATTGGAATGGCTGGCATATCATTCAATGCTTTCTCCATCGCAACAAACTCTGGAGCTAGATATAACATGTAGGATGTTTCTATTTCATCTGCATGAAAGTATGTGCCATGACTTGCTGGCGTTTCTCTAACTTCCGCAATAACTTTGCTTGTACCAGGATAAAATAGATAGAGTACGATTAACTCTGGGTAAATTTCATAAAGCTTTCGTGCTGCTTCTTTCATAGCAAAAGCATTTCCTAGATGGCCATTAACCATGGCGAAAATTTGGAAGCCCTGACGGTATAAACTTTCTCCGATATCGAATAGCATACTAATTAAAGATTCATTCGATACATTGATGCTGCCAGGGAAGTTCTTTAAACTCCAAACCTGTCCATAAGGTAACGTCGGTAAAACAAATCCATTAACTTGTTCGGCGAGCTTTGCACTTAACCGTTCCGCTAAAAGATTATCTGTACCTAATGGTAAATGCGGGCCGTGAGCCTCTACGGCTCCAATTGGTAAGATAGCGACCTTTTTATCGATTATTTTTTCTTTCACTTCGAATGAGTTTTCGTATTGGAATTGCATGCTTACACCTCGCTCATTATTTTTTAAATGTAAAGCATCTCGCTGGATTTTCTACAAAGAATTTATGAACCAGCTGCTCCCCATTAAAGCCTTTTTGATTTGCTTCCTCGATGAATCTAGGAACCCACTTGGCAATAATGTATTCGAGACCTAAGCCGTAATCATAATGCTTATAATAGCTTTTACGAGCTGTATCACCAGAAATGAGGATTTGATTTTCATAGCCCTTTTCTACTAAATGTAGAATGCACTCAATTCTTAGCGACTCTGGTGCATATTTGATTTTCGCTATCCCGTCAAAGCTTAAAAGCGCTCCTGTTTTCGCTATTTTTTCATGATAAGATGGATCTGGATTACGATCCATATGTCCTAGACTTAAGAATTCCAGATTGACATTTTCTGATTTTAATAGTTCGATTTGCTCTAATGCCATCGTGCCAACTTCAGTATGGGAATGGATTGGAGCTTTTGTTTCATGATGTGCCCTTGCTACTGCACGTAAAGTCTTCTCTTCTAAGGGAGTAATTCGGTTATAGCCTGTCCCGAATTTCACTTGTCCTGCTTTAAAGGGCGTGCCTTCCAGTCCTTCTTCTACTTCTCTAATGACAAAATCCGTTAGTTTATTTATACTTGTTTGATCAATCCATTCTGCATAAGTATCGTAATTTCCAATAAGCGGTTTGAGCTCCTCTTTAATCTTTCCATCCCAAAGAAAGCTCTTGTTGAAACCAGCTGTACCGATAATGTGGAGATCCAGCTCATCTGCAATTTCCTTTACCGCCTGCACATCGCGACCATAATCAACGGCTGTAGCATCGACAATTGCTTGGCCACCGTGGCGTTTGAAATCAGCCACATCCTTTTTCGATTTTTCTTTATCATCTAACAGTAAATCATCTGCATCTCTTTCAGCCCAATAAGCTGGACGGCAAACAATATGTTCATGTGAATAAGTAAATCCTAACTCTTTAGGCTGAATATCTCCTCTTAACGTCCGAATAAAGCTCATTTCATTTACCTCCTGATCGATTAAGTGAAAAACCGACATATGAATCAATGTCGGATTATATAATTGTTATTTAATTAAAGAGCATCCCGATCAATCTGAATAATGGTCCTAAGATGAACATATCAGAATCCGCAGCCCACATGGCGGTATCTGGAATCGTCGAAGCAATCAGCGTTTTCACCATTAAGTATTGTCCCCATGCGACAACGGTTGCTGTTATGAAGCCACCCATTAGAGCGCCGCGGACGCCGCCAGTTGCATTCCCAAAAACACCAGCAGTTGCTCCATGAAAGAATAGTACAATCATTGTTGGCACAAACACATATCCTACTGTTTGCCCTAAAATAATTAGCCAGATGATACCGCCAGCAAATGCGCCAAGGAATCCAAGAATAACGGCATTTGGAGCATAAGTGAATACGATAGGTGCATCTAATGCAGGTCTTGCACCAGGAACTAGTTTCGTAGCGATTCCGTTGAAGGCAGGAACAATCTCACCAATAAACATTTTCACCCCGAAAAGGACAACAGCAATACCAGCTGCAAAGGTAAAGGATTGAATAATGGCATACATGATAAAATTCTGATCGCCAGCTTGAGCAACTAAAGCATCTGCAGCAGGTGTATCTTTTAGAGACAGAATAACAGCACCTATTACGAAGAGAATACTCATTGTCAGGGCAGTAATAACATTGGAGTCTCTAAGAAATTCAAGACCTTTTGGCAATTTGATTTTTTCCGCATCATTTTCTTTATTGCCAAACCACTTTCCAAACCAAGATGCTAGTAATGCAACGAGCGCGGAAGTGTGTCCCAGCGCTATTTGGTCATGTCCAGTAATTTTCCGCATATACGGCTGGACAATAGCTGGCTGGAAGGTCCAATAAATTCCCATAAATACGGATAATATAAGAACTAAAGCTGCGAATGGAATATTTGTTGTTGTATCAATAAGGACACCAGCAAATATCATGGTTGTCCAGAACATCATATGCCCTGTTAAGTAAATATATTTAAAGCGAGTAAATCTTGCTAATAACACGTTAATGACAAATCCGATAAACATCGCTAATGTAACTGCTGAGCCGTATTTCGCATTGAAGGCTTCTTGCCCCATAAAGGAACTAAATTCTGCTCCTTCAATCCCAAATACTTCACTCCACATCGGTTCAAATACTCCAAGGGAACCAGTAATAACACCTGCACCGGCATTAATGATTAAGAAACCAATCATTGCTTTAAATGTACCACTGATGATCTGGCTTGTATTCTTTTTCTGTAAGATCAAACCAAGCAACACAATAAAGCCTAATAAAATTGCTGGGATTCCGAAGAAGTTAGATGCTAGCCATTGAATGACCTCCATTGTTTGTTCCTCCTCTATTATTTAGGATTTATTAAACGATATTTGCTTCAAGAGCTGCTTTAATTTCAGTTGTATCAAAGTAATTATTAACGATAATGATTTTAGAGGAATGTCCTGCTAATGACTGGGATAGTTCATTACTTGTAATGATAAAGTCAGGACGCTCGGCAGAAGCACTGGAAACGTCTGTATTCTCTACATCTGCGTCTATCCCCATTTGGCGCAGCACATTTTCTACATTTATTCTTAAAATCAAGCTTGTTCCTTGTCCTAATCCACATACGCATAAAATTTTCATTAGATTTGTCCTCCTATTAATGGTTTAATCTCTTCATAGCTTTGTGCATTCAGCAGTTTTTCTACATTTTCTTGATCTGATAGAAGTGCCGTTAATTTTTGCAGCACGGTAACATGCTCAGTACTAGAGGAAGCACCTAAAGCGAATACTAACCTCACTGGATCGTTAAAAGAATGACCAAATTTAACTGGTGTCTTTAGTCTGACAAATGATACACATGCCTCTTTCACACCATCTTCTGGTCTTGCGTGAGGTAGCGCTATATTTGGCGCAAGAACAAAATAAGGGCCATTTGTTTGAAATGAACGCACCATAGCATGTATATAAGTTTCTTCAACAAGTTTACTATTCATTAGAAGCTTCCCCGTGCTAATAATAGCCTCTTCCGGTGATCCAGCTTCTACATCTAAAGCAATTAGAGATTTCTCCAAAAATTTCATGTATCACACCTCCATGTTAGTTAACCAATTGCTGATCAATTAAGGATTGTTTCATATATTGATAGATATCCTGTGCTGTTTGAAGTTTGATTAATCTGTTCACTGTGTCTTTTTTGGAAAATAATCCTGTTAATTGGGATAAAGCCCTGAGATGTGATTCTTGATCCAAAGGAGCCAATGTAATGATTAAGGAAACATCATGCTTTTCATCATTTGAAAAAGAAACAGCTTCTTCCAGTTTCAATAAACTGATGCCTAGTTTTTTGACGCCATCTTCTGGTTTAGCATGAGGAATCGCTACCTTTGGTGAAATAACAATATAAGGTCCATACTCTTCAATTTTTGAAATCATCGCATCTCGGTATGCTTCCGTAATATATTCGCCTTCTATCAGGGAGCGAGCCGCTAATTTAATAGCTGATTTCCAATTTGGAACATTTAAAGTTGTCTGGATATGCTCTTCTTTTAAAACATCAAATAAGTTTGGTTTATAGGCTTCGGTTATCGTCATATCTGGACTATTTAAATATTGTCTTAATTCCTTCATTAACTCGTCTTTTTGATGTATCGTTGCATATCGCTCCACCACATCGATAATTCTATTTGTCGCAAGATGCTGCTTTTGCGTGCTATTAAAGATAGCGTTTACCTTTTTTAATAAGCTTTCCTTTTCGGCATCCGATAGAATAGAACTGACGATAAAAACTGGAGTGTCCTTTTTCTGAATCGCTGTTGTGGAAAAGATAAGATCAACATGATAGTTCTTCTCCTCATAATCTCTAACGGAAACAGAATCAGTAATATCGATTGTTGAGAATAACCCTTCTAATTGCTGTTTTAATATTTGAGAGGTGCCAATCCCATTTGCACACACGACTAATGCTTTCTTTCTAGAAATTAATGTTGTCCCAGCTCTCCGTAAGCAGCCTCCAAAGTGAAAAGAAATATAAGCGATTTCATTTTCTGGTAGCTGCTTCCCAATTAACTTTTCGAAGGGCTCAATTACTTTCTGTGTGAGGAAGTACACCTCTTCAAATTGGGATTTAACAGAGTCAACAATATTTTTTTCGACATCAAGTCCATATTTGACTCGATAAAAAGCAGGTTTTAAATGAAGAACAAGATTTTTCACCAGTGTTTCCTGATCATCGAATAAGGTACAGGCAAGGATTTGAAATTGATTCGTCATTATTTTGGCAACCTTCATTAATTCTTCTGAAAGGATATTATCATTTAAATCTTCTTCCGAATAATTAACTCGTGCCCCTAATAAGTAAGTGGTTAAGTAAATCTGCTCATCTTCAGGAAAGGTTGTTTGGAATATACGTTGGAGTTCCCTGCAAATTTGTTTTGCAACCAAAAATGCTTTCGTGTTCCGTAATACTTCCTTTTCCACTTCATCCATTTTTATATATTGTTCTTGCGCTATTCTCATGCTAAATAACATAAATCGCAAACTTAAGCTGTAAAGCATATTATCGGTAAACTTAATATTTAATTCTTTTTCGCTTTGGAACAGTAAATGATAAACCTGTTTTAGCAATGTTAAAAGTTGCTCACTGTTTTTGGCATCGCTAAGTTGAATTTGTAGAGCAGCTACTAATGAATGGTGGTTTTGGACGGGGATGGCAATCGATAAATAATAGCCAATTGCTCTCCGAACTTCCGTTTCATCCCCTGATATGGTGTATCCTTGCTTCCGCTCAAAATCCAAATGAAGATGAAAAGAGCGAATGTCAGCTTTTAAAGATTTAATATCTTCAATAGTAGTCGTTCTACTAACTCTAGTTTTTTCCATTAGGTCTTCCAAAAAATATCGTTTTCCACCCATTAAGATATAAATAGCAATCCATGCCTTGCGTTCATCTTGTGAATATTCATAATGCCAGGCTTGTACTCTCTTTATATTGGTTGGAATAAGCTTTTTCACTTGATCTGCAAGAATAAATCCCGCACTCCGCACTTTTTTCACCTTGTCGATTCCAAGGCTTTCGAGCCAGTCATTTATTTTCTCTATATCATAATAGATGGTTCGGCGGGAAACATTTAATTTCTCTGTTAATTCTTCCACAGACATATACGAGTCTGCATGGATGAGTTGCATTAATATCGCAGTACTGCGTTTATCTAATGACATGTCATATTCCTCCTCGCACTTAAGAAATGTGCAAAAAGATAAAGGGCAATTGCTTAGCTTGATTCTACCTCTTAACGATTTATCTGGAAAGACCGATTATAATCAACAGCTTTTGTGCAAAATCGTACTCGTTAATCAGCATGATCCGAAAACAAATATTTATCTGTATATACGCTCTTCCCCATTCTCCAATGGATACAACCGATATTCCCATCTATGTGTACATTCCTCCAGCATATAATAGCCGTTCTCTTCATTCCTCACTATCCGAGAACACTGCTGTCTTGGGATCGCTCCTGACTCCTTGTCGTTTTCAACTTCTATCCAGCTTTCATTCGCTGATTTATCATAACGAACCTCTAAGCGATTACCATTAATCTCTATCGCTTGTCCATCCTCTTTCTTCTCAGCCATTTTCATAAAGGTTTCAATCTTTTCCTTCATTTCTGACGAAAAGGATTGGTTTTCTTCCTTCTTATTTTGGAGAGGATTATTACGGATAGAAGTGGGATTTAAATAAACATCCTTTTCTCCCTCTAAAGTTGGAAAACGAACCATATCTTTTGTAATCCATTGGGCGTTTTTCCACCCAATGGCACTTTCATCTCCCTCATCTCCCATGTCAGAAGAACGAACCATTACTTTAATGGATTGACCCTCCAGATGCTTGCCAATTAGTCCGAATTTTGTTTTGTAGAATTCATAAGAATAAGTGGTTTCACCAAGGGTAAAGTTCCGATGTTCAATCACTAACGACTGCCTGTTATAAGGGGAATCAATGGTCGTATAATTGTTTTCCAAAAGGGAATTCATTAGCGCGTATAAAAGTAAAATAGGAATACTTAACATTAAAATAATAATCCCCCAAAAGAAACGTCTACGAGTGGAACGAAATCCCATTATAACTAAAATCAGAATGTTAAGACAGAATGGGAGGATATACCCAGTTGGTAGCAGAAAGATAAAATAATAGCCTGTATAGTGCATGATGAGTAGTGTTATATCCATTGCAGCTAGTAAAGCTAAGAGCCATTTTGTTTTTGTCATTGTATCAGTCCTCTTCTTTTCTATACTTAGAAATTCTATGTAGTTATCTATATTTATACCTTATTAATAAATTTAAAACAACCCTATTCACTAATAACTGGGCTTTACAAACAAAATTTAATCCCCATCTAAATTTAGACAGGGATGCCTTAATTCAGTTTCTCATAACAGAAGCTCTACACTCAAAAAATATAAACACATTAACAAACATCAACTCTCCTCACCAAACGGACAATTCTCTACCAAAATAGACCCAGTCGGACACCCATCAACTGCATCTAATAAATCATCATATAATTCATCTGCTAACGCTACTGTTCCTGTATTATGATCTATCATCACCTCTGATAATCCTTCCTCATCGTAATCAAAAATCTCTGGGGCCGCTGCTCCACATGCTCCGCACGCAATACATGTATCCTTATCAACCATTACATATTTAGCCATTCTTATCCCCCTTCCCTCCATTTCTAGCTCAAGCTTCCTCTCCTAATCTTTTCATTTCCAGCTAGTTCTCTCCGGCACCGTCTCTACCACTAACGCTCCTTTCCTAAATAAATACCTGCATTTTGGTTGCTTAAAGAAAATCTCATATACATCTTTTACTGAAAAGCAGGCAAAATTCGCTTCTTTTCCTACTTCAATCCCATACTTATCCTTTATAGAGTAAGCTCGTGCTCCATTAATCGTAATCATGTTCACTATTTGCTTCAGCTCCTCTCTTCCAGTCATATGTGCTAAATGAAGAGCCATGTGAGCTGCTTGAAGGATATTGCCATTTCCGAATGGGTAAAAGGGAGTTTGGATATCATCATGGGCAATGCATACATTTACGCCATATTCCGCTAACTCTTTCAAACGTGTAATACCTCTCCCCTTTGGATGAGCATCTGTTCTCCCTTGCATCGTAGTGTTAACTAATGGGCAGCAGACAATTGTAACTTGAGCCTTTTTCACTAATGACATGACTTTGTTGGCATAGGTATCTGAATAATAAAGCAAGGCATTAGCGTGGCTAGCGGTTACCTTTCCCTCCATTTTCCCCTGCATTGTCAGGCTTGCGACAACTTCAAGGAAACGAGAATGTTCATCATCGACTTCATCACAAAAAATATGAATTTCTTTTTCATATTTTTTGGCTAGAGAAAAAGCGAATTCCAATGATTGAATTCCTTCCTCTCTCGTATTTTCCAAATGCGGAACTGCACTAACTGCATCAGCTCCTAGTAATATTGCTTTTTCTAACCGCTCTTGATTTTCCGGACAAGAAATAATTCCATTTTGCGGGAAAGCGATTATTTGAAGAGAAAGGAATGACTTCAGCTCTTCTCTTAATTCCATGATGGCATGCAAAGCTGTTAAGTCAGAATCGGAAATATCCACTGCTGCTCTCACATATAGCACGCCATATTCCATCAACATTTTAAGAGCTTTGAATGCTCTATTTTTCACATCTTCTTTAGTCAGCAACTGCTTTCTGACAGACCAAATATCAATTGCTTCTCCCAATGTACCAGATTGATTAAACCGAGGTTCCCCTGCTGTCAGCACCGTATCTAAATGCGTGTGCATCTCCACAAAAGGAGGCAGTAACACATTTCCTTCTAAATCCATTTCCTCTTTCCCCATTAAATTGCTTGATGAAATGGAGTGGATTTTTCCATCCTTTATACCTATATTAGTAGGATTTTCCTTAAAAGGAAGCTGAGCATTTTTTAAAACTAAATCAAGCATCATCTTCTCACTCCATTCATCTGTTTATCCCAGCTCTACTAATCTACTTAAACCGCCTTCGCCGAATCGATGCTCGAATTGGGAGCTACTAATCCAATCACCATTTTTGTATACATACCGCGCGGGAGATAGATTCGCAAAAAGATCATATATATTTGTAGCATCGAATAACACAAACTCAGCTATCCCTCCTTCTTTTATTCCATGGGCCTTTTTCCCAAAAATAGCAGCCGGAGTTTGAGTTATCATATTTAAAACAGCTATCAACTCCTCTTCACTCGCCAAATGTGCTGTATAGGCAGTGAGCAATCCTATTTGCAATAAATCAAATCGACCAAAAGGATGAAAGGGATCACTCACATTATCGGAGGCTGTCGCTAATCCGACCTTTTTCTGTAGCATTTCACGCACTCTCGTTATTCCTCTTCGAACGATTCCCTTATCTCCTCTGCCTTGCAAATACATATTGGCACCAGGCAAAGTGACAGCGTAGATATGTTGAAGAGCCATTTCTTCTATAATGCGATCGGACTTTTCCTCTGTCATAGCAGACAGAGAGCATAAATGCCCCGTCGTTACTCTTCCTTGAAAATCCCATTTCTTCGTATTATCAATAATTCTTTCAATTGTACAAACTTCCGGATTATCCTGTTCATCCACATGCAGATCAACGAACTTATCATATTTAGCGGCTAGTTCAAACAGCTGATCGATATCTTTTGTTGCGTTCGGTGACAAATGTGGTGCTCCGCCAATGCCATCTATCCCATAGGAAATCGCTTCTTTCAATACATCTCGTTCTCTTTCCGACTTCACCGATAGGTCTGAGAACATCGGAACAACTTGTATAGACACATACGACTTTAATAAATCTCTTGCTTCCAGTACTGCTTGCAGATGGCTTAATGCCAACTCATTCGATATATTCCATTCAAAGTTAACATGTGTACGTATATGTGTGGTGCCATGCGAAAGTGCTTGAAGCACGCCTTTCATCACTCGCTGTTTTATTTCTTCTTTGGAAAAAGACGCCGCTTTTCCGCTATAATTTCTAATTGCCTCGATTAGCGTGCCCGACTTATTCGGCACCGTTTCTAAAGAGAATGCTTTATCAAGATGGGTATGGATATCAATAAAAGAGGGAAGAAGAATTCTCCCCCCATATCTATTATTGGTTGATGATCTTCCTTACTGCTCCAAATGTCTTTAAATACGGAAAAATTCCCATTCCGCTTTTGGGTTTGTGGTTCTACTTTTGTATACATGCCGTTTTGAATCACAATGGTATAAAGCTTTTCTATATTCAGCAATGGCAAAGAAACATTGATCAATTGAATATCTTTCATCTTATTCACCTAAATATTTATTCGTAAATATTTTTGAAACATCTTCTTTCTTTTTAATAATGCCCAGATCCAGCAGCTCATCTTGGAGCATTGTCCAGCGCTCATCAGACATATAACCAAATCCATGCTCTTTTGCATCCCCGCCAAAAATCAATTCTTCTTCCGCTTTCGCTCCATAATCCATTAATTCCATGGATAAATCAGGATTTTTCTCCTTTAAGAAGGGATTAATCTCGTCTGAATGGTCGCGGTAATATTCCCAGCCTTTTGTCGTCGCCTTCATAAAGGATTGAACCAATTCAGGATTATCTTTAATTACATCTTCTGTCGTGAAAATAACATTGGCATATGTTTCAAACCCAGAGTCATGAATGAATAAGTAGTCTGTTTTTACTCCATCCTGCTCTAAAACATAAGGCTCCGAAGTAACATACCCTTGTGTGACGGCATTAGGGTCATCAATAAATGTTGCCAATGATCCGGTATAAGCCATATCCTTCACTTCTAAGTCATTTGCCTTCTTAATATACTCCCAATAGCCACTGCCTGGTGCTGTGTATACTGTTTTACCATCTAAATCTTTGAAATCCTTTAATGCACCTTCATGCCCTATTAATACTTGAGGACTTTTTTGAAAAATTGCGCCAATTGCTACTAAAGGTATTCCTTTATCTCTGGCGATTAGAACATCCTCTGCTTGCGTATAACCAAATTGGGCTTTGCCAGAAGCGACTATTTGTGTAGACGAAATTTGCGGACCGCCTGGCTCAATCGTCATATCAAGTCCTTCTTCTTTATAGAAATCCTGTTTTAAGGCGGCATAGTTCCCACCATGCTCCGGCTGAGCAAACCAATTTGTAACTAATTTAGCTTTCATTAATTCTCCATCCTTAGAGCTTCCGCCTGATTCCTTCGCATCTCCACAGGCCGTAAGCAGCAACATAGACATGGCAGTGATGAACACACCAATTTTTTTGGATGATTTTATTTTCCTCATTCACTAATTTCCCCCTTTACGATTATCTAGTAAAAAATCACATACCTATTAATTGTCTCGTTTCATTTCTGATTCATGCCAGGATCCTAAAACCCATTTTGACAATAGATTGACCAACAGGAAAAAGGCAATCCCTAAAATACTCGCAGAAATTCCACAGGCAAATAAGTAGGCTGTTTCCATGCGACTAGAGGCAACGGTAATCGCATAGCCTAACCCACCGTCTCCACCGCCAATACCCGCAATATACTCTCCGACAATTGCACCAACCACAGCAAGGGTACAGGAGATTTTCAGCCCAGCCATAATATAAGGGAGGGCAAAAGGAATGCGGACCTTCCACATAATTTTCCATTTAGACGCTTGGTACAAGGTTAGTAGATTAATCATTCCTCGATCTGTTGCATTTAAACCCACTAAGGTATTAGACAGCATTGGAAAAAATCCAATCGTAAAGGCAATAATGACAATCGCATTTGTTCCAGATCCGAACCAGATAACAATAATCGGGGCAATCGCGACAATCGGAATCGTCTGGAGAAGAATGGCGTAAGGGTACAAGCTTCTTTCCAGCATTTTCGAACTAGCCATTAATATTGCTGCAATGACTCCCCCAATCACACTAAAAATAAATCCAATGATAGAAGCAGTAATCGTTTTAGTCACTGCATTTCGCAAGTTCTCCCAGTTCTCTAGTGAAGCTTGAAGAATATCTGTTGGTTTCGGCAATAGATAGGGTGGTATTTGAAATAGCACGGTACCGTATTGCCAAAGGAGCATAAACAATACAAATACAATCAAAGGGGGAATCCAAACGCTAAACGCTTTCGTCCATTTTTTATCCGTTTTTATTCCTATTATCTGCACTTCGGTAACCTTTTGTGATGCTTGTTCCATAATATCCCTCCTTTTAAATAATCTCTGATTCTTGTTTCACCGGAATCTTACCTGGATTTAGTAAATCGAAAGGATCATTTTCTCGTTTCTTCATTAAGATCTTTTCCATTTTCAGATTATAACCGCCAAATCCAAGTAAGTACGTATGTGGATCATTAATTTCCACTTCTATCGTTCGGCAGAAATCAATAATTTCATATAATCTTTCTTTTGACTGATAGAGTATGACTGGTAAGGAGGCAGGAGTAATTTTTCCTTTTATCTTGATATACTCAAAGTGAAATTGAATCTCCTCTCCAAATTCCGCCCTCAATGTATCCATCTGTTCAAAAATACGATCCACTTTAAATCTGGCTTGAAGGTATGTCATATTCTCACCATGCTTATGAGCCCAAAGTGTTGCATGATTCCATGTAAAATCAGATACCTTTAAACCTTTATGATAGTTGTTAGCAGGTATCATTAAATCCGTGCTTCCTTTATATTTATCTACTAAGCTTTGTAACGCATCCAAACAGGACTCCTCTATTTCTAGCATCGTAATAGATTTCCCCTCATGAAGAACATCTTTTAGCGAATGAAAGTGAGAAGGAATCGGCCATTCACACACAGATACGAGACGTTTTATTATCTCTTCCTTATGGGCTAACTCATCCCCAAATTTCACCGCCTCTTTAAAGGTCGGGAAGGAAATGATGTGCTGGGTCCACTCTTGCTTCTCCTCCACTGGTAAAATAGCTTCTAACACAATCCCGGTTGTCCCGTAATTATGTATATAGTCCTCTATTTCCTCTCCTACTACCTCAAAGATTCTCGGCTCGCCTTCAAAAGTCATCACCGTCACACCTAGAATATTACCATCCCATAAGTTCCCCCACCGAATGGAACCAATTCCACCTGAACCTCCGCATAAGAAACCGCCTACTGTCGCAGTCATAAAAGTGCTTGGATAAATCCTTAGTTCTTTTCCTTGTTTTCGTAAGTTTTTTTCTAATGCGCCAAGACGCATTCCCGCCTGTACTTTGACAGTATCGTCTTTTAATTCTAGTAATTTATCCATTTTCGTTAAATCGAGCACAATCCCGCCTTTTAAGGGAATGGCCTGCCCATAGTTACCTGTTCCAGCTCCTCTAATCGTTACAGGTACTTTATTTTCGACTGCAAAAGTTACCAACCCTCGTATCTCTTCTATCGATGTCGGTTTTACTACACAATCAGCTACTTTATCCTTTAATTCTTCGAATAGTACGGGCGAATACCAGTAATAATCCTTAGACAATCGTTCTCTTAAGTTATCACTTACAATGACCTTCTCTTCTCCCACTAACTCTATTAATTTATCTAACCACATAAAAATCACCACCTATTAAAATTGTAAATAATGAGAAACCTTTGCTGCTATATCACTAAAATGATGGGAAGTTCTTAATTCAGCATTTCTCGGAAAGGGTAAGTCCACTTCGACTGTATTTTCAATTTTTCCTGGACTAGGGGTCATTACGGCAATTTTCGTTGATAAATACACAGCCTCAAATACATTATGGGTAATGAATAGAACGGTCATTTTTTCCTTTCCCCATATTTTTAACAACTCTGTTTGCAAGTTTTGTCTCGTAATTTCATCTAAAGCGCCAAAGGGTTCATCCATTAATAGTAATTTCGGTTTCGCCACAAGCGCCCTGGCAATTGATACCCTCATTTTCATGCCGCCAGATAATTCCCTTGGCAAAGCTTTGCGGAAATCCTTTAATCCTACTAATTCCAATACTTTTTCTGCCATTTCCTCTTTTCGCTTTTTTGGAATCTGTTGGAATTCGAGTGGAAGTAAAATATTATCCATTACATTTCTCCAAGGCAATAAAGTAGCATCTTGAAAAACGAAGGATACATCTGTGCTCTGCTTTTGAGCTTGATGAGGGCTCTTCCCTAGAATCGTCAGTTCTCCATCTGTATGCTCAATCAATCCTGAAATCATTTTAAAGATCGTTGATTTTCCACAGCCCGATGGACCTACAAAGGATACAAACTCTCCTTGTTCAATATCGAGACTGACATTTTGAACGGCTGTTTTCCCATTTGGATAAACCTTATTAACATTTTGGAGATGAACAATCGTTTCATTTAAAGGATGCAGTTTTTTTCCTTCCATCACATTGGTATTTTGCATACAGAACCTCCTCCTGAGTTTTCGAATTATATTGTGCTTTTGACTGTACGAAGATCGAAACGAATCATTTCCTTAATAGCACCGGCAAAGCTTTCACTAACTAATTGAAGAATCTGTTCCCCTTTTTCAATGGTCGCACTAGCAGCATCTCCCGCAATTCCTGTTTCCGATATATCCTTCATCACCCACGCAAAGTAACTGTTTCCTTTCAAATATAAATGCTGTGTATCTTCAGGTAAGTGGACAAACTCTGTTGGACTAAGTTCCATGTCCACCCATGCTTCTTTTAACGCTAACACCATGGACGTCTCGACCTCGCCTCCATGAATCCCATACTTTTGTTCCTTATCAGAAATAAGGGAATGTATGACCGAATAATCAGGGTTTAGTCGAAAGACATTCATCCCTGTTTCAATCCGTACTTCTCTTGCCATCATATTTAGAAGATCATGATTCCCTCCATGCGTATTGAACAGAAGTAATTTTTTAAATCCGCTTTCTCGTATACTTTTCGCAATATCACGAATGACAGCCTGTAAAGTATCTGCCGATAATGTTATCGTTCCTGACATCCCTAAATGCTCTGTACTCTTTCCATATGGTAAGGAAGGTAAAACCCAAACATCCTCATCTGGGATTAAATTTAATGCCTCCACTAATAGTCCTTCGCCTATTAATGTATCTGTATAAACAGGCAAATGTGGTCCATGCTGTTCTACTGCACCGATCGGCAAAATAACAAGTGCATTTTCCTTATCTAATTCCTTGATTTCTTTGGATGTCAATCTAGGTAAAAACCTTTTTTCAAATGCATGACCGCTATATCTTCTATGTAACATTTTTTCCCATCTCCTTTAAGAAAACTACAATTTCCCCTTACACTTATCCAAAAATTAACTTTTTATGCCACACCATCACAGCTGATGTTATATTTACTAACATAAACATAATATTTATATTAGTGGTTACTTTGCAAATAAACATTAGCAGTTTTGTGGATATTTTCATAATATTTTGTATACTTTGAACAAATTTGAATATTGGGATAATTTATAGATGAAGGAGGTGCTTTTCATTCGATATCTTCCTTCTGTTTTAGAAATTTATCATCAGTTGGCGCAAAAGGTAAAGTTGCGAGGATAGAGGACTAGGAAAAAATAGCAATAAGCAATAATAGAAGAATTAAAAAAGGAAGCAGGGGAACTATCCCCTGCTCCTTAAGAGATGTTAATTATTTTGTCATTGTCTGTTCGTTCAGGTACGCGTTCGACTTTTCCTACTAAGAATATATAAGATAAGGCGCCTACTAATGCGATGCAGGCAATGAATGTAAGGGCTGGCGCAAAGCTACCTCCTTTTACTAAGAAGCCAATGACTATTGGAATAATAATGGAGGCTGTTCCCCCAATAAAATTAAAGACGCCGCCGGCAATGCCGATTAGTCGTTTTGGTGCTAATAGAGAAACGAATACCCATGTGATCGAGGCGAAACCGTTACCAAAAAAGGCAATAGACATGAACAATACAATTAAGGTTGGACTATCCACGTAATTGGCTCCGATAATGGAGGTAGATAAGATTAAACCTGCGATTATTGGTGTTTTTCTCGCTTTATTACTAGACACTCCTTTTTTCACAAGGAAGTCGGAAAGGAAACCTGCGGAAAGGACCCCGATGAATGCGGCAATAAAGGGCAAGGATGCTAAAAATCCAGTCTTAATAAAGGATAAGCCACGATACTCGACTAAATAGGTAGGGAACCAAGTTAAGAAAAACCATAGGGTAGAGCTAACTGCAAATTGACCAATATAAATTCCCCAAAGCTTTCTGCTTGTTAAGACGGTTGCTAAATCTTTCTTTCCGATTTTCGGTTTGTCCGCTTTATCAGCAGCTGCATCAACAAAGCCGTCTCCAGCTTGAATGTAATCAAGTTCGGCCTTGTTCACTTTTTTACTTTTGCTTGGATCGCGATAAAGAATGAACCAAAGAACGGCCCACACAAGTCCAATAATACCAGTAACAATAAACAGGCCTCTCCATCCAAACGTTTGTTGGAAGAAAATAAGGGTTGGTGTTAGGAATGCTAGTCCAATAAATTGACCTGACGTGTAAATGGAAATTGCTCTTGCACGTTCATTTTCCGGAAACCAGCTAGCTGCAACCTTACTATTTGTCGGGAATGCTGGTGCCTCAAACACTCCTAAACCTACTCGTAATATAAACAATCCTAAGAAACCGCTTGCAAATCCTTGGAGTAAAGTCATAAGGGAGAATCCTGCAATCCCAATTGCATGAGTATTACGGTTCCCTAGTTTATCCAACATCCAGCCACCTGGAATTTGAAGCAAGCAATACGTCCAACCAAAAGCTGAAAAAATAAGACCCATTGTCACGGAACTTAATCCTAGCTCTTCTGTAATAAAGGGAGCTGCAATCGAAATGTTACTTCGATCCATATAGTTAATAATAACCGTTATAAATAACATAAACACAACACTATAGCGAACCTTTGTTGCTTTGTTCTTCATATCTTAGTCCTCCTATCGTCCTTTTCACTATCGATCCTTTTCTTTCTACGGCAGGGAGTTTCTCCCTGCCGTACAACCAGCATCCTTACCACTCTGCCACGCTTCCATCACGATGACGCCATACTGGATTTTGCCATTGATGACCTGTTTTCGCCATTTCACGAACAACATCCTCATCAACCTCAATTCCAAGTCCAGGTCCTTGCGGAATTTTCACATAACCATCTTCATAGGAAAAGACTGTTGGATCCTTTAAATAATCAAGTAAATCACTGCCTTGGTTATAATGAATACCTAGACTCTGTTCTTGAATGACGGCATTATGTGCTGTTGCATCTACTTGTAAACAAGCTGCTAATGCAATCGGTCCTAATGGACAGTGTGGTGCAGCTGCTACATCATAAGCTTCAGCCATACTGATAATTTTTTTGCATTCCGTGATTCCACCCGCATGGGATAAATCTGGCTGGATAATATCAACATATCCATCCCTTAATAAGGATTTGAAATCCCATCTCGAAAACATACGTTCACCTGTTGCGATAGGGATAGCCGTTAATAACGCAATTTCTCTTAATGCTTCATTATTTTCTGGTAATACTGGTTCTTCAATAAACATTGGATTAAATTCTTCTAATGCTTTAGCTAGCACTTTTGCCATTGGTTTATGCACACGCCCATGAAAGTCAATTCCAATCCCGATATTTTTGCCAACAGCTGCACGAATAGCTGCCACGTTTTCCAGTACTTTATTCACCTTTTCATAGGAATCTATGTATTGCATTTCTTCCGATGCATTCATCTTTATCGCTTGGAATCCTTTATCGACACACTCTTTTGCCGCTCTTGCTGTATCACTCGGGCGATCTCCGCCAATCCATGAATAAACCTTGATAGAATCACGGCATGCTCCGCCTAATAATTGATAGACTGGGGCATCATAGTATTTTCCTTTTATATCCCAAAGTGCTTGATCAATTCCAGCGATAGCACTCATAAGAATCGGACCGCCTCTATAAAAGCCTCCTCTATACATGACATTCCAGTGATCTTCAATTCTTAATGGATCTTTCCCAATTAGATGCGTCATTAATTCTTCTACAGCCCCTTTGACTGTAGCCGCTTTCCCTTCAATTACTGGTTCTCCCCATCCAACAATTCCTTCATCTGTTTCGATTTTCAAGAATAACCAACGTGGTTGTACGGTGAATAATTCATAGCCTGTTATTTTCATAGAAAAAACACTCCTTATAATGAATAATTTTGTGCTAACAACGTAAATTTATTTGATTTTTCAGTTAATTCTTGTAAGTATTGTTCCGTTATTTCCTTTCTTGTGTCTACTAACGAACTACCAATACCCAATCCTGCAGCCCCGGCTTCTAAGTATTCCTTCACATTTGTTAAATCCACTCCGCCAGTTGGTAACAATGGTATTTGCGGCAATGGCCCATGAATATCCTTGATAAACTTCGGACCTACAGCAGTGGCTGGAAATACTTTTATAATATCCCCTCCAGACTCGTAAGCTTCCAAAATTTCAGTTGGAGTGAAAGCAGCAGGAATGCTAACTGCACCATATCTTTTGGTCATCCGGATGGTTTCCTCTTTATAAGTCGGGGATAAAATAAATCGAGCACCAGCTAACAGAGCACTTCGCGCAGACTCTGCATCTAACACCGTACCAGCGCCTACCGCCATTCTGTCTCCAAATTCGTCGGCTGCCCTTTCAATGGCTGTTAGCGCTTTCGGCGAATTCATCGTAATTTCGACTACTCTTATTCCTCCTTCATATAAGGACTTAACAATTTTCAATGTATCCTCAGGGTCGGCCCCTCGTATGATGGCAATTAATTTATGATCGAAAATTTTCTGAAGTGTACTCATCTTATTACCGCTTCCCTTCTATTATCTATTCACTTCATCGACTAAGTCGGATTGAAAAAATTGATTTAATTCCCTTTTGCTAGGAAGTCCCTCTATATCTCCATTAGTAGAACAAACCATGGCCCCGATGGCACAGCCTCTTTTTACTGCTTCACTGATAGTTAATTTATCAAGCAGCCCAGACAGGACGCCTGCAGCAAATCCATCTCCTGCACCTACTGGATCAATTACTGTTTTTACTGGATAACTATCAATATATCCTTTGCTATCAGTAGTAGAGTAATAGGCACCCTTCTCTCCAAGTTTAATAATTACTGTTTCCACACCCATCTCGTGAAAGGATCGAATGGCTTTCTCATATTCCCTCGTGCCAAATAAAAATTCGCATTCACTTATACCTGGTAAGACAATATCAGATTTCGCCCCTATCTCCAGAATGACTTCTCTTGCTTCCTCATCATCCCAAAGTTTTTTGCGTATATTGGGATCAAAGACTATTTTTAACCCGTTGTCTTTTGCAATATTAATTGACTCAAACACAGCTTTTCTGCAAGATAGACTAAGGGCAGGAGTAATTCCAGAAAGATACAAGTATTTCGCATTTGCTATATAGTTTCTATCTAAATCAGCTGGCGCTAACCTGCTTGCAGCTGAGTCTTTGCGATAGTAATAAATATTGACAGCATCCTGATTCAAGATTTCTTTAAAGAGAATTCCTGTTGGTGCTTTTTCATCGATAACTACCTTGCTAACGTCTACTCCTTCTCCTCGAACTGTATTTAAAATCATCTCGCCAAATTCATCTCGGCCAAGCCGGCTAATCCAGCCAGCCTGATGGCCTAGTTTTGCTAAACCAATCAAGGTATTGGTCTCAGCACCGGCAATCCTTGAAGTATACTGATTTGCATAACGGATTTTACCGAGTGTGTTAGGTGTAAATAAAACCATCGTCTCACCGATGCTAATAACATCCATCTCTTCGCCTCGTTTCTTATAAAGTGAAACTTCCATCAGTTTGGGGCTACATCCCACTGAAAGTTAATTGAACATTCGGAACTTTATGAATAGTCGATTGCAACAAATCCCCCCCGAAGTCTCATAACCTTAAGGTTGAGTCTTACTGTCCGTTAAGTGTGGGATAAAATATACCCCATGCTTTCCGATATTTTCTTCGCTGTCCAAAGAACTCTTTCTACTACTTCTTCTTTTTGTTTAAGCATTCTTTCCCTTGGGCCTGCTACACTTATTGCTGCTTCCAGCTTGCGTCCTGGTCCAAATACAGGTGCCGCTACACAATACAATCCATCTTCTCCTTCTTCATCATCAATCGTATATCCAATCATCGAATACTGATAAAGCTCTTTTTCTAATTCCGCTCTGTCTGTCACCGTTTTCTCTGTAATCGGAACAAGTTCAATCTGGTCTAAAATCCGCTTTCTCTCTTCTTCTGACATATTAGCTAAAAAGGTCTTCCCCAACCCCGTGCTATACAATGGTTTACGATAGCCAGTTTGGGCAGTTGTACGGATGGAGCGATTGCTGTTTATTTTTTGGACATAAACTAATTCATTCTTAGCAAGCGTTGCCATAAATACAGTCTCTTGAACATTTTCCATTAATTTTTGCAAATATGGCTTAGCTTGGATAGATATATCCATATTTTCCATAGCAAGCGTACCAATGTGAACTAATTTTGCTCCTAATTTAAATCGCTTCAATACATCTATACTTAGATAATTCTGTTCCAAAAGCGTTGCCACGAGATTAGATGTACTACTTTGCGGGAATGAAAGTTTCTCACTAATTTCTTTAATTGATAACCCATCCGGATAATGGGCAAGTAGTTCAAAAATTCGCAGAACCCTTTCGGCAGATTTAACTGACATCCAATCCTCTCCTTCTTTTACATCACATATGTGATGTAAAATCATATATGTGATTAATTCCGATACATAATATCACCCCTTATTTGCAGTGTCAATATGTTTTGTGGAATCGCTAACAAAAAAATAATCGCTAAAATAAATCCTTTGAAAGCAATTTTAAATCTATAACACCCCACCAATAAAATAGTTTGTTTCAGAAAAAAGAAGCTTCAGAGAGTTGGATTAACTCACTAAAAGCTTCTTGCGTTATACTATTGTTCCTTGTTTTTATAAATTTACTTAAACCAAGACGTGGAACCCTTTTTTATCAATTATCCATTTTTTTATTTAAGTAATTTTCATAAATTTTTCCAAAAAAGAAAAAAGATAGATATATATAATAAAGATACAATTGACCTACAAAGAAAAAAGAACCATGAAAATGGTTCCTTTTCCTTGCCCTCACCTGCTTGGCGTGGATACCAATATCAAACCGAAAGATCAATTGATTTCCCTAGTGTGGGATGGGGGGCTTCTAGCATTTTTAGTAATTGATCATTATTCTGTTCAGCGGTATCCATTGCCTTTTTTGTTAAAGCTATGCCGACATTTTGCGATAAGCTTGCTTGCTTCATTCCTATTGATAATGCAGCAATATCCATTTTTTTCACCACCTCTTCTTGTTATCGGCTGCCAGACATAACTGTAAACAAATTTTTACCAATCTATTACTTAGAGCCTGGTAATACCTTAATTGCTTATAATAAAAATCCCCTTTTGCGGTATGTTTCTCTATCTTTATTTCTATTTATCTCCAATCTTCTTGCCATTAATTAAACGGCCGAACCGTCCCTCTGAATTTATTAAGTTGTCTTAGGCTCTAATTTCATTATTGCGCCAAAATATTGGGAGGCGGTAGTAAAGGTGATAAACGCAATAAGCTCACTGATTTCCGCTTCTGAAAGATACTCTTTCACTATATTGAATTGGGCATCTGAAATATCCCTTTTTTGCTTCAAAAAGGCTTCTGCAAACCCTACTGCAATCGACGTTTTTTCATCGAACAAGTGGGGTTCAGGTTTTCCCTTTGCCTTGCAATATTCACACCCATTGCTTTGTGCTAAGGTTCTTCTTACTTGTTCTTTTAGATAGGATGATAAATTCAAATCTTTTTCTAACACATCTCCTAATTGATTCCATCCATTTAAGACATCTAGATTATATCCTAAGAGTCTTTGAAAAGGGGTTTCACCGTTTTTTGATTCATTAATTCTTGCCATCCTTACTACCTCCTTGTAGAATTAATTTTACTGGAGATTATGAAAGGATCCCATTAAAAATGACACATTTTTTATAGATACACTTTACAATCTTAACAAATATGGAGGTTTTTTATTAAAAATGAAAATAGATTCAATTGATAAGAAAATAATCGATGAATTAAACCAAAATAGTCGATTATCGATGAGTGAACTTGGAAGAAGAATTAATTTATCTTCTCCGTCTGTAACAGAACGCGTAAGGCAAATGGAGTCATTTGGAATAATCAAAAGGTATACTTTAGAAGTGGATTACAGTAAACTTGGACTTCCTATTCAATGTATTATTGAAGCAACAGTCAAAAATGGTGATTATAATTCTTTTAAAAGGTATATTGAGGAGCAGCCAAATGTAGAGTTTTGTTACAGAATTGCTGGAAATGCCTGCTATATGCTAAAAATGCAATTCGATACATTTGCCAAAGCAGAACAATTTATTGAAGATGTAAATCCTTTTGCTCACACTGTAACGCATTTTATTTTTTCAAAGGTGGATACAAATTTAAAGATTGATTCAGACTGATTTTATTTAGATTTTGTTTAAGGAGATATGCCCCCTTAAAATGGATAAAAGTGTTTATTTTATATGGAGCGGTAAGAACGCACTTGTTATTGAGGAAATTTGTCCACTATTCCCGCACGATTAGAAAAAGGAAGGTTCCCCTCATATGGTGACCTTCCCTCTTCTTATTTATTAGTATTTCTAATCAATAGTTAAATTTCTTCCGTTAAAACATTAGCTTTAGGAAACGCTTCTAACAAAATCGCTACTACCATCTAGCTAATGTCAGCTGCACCAACTTAGAAAACGCTTAATTTTTTTATTCTGGACAATATTGATTAAACAGCCGTAATGACAACTTGCTTTTCACTTACTGTCCTTTCCTTTATCGTATCGATTTGTTTATAATCTGCACTGTTTGTAATAATAACAGGAGTAATCAGATTGTATCCTTCTTCTCTAATTTTTTCCATATCAAATTCTAATAACAAGTCACCAGCACTCACTTTATCTCCTTGTTTTACATGTGCTGTGAAGTATTTACCCTCCAGCTGGACTGTATCCATTCCAATATGAATTAAGATTTCTGCCCCATTGTCAGATGTAATTCCGATGGCATGCTTTGTTTTGAAAAGAGTCGTAACAATACCGTTTACTGGAGATACAGCCCGCCCTGCTGAAGGGATAATGCCAACGCCTTTCCCCATTGATTCGGAAGCAAAAACTTGATCAGGAATTTCTTTCAGAGAGATTAGTTCACCAGAAATCGGGCTAACTATTTCTTCATTTCTTACTCCTTTCATTAATTCTTTCCCTTCACTAACCACTTCTTTTACTTGTTTATTAATACCACCAAACAATAATGTAAGAACGAATGATAATACAAATGCAACACCAATCGCAATCATCGCACCCCAAAAGGATGAATCCACACCATTTTCCGGGTTGATCAATGTAGGAATTTTGAAAATTCCTAGTGGACCTGGAGAATATGATTTTGCATTCATGACCGCAATGATTGCCCCACCTATACCTGCGCCTATGCAACTGATAATAAACGGCTTTTTAAGTGGTAGTGTCACCCCATAAATTGCTGGTTCTGTTACACCAAAGATACCAGAAATAAAGGCTGGAACACTTAATGATTTTACCTTTTTATTTTTAGTAAGAAGCATAACAGCTAAGACGGCACCAATTTGCGCGAACGATGCTGCAAATGCCATTATCAAGAAATTATCATAGCCTAATACGGGGTAGTTATTGTAACCGATTGGAGCAAATCCCCAGTGAAGACCAAAGATAACAAATACTTGCCAAAAACCACCCATGACCAAACCTGCAATAGCTGGAACAGTTTCATAAATCCATAAAGTTCCTTGACCAAGAAGATTTGATGCCCATGTTGATACAGGTCCAATAATTAAGAATGTTAGTGGGACAATCAATAACAAGGTGAATAGTGGAACAAAAAAGCTTTTTACCACCGCTGGCATGACCTTTGCTAACCATTTTTCTACTTTTGCCGCAAAATATGTTGCTAAGATAATCGGAATAACACTAGATGTATAAGTCATTAGAACAACGGGAATTCCTAAAAATTCGATTTGAATTGGTGATTCAAATAGTGTTCCTTGAAAAACTGTCATAATTGGATCAAGCGCTTTGATATCCACAAGAGTTGGGTGTACCAAAGCTGTAGCGATAGCCATCCCTAACATAGGTGTTCCGCCAAACTTTTTCATTGCCGTATAACCTAAGAAGATTGGCAAAAATACGAAGAAACCATCGCCTATCGCATTTAATAAGGCATAGATTCCATAGGTAGACTCCACTGCCCCTGTCTGAGCATTTACTGGTACATTACTGATCCAGCCAAATGCCACGAATAATGCATTAAAACCTTTGATAATACCTGTTGCAGCTAGCAAACCTAAAACTGGGGAGAAAATATTTGAGATAATATCAATAAAGCGATTGAACAAGCTTTGTTTTTCTTGGTTTTCATCCTCTGGATCTACTGGGGCTGATGATGAAAATCCGCCTGCTGCCACAACATCTTTGTAGACATCTGGCACATGATTTCCAATTACCACTTGGTATTGTCCACCGCTTTTGATAACGGTTACAATTTCATCCATGTCTTTTAATACCTCTGTGTTTGCCTTACTTTCATCTTTCAACTTAAAACGTAAACGTGTAATACAATGGGTTACGCTCTTTACATTCTCTTTCCCGCCGACATTTTGTATTATGTCTTTTGCTAGTTGTTCATATTTCATGATGGTACACCTCCAACATGTATTATTTAGCAAAATTTTCAAATCGTGTCGAATCATGAAAAACAAAAAAACCTAAATCTCTTACAATATAAGACATGAGCCTCATATTATAAGTGACTTAGGTTTTGCCTGCTTTACCAGTAACAACCCTATTACGGTCTGATATTTTGCTGTTGCCTTCAATATAATATAAATCCACTAAAATGTAAACCCTTTCTTTTTTGATAAATGTAAATTTTGAACAATTTAACGCTGACACACTCTTTCAATATGAATCGTTAAATAAAGCAGTTCTTCATTGGTTGGTGCATAATGATACTCTTTTTTAAGATAATCATTAATTTTTACCGAACAGGAAAAGGCTTTTGGATGTTTTTCTTTTACGATATTAAATAAATCATCATCATCATTATCCATATAAGTGCGAGTGAGCATTCTTTGGGCAAAAAACTTTAGGTGCGTGATAAAACGAAAATAATTTAACGACTCCTCATCAAAGTCTATCTTAAAATGATATTTTACAATCGTTAAAAGTTCTTGAATGACTTTGGTAATAGACATAATATTGGTGATATCATCATTCAACTCTGCATTTAGAATATGAAGAGCTATAAAACCAGCTTCATCCTCAGGAAGCTCAATCCCAAGTCTTTCCTTTATCATCTTAATAGCCTCCACCCCAATAGCAAACTCATCTTTATATAATTTCTTCGTTTCCCACATGAGAGCATTTTTAATTTCATAGCCATCCTTTTTTCGTTGGATCGCAAAATTAATATGGTCGGTCAAAGCAACATAAATAATATCATTTAATTTCTTATGATATACCGTTTTCGCATAAAGGATGATCTCTTCACATACTTCCATTACTTCAATCGGAACTTCACGAAGCAGGGTTTTAAATTTTTCCGACACTTCTTTGCTGTCTAGTGTATAAATTTTTTCAATTTTTTTCTTATTGACCAGATCTCCAGGTTTTACCTGAAATCCAATTCCTCTTCCCATTATCATTAATTCTTTGTTCTGATTATTGATGACACTAATAATATTGTTATTGAAAACTTTAATTACTTTCAAATTTGCACCACCTTTCTAATTTCTGCTATTTTTCCGTTATTATTTCTATAATAAGGAACAAAGAAATGGAGTGTCAACAAGAATCAAAGCGCAAAATATGAGGGAAGGGAATATCCAATCCAAAAATTAAATTAAATGCACTTTCCCTTTCCAGAAAAAAATCCAGATACCTTATTGGCAGCTGGATTTAAAAAACTGTAATTTCCCTTTAAAAGTGTAGCATACAAACATTTTTAATCCCTTTGGCATAAGGTTCTGGGGTTATCCTATTATGCAATTGTTTTGCTTCTTCGGTGGCATTATTCAATAAATAGCCATGTTCAACAGCTTTAAGCATCTCGATATCATTCCCGCTATCCCCGAACGCAAATGTGTTTGCCACGGAAATCTTAAACTGTTTCATTACGAAATCGGCTACTGCACGTTTCCCTGTATTTAGCGGAATAAAGTCTACATCAAAGGCATTTGCAGGATCCCCTGCTAATGGATTGCATCGGTTAATATTAATGCTCATTCCACTATTTTGTGCTAATTGTTTGATGATAGGAAGATCGTACTTAACCCTCGCACTATCTTCTATAAAATAATAATAATTCATTTTAAACTGTTTTTGCCCAAACTGTGTTCGTGCTTTCAGCTGAATCCCATATACCTGTTTTAACTCATTAATAAGCTCTTCCACCACTCTATGGTTAAATCCTGACCTTTTGATTCCTTCCACCCACTCTTGATTCTGTGAAAATTCTCCCTGTTGATTGATTTCCCATAACTCTGTTCCAAGGTTTGAAGCGCAGGGAACGTTCCCAGGTCAAATCTTTTTGAGGTGAATAATAAAATGGCTACCATTCTAGATATAGCCCGGCTTAGCGTTGTTTCTAAGTCTACGGTATCACGCGTGATCAATAACCATCCTCATGTTTCAGAAGACAGTCGAAGAAGAGTGATGGAAGCGATTGAGAAGTTGTCGTTTGTGCGAAATGCACAAGGCGTTAACCTTAGAAAACAGTCAACCAAAACAATTGGTGTGACGATTCCTGACCTTGACCACCCATATTTTAGTCCACTTGTTAGCATGATTACAGCAAAATGCAGAAAAGCTGGCTATAAGATTGTCGTTTTTCAAACCTTTTATTCTATTGAGGAGGAATATGACATTTATGATAAGTTAGCAGAAAATGAACTGGATGCAGTAATTATCACCCATACTTTATTGGACGAGAAGAAAATTAGGCAGCGAACGAGAGAAAAACTATTGCTTATTTGCAATGAGCCACTCCAAACAACATATTTAGATGTCTTTTCACTTGATGAAAGAGAAGCCATTTATTATGCTACCCAACTCCTGCTGAAGGAAGGACGCCGCAACCTATTATTTTGTGCGGATAAAGAAGAAACGCCACTTCAGCGGCAAAGATGGGATGGATTTCAGCAAGCGCATCTTGACTTAAATAAAACATGTGGCATTCATCAGAAAGTAAGTGGACACTCTACGATTGAAGAAGGAATACGACTAGGAGATGAAATGTTTTCAGGTCGTTTTGATTATGATGGCATACTTGCAGGCAGTGATTTCTTAGCAGCCGGGCTATTGTCAGCAGCAAAAAAACATGGAGTTTCTGTGCCAAAGGATTTCTCCATCATTGGTTTTGACAACCACCCAATTTGTCTGACAACCTCTCCTGCCTTATCTAGCATCCAAAATCAGACTAAACGGATGATTGAAGATTTAATTAACTGTTTATTAGATCGACTTGCTGGTAAAGAATTTCCTGCGATCAGAAAAATTTATACAGGGGATCTAGTGATAAGGGGGACATAAGAAGACTGGAATTGTCCCCCTTAAGTGAAACTTACTATTTTTGCTAAGCTTTTGAATAACGATCAGATAGTTTCTTTTTATGTGACTGAAACACTTCTTCTAGTGGAATATTGTACTTGTTGGCAATTACTATTAAATTACCCAGCACATCACCTAGTTCTTCCGTTAACTCTTGTTTATTTTCCTCATATGAGCCTACTACTTCATCTGGCCTGTCTCTACCAATTTCAAGAGCTCTTATAGCGCGTGCTACCTCACCTGTTTCTTCTGCTAAAAAGCCAATTCGAATAAATATGTCTAGATCAGACCAGCCTCTGCCTTCATAATAATCCTTTACCCATTGCTGAAATTCCGTTACATTCATACTCATCTAACCTCCAATTCAACTATAAGTTTATCAAAAATAATGAAAATTTTTTATGGTTTTAATAGGGTAGTTTCTAGGAGAATTCATTATTTTAAAAGGAATTACAATAATAAATAAGATTCCTTTTTATTAAAAATTTATAATTTTGCTTATCCATTTTTGAACTATTTTTTCTCTATCTTCGTAGTTGGGTACTTTATCTAGCGATATTTCAAGTGACTGAAAATTTTCAGGTAAATGATAAACCTTTCTTCTTAATTTCTCATTATCAGTTGATTCATCATCTATTAGTATAATTTCTTTATTGTCAATTGTAACGAACGATCGTGCAGTATATTCTATATTATTAATATGTATATAGTAATGTCCTCTGTGATTCGGCCTGCAATATAGATGCTGTCCATTAAACTTTGTAAATTCTTCTTTAAATCTTTCAAACTGCTTATCTGTTATATAAAACTCTTCTAGCTAATATAGGTTTTCTATATGTTTCTCTTTATTAATGTCAAAAGTATCTATGATTAATTTTACATCTGAATTCTTAGGAATATTTTTGTTGATTTTATCATATCCAAGGTTCCTAAATGCCATTAACATTTCTTTGACTAAAGTATCTATTCTTTCATGTTCTAAGTCAGAACCCTAGTTCAATAAAAAAATGGTTTTCAACTATTTAAGCCCCCATTTCATTTGTATTCGTTACATAACTTTAATGTTTGCTTGCTTACATATATTACTGACTGATTGCATTTACTTTAGCTATATATACTGCAAAATTACTATTTTATTTAAAGGTATAATTTCATTCTGAATGGTATTGAGTGTAAAACCAAGTGCATATTCTTTCACAAGCAGTCAGCTGTAGTTCAAAAAAGCACTTAGAATAAAATGGGAATCAATAAAACAAAAGGAAAGCAGAAGCCCCCCTGCTTTCTTACTCATTCACTCAAAATATCGTAAACAGGGGAATTTGGTTTCAAGTCAAAGTCATGCTTTAAGGGATTCTTATATTTTGGATCAATATACATGGATTGCTTATCACTGTTGGAGGCTTCTTTAAAATCTATAAAATCTGTATATTCTTCTTCTTTCCAGATCCATCTTCCCTGTTTGTTCTCTTCTTTATGATAAATATTTTTCACTAGTCGATTATCTACATTTTTTTGAAATTCATTAACGATAAATAACTGTGAAGAACTACTTGTCATAATATTTTGTTGGATGGTATTCTTTTTCGTATCATATTGCAAAAGCAGCTGTCCCCCCTCTAACCCCTTTGTATCATTTTGATAGAGAATATTTTTTGCAATAATAGTGTTGGTAGTACCGCCACGCTCTTCGTCATATCCCCCAATAGATATACCGGTATAAACATTTTCATAAACTATGTTGTGGGTAATCTCAATATTATCTGCATACTTCTTTCGATGCTCAGATGTTGCCTCAATCCCAAGGTCATTAAGATAAATCGTATTAGCTTTCACTTTTATATTTTTGCCGCCATCTACATATATCCCCGCTGCACTATAATCATCTCCATAAGCGGGATTACCAAATGAAGAATTATTATATACTATATTATTTCTGATCATTCCATTACGGGTGAAGTCATCCTTTTTTCCCGTGCCTTCGTATCCAATTAGATCAATGCCAATATTATCATTATTACGAACTGTATTCCCTTCAATGATAAATCCGTCTATATTACCATTTAAGACAAGTGCTTCACTTGCTCCAAGCTTTAAATCTTGGACCACATTATTGCGAATGACAATATTCTTAATTCCCTCTGTTCCATAAACTGCTATTCCATGTGCATTCCCATCCTCGTTCATGGTGCTGATTTTTCTTACTACATTGTTCTCTATCACAATATGACTGCTTGACCCTGCTATATATATTCCCATTACTGTTTCATCAGCAAGACTAGTAGATAAGTCTTCCATTATTAATCCTTTAATAGAAACATAATTTTTATTCTGAATGGTTATGAGAGATGTCTCCTCTTCTTTTTCTTCCATCTCCACACCGCTAATTATTACTTCCTCTTGGTCATAGGCTTGAAAGACAATCGGAAGTTCTTTTTTTCCGCTATGTTTAACCGTGAGCGGTTCTTTGTAAATACCCTCACGTATATAAACAGTTGTTCCTGCTACCGCTTTATCTGTCGCCTTTTTTAATGTTTGAAAGGGATGTTCCTTACTTCCATCATTTCGATCATTTCCTGTTGGAGAAACATAAATGGATTGGTTTCCAGTTCCCTGCCCTTGTTTTATTTTTGATTCTATCCTTTTATGCTCCGTTTGCCCTGTCATATGCATAAAACCATATATTAATATCATGGCAAAAACAACAATAGCTAATAGGATAACTACCCCCTTTTTCAAATTTGTTCCCCCCTAAGTTTTTTTATTTTTAGATGGTTTTGATAAATGAAATAGATGCCATCTGATTTTTCAATTTATTTCCTTAATGCTTATGACCGTATCTTAGCAGTCACAATTCTATCACAAAAATCTATACGATCCATAAAATATGCTGATTTCCAATACAGGAATAGGCACTTTTCCCCTACACAGCACGTGTTAAAAATAGCTTAATACTACTTGCTTGATATGGAGTGAATTTTCAATTAGAAACCACAATATTTGAAACGACCGTAAATAAAGTTTACCCTTTATCTAAAAATTTTTCCTTTGACTTAGTTACCATTTATTCGCCGACACTATTTTCCCCTTGTGAGTGTTGGTAGACTAGTTACCCATATTATTTGATACTTATAGAGAATGAACAGATCCGTTTAAAATATGCTGTATAGGTAAAAAATAAATAGTGTTATGAAACATTAGAATCAATAATTGTTGTTTTATCTCCAATTTTCATTTTAATTATTTATTCAAATGAAATTGATTAATTTTATTGCTATACTATTACTAAGGAACGAGGTGAAGTTATGCAATCAGCAGTATTATTAAAGATAAAATCACTTGAATCTACTTTTACTGCTAGTGAGTATGATATCGGCCAATTTGTTATCGAAAATCCAGATTATGTTATTACCAATACAATTACCAATCTAGCAAAAAAAACCAATACCTCTGAAGCGAGTATTAATAGATTTTGCAAAAAAATTGGATATAAGGGATTTAACAAGTTTAAGATTTCTCTCGCTCAAAGTAATACTCAGATAGAGAAGTTAAAAGAAGAAGAAATTAATGAATCCAACCTTCTTGAATACATTACATTAGATTATCAAAAAATGTTAACGAATACCTGTGCACTATTAAATACGAAAGATGTTGAAGATGCTGCATCATTGTTAACGTTATCAAGAAAAATCTTTATTCTATCTGTTTACAATACTTCATTTATTAGTGAAGAATTTGCATTTAAATTGAAGCAAATTGGCTTAGATGTGACCATCTTAAAGGAAAATCTGGAAGCACAATTAGCTATTGAAAATATGAATAGTGACTCTATTCTTATCGCAGTTGTCCCATCAGTAATTAGTAAAGATATCATCCCTTTCCTTACTAAAATTAAAAAGAAGGATGTAAAAGTAATATTAATTACTAGCAATGATAATCCAAAAACAAATGATTTAATAAATATTAAATTCATAACACCAGATCCTGTAACATCTAATAATTCCTTAGTGATAACAAATTCACCTATGATTTCTCTTGTTTTCGATATAATTTACGCAACAATTCTACGGGATAATCGTGGGCTACGGCAAAGAAAGCTAAGCAGTGATATGATCATTAATTCATTTCAGTCTGCTGACTCTGCTATTTATGAATGGTAACAAACGATCCCATTTCAGTACGCATCACCTTATAAAAATAGGTCCCCTATTTTTATAGGGTAGCTATGTAGTACTAAACCTCTGACTAAAATATACCTCAATCTTTATCTTTGAAATAATTCTAGAATTATCCTCATAAAAAAGAGGGTTTCCCCTTCATTTTTTACATACCTTTTGAGCTAAGGTAAAATTTCCAATCGTTGCACTTCCATAGTCTTTAAGTACATAGAGCAATCTACTTCACTTTTTAACATTGGGACTAGATTTAATCCTTTCTCTCAATTTTCTGTTTTCCATCTACGCAAACAAATTTCGTGCCACTAGCTTCAATACTTCCTAGTAATCTATTTTCCAACTTTCCTACACTCCTGGTTTTGATGATACAGGAATTGACCGGAAAGTAGCTTTAAAGTAAACTCCTGATTAAAGTAAAAGCCAAGAAAATTGTTATAACAACTTTCTTGGCTCAGACTGTAGACAAACTCCTGTATTTTGGAAATAGAAGTTTGAGTAAAGTATATTTATTAATCTCTTTGAATTTAGACGTTACTTTCCGCTCCGGGGGCTCGCTTTCCATGGGGCTCGCGCTGAGCCGTTCGGCTTACAGCCTGCAGGGTCTCAGACTGTCTCGCTAATCCCACAGGAGTCTCACCCCCTCCACTCCAAGCAACGCATGAAAATGCATTTTTACTTCTCCAATATCTTTTTGTCGACAAGCTATTTCTTGGCTTTTGGATGCCTTCAAATAAATTAAAATGGATTGATTGGATAGTTTTCCTCAACTGAATGCCTTTCAGTTGTTTTGAAAACTCTTAAATATTCTTGATATTCCTCCTCTAGTTCTTGAGGATTCATTTTATTGGTTTCTAATAAATATTGGTAATCATAAAAGTTTGGTAGATATTTTAACCCTAGGAATTCCTTTGCAAAAGCATTAGCTGCGATCTCACTCGCTCTTTGTACATGTGCCTTTCTTACGAGGTTAAGCAGTGTATATGAGTCAATCGTTTCCAGTTGCTCTGCAACATGCTTAATTTGCTTACCTTCTAGAAAGTGAAAAAACTCATGTACCAATACAATTTCTACCATTTCATCATAACTAAGTCCATTTACACGAGCAAGCTCCTCAATCGATTTACGATATAATAATACCAAATTATTTCCTTTACGATCCGTTTCGAACTGTGCCCTTAGCTGTACTTTAAAAAAAGCTCCGTCATTTTCTTCCATTTGAATCAAAATATTACTTGTTGAATATAATGGATTGATCATATTTCCTTTGAACTTTCCGGACATGACTTTACCGATTTTCAATGATTCTCGAACATAATAAGGGATTTTTTTTTCTGGTATTTTATGAAAGAGCATATCTTGTTTTAATTCTAGAAAAGCAAGGAATTCATCTGTGAAATAATCCATTTTATTCACTCCTATTTGTACGCAACTGCAATGATTTCATCATTTGGAGTCAGATTCTCCGTTTCAAGTTCCATAATCGAAGTCAATTGTTCTATCGTTTGCATTCCTGTTAAATCCAACATTTTTTCTTTATAAAAAAGAAAAACTTTTGGGATTGTTGCATTTGCATCTGAATAAATTGTATGCTCATCAATAAATGTTAAGAAATCAGTATCTGATTGTGACTTTTGGAATTTCAAATAATGAGCATTGCTATGTTTGAATCGAATTACACCTTCTCTATCTATTAAACAAACATTAGTCTGTTTTGCCTTAAAGAAAAATCTTTTCTTAATAACGATGGCATCCATCAAATTCCAACGACCTACATTAGCAATATACCTAACATTTGTTGGTTCTATCCCCATTGCTTCAGAAGTGATTCTCTTTAAATCATTTTCAGTTACATCTGTAGCGCCTAGGTTTTTTTGACGAAGCTCTGTAGCACCTGTAGCTACAGCACGAACGATATTTCTTTGAGAGTCGATTTCAATATTTACTTCGACAGTCTCTTCCTTAGCACCTGATTTAATAATTTTTTCCATTACATCTGCACGTATTTTCTTAATATCTTGGTCATCGGGATTTGTGATAGAACGTTCAATTTGCTCCCGCACCATTGCTAAAGCTACACCAATTGTTGATATATAGGGAGCATTTTTCGCTAATTTCCATTTGTAATTAAAGTATTTAGCTAGTGCAGGTACAACAATGGCACCGGAACCGCCTCCCCCAACTAATGTAATAAAATTTCTATCCATTTCATACTCATCAATTAATTGATTAATTACTGGATCTAATTTATCTATAGCCAATTTCAGTACTTGTTCAGCTGCTTCTTTACCAGTAATCCCTAAATATTCCCCTAGAGTATCCCATGCGATTTTATTACTTTCTTCCTTAGCAAAGGCATAATCTCCATTCGGAACATAGCCTAACAAGTTAGCTGCGCCAGCCAATGTATATGAATATTTGTGTCCAGAAGCACTTTCGATAATTACATATTCATTTGGATCCCCCTCTCGAGGAGATACAAATGTAATGGACGGGTTTGCTAAGTTATCTTTATCACAGAAGCATTCATATTCTAATCCTGCAATATGCGCACTACGTGGTCCTACATCGACAATTTTATTTTCCTTGACCCGAATCATACTGCCCCCAGCTACAGCGAGTGTACGAACATCAAGTGATCTTAAATAAGTTTTATGTCCACCAACTTGAGCATATTTAATCATAACTTTTCCATTTTTTATCACGGATATATCAACACTTGTTCCGCCTACTTCGAAGAAAATCCCATCACTTACTTTTTCATACATTAACGCTCCTGCTACACCAGCTGCTAATCCAGATAAC